>CAZFYX010000071.1:0-2215 GCA_964523885.1 uncultured Burkholderiales bacterium | reverse complement strand
GAGCCTCTATGCATACACCGCCTGCCGTGTGCTGGTGATCGCACTGCTGCTGCACGCCGGCGTGCGCCTAATGCGCTGCCGCGCCCCGCGCACACCGCTGCTGCGTTGCTACGGATGGATCGCGGGCGGGGCCCTGCTCGTGTCGCTGCCGAATCTTTTGTTCTTCCTGGCTCATCCGCGCGAGTTTCTCCTGCGCGGCAGCTACGTCGTGCTCGGCGGCTGGAGCGCCGCGCCCGGGCACATCCTGTGGAGCGCGCTGCTGCCGTTCCACTATCCCGACGCCTACCGGAGCCTGACCGGCTCGGCGCATATCTTCGACGGCGTCAGTGCCGGCCTGACGGCGGCGGGCATCAACCCCGTGCATCCCATCGTCGCCGCGGCGGTGTTGGTCGGGCTGCTGCCGCTGTGGCGGCGGCGCGCGCTGCCCGAGGTATCGTTCCTGTGCTGGACCTGGCTGTGCGCCACCCTCCTGCTCGGTCTCTCGGGGCCCAGCCTGACGCGGCTGCTGATCGTCATGCCGATCGCGCTCGTCGCCGCGGCGCTCGGTCTGTGGACACTGTTGGAGAATCGCGCCTGGCTGGCAGCCGCCGCGCTGCTCGCGGTACTCGCTTCGTCGGCGCATTCCTACTTCGTCACCTTCGCATCCGACGCCGAAGCGCAGCGCTACTTCAGCCCCGCGGCGACGCCCATCGGCCAGCGCGCGCGCACCCTGGCGGCGTCCGGCGCGCGCGTGCTGTGCGTCGTCGCCAAGGACGCCAACGTCGTGCGCTACCTGACCTACGATGTCTCTGCCGCCGTGCGCATCGTCGAGGTCTACCGCCGCGCGCTCGACCCGCGCGAGGTCCCGGTGCGCGAATTCGCCCCCAATGTGCTGCTCGTCGAACGCGCCCCGGCCTTCGCCCGCTATGCCACCGTGTTTCCCGCCGAGCGCCGCGTCGAAACGGCCGTGTACGAAGAGATCCGCCTCGGACCGCGCGCTGAATGATGCAGCGCGCGGGCTCGAAAGCACGATTGTGAAATCATGCCTGTCCGGCTTCCTCCCCCTCGACGGGGAGGATCGAGGAGGGGGTGATTCAACAATCTCCGCATCATTCGCGATGTGTATGGCGCTCATAGGAACATGTGAGAAACGCGGAGGCGGAGTGTTTCATTACCCCCCATCCAAACCTTCCCCCGCAAGGGGGGAAGGCTTCCATTGCAGGTTGCTTAGAGGGCGAGGGGCGGTTGCGGCGATCTCGACGATCCGCCAAGGTGTAGGGCCGGCGATCGCGGCTCGTTGTGCCGCGAGGGGCCACAAGGAGCACGAGGATGAGCGAGTACAGTGCCTGGTTCGAATGCGTCAACGGCTGCCCGACCCACTACAGCCTGACCGAAGTCATTTATCGCTGTCCGAACTGCGGCGACCTGCTGGACGTCGTGCACGACATCGACGCCCTGCGGCGGCGCTCCGCGGCGGCGTGGATGCAGCTGTTCGACGAACGCTACCGGCGCAACGACTTTCCGTACGGCTCGGGCGTGTGGGGCAAGAAGGAATGGGTGGTGCCGTTCCTCGACAACGAGAACGTGGTCTCCACCTACGAAGGCGGCACCAACCTGCTGTGGGCCGAGCGCTACGGCAAGATGCGCGGCGTCGAGGACCTGTGGGTCAAGCAGTGCGGCAACTCGCACACCGGCTCGTTCAAGGACCTCGGCATGACCGTGCTGGTCTCGGTGGTCAAGCAGATGATCGCCGAGGGTCAGCAGATCGCCGCCATCGCCTGTGCCTCGACCGGCGATACCTCCGCGGCGCTGGCCAACTACTGCGCCGCGGCGGGGATTCCGGCCGTGGTGCTGTTGCCGCGCAACAAAGTGTCGCCGGCGCAGCTCGTGCAGCCGATCGCCAACGGGGCCCTGGTGCTGAGCCTCGACACCGACTTCGACGGCTGCATGGCCCTGGTGCAGGAGATCACCAAGGAAAAGACCGTGTACCTGGCCAACTCGATGAACAGCCTGCGCATCGAGGGCCAGAAGACGGTGGCCATCGAGCTGGTGCAGCAGTTCCGCTGGGAGGTGCCGGACTGGGTGGTGATCCCCGGCGGCAATCTCGGCAACGTCAGCGCGCTGGGCAAGGGCTTCCTGATGATGCGCGACCTCGGCCTGATCCAGAAGCTGCCGCGCATTGCCGTGGCGCAGGCCGAGAACGCCAATCCGCTGTACCTGTCGTATCTGACTCACT
>CAZFYX010000070.1:0-63012 GCA_964523885.1 uncultured Burkholderiales bacterium | reverse complement strand
ACCACCGGCATGAAGAAATCGGTGGTCGCCACGATCGCCTGCTCGTCGTTGATCTGGTAGACCGCAGCATCGTCGCTGGTCTCGATCCCCACCAGCAGCTCGCGCGGGACGAACCCCTTCGCGGTGTTGGCGATGATCTGCTCGAGCACCCCGGGGGCGAGCTTGCAGCCGCAACCGCCGCCGTGGGCGAGGCTGGTCAGGCGGGGAAGCGTCAGATCGGGCGCATTCATGCAGGGACTCGCTGCCAAAGAGCGCAATTCTAGTCCACTCGCTGGGGCTTCATGGCGCGCGTGGCGCCCCGCCGGTCTGCAGCAGGACCTCGTCGATCCAGTCGGCGTAGGCTGGCAGCAGCATGCCGCCGCCCAGGGTGCCGAAGGTGCTCGGCGGCGGTGCCGGGTCGCCGGGGTTCATGATGAAGGTGTTGATGCCGAGCAGTGCCCAGCGCCCGCCCACGCATCCATCGCCCTGCCCGCCTTCGCAGACGAAGCTGGGGCCGCCCGAATCGCCGCCGGCAAAGGTCGCTTCCACCGCATTGCCAAGCGACGGGCCGCCCAGGAGATTGGGCGCACCGGCGCCGCCGTCGAAGTCGAACAGGAACACCCGCTGCAGTCCCTGCCCGTCGGTGGCAACGACGTCGATCTGGTTGCGGCCGACGCGCTTGACGTTGGCCGCCGGTGACACGGTGGGCCCGCTGTCACCGTTGCCGCTCGCGCCGTACCCCACCATCACGATCGGGGTGGGGTTCGCGGTCGCGATGCCGGCCCGATGGAGCGCGTAGACCGGCGTGCCCGCCGGCAATGGATCGCGCAGGACGATCACCGCGAGGTCGTCGCGGGGTTGCTTCGGATCGTAGCGCGCGAAGCCGTGATGCCGGTGCACGCTCTGCGCCTGGACCACCAGAGGGCTCTCGCCGGCGTTCAACTGGAAGCGCGTGTGCGAGGCGTTGCCTGCCACGTGGGCGGCGGTGAGCACGTGCCTGGGCCCGATCACGACCGCCGAGTACACGCCACCATCGACGAGCAGGCTGCCCACACCGGCCCAGGGCGAGTCCGGCGTGTTGGGATCGACGCGCACCGCGGGAGAGTCGGGCGGCGCGCCCGCCATGATGGCAGGGACCGGCGCGGATGCGGCCAGCAGCAGCACCGCGCAGAGCCCGGGCGCGAGCCGACTTGGCACCTGACGATCAGCGCTGCTGCAGCCGCTCGGCGATCGCCAGCACGCGATAGTACGAACGCACCACCGGCAGCTCGATGAGCTCGTTGTCCACCACCACCAGGCCGGTGCGGTCGGCCTCGAACGCCGCGCACACCTTGCGCGCCTTCTCGATGGTCTTCGCGTCCGGGGTGAAGGCGGCGTTGATGATGGAGAGCTGGTTGGGATGGATCGACGCCTTGCCGGTGAAGCCGAGGCGCGCGCAGGCTTGCGCCTCGGTGCGCAGGCCCTCGGGATCGTCCAGGTTCAGGAACGGCACGTCGAGGAGGTCGATGCCCGCACTCGCCGCCGCATGGACCAGGCGCGAGCGGGTGTAGAGCAGCGGCTCCCAGGCCTTCTGGCAGCGCAGCTCGGCGGACATGTCCACGGCACCGAGGATCATCGAGTCGATGCGGGGGCTGGACTTGGCGATCTCGACCGCGCGCTCCAGGCCCTGGTTGGTCTCGATGATCACGCAGAAGCGGATCTCGCGCGCCCTGCCCGTGGACAGCAGCGTGTCGATGAGCTGGATCTCGTCGGCCGACTTGACCTTGGGGATCATGATCGACGGCGGCGGCGCATCGCTTTCGATGATCGCCTGCAGGTCCTTCAGTCCGTGCACGGTGGAGATGCTGTTGATCCGCACCATGCGCTCGACGTGCGGGTGGGTGTTCTCGCCGAACAGCGGCAGGGTCGCGGCGCGCCCCTCGTCCTTGCGCGGCAGGGCCACCGCGTCCTCCATGTCCACGCAGACGATGTCGGCGCCGGCGTCGAGCGCCTTCCAGTAGCGGTCGGGGCGCAGCGCGGGGACGAACAGCAGGCTGCGGCGGGGGCGGACGACGGGAGCGGGCACGGTCATTTGGGATTCCGGCAAATCGTCATTCTACCGCGGTGCTTCGGCCCGCTACGCTGCACCGCACGACCCGCGTCCATGCGGTGCGCTGCCGGCCGGCTTCACACTGGTTCACATTGACATGGCATCAGGGAACCCCCTGCTTGGCGTATGGCTTGCTTTAGAGCCCCTGACTTCGACACCCAGAATCGATGGAACCAGCCAAGCCGGCTGCGGCCCTCCACGCCGCGCCCATGTTCTCACCCTCCGCGTCGCATCCGCAGCCGGTAGAGGCCGAGCAGGTGCGCCTGCTGCACGAGAACGCCCTGCTGTCGCAGCTGGTGGCGCTGGTGAACGCAGCGATCCTCGCCTACGTGCTGTGGCCCGAGGTGGATCCCGCCAGGATCGTGCCCTGGCTGGTCTGCATGGTCGGGGTCAGTGCCCTGCGCCTGGCCGAAGCCCGCGCGTTCGCCCTGGCGGCGCCGATCGCATCCGACATGCGCATCTGGCGCAACCGGTTCCTGGTCGGTGCGGCGGCCTCGGGCGTGCTGTGGGGCGCCACCGCAGTCGTGCTGTTCCCCACCCAGTCCCTGCCGCACCAGGTATTCGTGTCGTTCGTCATCGCCGGCATGGTGGCGGGGGCGGTCGCCACGCTCTCCCCGGTGATGCTCGCCTTCGCGCTGTTCGCGGTGCCCGCGCTCGCGCCGGTGGTGCTGCAGTTCCTGCTGGGCGCAGGCCCGCTCCACTTCCCGATGAGCTTCATGGGCGTGCTGTTCGGCCTCGCCATGATGACCGTGGCCCGCCACGTCAATGCCACCATGCGCGAGAGCCTCCGGGTGAGTCAGCGCAACGAGCAGCTCGCCCACTTCGACGCACTCACCGGGCTGCCCAACCGGGTCATGTTCTCGCAGTCGCTCGACCAGGCCCTGCACCGCTGCCACCGCAGCGGGTCGCCGCTCGCGCTGCTGTTCGTGGACGTCGACCGCTTCAAGAACGTGAACGACGCGCTCGGCCACGACGCCGGCGACCAGCTGCTGCGCGAGGTCGCCGCACGCATGCGCGAGGCCCTGCGCGCCAGCGACATCGTCGCACGCTTCGGCGGCGACGAGTTCATCGTCGTGATCGAGGACCTGCCGCAGCCGTCATTCGCCGCCTCGGTGGCCGCGAAGCTGCTCGACGCCGTGGCCGAGCCGATGCACATCGAGGGCCAGGAGTTCCACGTCACGGCCAGCATCGGCATCGCCACCTGCCCGGACGATGCCGGCGACGCGCGCACGCTGCAGAAGAACGCGGACATCGCGATGTTCCGCGCCAAGGCGCAGGGCCGCAACAGCTACTGCTTCTACGCGCCGCAGAACGAGGCGCACACCCTCGAGCGGCTCACCATGGAGACCCAGCTCAAGCGCGCGCTAGAGCGCGGCGAGCTGGAGCTGCACTATCAGCCCAAGCAGGAGATCGCCACCGGCCTGGTGACCGGCATGGAGGCGCTGCTGCGCTGGCGCCATCCGGAGCTGGGCCTGGTGCCGCCCGGGCGCTTCATTCCGCTGGCCGAGGAGAGCGGGCTGATCGTGCCGATGGGCGAATGGGTGCTGCGTACCGCCTGCCAGCAGACCGCCGCGCTGGGCGTCGAGCTTGACAGCCGGCGGCTGCGCGTGGCCGTGAACCTGTCCGCCCGCCAGTTCCTCGACGAGAGCCTGGTCGCGCTGGTCGAGCGGGTGCTGGCCGACACCGGCCTGGCGGCTGGCGCGCTGGAGCTTGAGATCACCGAATCGCTGATCATGCAGAATCCGGAGCATACCCGGCGCATCCTTGCCGCCCTGCGCGAGCTCGGCGTGACCCTGGCGATGGACGACTTCGGCACCGGCTACTCGTCGCTCGCCTACCTGCGCCGCTTCCCGGTGGACAGCATCAAGATCGACCGTTCGTTCATCCACGGCGTGCCGGGCGAAGCCGATGGCGAGAGCATCACCCAGGCGGTGATCGCCATGGCCCACAGCCTGCGCCTGCGCGCCATCGCCGAAGGCGTGGAGACCGCGCAGCAGCTGGAGTTCCTGCGCCGCCACGGCTGCGACGAGATCCAGGGCTACTTCTTCAGCAAGCCCCTGCCCTACGACCAGCTCACCAAGATCCTCGCGCAGCTCGCGGGGCCCGCGCCGCGTCCCGGTTCCAAACCCAAGGACATCGTGTTCTGGCCTTGAGGAGGCTCTGGTCGATGGACGCGTCCTGCATCCGTCGATCGCTACGCCTGCAACACCGGTCTACTCCGCGACCACGCTCCCGGCAGCCTCGCCCTGCGGCGTGCGCACCTTGCCGATGAACAGCAGCAGGGGCAGCGCGGCCAGCGCACCGAGCGCGAACAGCCAGAAGTCGTGCACGTAGGCCATCATCGCCGCCTGCAGGTCGATGACCTGGTCCAGGTGCGCGAGCTGTCCCTGCGTGGCCATGCCCCAGCCCTGCGGGGCCTGCAGCACCGGGTTGTAGGGCGTGACGTGCTCGGTGAGCTGCGAGCGCCCCACGCTGCTGGCCTGCACGAACAGGGTGAGCGCCCCGGACACGCCGATGCTCGCACCGACGCTGCGCACGAGGTTGAAGACCGCAGCAGCCTCCGTGCGCGAGGCCGGCGGCAGCGACGGGAAGGCGACCACCTGGATCGGCACCATGATGATCCCCCCGCCCACGCCCTGCATGAAGTTGGTCCACAACAGCGGCCACGGTCCCACGTCGGGCGTCCAGCTCGACATCTCCCAGCTCGAGATCGCCAGGCATACCAGCCCGAATGCGATGGTGGGCCGGGGATCGATGCGGTTCGCAATCCGTCCGCCGACGATCATCGCCGCCAGCAGCCCGAAGCCGCGCGGGGCCTGCAGCAGGCCCACGTCATCGATCGCGTACCCGCGCACGTGCTCGAGGAAGGCGGGCATCAGCACCATGGGCGGGGTCGTGAGCAGGCCATACAGGAACGCGAACACCAGGCCCATGAAGAACGTGCGCTTGGCGAACAGCCGCGGATCGAGGAACGGCGTGCGCGCGGTCAGGCAATGCACGTTGAACACGTAGAAGGCGAGTGCGGAGATGCCGGCCGTCGCGATGATCTCCCACGACTCGAACCAGTCCAGGCGCTGGCCGCGGTCGAGCATGAGCTGCAGGCCGCCGATGCCGATCGACAGCGAGATGAAGCCCAGCCAGTCGAGCGGGCGCCTGGAGTCGCGCCGGGTCTCCGGCACGAACGCCGCGGTGCCGAGCATCGCAAGGATGCCGAACGGCACGTTGATGTAGAAGATGTAGCGCCAGTCGAGGTACTCGGTGACATACCCGCCCAGCGTCGGGCCGATGAAGCTGCCCATCACCGAGGCGGTGCCCCACAGCGCCATCGCCTTGCCCTGCTCGCGCGGTGGATAGGTATCGAGGATGATCGCGTGCGACAGCGGGATCAGGAACGCCCCGCTCATGCCCTGCACGATGCGCGCGGCCACCTCCATCGCCAGCGTGTGCGCCGCGCCGCAGGCGACCGATGAGATGAGGAACCACGCCATCGCCCACATGAACACGCGCTTGCGGCCGAAGCGTGCGCTGAGCCAGCCCGAGGTCGGCAGCGATATCGCCGAGGCGACGATGTAGGAGGTGATGACCCAGGAGATCTGGTCCTGGGTGGCCGAGAAGGTGCCCTGCATGTGCGGCAGCGCGACCACCGCGATGGTCCAGTCGATCGAGTAGAGCAGGCTCGCCAGCCCGACCGAGATCGTGATCAGCGCCGGATGGCGCGGCTGGTGCGACGCTTCGTAGACCAAGGCAGGCGGCTACTTCCCGGCAACCGCGTGCGTGGGCTCCAGGAATCTCGGCAGCCAGCCGTCGTCGATCAGCCGCTGCACCGTCTTCGGCAGCCCGCGGCTCACCCCCGTGTCCACAGCGACAGTAACGGTCATGCCGGCGCGCAGCGCCGGCTGGCTGCCGGCCTGCTCGACGCGGATGCGCACCGGCACCCGCTGCACCACCTTGACCCAGTTGCCGGTCGCATTCTGCGGCGGCAGCACCGCGAACTCCGCGCCGGTGGCCGGCGCAATCGCCTCCACGACCGCCTTGAACTCGTGATCGGGATAGGCGTCCGCGACCACCTTCGCCGGCTGACCGACATGCATGTGGGTGAGCTGGGTCTCCTTGTAGTTCGCCTCGATCCACACCGGCCCGCTGTCGATCAGGCTGAACTGGGGCGCTCCCTTCTCGACGTACTCGCCGACCTGCAGCTTCATGTTGCTCACCACGCCGGCGACCGGCGCCGTGATCTGCGCGCGAACGATGTCGAGCATCGCGGCGTCGTAGACCGCCTTCGCCTCCAGGTAGCGCGGATGGCGCTCACCGGGCAGGTTCGGGTTGCCGTTGAGGTTGGCCAGCACCCGGTTGGCTTTCTCCCTGATGCTGTCCAGCTGGCGCTTCGCGGCTTCGAGGTTGTGCACGGCCTCGTCGTACTGGTCGCCGCGGCTCATGCCCTTCTCCTTCAGGCGCTCCTGGCGCTCCAGCTGGCGCGTGAGGAACTGGATCCGCTCCTCGCCTTCGCGAGCCTCGAGCAGCGTGGCCTTGTACTCCGAGCGCAGCGACTGCACGTCGCTGAGCACCACCTCCATCTGCGCACGCGCGCCGTCCACCGCGATCTGGTAGGGCTTGGGGTCGAGCCGGAACAGCACGGCGCCGGCCTGGACCGGCTGGTTGTCCTGGACCAGCACCTCCAGCACGCGTCCGGTCACGGCCGAGGCAATGGCGACGATGTTGGCCTTCACGTAGGCGTTCTCGGTCTCGACCTCGCGGCCACCGACGGCGTAGTAGTAGACCGCGGCGAAGACGATCATCACGGGAACGACCAGGATCAGCAGCAGGCGGATGCTGCGCGAGACGGCGAGAACGGGCTTGGGTAGGTTCGGCATGGGTCAGTTCCTGCGCTTGCGGCTGCCGTTGCCGCCGTTGCCGTTCTCGTACTTGGCGAGATTGGCCTTGATGGTCAGCAGGATGTCGACGAATTCGTCCTGGCGCTCCGGCGGCAGCCCGGCCAGCGCCTCGCGCCGCACTTCGGCGGCGGCGGCGCGCATCGCCTTGATCGCCGGCTGCACCTCCTCGGTGAGCCAGACGCGCTTGGCCCGCCGGTCGCTGGCGTGCTCCTCGCGGCGGATCCAGCGCTTGGCTTCCATGCGATCCAGCAGGCGGCCCAGCGAAGGCTTCTCCACTTCCAGGATGACCGCCAGCTCGGACTGGGTGACGCCGTCGTTGCGGAACAGGTGGTTGAGTACCCACCACTGGGAGCGGGTGAATCCGAGGGCGCGCACGCGGCGGTCGAACGTCGTCCGCATGAGACGGGCTACGTCATTGAGGATGAACCCGAAATTCCGGGTGAGATCTTCGCGCTGCACGGCCGTGATTTTAGTTGCCTAGCTTACTATAAGCAAGGCAATCAACGTCAATTATCGGCACGGGGCGTATCGGATTTAGGCCATCCCCACCCTCGGGGCATTCCCTTGGTGATGGCCGGTGTTCGGTGCGAGAATCTCCACCGCCCGGTAACTATCCGCAAAATGGCCGCCCCTGCCCGCCGCAAGCTGTGCGCAGTCCTCTCTGCCGACGTCGCCGGCTACTCGCGGCTGATGGCACAGGACGAACTGGGCACCGTGGCAGCGCTGAATGCGGCACGCGCTCTGTTCCGAAGCCGCGTACAAGCCCATCACGGACGCGTCGTGGACACGGCGGGCGACAGCGTGCTGGCGGAGTTCGAGAGCCCCGTCGAGGCGGTTGCCTGCGCCACGGAGATCCAGGACGAGTTGCGCCGAGGCAGCGACGGCATGCCCGCGGAGCGCGCCATGCAGTTCCGCATTGGAGTGAACCTGGGCGACGTCATTGACGACGGCAGCGCCCTGTACGGCGACGGGGTGAACATCGCGGCGCGCCTGCAGGAGCTGGCCCAACCCGGCTCGCTGTTGGTGTCGGGCACCGTGTTCGATCAGATCGAAGGCAAGTTGCCCTTGTCGTTCCGCTTCCTGGGCGAGCAGAACGTCAAGAACATACCCCGTCCCGTCCGCACCTACGCGCTGGCAACCGGGGCGGAGGCGGCCGCCAAGGCGCTGGCGATGCCGAGCGGTCCTTCGATTGCCGTGCTGCCGTTCCTGGACATGAGCGGCGGGACCGAGAACGACTACTTCTGCGACGGGCTCACCGAGGACATCATCACCGAGCTCGCGCGGGTGCGCGAGCTGCATGTGCTGGCCCGCAACACCACCTTCCAGTACAAGGGCCAGGCCATCGATGTGCCAGGGCTCGGCCGCAAGCTCGGCGTGCACTACATCCTCGAGGGGAGCGTGCGCCGCGCCGGCAGCCGCCTGCGCATCAACGTGCAGCTGATCGAAGTCGCCACCGGCCTGCACCGCTGGGCCGACCGCTTCGACCGGGAGATGCAGGACATCTTCGTGGTGCAGGACGAGATCACCGGGCGCATCGTCGGGGCGCTGGCCGGCGGTTTCGGGGCCGCGATGGTGGTGGACTGGCGGCGGCTTTCGGGGCTCAAGCGCCCCACGGATCTCAGTGCCTACGAGTTGGTGCTCAAGGCCAATGCCAAGTTCGTCGCCACGGTCGAAACCTACAATCTGGCGAAGCGCTATCTGGAGGAGGCAATCGCCATCGATCCCGGCTATGCGCGCGCGCGTCACGACCTCGCTTGGCTCATGCTGCGCGGCTGGAGTTTCCGGCTGGAGAAGACGCCGCATGTGCCGGCGGAGATCCGGCGCAACGCGGTCGAATCCGTGCAGCTCGATCCATCCGACGCCCTGGCCCATCGAACGGCCGCGTACGGTTACTTCTTCGACAAGCAGCTCGACCTCTTCGAGCGCGAGGTCCGGATCGCGCTTGAGCTCGCACCATTCAACGCCGAGATCTTCGCTCAGCTGGGCATGGCCGTAACTTTCACCGGTCAGTGGGATCGAGGCGCGGCGCTGGTAGGCAAAGGGTACGCGCTCAACGAGCTCTCGGCCGGCGGCTGGTGCCACACCGCGTGGTACTACTACCACTACCAAAGGGGCGAATACGCGCGCGCGCTGGAGATCTGCCGCCAGCACGCCTACCAGGAGCTCACTGAGACGCAGTTCAAGTACATCCCGTGCTACGGTCAGCTGGGGCAGCCCGAGAAGGCGCGAGAGTACTTCGAGCGTTGCCAGTCGGCCGAGCCCGAGTTCTCTGCCGACTGGGTGGGCGACGTACTGCGGACCTGGAACTTCCAGGAGCCGGTCATCGAGCATTACCTCGAAGGCTTCGCCAAGGCCGGCTACCCCGCATCGCGCCGCACCTGACCCCAGCGCGCGCCGGACGCGGGCCGGGGCGCTAGAATCCTCAGCGCAACCAACCCAGAACGAGAATCCGGACAATGAAAATCACCGCCATCGAGACCATCAACCTGGAGGAGTTCCCCAACGTCCTGTGGGTGCACCTGCACACCGACGAGGGCATCGTGGGGTTGGGCGAGACCTTCTACGCGGTCGAGCCGGTGATCGGTCACATCCACCAGACCATCGCGCCGTACCTGCTCGGCAAGAACCCGCTCACCATCGACGCCCACAGCCGGCACATGCTCTACAACTACCTCGGCTTCAAGACGGTCGGGGCGGAGATGCGCGCCGCCTCGGCGGTCGACATCGCGCTGTGGGACATCCTCGGGCAGGTCACCAACCAGCCGATCTACCAGCTGCTGGGCGGTGCGACGCGCGAGAAGGTGCGCGCCTACAACACCTGCGCCGGCTACCAGTACGTGCGCGCGAAGTCCGAGCAGGGCACGGCCAATTTCGGCATGCCGGGGGACAGCGGCCGGTACCAGCCGTACGAGGACCTGGTCGGGTTCATGAAGTACGCCGACGAGCTCGCCGTCTCGCTGCTGGAGGAGGGCTACACCGGCATGAAGATCTGGCCCTTCGACGAGTACGCCGAGGCCAGCAACGGCACCTACATCTCGAACGCGGACCTGAAGAAGGCAATGCAGCCGTTCGAGAAGATCCGCAAGGCGGTGGGCGACAAGATGGACATCCACGTCGAGTTCCATTCGCTGTGGAACCTGCCCACCGCGATCAAGATCGCCAAGGCGCTGGAGCAGTTCGACCCGTTCTGGTACGAGGATCCGATCAAGATGGACAACCTCGATGCCATCGCGGAGTACGCGCATCGCACCGACGTGTGGGTCACCGCCAGCGAGACGCTGGGCACGCGCTGGGCCTTCCGCGACCTGTTCGAGAAGCGCGCGGTGTCGGTGTGCATGTTCGACGTGGGCTGGACCGGCGGACTGAGCGAAGCCAAGAAGATCTCGACCATGGCCGAGGCCTACCAGCTTCCGGTGGCGCCGCACGACTGCACCGGGCCGATCCTGCTCACCGCCTCGGTGCATCTCTCGATGAACTGCCCCAACACGCTGGTGCAGGAAGTGGTGCGCGCGTTCTACACCGACTGGTACGGCAAGCTCGTGACCCAGCTTCCGCCCCTTGTGAACGGCACCATCACCGCCCCGCCCGGCCCGGGCCTGGGCACGAAGCTGCAACCCGACGTGCTCAAGCGCAAGGACGCGCGCATCCGCCGCTCCGCCCTCTAGGAGAACCAGCATGGCCTTCTTCCAGCGCACCGACGGCTCCGGCGTGCTCGTGCTCGCGCCCGGAGACAACATCGCGGTCGCGACCAGCGAGTTGCCTGCGGGCACGCAGCGCACGGTCAACGGCATTCCCGTCACGCTGGAGAGCAAGGTGGACGTGGGGCACAAGTTCGCCACCCGGTTCATCCGCAAGGGCGAGCGCATCGTGAAGTACGGCGCGCCGATCGGCAGCGCGACGCGCGACATCGAGCCGGGCGAGTATCTCCACACGCACAACGTCGCCAGCGACTACATCCCCACCTTCACGCTGGAGGACGGCAAGCGCTTCATCGAGGCCGCGAAATGATCAACGCCTGGCTGCGCCAGGATGGCCGCAAGGGCATCCGCAATTACATCCTCGTCGCCTACCTGGTGGAATGCGCGCACCACGTCGCGCGCGAGATCGTCTACCCCTACCGCGCGCGCGGCACGCAGCTCATCGGCTTCTCCGGGTGCTACCCGAACGGCCACTCGCACAAGGTGATGGAGCGCCTGTGCACGCACCCCAACGTCGGCGGCGTGCTGCTGGTGTCGCTCGGCTGCGAGGGCTTCAACAAGGGCGGCCTGCTGGAGACCGTTCGCGCTTCAGGACGCGCTGCGCACCTGGTCGTGATCCAGGACACCGGCGGCACGCGCAAGAGCATCGCCGAAGGCCAGGCGTGGGTGAAGCGCACGCTCGCGCAGCTCGAGCAGACCCCGCGCGCCCCCATGGGTCTGGACGAGCTGGTGGTGGGCACCAAGTGCGGCGGCTCGGATGCCACCAGCGGACTCACCGCCAACCCGGCCATGGGCCGTGCATTCGACTTCCTGGTCGAGCAGGGTGCCGCGTGCATCTTCGAGGAAACCGGCGAGCTGATCGGCATGGAGGGCTGGATGGCGCAACGCGCGACCACGCCCGAGCTCGGCCAGGAGATCATCAACACGGTGGCCAAGGCCGGGCGCTACTACGCGGCGATGGGGCATGCGAGCTTCGCCCCGGGCAACGCCGATGGCGGGCTGACCACCATCGAGGAGAAATCCCTGGGCGCGTACGCCAAGAGCGGCCAGTCGGGGATCTGCGGCATACTCAAGCCGGGCGACAGTCCGATCCGCGGCGGCCTGTACCTGATGGACATGATTCCCGACGGCGAGGTGCGCTGGGGCTTCCCCAACATCAACGACAACGTCGAGATCGCCGAGCTGATCGCCTGCGGCAGCCACGTGGTGCTGTTCTCGACCGGGCGCGGCTCGGTGGTCGGCTCGGCGGTGTCGCCCGTGATCAAGGTGTGCGCGAATCCGAAGACCTACCAGCGCATGGCCGACGACATGGACATCGACGCCGGCCGCATCCTCGAGGGGCGCGCCAGCCTGGACGAGGTCGGCCGCGAGGTGTACGACAGAATCCTCGCGGTGGCCAACGGCGAGCAGACCAAGTCGGAGGCGCTCGGACACCAGGAGTTCCAGATCCTGTACAAGAGCTTCGAGCCGCTCGGCCCGGCCTGCTTCCCCTCGGCTGCGTGAGCCCCGGCGGCGCGCTGCCGCGGCGAGATGCGCAAGCTCACCGGCGCGAGCGCCCCGGCACCACCACGTCGGTGAGTACCGGAGGCTCGACGGGCGCCCGCCGGAGCTCCTCGAGCGTCACTGCGTCCTCGAGCAGCGGGATCGCGGCATCATCATCAAGCCAGTGCGTATCCTCCGGTTCCACCTGCGCATGGCGTGCCGACGCCCGGCGTCGGCCGGCCAGCGCGGCCAGGACCAGCACCGATCCCACGACCGCAACGCCAAGCACGAGGCTGCCGCGCATGCCGGCAGGCCCGCCCGCGGAGGTACCGTGTCGTCGCAGCATTTCGCGCATGCCCGGATCCATCGCGGGCGGTGGCGGCAAGCGGCGTTCCGTCCCGGCGCCGCCCGGCTTATGATGCCTCAGCCCGCGCAGCGCGGGGAGGGAGGAGACCTTGCAGTTCGTGGAGTGCACGCACGACGCGCATGCGGTAGAGATCCTCGCGATCCTCAACGACACGATTGTCGGTTCCACGGCCCTCTACGACTACCAGCCGCGCCCGCTCGACTCCATGCGGCCCTGGTTTGCGGCCAAGGCGGCGCACGGCTTTCCGGTCATCGGCGCTGTCGACGCCACGGGCACCCTGCTCGGCTTCGCGAGCTACGGCACGTTCCGCGCGTGGCCGGCCTACAAGTATTCGGTCGAGCACTCGGTGTACGTGCATCCCGCGCAACGCGGACGCGGCATCGGCGCGGCCTTGATGCAGCGGCTGATCGCGACCGCGCGGGCGCAGCAGTACCACGTGCTGATCGGGGGCATCGACCTCGCCAACACCGCCAGCGTGGCACTGCACGAGAAGCTGGGCTTCAGCCATGCGGGCACGATCCGGCAGGCCGGCTTCAAGTTCGGCCGCTGGCTCGACCTCGCCTTCTACCAGCTCGTCCTGGATACCCCGGACCGGCCGGTCGAGGGCTGAGCGCGGCTCCCGCCCGGCCGGACCGGTTTATCATGCGATCCGGCTGCGCGCGTCCGCGCAGCGGAGGAGTGGCCATGCAGGTGCAATCGCTTGGACACGTGGTACTCAGGGTCCGCAACCAGGAACGGGCGGAGGCCTTCTACAACGGCGTGCTCGGGATCCCGATCGCGGCCCGCTTTCCGCGGCTGTCCGCCACCTTCTTCACACTCGGCAACCATCACGATTTCGCAGTGGTCGCCGCGGGCGAGGATGCGCCCGCCGCCCCGCCGGACGCGGTCGGACTCGTGCACGTCGCGTTCAGGCTCGGCGGCGGCCTCGACACGCTGCGCGCAGCGCAGGCACAGCTGCGGGCAGCGGGGGTCGCGGTGCAGGCGCGCGACCACGTCGTGTCCACGTCGATCTACTTCAACGACCCGGACGGTAACTGCATCGAGCTTTACGTGGACACCTCCGAGATCTGGAAACAGGATCCACAGGCGGTCGCCAACTCCATCCCGATCGAGCTTTGAGCGCGCAGCCTGATCCTGCTCCCCGAACCGCCTCCCCCATGTTCCGGACTCGGCACGTCGCGGCCACCGCACTCGCGCTCGCACTGACCGGCTGCGCGGGCACGCCGCCACCCGGCACCAGTTCGCCCTCCGCAGGCGCCCCGGCCCCGTCCGCGAAGCCGGCACCGGCGGCGAGCGGCCCGCAGCCGCTGTTCGTCGAAACCGCGTTCCAGCGCACGGTCGGTCCCCGCACCCCCACCCCGGCCGGCACCATCTACTCGATCAAGGTCATCGCGAAGGCCGAAGGCAACGCCTTCCGGCTGCACCGCTGCACCGCGGACCCCTGCAAGAGCTCGACGATGGTCGCCATGTGGAAGCCCGACGCCTACCGCTCGGGCGAGGAACTGAGCTTCAAGACCACCGAGCCCGGAATCTACTACCTGTGGGACCAGGACGTCCGTTCGCAGAAGTCGATCCAGGCCTTCGCCAACGAGTTCGTCGGCAAGCGCGTCCGCATCACGTTCGAGTCGGGCGCGATCATCGAGGCCTGGTACACGCTGCCCTGAGCCACGCGCGGGAACGCCGCGCCGGACTGGTCCATCCAATGGTGCACGGACACGAAGGACGCGCAACCATGGAAGCTTCGACCAGCCCGCTGCCCGGGCTCCGGACCGATCAGGACCTCGTCGAGCAGGCGCAGCGCGGCGACCGCGCCGCGGTCGAGCGCCTGATGCGCTCGCACAACCGGCTGCTCTATCGGGTTGCGCGCGGGGTCCTGCGCAACGACGACGACGCGCAGGACTGCGTGCAGGAGGCCTACCTGCAGGCACTGCGCTCGCTGCACCGCTTCCGCGGCGAGTCGAACCTGTCGACCTGGCTCACGCGGATCGTCCTCAACGCGGCGCTGCAGCGCCTGCGCGGGCGCCACCGGTGGGATGACAGCGTGTCCGTGGACAACGTGATCGATCTGGAGCCGCGGCTGGCGGCGCAGATCGAACCGGTCGAGCGCCCCGACGACGCCGCGTGGCGGGCGGAGATGCGCCGGCTGCTCGAGCGCGAGATCGACCGGCTGCCGCTGCCGTTTCGCACGGTGTTCGTGCTGCGCGCGCTGGAGGAGCGCAGCGTGGAGGAGGCCGCCGCCTGTCTCGGCATTCCGCCAGCAACCGTGCGGACGCGTTTCTTCCGCGCCCGCGGCCTGCTGCGCGAGGCGCTCGAGCGCACGCTGGACGACGCGGTGTCCGATGCGTTCGGCTTCGACGGCGCCCGCTGCGACCGCATCGTTGCGATCGTGCTCGAACGCCTGTCCAGCGCCCCGTCCCTGCCCTCCGGATAACCCGGCAGGGCCTCACACCCAGAGTCCGCATCCAGCGCACCGGCCCTCGCCCCGCGCCGGAGGGCCTCACTCACCGTCTTCGAGGAGGAGTTCCATGTCCACGTCGCCCCTGTTCCACAAAACCCTGAGCCGCGATGGGCTGTTCCAGGCCGGACGCCGCGGATTCCTGTTCCGCTCCGGTGCCATGCTCTCCGGCACAGCAATCGCCCTGCTGGCCGGCCAGCACGCGCTGGCCGCGCAGACGCTCCGGACCGCCAACGCGGGCAGTGCCGCCCAGGATGTCGAGCTCCTGAACGGCGCGCTTGCCGCCGAGCAGCAGGGCATCGCCGCCTATCAGGTGGGCGCGCAGAGCGGGCTCCTGCAGCAGCCGGTCCTCGACCTGGCCCTGCAGTTCCAGGGGCACCACAGGGCCCACGCCGACCTCCTCACGACAACCATTGCGCAGCTGGGCGGGAAACCCGTGGAGCCGCGGCAGAAGTACGACTTCCCCGTTTCACAGCTCAAGAGCCAGGCCGATGTGCTGCGCTTCGCGGCGGGACTGGAGAACGGCGCCGTGTCGGCCTATCTCGCTGCTGTTCCGGTCCTGGCGAACCGGGACCTGTCGCGCGCCGCGGCGAGCATCCTCGGCGACGAGGCGATGCATTGGGCGGTCCTGCGCCAGGCGCTGGGGGAGGTCCCGGTGCCTGCCGCCTTCGTCGGTTGAGCGGCAGGGCCCGCCTCCGGCGCCGGCCTCCCGGCGGTTGATCCCAGCCCCGGAACGGGGCTAGTCTTGCCGTGTCTCACCTGCTTGGGGTGCGCAAGGAGCCGCCATGGCGGACGACACCAGAACGACCGGCCGGCGCCGGTTCATCCAGGGCTGTGCCGGACTCGCCGGCTCGGCCGGGGTCCTGGGCCTGCTGCTGGCGAGCTACAGCGAACAGGCCAAGGCAGTCCCGCCCTGGGCCATCCGCCCGCCCGGCGCACTGCCGGAGGACGAGTTCAGCGCCGCCTGCGTGCGCTGCGGGCTGTGCGTGCGCGGCTGCCCGTTCGACATCCTGCATCTGGCCGAACTGGGCGAGAACATCACCACTGGCACGCCCTACTTCGTCGCGCGCCAGGGACCGTGCGAGATGTGCGAGGACATCCCGTGCGTGGCGGCCTGTCCGACGGGTGCGCTGAGCAAGGCACTGGAGGAGATCGAGGACGCGCGCATGGGCGTCGCGGTGCTCACGGGCCCCGACACCTGCTACGCGGTGGCCCGCCAGACTGGCTGCCGCGCCTGCTACATGGCCTGCCCGATCAAGGGCGAGGCCATCACCATGGAGCGCCGACAGTCGAACGGACGCGGCTGGTTCGAGCCCACCGTCCACCCGGCCGCCTGCACCGGGTGCGGCAAGTGCGAGCACGCCTGCGTCACCGAGGAAGCCTCGATCAAGGTACTGCCGCTGGCGCTGGCCAAGCACGATCCGGCGGCGCGCCGATGAACGATCCCGGGCTTGCGCTCGCGGTCCGCCGGCGCTCGTTCGTCCAGCGCAACGGCTGGCTGCTCGCACGTCGCACGGTGCAACTTGCGATCCTCGCGCTGTTCCTGATCGGGCCCTTCCTGCATGTCTGGTGGGTCAAGGGGAACCTCGCCTCCAGCACCTTCCTCGACCTGATCGGCCTCACCGATCCGCTCGTCCTGCTGCAGTCGCTCGTCGGCGGGCACGGGCTCGCCTCCGCTGCGCTCATCGGCGCGGCGACGGTGCTCGCGTTCTATCTCGTGGTCGGCGGGCGCGTGTACTGCTCGTGGGTCTGCCCGATCAACCTGGTCACCGACCTGGCGTTCTGGCTGCGCACCAAGCTGGGCATCCAGGTCGCCTGGCAGCCGCGCAAGTCCACGCGCCTGTGGATCCTGGGCACGCTGCTGGTGGTGTCCGCCCTCACCGGCACGATCGCGTGGGAACTGGTGAACCCGATCACCCTGCTGCACCGGGGGCTGGTGTTCGGCATGGGCCTGGCCTGGCTGGTGGTGCTGGCGGTCTTCCTGTTCGACCTGGCCGTCAGCCGCCGCGGCTGGTGCAGCTACGTCTGCCCGGTGGGGGCGTTCTACGGACTGCTGGGCAAGGCCGCGCTGGTCCGCGTCAACGCCGGCAACCGCGCCGCGTGCACCGACTGCGGCGACTGCTATCGCGTCTGTCCCGAGCCGCATGTGCTCGTGCCCGCATTGAAGCCGCGCAGCCCGGCGGCCAGCGGGGTGGTCAAGAGCGGCGACTGCACCAACTGCGGCCGCTGCCTCGACGTGTGCGAGGAGGACGTGTTCCGCATCGGCACCCGGTTCGCCAAACCCTGAGCGCCCCCATGCGGCAGCGGCGCCCGGCTGCAGGTAAGCTGTTGCACATTCCGCATCGATCGACCCACTGCGACATGAATTCCCTCAAGCCGTTCCCAGCGCTGGCGCTCGCCGGCACATTCCTCGCGGCCGCGACCGCCGGCAGCGCATCGGCTGCGCGCATGCCCACGGACAAGGCCGACCTGACGCAGGAGATCTACGTGCGCTGCCTGTACGAGCTCGGCGAGTTCGGCAACGACGCCTTGCAGGCCTGCATGGCCACCGACCAGGCGGCTGCCGAGAAGCTGATCAGCATGCCGCCGGAAGCGCAACCAATCGTGGACCGCTGCTTCACCGCACGCTGGCAGCAGGGCTACGGCTCGGTCCTGGCATGTGTCGAGAAGGACGCGGCGGCGAATGCCGCCCTGGCTGCGTACGCCAGGGAGCACCAGTTGCTCATCCAGGGCTGCCGCCAGGGAGTGGGACAGCAGGGTGCGGCCAAGGTGAAGGAATGCGTGGATGCCGTGCTCGCCCAGCCGGCGCAAGGCAAGTGATCGCGTGGAGGTGACCGCATGAAAGTGACCAGCACCAGCTTCAAGGACGGCGAGTACCTGGGCGCCGATCACATCCTGTCCGCGGACTACGGCTTCGGCTGTGCCGGCGGCAACCGCTCGCCGCAACTGCGCTGGGAAGATGCGCCGGAGGGGACGAAGAGCTTCGCCGTGCTGTGCTTCGATCCCGACGCGCCCACCGGAAGCGGGTTCTGGCACTGGGTGGTAGTGAACATTCCGCCCACCGTGACCGAGTTGCCGCTGGATGCCGGCAATCCGGCGGCCAACCGGTTGCCGGCCGGCGCCTTGCAGGTTCGTACCGACTTCGGCAAGCCCGGCTATGGGGGACCGTGTCCGCCTGCCGGCGATCACCCGCATCGCTACCTGTTCACGGTGCACGCCGTGTCGATCGACCGGCTGCCGGTGTCAGCGGACACGTCCGCGGCGGTGGTCGGCTT
Source organism: uncultured Burkholderiales bacterium (assembly GCA_964523885.1). Lineage (GTDB taxonomy): Bacteria > Pseudomonadota > Gammaproteobacteria > Burkholderiales > SHXO01 > SHXO01. The sequence goes on along the minus strand of CAZFYX010000070.1, from coordinate 44,775 downwards.
CTACCTCAACTTCAACACCCTCGCGAAAGCGACGCTGATGGGATTGTTCAAGCGCTGAGGTGGCCGTGACCCGCAGGCGCTCCCGTACACAGCCACCCGTTTCCCCCGCGCTCGCGAAGGCGGCGGCGTTGTCGCTGGCGGCGTCGCAGGTGGTCGCACTGCGCAGTGCGATGGCGCTGTGCGCCGGAGGTGATCCGCGCACCCGCAGGGAGATGACGCGGATGTGGACGGAGAAGGTGCAGGCCTGCCAGGAGTCGATGCTCGCCGTGGGCCTGCAGATCCAGCAGGCGCAACAGGCCTGGCTGCTGCAGTCCATGCGGATGTGGCTTGCCTGGCCTCCGGGCACCGCTGCCGGCCCCGCGCCCACCCGACTGATGGCGCAGGCGACGGCCGGCCTGGTGCGCAAGGGCATCGCACCGGTGCACCGCCGCGTAACAGCGAACGCCAGGCGCCTGTCGCGTCGCCTCCGCTGAGGGATGCCACCGACGCGGCCGCCTGCGTCCGCCCACGGCCCGGAACATGGACGACCTGCCCAACCCCTACGAGACCCCGCGTGCGCGGGTCGACTCCCCTGCCGAGGACTCCGAGGACCTGCGCCGCATCGCAAGCGGGCAGAGGCTGGTCCTCTACGCCATGCTCGCGCACTTCGCCGCGATCGCCCTGCGGCTGCTCATCGGCCCGCCGGGCATCCTGGTGGGGCTCAGCGCGATCGCACTGTCGGTGTACGGCGTGGTGCGCCTGGCTGGCGGCCTCGGGACGTCGATGATCGTCCGGGTGCTCCTGGCCGTGCTGATGTTCGTGCCCCTGGCCAACCTGGTCGCGCTGGCGGCGCTGAACTTTCGCGCCACCCGCAGGCTGCGCGAGGGCGGCTACCGGGTCGGGTTGATGGGCGCATCGAAGGAGTCCGCGTGAGCGACACGCGACAGGAGAGGCAGGAATGGACTATTCGAGCTACCAAACACTGAAGGTCTCGCGCCCCGAGGCGGGCATCCTCGACATCGTGATGGGCGAGCCCGGGCGGCTGAGCGTGGCGGATGCCAACGGCCATCGCGAGCTGACCGAGATCTGGCGCGACATCGATGCCGACCCGGACGTCTCGGTGGCGGTGATCCGCGGCGCCGGCAAGGGCTTCTCGGCCGGTGGCAGCCTCGACCTGGTCGAGGAGATGAGCCGCGACTTCGACACGCGCGCCAGGGTGTGGCGCGAGGCGCGCGACCTGGTCTACAACCTGATCAACTGCTCCAAGATCGTGGTCTCCGCAATGCACGGGCCGGCCGTGGGCGCAGGCCTGGTCACCGGGCTGCTCGCCGACATCTCGATCGCAGCGCGCAATGCGCGCATCATAGATGGCCACACGCGACTGGGCGTGGCCGCCGGCGATCACGCGGCAGTGGTGTGGCCGCTGCTGTGCGGAATGGCCAAGGCCAAGTACTACCTCCTGCTGTGCGAGGAGGTGAGCGGAGCCGAGGCAGAGCGCATCGGGCTGGTGTCGATGTGCGTGGACGAGAGCGACCTGGTCGACCAGGCGTTCGCGGTGGCGCGCAAGCTCGCGCTCGGCTCCCAGTCCGCACTGCGCTGGACCAAGTACAGCCTGAACAACTGGCTGCGGCTGGCCGGGCCGACCTTCGACACGTCGCTGGCGCTGGAGATGCTCGGCTTCGGCGGCCCGGACGTGCGCGAGGGCGCGAAGTCGCTGCGCGAGAAGCGGGCGCCGCGCTTCGAGCCGAAGAACCCGTTCTGATCCATTGCCCGACCGATCCCCGCACCGCTGGCTCCGGTGGCAGCGACTGCAGGGAAGCGCGCAAAGACACAACGACGCGCAGCGCGGACGTTCCTCTTGCCCGCTTTGCGTTCCCTTTGCGTCTCCGCGCCTCTGCGGTAAGGGGGTCGCCCGGCTAGCCGCGGCCGACGAACGGCATCTTCGTCGCCATGATGGTCATGAACTGGACGTTCGTGGCCAGCGGCAGGTTGGCCATGTGCAGTACCGCCTGTCCCACGTGATCGACATCCATCAGCGGCTCCTTGGCAATCTCCCCGTTGGCCTGCGGGACGCCGTTGGCCATGCGCGCGGCCATGTCGGTGGCCGCGTTGCCGATGTCGATCTGCCCGCACGCGATGTCGTACGTGCGCCCGTCCAGCGAGGTCGACTTGGTGAGCCCGGTGATGGCGTGCTTGGTCGAGGTGTACGGCGCCGAGTTGGGCCGCGGGGCGTGGGCCGAGATCGAGCCGTTGTTGATGATGCGCCCGCCGCGCGGATCCTGGCTCTTCATGATCTTGAACGCCTCCTGCGTGCACAGGAACGGGCCGGTCAGGTTGACGTCCACCACGCTCTTCCACTGCTCGAAGGTGAGGTCTTCGAGGTTGATGCCGGGTGCGCCCATGCCGGCGTTGTTGAACAGCACGTCGAGCCGGCCCCAGGTCTGCTTGACCTTGGCGAACAGCGCGCGCACGGCGTCGGGATTGGTCACGTCGGTGGGCACCGGCAGCGCGCGCTCGCCGGCGGCCCCGGCGGCCTTGACGGTCTGCTCCAGCATGTCCAGGCGGCGGCCCGCCAGGGCCACGCGATAGCCGTCCTGCAGCAGGGCCAGGGCGGCCGCACGGCCGATGCCGGTGCCGGCGCCGGTGACGATGGCGACTCTGTTGTGTGCGCTCATTGAGGTCTCCTCGCTCGATGGAGCGGGCATGGTACCTCAGCGCACCGCGGTCAGCGGGTCAGAACGTGTCCTTGGCCGCCTTGACGGTGCGCTTGGAGCTGTCCTTGATCTCGCTGCCGACCTTCTTGCCGGTATTGACCGTGCCGTGGCCAACCGAGCGGCCGAGGTCGCCATAAGCCTTGCCGGCCTGCTTCGCGCCGCCCTTGGCATCGCTGGCGATCTGCCGGCCCAGCCGCTTGAAGAAGCTGTCGTTCTCGGGCGCAGCGCCGCCGTCCGCGGCAGCCGGCAGGGCGGCGGCAAGGGCGAGAAACAGCAATGCAGTGCGCATGGGTTCACACATCCGGGACATGGCGGGCCGGACCGCAAGCAACAGACGGTCCCGCAATGATGCCACCCCGGCGCCGGGGGTGCATCCGTCCCGGACGGTATACTGCGCGGCTCGCCAACCCATCCGCCTTTCCCCATGGCCAAGAGCATCGACTACTACTTCTCGCCCGTCTCGCCGTGGACCCACCTGGGCCACGAGCGCTTCCTCGCGATCGCCCGCAAGCACCATGCGAGCATCGACGTGAAGCCGGTGGACTACGGCCGGATCTTCCCGGTCTCCGGCGGGCTGCCCCTGCCCAAGCGCGCCCCGCAGCGGCAGAAGTACCGCATCGCCGAGCTGAAGCGCTGGCGCGACTACCTTGGCGTGCCGCTCACCATCGAACCGAAGTTCTTTCCCTATGACAGCCTGGCGGCCTCGCTGCTGATCCTGGCAGTCAAGGCGCGCGCCGGCGGCGACGCGGCGCTGGGCGTTGCCGGGGCCATCCTGCGCGGCTGCTGGGTCGAGGAGCGCAACATGGCCGACGAGAGCGAGTTGAAGGCGGTGCTGATCACCCAGGGCCTGGACGGCGGGCTGCTGGCGCAGTCGAAGGCGCCCGAGCATGCCCAGGAGTTCGAGCGCCTGACCCGGGAGGCGATCGACCGCGATGTGTTCGGCGCTCCGACCTACGTCTACAACGGCGAGTCGTTCTGGGGCCAGGACCGGCTCGAGCTGCTCAACTGGCGGCTGGGCCAGTAGGACCGCGCCGTCGTCAGTCGTTGTGCAGCCTGGCGGGGAAGCCGCCGGCTGCCAGCGCCTGGATCACCTGCTGGACGTGCTCGGGATCGCGCGTCTCCAGCACGAAGTCCACCTCGACGGTCTGCACCGGCAGGTTGGTGAAGGCACGCTGGTGGAAGATCTCCTCGATGTTGGCGTTCTGCTCGGCCAGCACGGCGGTCACGCGGGCGAGCGCGCCGGGCAGGTCGCGCAGCTCCACCGTCAGGCGCGTGAGCCGGCCGGTGCGCACCATCCCGCGCTCGATGATGTCGGCCAGCATGAGCGGGTCGATGTTGCCGCCGCACAGCACCAGCCCCACGCGCTTGCCCTCGAAGCGGGTGCGATGCGCGAGCACCGTCGCCAGCCCCACTGCGCCGGCACCTTCGACCACCGTCTTCTCGATCTCCAGGAGCAGGACGATGGCACGCTCGATGTCGCCCTCGTCCACCAGCAGCACGTCGTTCACGCGCTCGCGCACGATCGGCAGCGTCAGCGCGCCGGGCTCCTTCACCGCGATGCCGTCCGCGATGGTGGTGCTGCCGAACTGCGGCGGCAACTGCTTCATCGCACAGTACATCGACGGGAAGCGCTGGGTCTGCGCCCCCACCACTTCGATCCCGGGCTTCACGCCGCCGGCGGCGATCGCCATGCCGGAGATCATCCCGCCGCCGCCGATCGGAACCACGAGCACGTCGAGGTCCGGCCATGCATCGAGCATTTCTAGTGCGATCGTGCCCTGCCCCGCGATCACCTTCTCGTCGTCGTACGGATGCACCATGGTGAGGCCGCGCCGCTGCGCCAGCTCGCGAGCGTGCGCCTTGGCGTCGTCGAACACCTCGCCGTGGAGGATCACCTCGGCCCCGTGCCCCCGCGTGTGCACCACCTTCACCCCCGGTGTGTAGCGCGGCATCACGATCACGGCCGGGATGCCGAGCCGGCGCGCGTGATAGGCGACCCCTTGTGCGTGGTTGCCCGCAGAGGCCGCGATCACCCCGCGCTGGCGCTGCTCGGGCGTGAGCGAGAGCAGCTTGTTGAGCGCGCCGCGTTCCTTGAAGCTGGCGGTGAACTGGTGGTTCTCGAACTTCAGGTAGATCTGCGCGCCGGTAATCGAGGACAGCGTGCGCGAGTACAGGCAGGGCGTGGGCACCACGCTGCCGCGCAGCGCGTCGGCGGCCGCGCGGACATCTTGCAGGGTGACGGTCATGGGTGCAGCGTATCAGAACGGGCCGTTCGCGAGGCACAAAACAAAAAACCCGCCGAAGCGGGTTTTCTGTTTGGTTGGTCGGTTCGGACTCTTAGATGCCCTGGATGTTCGACGCCTGCTTGCCCTTCGGGCCGGTGGTGACCTCGAAGCTGACGCGCTGACCTTCCTTCAGGGTCTTGAAACCGTCCATCTTGATCGCGGAGAAATGCGCGAAGAGATCCTCGCCCTTCTCGTCCGGCGTGATGAACCCGTAACCCTTGGACTCGTTGAACCACTTGACCGTACCAGTCGCCATAAAAACGTACCCTCGAAAACGTAATGGACAGCGGGCTACCACCCGTACTGATGTTTGGGTTGCAGCCCGCGGCGAGCGAACCGCCACGGTAGAGCACCTAAACATGCGCGGGATGATACGCCTTTCGCAAGAAAATTCCAGTGCCGGATAAGGGGTTTCCGGATCCAAATCATGACGCTGTATTCCCTACAAGGAAACGCTGGCCGGGCTGCCGGAAAGTGTCGTCAGGGGTGACATCGACATGGTGTGCACTGCAGCGTGAGCGCGGTCCTCGAGCGCGGCGGGGGCCGCGCACCGGGTCACAAGTGGCAGCGAAAATTCATGATAATCAGCATTGTCTGCGTGGGAACCGGGCGGCAGAATAACCGCGACCGGGTAGGCCGGAAGCGCGTGTGCTGCAGCGACCGGCACCTCCCCGCCAGTCATCAGAGGGAGTGCGGGATGAGCAGATTCAGCGGCTTGACGACCGCGGCGGTGACCGCGGCACACCTGTTTGCGGCATCGGCATGGGCGGGCGCGGGCGCCGGACCGGCCAGCTGGGCCGGCGATCTGACGCCGATCGGCCGGCAGGACTGGAGCTACGAGCGTGCAGCGCACCTGCTGGAGCGGGCCGGCTTCGGCGGCACGCCGGAGGAAATCCGCGCACTTGCGCAGCTCACCCCGGAGCAGGCCGTGCAGGCGCTGGTGCGCTACGAGGCGATCGACAACAGCCAGCTCCAGCCCTTCGACGAATCCGGCATCTGGGATCCGGAGCTCGACCCGTTTCCGGTCAGCCGACCGGCCACCACCGACCAGGCCAAGGCGCGCGGCGAAGCCCTCGGCGTGCAGCTCAAGCCGGGCGGCAACCGCCGCATGCAGCCGGTGGTCAACAAGTTCTTCTACTGGCTGCGCGCGAGCCGGCTCGAGACCAACCGCGCCGCTTACTGGTGGGCGCAGCGCATGCTCACGACCAACCGCCCGCTGGAAGAGAAGATGGCGCTGTTCTGGCACGGCCACTTCGCCACCAGCGAAGAGAAGGTGCGCGACTACCGCAAGATGCTCGGGCAGCTCGATCTGTACTACCGGTACGGCACCGGCAACTTCCGCGACCTCGTGATCGGCGTCGCGCAGGATCCGGCCATGCTCGCCTTCCTCGATGCAGGGGTGAACGTCAAGGGTGCCCCGAACGAGAACTTCGCCCGCGAGATCATGGAGCTGTTCACGATGGGCGTGGGCAACTACAGCGAGCAGGACATCCGCGAGGCCGCCCGCGCCTTCACCGGATGGAACTACGCGGACCTTAAGTTCGTGATCAACCGTGACCAGCACGACGACAGCAACAAGAGCGTGCTGGGGCAGCGCGGCCCGCTCGACGGCGTGCAGGTCATCGACGTCATCCTGGCGCAGCCGGTCACCGCCGAGTTCCTCGCCAGCAAGATCTACCGCTTCTTCGTGCGCGAGGACATCACGCCGGAATTGCGCAAGCAGCTCGGCGCGGTGCTGCGCGACAACCACTACGAGGTCGCGCCGCTGCTCACCACCATCTTCCTGTCGCGGGACTTCTACAGCGCACCGAGCTACGGCACGCGCATCAAGGGCCCGGTCGAACTGGTGGTGTCGACCTACAAGAAGCTCGGCCTGACCAGCGTGCCCGGCGTGCCGGACTTCAACGACACCACCTCGACGCTCGGGCAGCAGCTGTTCCGCCCGCCGACTGTGGCGGGCTGGGCGCAGGGGCGCAGCTGGGTCACGCCGGGCCTGCTGATCGAGCGCGGCAACTTCGCGCGCGACGTCGTGTTCCCGGACATCAACTACATCCCGACCGACCGCTATCCGAGCCTGCTCACCGGCGACGAGATCCGTTCGGTGCACGAGCGCATCTCGCTCGGCTACGACATCACCAGCGCGACCAAGCCGATGAGCATGGCATATGGCGGCGCCGGCGACGCCGGCATGGCGATGTCTAGCTCGATGGTGGACCGGGACGAGGACTTCAACACGCGCTACGCGAGCTATCGCGGCTGGCAGATGGCGGTGGAGAAGGTCAAGCCGATCCCGCGCACGTTCGCGCAGCTCGACCTGACCGCCATGGTGGAGCGCGAGAAGCTCACCAGCACCACGCAGGTGGTGGACTACTTCCTGGGCCGGCTGCTGGTGGTCCAGGTTGACGCCAGGCGGCGGGAGGAGCTGATCGCGTTCCTCGACGCGGAGCTCGGGACCGCCGATATCCAGCGCGCCCAGAGCTACATGGAAGACCCATTGCGCATGCTCGTGCACCTGATCCTGAGCATGCCCGAATACCAGCTCGGCTGACGCGCCGGGGAGAGACGACGATGACACGCATGGAACTGCAACGCCTGCTCGCGCGCCGCAAGCTGCTCAAGGGGGCGCTGGGCGGCGTGTGCGCGCACACGGCGGGGGCGCTGGGGTTGCCGCTGTTCTTCTCGCAGACGGCGGACGCGCTCGCGACCAACGGCAACCCGGACCGCCAGCGCATCCTGGTCGTGCTCGAGCTCTCCGGCGGAAACGACGGCCTGAACACCTTGGTGCCCTATGCCGACGACGCCTATTACCGGCATCGGCCCAACCTCGGGATCAAGGCGGCAAAGCTGCGCAAGGTCGATGACCACTACGGCTTCAGCCCCGGCATGGCCGGCTTCGAGCGTCTGTACAAGGATGGCAGGCTGGCGGTGATTCACGGGTGCGGCTACGACCAGCCGTCGTTCTCGCACTTCACTTCGATGGCCTACTGGCACACGGCCGCGCCCAACAGCGGCGGCGAGTACGGCTGGGTCGGCCGCCTCGCCGACGGCCTCGACACCCGGGGCGACTCGAACTTCCTGGTCAACATCGACGAGACCCAGTCGCTCGCGGTGCGCAGCCGCAACCACACGCCGGTGGTGTTCGACGACCCGGAGAAGTTCGTGCGCAAGGGCTTCTACCAGGAGCGCGGCGTGTTCGAACAGATGGCCAAGGCGGAGCAGGTCTCCAATCCATCGCAGCGCTACCTGCTGGACGTTGCGCGCAGCGCGCAGGACGCCTCGGTGCTGGTGCGCGACGCCTGGGGACGCTACCGCAGCCCGGTCGATTACGGGGTCAACCCCGTCGACCTGAAGAAAGTGGCCGCACTCATCGATGCGGGGCTGAGCACGCAGTTGTACTACGTCGCCTACCGGCACAACGCGTTCGACACACATGTCCACCAGAGCGACGTGCACGCACGCCAGTTGACCTACGTCTCGGATGCCGTGCAGGCGTTCATGCAGGATCTCGAGCGCATCGGCCGCGCCGACGACGTGACCCTGCTGATCTTCTCCGAGTTTGGCCGGCGCGTGCCCGAAAACACCAGCCTGGGCACGGACCATGGCACGGCCAACTACGTGTACCTGGTGGGCAAGCAGGTGAAGGGCGGCCAGTACGGCACGCCGGTGAGCCTGACCAGACTGGACGAGGGAGACAATCTCATCCACACCAGCGACTTCCGGCGCGCGTACGCGACGGCGATCGAGGGCTGGATGGGCTATCCGGACAGCGCAGCGCTGTTGGGCGGGAAGTTCGACGCTTTCCCGGTGTTTGCCTGAGAAGGCCAGGCAAGAGGCGAGAGGTTACCCGCTGGTCTCCTGTGATGCCGAACTGAAACTGGCGCTCGGCATTCATGGCAGCCAGCGGCGCTGCTCTGCCTCTAGCCTCTAGCCTCTAGCCTCTAGCCTCTAGCCTCAGACCAGACCCCGCCCCGCCAGGTTCGCCATCAGCTCGGACACCCCGAACGTCCAGGGCGGGATCCGATCGCAATAGCTCACCCGATTGCTCAGCGCCCCGAGCGTCGGCGAGGATACCGTCACGACGTCGTTCGGCTGATGCGTGAAGCCGCGCCCCGGCTCGCCGCGATCCTGCGTCGGCGCGAAGGCCGTGCCGAGGAACAGCACCAGGCCATCCGGGTACTGGTGGTTGCGGTTCACCGCCTGGGCAGCGAGGTCGAGGGGATCGCGGCTGATCTGGGTGAGGTCGTAGCTCCCCCGGGCGACGAAGCCGTCTTCCCCGCTGACCTCCACCTCCACCCGCGTACGCCGCAGGTCGTCCACGGTGAAGTGAGCGTCCAGCAGGCGGATGAACGGCCCGATGGCGCAGCTGCCGTTGTTGTCCTTCGCCCGGCCCAGCAGCAGCGCGCTGCGGCCTTCCCAGTCGCGCAGATTGACGTCGTTGCCCAGCGTGGCGCCCACCACCCGGCCGGCACGATTGACGGCGAGCACGACTTCGGGCTCCGGGTTGTTCCAGGAGGACGACTCGAGGATGCCCACTTCCGCGCCGGTGCCGACCGCGGACATCGGCTGCGCCTTGTTGAATACCTCGGCGTCCGGGCCGATGCCCACCTCGAGGTACTGCGACCAGACGCCGCGCTTGATCAGCGATTCCTTCAGCCGCATCGCTTCCGGCGAGCCCGGCTTCACGCTGCCTACCTGCCCGCCGATCTCCTCGCCGATCGCCTTGCGCACTGCCTCGGCCTGGGCCGGATCGCCGTGCGCCTGCTCCTCGATCACACGCTCGAGCATGCTGGCGATGAAGGTCACGCCGCAGGCGCGCACTGCCTGCAGGTCGATCGGGCAAAGGAAGAACGGCTTGCGCGGATCGCGCCGGTCCGCTGCCGCGTTCTCCAGCAGGTCCTCGACCCGGCCGAGCGAGCGGCGACGGGCGGCCGCGATCGAGGTGGTCAGGGCAACCGGATCGGCCGCGTTGAGCAGCTGCGCACTGGTCGCCGCAACGCCGCTGAGGTCATACACCTCACCGGCCGCGATCGCCACCGGCGACGGTCCACCCCTGCGACCGGGCACCCAGGCACGCCCGACCAGGGTGGCGCGGTCCGCGTCCTGTGGCAGCGCCCTGGCGGCGTCGAGTGTCAACGATGGGGTCGGCATGTCAGCCTCCCTTCTCGACCAGGAAGACGTTTTCCGGACGGCAATCGGGCGTGCAGGTCACTGCCCAGAAATGGCCTTCCTTGCGCTCTAGGAAGTGGATCGTGATGATGTCGAGCAGGTCGGTCACGGCGCGCATCGTGTAGCCCGCGCGCGGGACGTTGTCACCCGCGATGAAGGCATAGGAGGGCAATTGCTGCTTGAGCTGGCGGTCGAGATCGACGAGGTCCTGCCCCTCGCGGTTGACCACCGACACGTCGCGGAAGAAGCGGCCACCGGCGGTTTCCTCCGCTGCCGGCCCCATGATCGCGGCCACCATGACTTCCTGCATGTAGGTGCCCGAATAGCGCCAGATCCAGCCGGGCTTCTGCACCAGCACCTGGCCGAAGAAACGGCAGTCGATCCGGGTCCAGCCATCCGCCGGCGCGGGAACCACGCGGACCGCCTCGAGGGGCAGCTTTTCGCAGTCGAACAGCCCCGCCTCGCGTCCGGCGTGGGCAGTCAGGGAAGTGCACGCGACCGACAGCACGGTCAGTCCCGCGCGCACCCAGGCGGTGAAACGCATGCTCGGATCTCCTCCACGTCGGCCTCGACCGGGCCGCTCTCACTGGTCGCCGGATTATACACAGCGCCCTTCGCCATCCCGGGAATTCGCCGGCCGCAAGGAAAAAAGCCCCGGCCGGAGGCCGGGGCTGCCCTGCATCATCCCCGGGGCAATGGGGGAGGAGGAGGAGTCCAGCGCCCCGAAGATGAATTTCGTCCTGGACAAAATCAGTTGGGAATCACCACTGCGTCGATCACGTGGATCACGCCGTTGGTCGCGACCACGTCGGTTGCCACCACGTTGGCCTGGTTGATCTTCACGCCGTTGGTGCCGCGCGTAATGTTGATCTTGCCGCCTTCGACCGTGGTGACCTTGCCGGGCTTGACGTCCTTCGCCATCACCTCTCCCGCCACCACGTGGTAGGTGAGGATCTTGGTGAGCTTTTCCTTGTCCTTCAGCAGCGCCTCGACGGTGCCCGGCGGCAGCTTGGCGAACGCCGCGTCGGTCGGCGCGAAGACGGTGTAGGGGCCCTTGCCCTTGAGGGTCTCGGTGAGGCCGGCGGCGTCGATGGCCACGATCAGCGTATTGAAGGAACCGGCCGACTTCGCCGTTTCGATGATGTCGACCTGCTCGGCAGCCACGGCGGAGGAAGCGCCACCGACGAGGGCGGCACCGACGACCAGGGAACGGATCAGGGAACCAAAGGACATGCGATCACCTCTCTGTGAGAAGGGTTGGGAACAGGGATTGGAGAGTTCGGCTTCAGGCGTGCATTCGCCGAAGTCTTGTCTAGGACAAAATGACTTCTGAAAAAGTTCCAGAAGGATTTCCGCGCCGCTTTCCGCACCCTGCCTGCCCATGCTGACCGACCGCCTGGCCATCCTCGATCTCGAAACCACCGGTGCCGACCCGCGAGAGGACCGCATCACCGAAGTCGGCCTGATGCTCGTCGACGGCGGGCAGGTAATCGAGGAATGGAGCACGCTGGTGAACCCCGGCCGGCACATCCCGCCCGGCATCGAGTCGCTGACCGGCATCAGCGACCGCATGGTGGAGCGTGCGCCCCGCTTCACGGAGGTCGCGCACGATCTCGCCCAGCGCCTGCAGGAGCGCCTGCTGATCGCCCACAACGCGCGCTTCGACTATGCCTTCCTCCGCAACGAGTTCCGGCGCGCAAGCCTGGCCTTCAGCGCCAGCGTCCTGTGCACCGTGCGGCTGTCGCGCCGGCTCGCCCCCCACGAACCCCGGCACAACCTCGACGCGCTGGTCGAACGGCACGGACTGGCCAGCGACGGGCGCCATCGCGCGCTAGCGGATGCGCGCCTCGTATACCGGCTCCTTGCCGCTCTCGAATCGGCAGTCGGCGCTGCAGCGCTGGAAGCGGCCGCACGAGAGGTGAGCAGCGCCGCCGGCCTCCCCGAGTTGCCGGCGGCGCTCGCTGACCTGCCGGATACGCCGGGCATCTATCTGCTTTACGACAGCGCCGGCCAGCCGCTCTACGCCGGGAAGGCCGCCAACCTGCGCACCCAGATCCTGTCGCACTACGCCGAAACCGGCGCGCGCGGCCGAGCACAGCGCGCAGCGCTCCAGGCCGGCGCGCTGGACTGGACCTGCACGGCCGGCGAGCTCGGCGCAGCGCTGCGCCACCTCGGCGTCGTGCAGCAACGCAAGCCCAGTCAGAACCGCCGCCTGCGCGATCACGGATCCGCCTGGGCGCTGCGCTGGCAGCCCCAGGCGGTGCCTCAGGTCGCGCCGGTGGTTCTCGATGAGGACAGGGACGGCGAGCTGTTCGGGCCGTTCCGCACGCGCGCCGACGCGCTCGCCGCGCTGCGCGGTCTCGCGCGCGAGCATCTGCTCTGTCACACGCTGATCGGCTTGTCGGCGGGCGGCACGTGCCCGCCGGAGGCGGCCTGCCGTGGCGCGTGCGATGGCCGCGAGAGCCGCGCCGTGCACATGCTGCGGCTGATCCAGGCACTGGCCCGCCTGCGCCTGCCGGCCTGGCCGTTCGCAGGCGCCATCGCACTGGTCGAGGAGGATCGCGCGCGCACCCGCGCCGAGCTGCACCTAGCCGACGCGTGGCGCTACCTGGGCACTGCCGCAGCGCCCTCCGACCTGCCCGCGTTGCAGGCCACCGCGAGCGCACCCGTATTCGACGTGGACGTCTACCGTCTGCTGCGGCGCGCGCTCGAGAGTCCGGCGCACATCCGGGTGATCGACCTGTCGCGCCAGCGTGCCGCGGAGATCGAGTGGGCGTTCTAGACCAGCCGGCCGAAGCACCGTGCAAGCTACAATGCAGGCCGCATCCCCTCCGGACTACGTGCACATGGGTGATCCGCAGCACTCAATCCCCCGCTCGGCGTTCTGGCTGGGCACGGCCGGGCTCCTGCCCTTCGTCGTGCTGAGCAGCGCACTGTTCGCCCTGCCCGATCAGTACCGCCCCTCGCTGCTGTTCTGGCTCACCGGGTACGCCGCGGTGATCCTGAGCTTCGTCGGTGCGCTGCACTGGGGCGTGGCTCTCGTGCACCCGAAGATGCGCGAACCGGACCGCGCCGTGTACATGGCATGGAGCGTCGTACCCGCGCTCGCCGGCTGGGTATCGCTGCTTTTGCCCGCGAAGACCGGCCTGCTGCTGATGGCGGCGACCTATGCCGTGCACCTGGCGGCCGACTTCCAGCTCGGGCAACGCTACCCGATCCCCACGTGGTACCTGCGGATGCGCGGCGGACTGACCAGCGTCGTCGTGTTGTGCCTGCTGCTCGCGGTCGTGCCCTCGGGGTCGATGTGACGGGACGCGCGGCCATTCCTCCGCAGCCACCGGGTTTTCCCATGCGCCTCAAGCTTGCTCATGCAGCGATCGCGCTGCTCGCCTTCACATCGGCTCCGGCGCTGGCCGCGCCGGCCGACGTCGCTGCCCCCGCCTGCCCTGCGCCCGGGGCCTGGGTCGCGCTGACCGGGGCAGGCAGCGCAGACCGCGGGCCGGCCCGCGTGTTCGACGAGCTCGCCGGCAGCCCGGTGGTCCTGCTCGGCGAGCGCCACGACAACGCCGAGCATCATCGCTGGCAGCTGCACACGATCGCCGGGCTGCACGCGCGCCAGCCGAATGTGGTGCTGGCGTTCGAGATGTTCCCGCGCAGCGTGCAGCCGGTGCTGGACCAGTGGACCCGGGGCGAGCTCACCGAGGCGCAACTGCTCGAGCGCACGCGCTGGACCCAGGTGTGGGGGCACGATCCGCAGCTGTATCTGCCGATCTTCCACTTCGCGCGCATGCACCGGGTGCCGATGCTGGCACTCAACGTGGACCGCCGACTGGTGCGGCGGGTGGGCGAGCAAGGCTGGGACGCGGTGCCACCGGCCGAGCGCGAGGGCGTGGGCGATCCTGCACCACCTTCCGCTGACTATCTCGCCTCGTTGTACCAGGCCTGGCGCGGGCACCAGCCGCCCGCACAGCGGCCTCGCGGCGAGCCCACCGAAGCCGACTTGCGCGATCCCGCATTCCTGCGCTTCGTGCAGAGCATGCAGCTGTGGGACCGCGCAATGGCCGAAGCCATCGCACAGAGCCGCAGCCGCGATCCGGCTGCAACCGTGGTTGCGATCATGGGCAGCGGTCACCTGCGCGACGGCCACGGCGTGCCCTACCAGCTGCGTGCGCTCGGCGTGGTCGATCCCGTGGTGGCGCTGCCATGGGACACCGACGAGGACTGCGACGAGCTGAAGCCCGGCGTGACCGACCTGGCCTTCGGCGTGACGCCCGTGGCCGAGCCGGCCGCCGATCGCCCACGCCTCGGCGTGCGCCTCGACGAGAGCGCGGATGGCGTGATCATTGTCGAGGTCGTGCCGGAGAGCGTGGCGCAGGCGGCCGGGATCCGCGCCGGAGACCGGGTGACGATGATCGCGGGCCTCCCGGTGCGCAAGGTCGACGACGTGCTGGCCGCAGTGGGGCGGCAGGCGCCGGGCACCTGGCTCCCGCTCACCGTCGATCGCGCCGGACACGCCACGGATCTGGTCGCCCGCTTCCCGCCCCGCCCATGAGAGGCCGGGCGCGGATCCTCGCCGCTTTGCTGCTCGCACTCTCGAGCACCCTGCAAGCCACGATGGCGGAAGAGCCGCAGCAGGTGCACCACACGCTCGACGTCCAGCTGGATCCGGCCCGCCGGAGTCTGCACGCGGTGGATCGCATCGATCTGCGAGGCACCGGCAGCATCGAGGTGAAGCTCGCGCAGCAGTTCGAGCCGTCGCGCTCGACCGTCGACGGTACCGCACTACAGCCCGGGCGTGCGGCCGACGGCAGCTGGACCTGGCGGCTGGCTCTGGCGCCCGGACGCGCACACGTGCTGGAGATCGAGTACGCCGGCGCACTGGCACCGCTGGCAGATGCCGATCATCGCGCGACACTCGCGGGGCTGGCGCCGATGAGTGATCTGCACGGCAGCTACCTCCCGGCCGCAACCGGGTGGTACCCGGCAGTGGGCGACGCGGACTTCAGCTACCGGCTCACCCTCGCCCTGCCCCCCGGGCAGCGTGGCGTGGTGCCGGGCCGGCTGGTCGAGGAACGCGACGACGCACAAGGCTATCGCGCGACGTTCGATTTCCCGCATCCGGTCGCCGGGGTCGAGCTCATGGCCGGCCCATACGTGGTGCGCGAACGCACCCTGGCCCGCCCTGTCGGCCTCCCCGTGCAGCTGCGCACCTGGTTCCACCCCGAGATCGAGGATCTTTCCGCCGGCTATCTCGATGCCATCGGCGGCTACCTGGACCTGTATGAAGCCTGGATCGGTCCCTATCCGTTCCGCGAGTTCAGCGTCGTGTCCAGCCCGCTTCCCACCGGATTCGGCATGCCCACGCTGACCTACCTCGGCGTGAACGTGCTGCGACTGCCGTTCATCCGCGCGACCTCGCTGGGGCACGAAGTGCTGCACAACTGGTGGGGCAACGGCGTGTACGTCGACTACGCGCAGGGCAACTGGTGCGAGGGGCTCACCACCTTCATGGCCGACTACACCTATCGGGAGCGCGAGAGCGCAGCGGCCGCCCTCGAGATGCGGCAGTCGTGGCTGCGCGACTTCGCCGCCATCCCGCCGGGAGAGGACATGCCGCTGCGCGACTTCACCGCCCGTACCCACGGCACCTCGCAGATCGTCGGCTACCACAAGGCTGCGTTCCTGTTCCTGATGCTGCGCGAGCGGCTCGGCACCGCGCGCTTCGACGCCGGCCTGCGCCAGTTCTGGAACACCTACCAATTCCGGCGTGCCGGCTGGGCGGACCTGGTACGCGCATTCGAGGCTGCAGCGGCTGAGCCGCTGGGCGGCTTCTTCGCCCAATGGCTGGAGCGGCGCGGCGCGCCGCAGCTGAGCGTCGAGTCGGCGCACGCCGTGCACGAGGGCACGACCTACCGGCTGAGCCTCGTCCTCGCGCAGGCCGGCGAACCGTACTCGCTGGCACTGCCGGTCGTGATCGAGACGCAATCGGGTACCGAGACCAGGACCGTGCAGCTGAACGAAGCGCGCCAGAGTCTCGTCCTGGAGACCACCGCGGCACCGCGCAGCGTGCAGCTGGACCCGAACCTGCGCGTGTTCCGCCGGCTCGATCCGCGCGAGTTGCCGCCGATCCTGCGCCAGGTCATGCTCGACCCGGCCACCCGGGTCGACGTGGCGCTGCCGGCGGCGGAGCGCGAAGCAGGCCTCGCGCTCGCGCGCGCGCTGCTCGACCACGCGCCGGCCGCGGCTACGAACACCGCGACCGCGCCCCGGCTGATCATCGGCACGCACGCGGGCGTCGATGCGGTGCTCGCTGACGCGGGACTGCCGCCGCGACCTGCCGCCCTGGCGAACCGCGGCACAGCACAGGTATGGACCGCCACGACCACGACGGGACGCCCGCTCGCGGTCATCTCCGCACGCGATGCCGCCGCATTGCAGGCGCTCGCGCGCCCGCTTCCCCACTACGGCCGGCAGAGCTGGCTGGTGTTCGAGGGCGGCAAGGCCGTGGACCGCGGCGTGTGGCCGACCGCAGCGCTCACCACCGCGGTGGAGCTGCGCTGAGCCGGTCGCGCCGGAGGCTCAGTGGCGCTGGAGGAAATCGAGCAGCGCCGCGTTGAACGCCGCGGGCTGTTCGATGTTCGACAGGTGCGATGCCTGCGGGATGACGACCAGCTCGGAGCCGGGCACCGCTGCATGGATCGCGCGCGACATCGGGACCGGTGTGCCGCCATCCTGCTCGCCCACGATGATCTGGACCGGACAGTCGATCGCACCAAGTCGATCGGTGAGGTCGAGCCTCGAGATCGCATGGCAGCACCCGGCATAGCCGGCGGGCGGGGTGCCGCGGATCATCTTCGCAACCCGCTCGATGACGGGTCCGCGCTGCGCGAGGGTGGGCTCGGTGAACCAGCGCTTGAGGGTCGGCTCGACCAGCGGCTCCATCCCCTTCGTCCCGGCGATGGCGATCCGGTCAGCCCACAGCGGCTTCGCTTCCTCCGGGATGCGGCTGGTGGTATCGCACAGCACCAGGCTGCGGAACACCCCCGGATGCATCAGCGCGTAGGTCATGCCGATCATGCCCCCCATCGACAGGCCGACGAAGTGCGGACGCTCCACCCCTGCAGACGCGAGCAGGCCGTGCAGATCTCCCGCGAGCTGGTCCAGCGTGTAGGCCGCCGCCGGCGCATCGCTGCCGCCATGGCCGCGCGTGTCGAAGCGCAACACGCGGTAACGCGACGTCAGCACCGCCCACTGCTCGTCCCACATCCCGATCGAACACGCGAGCGAGTGGCTCAGCACCAGCCAGGGCCCGTTGCCCTCGACCTCGTAGTGGATGCGGATGCCGTTGGCGATTGCATGCATGGGCTCCTCCTGTTGGACTGGGCGACGAGTATAGCCGGCTTGACCGGCTCCGGCCTTCGCTCCATCCTTGCACGACAACGACAACGGAGGAGTCGACATGAGACTGGTGCAATTTCTCGATGCCGGCCTGGGACGCAGCGTGGCGCGCGTCAGCGAGGATGGCCGGCAGCTGCAGGTGATCGGGGGTGTGCGCTCCGTGCACGACCTCGCGCTCGAGGCGCTGCGGCGCCGCACGAACCTGGCCGCAGTGGCCGATGACTGGATCACGCCGGAGCAGGTCAGCTACGACAAGGTCGTGGCCGACGGACGCCTGCTTCCGCCGCTGGATCATCCCGACGCAGCCCGCTGGCTGGTGACCGGCACCGGCCTCTCGCACCTGGGGAGCGCTGCCGCGCGCGACGCGATGCACGCCAAGATCCAGCAGGACGAAGCCCAGCTCACCGACTCGATGAAGATCTTCAAGTGGGGCGTCGAGGGCGGCAAGCCGCGCGCGGGCGACATCGGAGTGCAGCCCGAGTGGTTCTACAAGGGCGACGGGCGTTGCGTGGTGGCGCCTGGCCAGCCGATCGAGCTGCCCGCCTATGCGCTGGACGGTGGCGAGGAGGTCGAAGTCGTCGGGCTCTACGTGATCGCGGACGATGGCACGCCGTGCCGGGTCGGCTTCGCCCTGGGCAACGAGTATTCCGATCACGTGATGGAGCGGCAGAACTACCTCTACCTCGCCCACTCCAAGCTGCGCCAGTGCGCCTACGGCCCCGAGCTGCTGGTCGGTGACCTGCCGCGCAACGTGACCGGAAGTGCCCGCCTGCTGCGCAACGGCCAGGCGATCTGGAGCGACAGCTGGCTCTCGGGCGAGGACAACATGGCCCACTCCATCGCCAATCTCGAGCACCACCACTTCAAGTACCGCGACTTCTGCCGGCCCGGCGACGTGCACGTGCACTTCTTCGGCGCCGCCACCGGCAGCTTCACCAAGAACGTCAAGGCCCAGCCCGGCGACGTGTTCGAGATCGAGAGTCCGGCATTCGGCCGCGCGCTGCGCAACCCGATGGGGGGGGCCCGGCAGCCCTACCGGCTGGTGAACGTGCGGATCCTCTGAGGCCGGCGGCTCACCGCAGCACGATCGCGAACAGGTATTCGCCGCGCAGCACGTTGATCACGACCGGGCGCGCAGCCCCGCGCAGCGCAGCCACCAGCTCATCGACCGAGCGCACCCGGCGACGGTTGACGCCGGCGAGCACGTCGCCTTCGCGCAGCCCCAGGTTCCAGGCCGGGCTGTCGCGCTCGACGCGCACCACGATCACGCTCTGTGCGCGTCCACCGACCTCGCCGTTGCCGATCGAGGCGCCGGCGAGCTCCGGGATACCCTGCGACACGCGCGCGCCGCCGGACTGCACCGGCTCGATGCGCGCACGCACGGTGCGCACCTCGCGCCCCCGCTGGACCTTCAGCTCGATCTCCTCGTCGACCGGGGTGAGCCCGACCTGGTTGCGCAGGTCGGCCGAGCCGCGCACCTTGCGCCCGTTCACGTGCGTGACCACGTCGCCGCGCTTGAGTCCTGCCCGCTCGGCTGGCGAGTCGCGGACCACGTCCACGATCACCACCCCTTCGCTGACCGTCAGGCCCATCGCCTGCGAAAGCTCGGGCGTGAGGTCCTGGCTGCTTGCGCCGAAGCGGCCGCGCCGCACCTCGCCGAAGCGGATCAGCTGCGCCATCACGGCACGCGCCATGTTGCTCGGGACCGCGAAACCAATGCCGACGTTGCCGCCCGAGGGACCGATGATCGCCGTGTTCACTCCGATCAGCTCGCCCCTCAGGTTCACCAGCGCGCCGCCCGAGTTGCCCGGGTTGATCGCGGCGTCGGTCTGCACGAAATCCTCGTACCCCTCGATGTTCAGGCCGGTGCGCCCGAGCGCGCTGACGATGCCGGAGGTCACCGTCTGCCCCAGCCCGAACGGGTTGCCGATGGCCAGCACGTAGTCGCCCACCCGCAGGCTGTCCGAGTCGCCGAACGGCAGGGCCTTGAGGCGGTCGGGTTCGATGCGCAGCAGTGCGATGTCGGTGCCGGCATCGCTGCCGATGAGCTTCGCGGCCAGCTGGCGGCGGTCCTTGAGCGTGACCATCACCTCCCGCGCACCGCGGATGACGTGGTGGTTGGTCAGCACGTAGCCGTTGGCGGCATCCACGATCACGCCCGAACCCGCAGACAGCCGCGGCTCGGGCCGCTCGGGCAGCCCGAAGAAGCGGCGGTAGAACGGGTCCTGCAGCAGCGGATTGTCGTCCTCCGGGGAACCGGAGAGGACGGCGATGTTCACCACTGCCGGGGTGACCTGGTCGATCAGCGGCGCGAGGGTGGGCAGCTTGCCGTCCGGCCCGACCGGCAGCACGCCTGCGCCGGCTGGCATCATCGCAAAGGCCGGCAGCAGTGCAACGAGGATAAGCCAGTATCTGGAGATCATGGGGATGGTTCGCGTCCGATTCCGGGCGCGATTGTAGTGCCGGCCGGGCGCAAACGAAACGGGCCGCAGCATGCTGCGGCCCGTCAACTCGACTCGGGACGAAGGGATCAGACCAGCTGCACGGATGCGCCGCCCGGGGCCGGGGTGAGCTTCTGCACCTGTTCGCCGTAGCCCGGCGCCTTCAGCGTCTCCTGCATCGCGGCCGCGCTCAGGCCCAGGCTCCCGTTCATCGCGTAGGCGTAGGCCACGTCTCCGCCCAGCGCGGCACCGTCGTAGGCGCCCAGCTGCACATCGAGCAGCTTGTGCATCGCGCTCCAGCGGTCGATCGCGGGATCGGCCGCGCGTGCGCTGTCGAACTCGGCTGCCAGGCTGGCGAAATCGAAGGTCTCGATCGACGGAGCGGGCATCGGCACGATGGCATCGAAGCTGTCCACCGCCTGCTCGATCAGCTGCAGCGTGAGGCTGTTGGAGCGTGTCTGAGAGGCGTCGTACCAGCCCTCGAGCGTGACGCTCTCGCCGTTGCCCAGGTCGAGGACCAGGTTGCTCCGGTCCTGGTGCAGGGCGAGGTCGTCGCGGCTGATTCCACCACCGAGCGACAGGGTGTTGTCGCCGCCGCGCAGGCGCAGCAGGTCCTTGCCGTCACCCTGGTTGACCGCGATCACGTTGGCGCCGCCCGAGGCCTCGATCACGTCGTCGCCGCGGCCACCAGCCATGAAGCTTGCTGCGCCTCGGGCCGAGAGGACGTCGGCACCCGCGCCCCCGTCGAGCACCGCCGCGCCGGCCGACACGCGCAGCGTGTCATTGTCGGAGCCGCCGCTCAGGACGTCATGCCCGCCGCCGCCCTCGAGGGTGTCGTTGCCCAGCCCACCGGACAGCACGTTGTCCGCACTGTTGCCCAGGATGGTGTTGGCCTGGCCGTTGCCGATGCCGTCGATCGCAGCAGTGCCGGTCAGGGTCAGGTTCTCGACGTTCGCGCCGAGCGTGAAGCTCACGCCGCTCTGGACCGTGTCGATGCCTTCGTTCCAGGTCTCCATAACGCTGTCGCCGGCGCCGTCGACGACGTAGGTGTCGTTGCCGGTGCCGCCGATCATGCTGTCGTTGCCGGTACCGCCGTCGAGCAGGTCGTTGCCGGCGCCGCCGATGAGGGTGTTGTCGCTGTCGTTGCCGCGCAGGACGTTGGCCAGCCCGTTGCCGGTCCCGCGCGCCGCGGACCCGATCAGGGTGAGGTTCTCGACGTTGCTGCCGAGCGTGAAGTCGACTGCGGCCAGCACGGTGTCCGTACCCTCGTTGGTCGACTCGTACACGCGGTCGCCGTTCGAATCCACCCAGAAGGTGTCGTCGCCGGTGTTGCCATACATCGTATCGTCACCGGCACCGCCATTGACGAGGTCGTTGCCGTCTCCACCATACATGGTGTCGTTCCCCGTCCCCCCGAGCAGCGCGTCGTTGCCTGACTCGCCCTTCAACGTGTCGTTGCCGTCCCCACCGTCGAGAATGTCGTCGCCGGCGCCGCCGGACAGCGTGTCGTTGCCGGCAAGGCCGCGCAGGATCTCGCTGTCCCACGTGCCGGCGATGGTGTCGCTCCCCGCACTGCCCAGGTAGGGCGCCCGGGCCAGGGCCTGCGCATCCAGCACCGAGCCATCGGCGAACACCAGGCGCTCGACGCGGTACGCCGCGCCGGTGCCCCAGTCCGCCACGCGCAGCGTGTCGGTGGTGCCGTTCACGGTGACGTACAAGCTCGACGCGTCTCGCCGCAGCGTGATGTCGCCGGCGTTGAGGTCCTTGAGCAGGATCGTGTCGACGTTGCCGGCAGTCGTGTCGTAGTCGTAGATGACGTCCTGGCCGTAGCCGCGCCCGAATACGTAGGTGTCGTTGCCCGCGCCGGCGCTTGCGGCAGAGCCGCTCACGCCGCCGAACAGCGTGTCGTTGCCCGCACCGCCGTCGAGCACGTCGTCGCCCGCGAGGCCATAGAGGTAATCGTTGCCGCCCAGCCCGCGGATGACATCACCATCGCTGGTGCCCTTGATGCTGTCGGCGCTGTCCGTCCCGAGGAACGGGATGGCGTTGAGCGCACCGCCCTGCAGCAGGGATCCGTCGGCGAACTCGATCCGCTCGATCCGGTAGGCCGTGCCGGAGCCCCAGCCCGCGACCTGCAGCTGGTCGCTGGTGCCGTTCACCGAGATGTACAGGTTGCCGGTGTCACGCCGGATCGTGACGTCTGCGGCATTCAGCCCCGTCAGTCGCACGGTATCGGTGTTGCCGGCAGCGGTGTCGTAGTCGTAGATCACGTCACGCCCGTAGCCGCGGCCGAAGACGTAGGTGTCGTCGCCCGCGCCGGCCCAGCCGAACGTGCCGCTGAAGCCGCCGTACAGGATGTCGTTTCCGGCGCCACCGTCGAGCACGTCGTTGCCGTAGCCGCCAGCGAGCGTGTCGTCACCCTCCAGGCCGCGCAGCACATCCCCGGCGTCGCTGCCGGCGAGCGTATCGTTGCCGGCCGTGCCCAGGAAGGGGATCTCCTCCAGCGCCTTGCCCTCGAGCGCGCTGCCATCGGCGAACTCGATGCGCTCGATGCGGCTGGCGCCGTCGGTCCAGCCCGCGACGGTCAGCGTGTCGCTGGTGCCGTTGATCGAGATCACCATGTCCTTGCCGCGGCGCGAGAGCGTGACGTCACCGGCGTTGAGCCCCAGGAGCTGGATCACGTCGCGATTGCCGGCGGCAGTATCGCGATCGTTGACGACGTCCTGGCCATAGCCGCGGGCGAAGACGTAGGTGTCGTTGCCCGCGCCGGACCAGTCGGTACCATCGGTCGTGCCACCATAGAGCATGTCGTTGCCGGCGCCGCCGTCGAGCGTGTCGTTGCCGTAGCCGCCGACCAGGACATCGTTGCCGGCCAGGCCTTCGAGCATGTCGCCGGCACTGCTGCCGACGATGCGATCGTCGCCCGCAGTGCCGCTGAAGCGGGCCGCGCTGAGCACGTCCACGCCGAGCCGACGGCCATCCGCGAACACCACTTCCTCGACGCGCGAGGCGCCGTCCAGGTACCAGTCCTGCACCCGGATCGAGTCCGCGGTCCCGGCGATGCCCACCAGCAGGTCATTGCCCTGGCGCCAGTAACGCACGTCGGACAGGGTGAGCCCCGCCGCGACGCGGATGACGTCGTGGTTGCCGATGGTGGCGTCGTAGTCGCGGACCAGGTCCGAGCCACCACCCTTCGCCAGGACATAGGTATCGTTGCCCGTAGCGCCGACGAGGTAGTCGTTGCCGCTGCCGCCATCGAGCACGTCATTGCCGGTGCTGCCGAACAGGCTGTCGTTGCCGGCGCCGCCGAAGATCTGGTCGTTGTCTTCGCAGCCGGAGAGGACGTCGTCGCCATCCAGTCCGTAGATGACATCGTCGCCGTCATAGCCCATGACGACGTCCCCCAGCGCGCTGCCGACGATGCTGTCGCCGCCAGTCGTGCCGAGGATGCTGTTGCCGCCCATCCCTCCCGAGATGAGGTTCAGGCCGCCGGTGTCGAAGGCGATGGCGAAGCTCTCGCCGCGGGCGACATAGGCCGCGCGCAGCATCTCGTAGTCGGCGGCAGGCAGTTCGCCGAGCGCGCGCATGGTGCGGGCGAACTCCGACAGCAGCGTCATGCCGGTGGCCGGATCTGTGGCGATCGCGGCGTCCAGGGCGGCCGTCACCGCGCCCAGGTCGCTGCGCACGACGCCCGCACCGCTGTCCCAGCGGTAGGTGATCCGGTCGTAGAGGCCCTCGAGCTGCGTCTGCGCCATGAGCTTGCCGTACACCTGCTCGGACAGCGCCTGGTAGGCGCGCTCGAGCTGCACGGCCGCGTCGGGAAGCGGATCGGCCCCCAGCGCACCCTGGAACGGCTGGGCCAGGAATGCTTCCAGCGTTGCCAGCTTGCGTGCGTCGATCGCGTCGCCGCGGCTGTCGGGACGCAGCCCGTCGGCACCGGCCCAGCGGTAGAGAATGCGGTCGAGCAGCGTGTCGCGCGCGGCGACGTCGGATTCCTTGCCGAAGGCAACGACCAGTTCCTGCAGCCCTGCATCGCGCATCATCGCCTGGCGCAGGTCGTACACGTTGCCCGAGCCGCGAACCTCCGGCAGCGCGAGCACATCGGCCGAGACCTCGACATTCCCCTCGGCGATGCTGGTTGCGGTGTTGCGCGCGAGCAGGTATTCGCCGATGGCACCTTCCGAGCCATCGGCGCGCGTGAAGCTGCCGGTGCGGGCTTGCTGATTGCCCCGGCCATCAGCGACCCCGCTGTCCACGAAACCCAGGTTGACGCCGCTTATGCCGAGGTCCCCCAGCCCGAACAGCTCACCGGCGTCGCTGAAGCCGTCGGCGTCCAGGTCGCGCCACAGGCGCAGCTGCGACCAGGCCTTGTCCGCCGCGTCGATGCGACCGTCGGCGTTGCCGCCGAGCGCAGCGCGATCCCATTCAGCGAGCGCCTGCACCCCGCTCGTCGCCAGGGCGCCCGAGGCGAGCACCGTCTGATCGCCGAACAGCTCGCGGCCGGTGTCGATCCGGCCGTTGCCGTTTCGATCCATCACCAGGAATGCATCGTCGCCGCGCACCCAGCCGGACAGCTCGGCGAAACCGTTCCCGTCATGGTCGAAGTAGGTGACGGCCGACTGTCCGAGCGTGTCGAAGCCGTCGCCGTCGAGGTCGAGCACGAGCGGGTCACGGCGCGGAGCCGGCACGGCCAGGGCCGCGTCGAAAGCGTCTTTGTAGGATGGGACGGCCGGGCCGGCCATGCGGCGCAGCGGCAGGTCCAGGATCGGCTTGTCGGGATCGCCGTACCCCACTGGCTCGCCGTCGGCGCCGAACGCATCGTCAACGGGGGATCCGTCTGCCCGCCGCGCACGCGGGGCGAGGCTCTCGTCGCCCGGCTGCACGCTGAACAACTCGCCGTCGACCCAGAAGTCGACGCTGCCATCGTCGTTCTCCCGGAAGACGACCTCGCCGTTGTCGCTGCGGAACAGCATGGTCGAACCCTGGACCTGGGCGCCGCCACCGATCTGCAGCGCGGTCCCGTCCCCGCGTTCGACGATCATCGTGCCCTGCCCGTCGGCATCCCGGACCACGTCGCCCGCACTCAGGTGGTAGACGTCGTGGCCGGCGCCGCCCTCGAGCAGGTCGCCGCCGCCGCCGCTGATCAGGATATCGTTGCCCATGCCGCCGCGCAGCACGTCACTGCCGGCGCCGCCGGTGAGCACGTCGCTGCCGACGCCGCCGTCGAGCAGGTCGTTGCCGGCACCGCCGTCGATGACATCATCGCCCTCCTCGCCGTAGAGGCGGTCGTTACCCGCGCTGCCGGTCATCGGCGCATTCAGGCCGCCGTCGAACATCACCAGGCCCGGCGCCGGCGTGGCGCCGGTGATCGTCAGCCCGGCGTCGCCATCCACATAGGTCGCAGCCATGCCGCGCACGTGCCACACGCCATCGGCGTCCGGCGAGGCGTCGCTCACATTGGCGCCGAGCATCGCGGCCAGCAGCTCGGGCCGGTCAGTCAGGTACTCCAGGGTGATGGCACCGGTGCCGGTCTGCGCATCGTAAAGATCCAGGCGCCCGTCGGCGTTGAGGGGGTCGTAATCTGCGCCGACCAGGACGAAGTCGTTGAGCTCGACCAGCGCGTAGCGGTAGGCCTCGCCGGCCGCATCATCCTGCAGGGCATGGGCCGACAGGGTCGCGGCGTCCAGCGCGACCAGGCTCTGCAGCTTCAGGCCTTCGGGATACCGCTGCGCGACGGTGGCGATGGTGTCGAAGGCGGCACGGTAGTAGTCCGGGCCACCCACTGCGGACAGTGCCGCAGCGTCGGGGGCCAACACCGCACGCAGGTCGTCGAGCACCGCCTGGACGGCCGCCACACCCTGCTCGGACACGCCGTCGACGATCTGGTTGAGCTCGGAGGTGGTGAACCCGGCGTCGATCGCGTGCACGACCAGCGCCAGGGCCTGCCCTTCGGTCAGGTACTCCTGCACCACGCTGAAGTCGGTCTTGGGGCTGTAGAGCAGATCGCGCACCAGGTCGACGAGGGCCGGATCGCGGTAGAACGGCACCGCGGTCTCCGCCTCCAGTGCGGCCGCGTCGCCATTGGTAAGCAGCGTATGCAGCAGCAGCGCGGCAGCGCCAGCCTGGCCAGCGATCGCGTGCCAGCTCTGGGCGTCGGCGCCCCCCTGGAAGGCCTCCAGGCCCAGCGACAGATCGGTCATCGACTGCGCGAGGGTCCAGACGCCGGCGCCGCGCACAGCGGCGAGCGCGTCGTCGCACGCCCCGCCGCCCTGGACCACGGCGACGATCTGGCTGACTGACCATTCGATCCCGGGCGTCGTCCCGAGCAGCGTCTCCACCGACTGGGGCGAGGCCTGGAAGATCTGGCCCAGCGCCGCATCGACGCCCGCAGCGCTATCGCCCAGGCCGGCGGCAGCGACGATGCGCTGCCCGGCCGCAGCCGCGTAGTCGGCGAGCTCGGCCGACAGCGCATCGAGCGCTTTCCGGCTCTCCGGATCATTCTGTTCGCGGGCGGACTGCACCAGCGCCTGCGACAGTGCGCTCGCCACCTTGTAGTTGGCGAGGTCGCGGCAGACACCGACATGGCCGGACTGGTCGACGATTCCCTCGGCGCCGGGCGAGGAGACCTGCGACAGCGCCTTGAGGAAGGCGAGCTCGAAGGTCTTGCTCACGACGCTCAGGGTCGTAGCGGGCGCGCTCCCAGGGGCGCGGTCGTCGAGTTCAGCACTGGTGGTCTGCTCACTCATCGTTCTTCTCCCCGGCACCTGTTGTCGAACCTTCCTGTGACCGCCCCGGTGCCGGCGGGGGGCGATTCACGGCCCATCAACCTCGGGTCCGGTGCCGACGACCCTGGTGACCCGACGCGTCGCCGGGCCGCCGAAAATGGGCTCGAACTGCTGCCGGTGCCTGCCGAGACGGCAGGTCCCGCACAACTCGATGATTCACAATTGTCGCCATACGGAGACATAGTCTACCACCAGCGACAACCACTTAGGGGACCGGTAGTTTCCCCGAATGTCAAACAATTAGTATTTTAAATTAGACACTTATAATTCATTGACTGGACGGCGCAAGGGCTGTGCCACCAGGGAAGATTTTCAACATCCGCCTCCCCGGTACAGACGGTAGACGGTCAACCCCGTCAGACCATCGCCGTCGAACTGCGCGCGTACGCCCGACAAGAGTTGGCAACGCCCGCTGTCCAGCGGCTGGAAGAAGTAGTAGCCGAGCAGTCCGGCGCCGCGCTCGGAAGGGGGATAGGGAAACAACGCGGTGAACTCCTCGCGCGTCATGCCCAGGAAGATGCCCGAAGCGGTGGACGCGGCCTCCGCCAGGCCTTCGCGCGGCTGGCAGCGCCGCGCGCCGGTTTCCATCCTGGCGGGCGCACCGATGTGCGCCATGGTCAGCCGGCGTTGGGGGTCATAGCGCCGGGCCTGGAACATGACCGCGAGCGAGCGGTCCTGCGCATCCACGAAACAGGTGGCGAGCAATTCGGGGGCGCTGTCCGGCGTGAACGCGACGGCTTCGCCGATGCGCCCGTGCACCGCTTCCAGCCGGTCGTTGCCCACGTGCAGACCGAGCACCGAGAGGTGGCGTGCGCCAAGCTCTCCGGGCAGGGTCGAACGCAGTTGCCGGACCCCGGCGCGCGCGCTCGCCGCCTGGCTCCAAGCTGCGGCCGGCTGGAGCGCCAGCACGCAGGCAGCCAGTGCGCACAGCAGACGGGCAGCGGATACGCCCAGGCGCATCAGCGCCCCCCGTGCAGGTGCGCGCGTGCCTCGCGCTCGATGCGCTCGACTTCCTCGACCAGCACCGGCGAGCCGTTCTGCTCGGCGAGTGTGCGTGCGCGCAGGATCTGCTGCTCGAATACGCCCTGATCGCCCTGCGCCATTGCAACCAGCGCGAGACCCATTGCGGTGTAGGTTTGGCCGACGCCGTCGCCCTGGCGAGTGAGGATCGCGTCGGCCTGCAGATAGAGGTCGCGCGCCTCCGGGTATCGGTCGCGCCGGTACTCGATCTCCGCTAGCGAAGCGAGTGCGTTGCCGCGTCCGCCTGCGTCCCCGGCGCGGTGGAACGCGTCGGAGGCGGCACGGTAGCGCTCGGCCGCCCGCTCGAAGCGGCCCTCGAGCCGGTCCGCATCCCCGAGGCCCTGCAGTGCCATGCCATAGCTCGGCTCGCCGGGGAAACGCACCAGCACGGCCGCCGCTTCCTCGAACTGACTGCGCGCGCCTGCAACTGCGCCCTTGCGCAGCGCCACGTCGGCCTGGCGCGCAAGCGCGTGCGCGCTGCCGAGTTCGTCCTGGATGCCGTTGAACAGCTCGCGCGCGGCGGTGAAGCGCTGCTGCGCCTGGTCGAGCCGCCCGGCCCACACCTCCAGTCCGCCCAGCTTCACCTCGGTGGAAGCGTGCCCGGGCTCATGCCCCTGCGCGACGAACAGCGCATGGGCGGCCGCGTAGTGCGCCTGCGCCTTCTGCTCGTGCCCGCGCGTGAACTCGATGTCGCCCATCGCCTCCAGCGCGAGCGCCTGTCCCACTTCGTCGTGCTGGCGCTGGTACTGCTCGCGGGCCTGCACGTACAGCGCCTGCGCGTCGGCCAGGCGTCCGAGGCGGCGGTACGTGTCGGCCAGCCCGCGCGTGGCACGCGCACCGAGTGCCGCGTCCTGCGCCCCGCGGTACTGCTCCAGCGCCCGGTCGAACAGCTGCGCAGCCTGCTCGATGCGGCCGCTGCGCAGCGCGAGCTCCGCCTCGAGTTCGAGCACACGCCCGCGCGCCTCGTCGTCGCGGCTCTCCACGAGCGCATTGCGCGCCTGCGCCAGCAGGTCCTTCGCCGGCTGCAGGCGCATGAGCTGCAATTCGACCTCGGCGAGGCTGGCCAGCAGCCGGCCGCGGCCGGCCTCGTCGCCGGCGAGACTCAGCGCCTTCTGGTACAGCGCGCGCGCGTCGAGATAGCGTCCGCGGTGGTACTCGAGTGCCGCGAGCCGGCGCGCGGTGCGCCCCTGCCCCGCCTGGTCATCGAGCGTGGTGTAGAGCTGCAGCGCCGTGGCATAGCCGGTACGGGCCTGCGCGAGCCGGGCCGCGCCGTACTCGAGCGCAGCGATCTCCTCGTGGAGCGCGGCCAGCTGACGCTGGTCACCGGCCTGCCCCGCCTGGGTCAGCGCACGCAGGTACAGGTCGCGCGCGGCATTGATCTCGCCGGCACCGAGCCGCGCACGCGCGCTTTCGAGCACACTTGCCTGCGTGGGCAGTGCTGCGGCGGGAACGACGAGGTCCTGCACCTGCGCCGGCGGGCGCGGCCGCAATGCGAGCCAGGCAGCGGTGCCGGCCAGCACGATCGCCGCGACGATCGCAGCGAATCGTACGGTGCCGGATGCAGCTGACGCGCGGGCCGACTTCACTGGAGTTGACGGATGCATGAGGTGACAGGGCAGAGCGGCTGCAAAAGCAAGGCGAGTGCCCAGTGTCGCTTGCAGGCGCCGTCATCATGCCCACCGCCCCCAACGCGGATCAAGCCTCAATTGTGTCAATGAGGTCAGGCGCGTCGTTTTTCACGTTGTTGACACGCGTGCTGACCGGATAGGCACGCATGAGCTCGGCGGGGAACGGCTGCAGCATCTCCTGGATTGCAACCGGATCGTCAAGGCGCGGATCGAGCCAGCGCGCGTAGTCCTCGGGTGCGACGATCACCGGCATGCGCTCGTGGATCCGGGCCATCAGCTCGTTCGCGCCGGTGACGATCAGCGCGCAGCTGACCAGGGCTGGTGCGCCGGGCTGTGCCCGGCATTCCCAGATGCCCGCCAGCGCGAACGGCGCATCGTCCACCATGCCGATGTGATAGGGCTGCTTGCGGCCTTCGCGCTGCTGCCACTCGTAGAATCCATCAGCTGGCACCAGGCACCGGCGCCGCCGCACTGCACTCCGGAACATGGGCTTCTCGAATACGGTCTCTGCGCGCGCGTTGATCGGACGTACGCTCTTCGCGTCCTTCGCCCAGCCCGGCAACAGCCCCCAGCTCATCGTCTCCAGGATGCGCCCCGGCGTGCGCTCGCGCACCACCGGCACCTGCAGGCTGGGCGCGATGTTGTAGCGGGCACCGAAGGCGAGCACATCGCCGACGGGCTGGGCGTCGAAGATGCGGGCGATCTCCGCGATCGGCGTGTGCACCTCGTAGCGGCCGCACATGGGAATGAGCGCTGATTGCGGGAGGGAACCGCTATGCTAGCATCGCGCCTCGCACGTCACCCGTCCGAGGGAGGAGACCTTGATCCACGAGCTGCGCATCTATCACTGCATGCCGGGCCGCCTGCCCGACCTCAACAAGCGCTTCGAGACCATCACGCTGGGGCTGTGGCAGAAGCACGGCATCCGCCAGGCCGGCTTCTGGACGGTGCTGGTGGGACCGAACAACCAGAGCCTCTACTACCTGCTGGAGTGGGAGAGCATGGCCGAGCGCGAGCAGAAGTGGGGCGCGTTCATGGTCGACCCGGAGTGGATCGCCAAGCGCACCGAGACCGAGCGCAACGGCCCGCTGGTCGAGCGCATCGAGAACATGTTCCTCGCACCGACCGCGTACTCGAAGGTGCGTTGATACTCCGGCGGCGGAGCGCCTGCATGCTGCAGAACAGTGACAGGAACGGTGTGACAGAAAAGGCGCGACGAATCAGCGCGACGGGGAGCGACGCTGCGTCCCCGCATCACGCTGTTCGGTGGCGTAGTCGTTGTCACGCAGTATCCGAAACTGCTTTGGAGTCCGAAGGGCCGCCACGCCCCCGCGCAGCGCGATGCGCTGGCCGGCGTGCCGCAGCGGCAGCCCGCTGTCCATCGCGAGCGTTCCTCCGCGCCTCCGTGCGCAAGCGGTTGCGGCAATGCTTCAGACGACCTCGAACAGCCCCGCCGCACCCATGCCGCCCCCGATGCACATCGTGACCACGACGCGCTTCGCGCCGCGGCGCTTGCCTTCGAGCAGCGCGTGGCCGACCAGGCGGCTGCCGGTCATGCCGTAGGGGTGCCCCAGCGCGATCGAGCCGCCGTCGACGTTGAGGCGCTCGTTGGGGATGCCCAGCTTGTCACGGCAGTAGAGCACCTGGACAGCGAACGCCTCGTTCAGCTCCCACAGGTCGATGTCCTCGATCTTCAGTCCGGTGCGCTTGAGCAGCTTCGGGATGGCGAACACCGGGCCGATGCCCATCTCGTCGGGCTCGCACCCGGCGACGGCGAACCCGCGGAACACGCCGAGCGGCCTCAGCCCCCTCGCCGCGGCGGCCTTGTCGCTCATGATGACCTGCGCTGCAGCACCGTCGGAGAACTGGCTCGCATTGCCGGCGGAAATCACGCCGCCTTCCACTGCCGGCTTGATGTTGGCCACGCCCTCATAGGTGGTGTCCGGGCGGATGCCCTCGTCCTCGGCCGCGGTCACTTCCCTGGTGGTCTCCGCGCCGGTGTTCTTGTCCACCACCTTCATCATCGTCTTCAGCGCCACGATCTCGGGGGCGAGGCGGCCTTCCGCACGCGCCTTCGCGGCCTTGAGCTGGCTCTCGACGCCGTAGCGGTCCTGCACCTCGCGCGGGATCTTGTAGCGCTTCGCCACCATTTCCGCCGTCTGCAGCATGTTCCAGTAGATCTCGGGCTTGTGCTCCAGCAGCCAGGACTCGTTGGCCATGTGCCGGTTCATCTCGTTCTGCACGCAGGAGATCGATTCGACTCCGCCGGCCACGTAGATGTCGCCCTCGCCGCTGAGAATGCGCTGCGAGGCGAGCGCAACCGTCTGCAGGCCCGAGGAGCAGAAGCGGTTGACCGTGACCCCGCTCACGGTGACCGGCATGCCGGCGCGCAGCGCGATCTGGCGCGCGATGTTCCAGCCGGTCGCGCCCTCCGGGTTCGCGCACCCCATCAGTACGTCCTCGACTTCCGCCGGGTCGACGCCGGCCCGCTCGACGGCGTGCTTGACGACATGACCGCCCAGCGTCGCGCCGTGGGTCATGTTGAAGGCGCCCTTCCAGGACTTGCACAGGGGTGTGCGGGCGGTCGATACGATGACTGCTTCAGGCATCTTGAGTCTCCCAGGGGTGAGAGTGTGGGGGTGATGGGGGATGGGGGATGGGGGATGGGGGATGGGTGAAGGGTGATGCGCCCGGGGGTTCTACCCTTCACCCTTCACGCATTCACCCTTCACTGCCCGGTTAGTTGAAAGTCTTGCCTTCGCGCGCGAGCCGCTCGAGCAGCGGCGCGGGCTCCCAGAACACGCCGTGCTGCGAGTGGAACCGCTTGACCGTCTCGTACACCTGACCCAGCCCGACACTGTCGGCGTAGAACATCGGGCCGCCGCGGAAGCGCGGGAAGCCGTAGCCATGGATGTAGACGATGTCGATATCGCTCGCGCGCAGCGCGATGCCCTCATCCAGGATCTTCGCGCCGGTGTTGACCAGCGCGTACATGCAGCGCTCGAGGATCTCCTGGTCGGTGATCTCGCGCCGCTGGATACCGGCCTCGGCGGAGGCCTTCACGATCAGCGCCTCGATCTCGGGATCGGGGATCGGCGCGCGGTTGCCCGCCTCGTAGCGGTACCAGCCGGCGCCGGTCTTCTGGCCGAAGCGGCCCATCTCGCAGATCTGGTCGGCGATCCTGGAGTAGCGCAGGTGCGCAGGCCGGGTCGCAGCCTGGCGTTTGCGGATGTACCAGCCCACGTCCAGGCCAGCGAGGTCGCTCACCCGGAACGGGCCCATGGCGAAGCCGTACGACTCGATCACGCGGTCGACCTGCTGCGGCAGCGCACCCTCCTCGAGCAGGAAGCCGGCCTCACGGAAATACGAATGCAGCATGCGGTTGCCGATGAAGCCGTCGCAAACGCCGGCGACCACCCCGACCTTCTTGATGGTGCGGGCGAGCTTCATCGAGGTTGCCAGCGTATCCGGGGCAGTCTTGTCCGCCCGCACGACCTCCAGCAGCTTCATGACGTTCGCAGGGCTGAAGAAGTGCAGGCCGATCACGTCCTGCGGACGCCTGGTCACCGCGGCGATCTCGTTCACGTCCAGCGTCGAGGTGTTGGTGGCGAGGATCGCGCCGGGTCTGGCCACGGCATCGAGCTGCTCGAACACCTGCTTCTTCACGCCCATGTCCTCGAACACGGCCTCGATGACGATGTCGGCCTCCTTGAGCGCGTCGTATGAAGTCACGCCCTGCAGCAGCGCCATGCGCTGGTCCATCGCCTCCTGGGTGAGGCGCCCCTTGGCCACCGTCGCCGCATAGTTCCTGCGCACCACGCCCAGCCCCTTGTCCAGCGCCTCCTGGCTCACCTCCAGCATCTTCACGGGAATGCCGGCGTTGGCGAAGTTCATCGCGATGCCGCCACCCATCGTGCCTGCGCCGATGACCGCGGCGGACTTGATGGGGCGGGTAGGCGTGTCCTCGGGCACGTCGGGGATCTTGGTGACCTGGCGCTCGGCGAAGAATAGGTGGCGCAGCGCCTTTGACTCGGGACTTGCGCGCAGCTTCTCGAACAGCTCGCGTTCACGCGCGAGGCCCTTGGCCAGCGGCAGCGTGACGGCGGCCTCGACGCAGTCGACGATGGTGAGCGGTGCGGGATAGCCCTTGTACTCCTTGGCGATGCGCGCCCGGGCTGCCGGGAAGAACGCTTCGGCCGGCTGGTCGAGCTTCGGCCCCAGGTTGCCGGTGCGGCGGATCTCGCGGCCCTCGCGGATCACGCGGTTGGCGAACTGCACGCCGGCCGGGAGGATCTCGCCCTTCACGATCTCGTCGATCAGTCCGAGCTCGAGCGCCTTCTCGGCGTTGACCGGGTCACCGCCGGTCATCATGTCGAGCGCACGCTCCACCCCCACCACGCGCGGCAGCCGCTGCGTCCCGCCGGCCCCGGGCAGGATGCCCAGCTTGACCTCGGGCAGGCCCAGTTGCGTGCCGGTCACCGCGCAGCGGAAGTGCGAGGCCAGCGCGAGCTCCAGGCCACCCCCGAGGGCGAAGCCGTGGATCGCCGCGACGATCGGCTTGGTCACTGTATCCATGTAACTGCACAGCACGGGCAGCGTCGCCAGCCCGACCGGCAGGGGCTGGCCGAACTCCGAGATGTCGGCGCCCCCGCAGAACGCCCGGCCGTTGCCCACGATCAGGAAGCCGCGCACCGCGGGATCGTGCTCGCCCTCCTTGATCGCATCGAGGATCCGCTGCAGCACACCCTTGCTCACGCTGAGCGCATTGACCGGGGGATTGTCGAGGGTGATGACGCCCAGGTGGCCCTGGACGGCGTAGGTCACGATGTCTGGCATGGGGGTGCTCTTCGTGAATGGCCCTGTGCAGGGCGTGGGAAGGGCGAGAGTTTACTCCCGGCGCGGTTCACTGACAGGAAGGCGTGACGGGAACTGCGTGACAGAAAGGCGCGACGTGGCGCAAGCCGCTCACGCCCGTCACGCCATTCTGTCACGCCTTGTTTGTCGCGCCGTACCTGTCACTGGAGTTCCGTCACTGCGGTTCACACCTCCAGCCACTCACGCCGCACCTGTTCGTTGGCGCGCAGCCCGTCGGGCGTGCCCTCGAACACGATCTGGCCATGTCCCATGACGTACAGGCGCTGGCAGATCTTCAGGGCGATGGTGAGCTTCTGCTCCACCAGCAGGATGGAGATCCCGCGGTTCTTGATCTCGTCGAACAGGTTCGCCACCAGTTCGACGATCTTGGGTGCCAGACCTTCGGTGGGCTCGTCGATCATCACCAGGTCGGGATCGCCCATGAGGGTGCGGCACAGCGTGAGCATCTGCTGCTCGCCGCCGGACATCACGCCGGCGGGTGCGTCGGCGCGCTCGCGCAGCACCGGGAACAGCTGGAACATGTCCTCCATCGACCAGCGCGTCGCGCGCCTGCCGCTCTGCACCCCCAGCAGCAGGTTCTGCCGCACGGTGAGCGCCGGGAAGATCTCGCGACTCTCGGGCACGTATCCCAGCCCCCGGCGCGCGACCATGTAGGCCTGCAGGCCGCCGATCTCCTTGCCCTGGAAGCGCACCGAGCCGGTCTTCTTCACCTGCCCCATGATCGCGCGGATGGTGGTGGACCGCCCGGCGCCGTTGCGCCCGAGCAGCGAGACGATCTCCCCCTGCCCCACCCGCAGGTTCACCCCGTGGAGGATGTGGCTCTTGCCGTAGTAGGCGTGGAGGTCGGTGACTTCGAGCATGGCTACTCCGCCTGCACCCCGAGATAGGCTTCCTGCACCGCCGGGTTGCCGCGGATCTCCGCCGGCGTCCCGCTCGCCAGCACCTTGCCGTACACCAGCACCGAGATGCGGTCGGCCAGCCCGAACACCACGCCCATGTCGTGCTCCACCATGACCAGCGTCTTGTCCTGCGACACCGAGCGGATCAGCTCGACCGCCTCGGCCGTCTCGGAGTGGCTCATGCCGGCGGTCGGCTCGTCGAGCAGGATGACCTCCGCCCCGCCGGCGATGGTGACGCCGATCTCCAGTGCGCGCTGCTCCGCGTAGGACAGGACGGCAGCCTGGCGGTCGCGACGCTTCTGCAGGCCGATGCGCTGGACGATCTCCTCGGCGCGCTCCTGCACCGCGCGCAGCTTGTTCACGCGATGCCAGAACGAATAGCGGTAGCCCATCGACCACAGCAGCGCGCAGCGCACGTTCTCGAACACCGACAGGCGCGGGAAGATGTTGGTGATCTGGAAGCTGCGCGCCAGCCCGCGGCGGTTGATCTCCTGCGGCTCCAGGCCGGTGACGTCCTCGCCCTTGAGCAGGATCTGCCCGCTGCTCAGCGGAAACCGCCCGCTGATCAGGTTGAACAGCGTCGACTTGCCGGCGCCGTTCGGCCCGATGATCGCATGCCGCTCCCCCGCACCGATGGCCAGATCCACGCCGTTGATGATCGCAGTGCGGCCGAAGCTCTTCTGCACGCCGCGCAGCTCGAGGGCGGGCGTCATTGCATTGCATCCTTCGCGTGCAGGCCCGCATTCACGGCGGCCCAGCCGCGACGCACCAGCGGCACGGTCGCGACGAGCACGGCCACACCGGCGGCGAACACCAGTGCGGCGACCACCCAGGGCATCGCCAGCGCCACGTCGACGTCGAACCCGAACAGGCGGAACTGCTTGCCCAGTTCCTCACCCTGCTCGAAGTGGTAGATCATCTCCACCAGCGCGATGAGGCCGGCACCCATGAGCGCCGCCCCGCTGCCGGCAGCGAGATATCCGGGCACCAGGCGCGGCCACAGCCCGTGGCGCAGGGCCGGCCCGTGCAGCGCCAGCAGGCTCGCGATCCCGCCCGGTGCGAACAGGATCATCAGCACGAAGAACAGGCCGAAGTACAGCAGCCAGGCCTGGGTGTAGCTCGACAGCGCGGACTGCAGGAACGACACCAGCACCGCGCCGATCACCGGCCCGAAGAAGTGCCCGATGCCGCCGACGAACGCCATCACCAGCACGTTGCCCGACGCGACCAGGCCGAGGTTCTCGGCCGTGACGATCTCGTAGTTGATCGTCCCCAGCGACCCGGCCACGCCGGCGAAGAACGAGGCCAGGCAGAACATGAAGTAGCGCACCCGGGTCGGGTTGTAGCCCACGAACCGGGCCCGTTCCGGGTTGTCTCGCACGGCGTTCGCCATGCGCCCGAGCGGGGTGCGCGTGAGCGCATACATGAGCATCATGGACAGCAGGCACCACCCCGCCACCAGGTAGTACACCTGCCGCTGCGGCCCGTAGTCGATGCCCATCCAGGCCTGGCCGACGACCCGGTTGGTGGCGATGCCGCCCTCGCCGCCGAAGAACGCCGGGAACATCAGCGCGGACGCCGCGAACATCTCCGCGATGCCCAGCGAGATCATGGCGAACGGAGTGCCCGAGCGGCGGGTGGTGACGTAGCCGAACACGATCCCGAAGGCCAGCCCGGCGAGGCCGCCGATCACCGGCAGCAGCGTCACGGGGAACGCGAACTTCCCCGCTGCGACGGCGTTGAGCGCGTGGGCGCAGATGAAGGCCGCCATGCCGTAGTACACCGCGTGGCCGAACGAGAGCATCCCGGTCTGGCCGAGCAGCATGTTGTAGGACAGCGTGAAGATGATCGCGATGCCCATCTGGGTGAGCATGGACAGCGCGAAGCTCTGGGTGAAGATGAGCGGCAGCACCATCATCACGGCTGCGATCGCCAGCCACAGCACGACCTGCTTGGCTGCGGCCGCCCCCCGGGACCCGGCCGGCGCACCTGCGGCCACCGCCTTCACCGCGGCCGCCCCGTTTCCGCCCGGCGCGCTCATGTCTCGCGCGTTCCCATCAGGCCGGTCGGCCGGACCATCAGCATGAGGACCATCAGCAGATAGGGCAGCACCGGGGCGGTCTGCGCGATGCTGATCGACAGCAGCTGGTGCCAGCCGGAATCCGGTGCGACGGCCACGCCGATCTGCCGCATCAGATCCAGCAGGGAGTAGTCCAGTGCAACCGAGAAGGTCTGCACCGCACCGAAGAACAGCGAGGCGATGAAGGCGCCGGCGAGCGAGCCCATGCCGCCGAACACGACCACGACGAACACGATGCTGCCCACCGCGGCGGCCATGCCGGGCTCGGTGACGAATGCGTTGCCGCCGATCACCCCGGCCAGCCCCGCCAGCGCGCAGCCCCCGCCGAATACCAGCATGAACACGCGCGGCACGTTGTGGCCGAGCGCCTCGACCATGTCGGGATGGCTGAGCGAGGCCTGGATGATCAGGCCGATGCGCGTGCGCGTGAGGACGAGGTAGAGGCTGACCAGCATGGCGATCGACACCGCCATCATGAACACGCGGTAGGCCGGATAGCTGGTGCTGAAGATGGTGAACGCGCTGAAGTCGAGCGCGGAGGGAACCCGGTAGTCGACCGGCGCGCGGCCCCAGATGAGGTGCACCACCTCCTCGATCAGGTAGAACAGGCCGAAGGTGAACAGCAGCTCGGCCACGTGGCCGTAGCGGTGCACGGTGCGCAGGCCCCAGCGCTCGGTCAGCGCACCCAGCGCGCCCACCAGCAGCGGAGCGAGCACCAGGGCCGGCCAGAAGCCCACGTGCTGCGAGATCTGGTAGGCGAAGTACGCGCCCAGCATGTAGAAGCTGGCGTGGGCGAAGTTGAGCACGCCCATCATGCTGAAGATCAGCGTGAGCCCGCTGGACAGCATGAACAGCAGCAACCCGTAGGACAGGCTGTTCAGCAGCTGGACGAGGAAGAACTCCATGGCGGACTGCGCACAGGTCTGGTGCAGGCATGCAGCGCAAGCGCCGGCGACGGCGCCTCATGCCTGGTGTGGGTCCTGCGCTCCTCCTCTCCCGCGCCGGGCCTCACGGACCCGGCGTCGTTCATCGGCGTTTGCGCGCGGGCAACGTGCAGCCCGCGGGCACGGCTCTCGGCGGCTCTGGCGGCCGGCAGTGGAAGGGGATTCTAGCCGAAAGGGCCGGGCGGACAAAAGCTTTCGGCCCGACCTGACCGCGGCGACCCTCCTGTTAATATTGCCGATCCCGCATTTCGCACAGCAGCAGCCCCGAGGAGCGCCCCATGCACGGCCTGATGATGAACATGCCCCTGCAGATCTCGTCGCTGATCCGGCATGCCGACCGGTACCACGGCGACACCCAGATCGTTTCGCGCATGGTCGAGGGCGGCATCCACCGCTATACCTATGCTGACGCGCACCGCCGCTCGCGCCAGCTCGCCAACGGGCTCGCTGCCCTGGGCGTGCGCATGCACGACCGCGTCGGCACCCTGGCCTGGAACGGCTTCCGCCACTTCGAGCTGTACTTCGCGGTATCCGGGGTGGGCAGCGTGATCCACACCATCAACCCGCGCCTGTTCCCCGAGCAGATCGCCTACATCGTCAATCATGCCGAGGACCAGTACGTCTTCTTCGACCTCACCTTCCTCAAGCTCGTCGAAGGCGTCGCGCCGCACTGCAAGGGCGTGCGCGGCTGGGTGGCGATGACCGACAAGGCGCACATGCCGCAGTCGGCCCTGCCCAACCTGCTGTGCTACGAGGATCTGGTCAACTCGCATTCGGACGACTTCGAGTGGCCGGTGTTCGACGAAAACACCGCGTCTGGCCTGTGCTACACCTCCGGCACCACCGGGAATCCCAAGGGCGTGCTCTACAGCCACCGCTCCACGGTTCTGCACGCCTACGCCGGCAGCCTGCCGGATGCGCTAAACCTGTCTGCGCGCGACACCGTGCTCCCGGTCGTGCCGATGTTCCACGTCAACGCGTGGGGGCTGCCCTACGCGTGCTCGCTCAACGGCTGCAAGATCGTGTTCCCGGGGGCCCAGCTCGACGGCGCCAGCGTTTACGAGCTGTTCGAGCAGGAGAAGGTCACCATGTCGGCGGGCGTGCCCACCGTCTGGCTCGGCCTGCTCAAGCACGTCGGCGAGAACAACCTGCGCTTCTCGACCTTCAACCGCACCGTCATCGGCGGCTCGGCCTGCCCGCCGGCGATGATCCGCACCTTCGAGAACGACTACGGGGTGCAGGTGCTGCACGCCTGGGGCATGACCGAACTCTCCCCGCTCGGCACGGTCAGCACGCTCAAGTCCAAGCACCTCGCCCAACCCAAGGACGACCAGCTCAAGGTGCAGGACAAGCAGGGCCGGCCGCTGTTCGGCGTGGACATGCGCATCGTGGACGACCAGGGCAAGGACCTGCCCTGGGACGGCAAGGCCTTCGGCGACCTGCTGGTGCGCGGCCCGTGGATCACCACCCAGTACTTCAAGGGCGAGGGCGGCAACGTGCTGCACGAGGACGCGCACGCCCGCGGCTGGTTCCCCACAGGCGACGTCGCCACCATCGACCCCGACGGCTTCATGCAGATCACCGACCGCTCCAAGGACGTGATCAAGTCCGGCGGCGAGTGGATCAGCTCGATCGACCTGGAGAACACGGCCATGGCGCATCCCGCCGTGGCGGAAGCCGCCGTCATCGGCGTCGCGCATCCCAAGTGGGACGAGCGGCCGCTGCTGGTGGTGGTGATGAAGTCCGGCGCGCAGGTCACGCGCGAGGAGCTGCTGAAGTTCTTCGAGGGCCGCGTGGCGAAGTGGTGGATCCCCGACGACGTCGTGTTCGTCGATCAGCTGCCGCACACGGCGACCGGCAAGCTGCTGAAGACGAAGATCCGCGACGACTTCAAGGCACACAAGCTGCCGACGGCTTGAAGAGGTGAAGTGGACACCCTTCACCTCTTCACAGGGCGCAGCCCCTTCACAGCGCGAAGCGCCTTCACTTCGCTCGCGCGACGCGCCTAGCCGATCTCCAGGTTGTCGATCAGCCGAGTAGTCCCCAGCCTTGCCGCACCCAGCGCGACCAGCTCGCGCTCGTTCGGCTCGGGCTGCATCAGGGTGCGGCGGCTGCGCACCACCACGTAATCGACCTTCCAGCCATGCCGGGCCAGTTCGGCATCGGCGCCGAACTCGATCGCCTCGAAGTTGCGGTCACCCGATTCCACCTGCTCCTTCACCCGCCGCAGCACGGCATGCATGCGCGAGGCCTCGGCGCGCTCGGCCGGCGAGAGGAATCGATTGCGGGAACTGAGCGCCAGGCCGTCGTCGGCCCGCACGGTCTCGGCCGGGACGATGCGCACGGGAAGCGCGAGCTGCTCGACCATGTGGCGCACGATCGCCAGCTGCTGGTAGTCCTTCTTGCCGAACACCGCGATGTCCGGCTGCACGATGTTGAACAGCTTGAGCACCACGGTGGCCACACCGCGGAAGTGGCCCGGCCGGAAGCGCCCTTCGAGCTTGCCGGCGACCGGCGGCGGCTCCACGCTGAAGACCTGGGGCTCGGGATACATCTGCCCTTCGTCCGGATGGAACACGATGTCGTTGCCGGCCGCCCGCAGCTTCGCGCAGTCGTCCTCGAGGGTGCGCGGGTACTTGTCGAAGTCCTCGTTGGCGCCGAACTGCATCCGGTTCACGAAGATCGTCGTCACCGTGACCTTCGCCTGCTCGCGTGCGATGCGCACCAGCGACAGGTGACCGTCGTGGATGTTGCCCATGGTCGGCACGCAGCCCACACTGCGCTCATTGCGCAGACGCTCGCGCAGTTCCGCGATGGTGCGGATGACCTCCATGCTGTCGCCCTCCTCCGTGCAGCCCCGGCAGCCCCATCCCGGTGCTCAACAGTGCAGCCTGCGGCTTCAAACCCGGCAGCTGAACGAATGCCCGGTTCTGCAGTTTCACACGCTTGCTGCGCGGGTGCGCCACCGACGAAGCCCGGAGGCGCGCCGCGAAGCCGTTCTTCCACAGCCTGCTATTGCACGTTGAAGAACTCACGCGGGCCGCGCATCTCGCTGATGCGGCGCAACAGTAAATCAAAATCCGCCGGCCGATCAACAAAATTCAAATTGGCGCTGTTGACAATCAGCAGCGGCGCACCGGAATAGTCGTGGAAGAATCGTCCGTAGCCTTCGGCAAGCCGGGTCAGGTACTCCTCGCCGATGCCGCGCTCGTAAGCCGCACCGCGACGCCGGATCCGCGCCATCAGCACGTCCACCGGCGCCTGCAGGTAGATCACCAGGTCGGGCGTCGGGACCTGCGGCGCGAGGTGCGCATAGATGCGCTGGTACAGCGCGAGCTCCTCGTCCATCAGGTTGATCTGCGCGAACAGCGGGTCCTTCTCGAACAGGAAGTCGGCCACCGTGGGCCGCTCGAACAGGTCCATCTGCTTCAGCCCGGTGAGCTGATTCACGCGCTGGAACAGGAAGAACAGCTGTGTGGCCAGGGCCCAGCGCCGGCGGTCGCTGTAGAAGCTGCCCAGGAACGGATTGTCGTCGGGGTTCTCCAGCAGCAGCCCGGCGCCCGCATGCTCGGCAAGCAGGCGGGCGAGCGTGGTCTTGCCTGCGCCGATGGGCCCTTCGACGACGATGTAGCGGTGCTTGCGCAATGCCATGCGGCTATCCGGTGAGGCGAACGACGGACTGCGACTGCACGCCGGCGAGCAGGTCGCGCACCGTTCCGTCGCCCGGGATGGCGAGGTCGGGCGCGAGCTCGGCCAGCGGGACGAGCACGAAGGCGCGCTCGTGCATGCGGGGATGCGGGACGGTGAGCGCCTCGCGCCCGATCACCTGCTCGCCGTAGAGCAGCAGGTCGAGATCGAGCGTGCGCGGCGCGTTGGGCTCGCCACGCTCGCGCCCATGCTCGCGCTCGATGGCGAACAGCCCCTGCATGAGCCGGTCGGGATCGAGCTGCGTGTCCAGGCGCGCCACCGCGTTGATGAAATCGGGCTGGTCGGGCTTGCCCACCGGGGCGGTGCGATACAGCGAGGAGTGCATGTCCAGGCGGGTGCCGGGCAGGCGCCCCAGCGCGGCGAGTCCCGAGCGGACCTGCCCCACCGGATCCTGCAGGTTGCTGCCCAGCGCCACGTAGGCGATCTCGCCCATCGGCGATGAACCGGCGGTTCCGGCTACGCCACGCGGTCGGCCGGCACTTCGCCGGCATCCTGCCCGGCGTCCTCCGGCCCCGCGTCGCCCGCGGCGGCGGCATCATCCCCTGCGGCCTCTGCCCCCGCGGCGCGGGGCGTGCGGCGCTTGCGCCGCCGCCGCTTGTTCCCGCCCTTGTCCGGCAGCACCATCGCGGCACGTTCGTCTTCGCCTGCCGCCATGAAGCGCTCCCACCACTGGGCCACTTCCGGGTCCACCTCGCCGCTCTCGCAGCGCAGCTGCAGGAAGTCGTAGCCCGCACGCAGGCGGGGATGCTCGAGCAGGCGGTAGGGCCGGCGTCCACCCCGGTTCAGCAGCCGCGCCTGCAGGTCCCACAGCTCGCGCATGTCCGTGGTGTAGCGGCGCGGGATCGCGAGCTTCTCGATCTGCTGCGCGATCACCTCGTCCATGGCGGCGCCCAGCGCCGGCATCTCGCGCATCCCTTCGGCCTCGCGCGCCTTCCATGCGGTGAGCACCTCGTGCCAGAGCAGCGCGGCGAACAGGAACGCCGGCGACACGCCCTTGCCCTCGCGCACGCGCTCGTCGGTGCGGTTGAGCGCGAGCATCACGAAGCGCTCGCCCATCGGCTGCTCGATGATGACGTCGAGCATCGGCAGGATGCCGTGGTGGAGTCCCTCGTTGCGCAGCTGCAGCAGGCACTCGGTGGCGTGGCCGGACAGCAGCAGCTTGAGCATCTCCTCGAACAGGCGCGCCGGGGGCACGTTCTGCAGCAGGTCCGCGAGCTGGCGGATCGGCTCGCGCGAGCGCGCCTCGATGTGCCCGCCGACCTTGGCCGCCATCCGCACCGCGCGCAGCATGCGCACCGGGTCCTCGCGATAGCGCTCCTCGGGACGGCCGATCATGCGGATCACCCGCTTGCGCAGGTCGGCGAAGCCGCCGCAGTAGTCGAGGATCTCCTGGGTCGCCGGGTTGTAGAACAGCGCGTTGATGGTGATGTCGCGGCGCACCGCGTCCTCGGCCTGGGTGCCGAACACGTTGTCGCGCAGGATGCGGCCGTGCTCGTCGCGGGACTGGCTGTCCTCGTCGCCGTTGGCGCTGCCGCGGAAGGTGGAGACCTCGACCGTGTCCTGGCCGCACATCACGTGCACCAGGCGGAAGCGCCGTCCGATGATGCGCGAGCGCCTGAACACGTCCTTCACTTCCTCGGGCGTGGCGCTGGTCGCCACGTCGAAGTCTTTCGGCTCGAGGTCGATCAGCAGGTCCCGTACGGCCCCGCCCACCACGAACGCCGCGTA
This sequence comes from uncultured Burkholderiales bacterium, assembly GCA_964523885.1. Taxonomy (GTDB): domain Bacteria; phylum Pseudomonadota; class Gammaproteobacteria; order Burkholderiales; family SHXO01; genus SHXO01. The sequence goes on along the minus strand of CAZFYX010000070.1, from coordinate 1,125 downwards.
ACCGGCTTCCTGCAGGCCGGCCACGACCCGCCGCGCGCACGGGCTGATGCGCTCGCGCGAGACGCCGTGCTGCTCTAACGGGATGACGACGGGTTCGCCCTTGGTGCCGGCGAGGCCGGGGAACACCCGCTGCAACAGGCGGCGGATCATGCCGGCAGCCCGTCGTTGCAGGCAGGCATTGCGTGGGGAGGAGGCGCGCTGCAGCGGCGCGCTGCGCGCAGGTGGACGGGAAGTGGGAGCCGCGGGCCGGGCCGGCGGCGCTCCGTGGAATGCATGCGGCTGATTATACATGGGCGCCACGGCTCCCTCGGCCGTCGGCGGGGTCCCAGCCGTCGCGGCTCACGCATCCGCGGAGACCGGCACCGGGCAGCCATAGAGCCGCTCGAGGGTGGGCCGGTCGAGCAGCCCTGGCGCCGGGCCGCTGCGCGCGGTGCCGTCGTCGAACAGCAGCAGGGCCCGGTCGCAGGAGCGGCGGGCGACGGCCGGGTCGTGCAGGACCATGACCACCGCGCGGCCGCCCTCGCCTGCGAGCTGGCGCAGCGCGCCGAGCAGCTCGAGCTGGTGGCGCAGGTCCAAGTGCAGCAACGGCTCGTCGAGCAGGCAGACCTGCGGATCCTGCGCCAGCAGCAGGGCCAGGCGGGCACGCTGGCGCTCGCCGCCCGAGCATGCGCTCAGCGCACGGTCCTCGCGGCCGCGCAGGTCCATGCGCGCGATGGCAGCGGCGGCGCGCGCCTCGTCCTCCCCGCCCCAGCCCGGCTGCCAGCCCCGCCAGGGATAGCGGCCCAGCAGCACGTAGTCCCGAACGCTGCCCCAGAAGGCGCCCGCCTCCTCCTGCAGCAGCAGTCCGAGCGCACGCGCGCGTTGCGCCGGCACGAGCTCGCGCAGGTCGGTCCCGTCCCAGGTGACGCGGCCCGCGAGCGGGGCGCGCAGGCCGACGAGCACTTGCAGCAGCGTGCTCTTGCCGCTGCCGTTGTTGCCCAGCACTGCCCAGGTCTGTCCCGGCTGCAGCTCGAGCGTGAGATCGCGGCACAGGGTTCGGCCCGGATAGCCCACGGTGATTCGTTCCGCGCGCAGGACGCTCACGGGCGGCGGGCCAGCAGCAGGAGCATCACGGGCACCCCGAGC
>CAZFYX010000069.1:0-234446 GCA_964523885.1 uncultured Burkholderiales bacterium | reverse complement strand
CCCATCTCTCCGGTCTGTACACCCGCAAGGGGAGAGGGGGAAAGGAGGCAGCCGCCCTCACAGGGGGGAGCAGACCGCGCGCTCGCCCTCCCGGCATGAGCTGGGATCGGCAGCCTTACGCCTTCCGCCGCACCAGCTTCGAGATCGTCAGCCCCTGCACGAGAATCGAGAACACCACCACCGTATAGGTCAGCAGGATGACCACGGGGCGCACCTCGCCGGCGGGTAGCGACAGTGCGAGCGCGACGGAGATGCCGCCGCGCAGGCCGCCCCACGTCAGCACGGCGATTACGTGCACCGTGAAGTCGCGTCGCAGGCCGGGCACCAACCGGGCCAGTGCCACGGAGGCCAGCCGCCCCAGCAGCACCAGTGGGATGACCAGCACGCTGGCCCAGAAGTACCGGGCATCGAACGGCAGCAGCAGCACCTCGAGCCCGATCAGCACGAAAAGCACGGCGTTGAGCATGGAGTCGACCAGCGCCCAGAAGCTATCGAGGTGCTCGCGCGTATGCGCGGACATCGCCAGTCGCCGTCCCTGATTGCCGATCAGCAGCCCGGCGACCACGATCGCGATCGGCCCGGACAGATGCAGGGCCTGCGCGAGAGCATAGCCGCCCATCACCAGCGCCACGGTGATCAGGACTTCGACCTCGTAGTCGTCGACCTTGCACAGCAGGCGGAATGCGCCGTATCCCAGCGCGAGCCCGAACGCGACGCCGCCCAGTGCTTCGCGGACGAAGAACAGCAGCACTTCGTGGCCGTCGAAGACTCGCTCGCCCATCGCGATCGCGAGCAGTTCGACGAACACCACCACCCCGACGCCATCGTTGAACAGCGACTCCCCGGCGATCTTCATCTCCAGGGATTTCGGCGTGCCCAGCTTGCGGATGATCGACAGCACGGCGATCGGGTCCGTCGGCGAGATCAAAGCGCCGAACACCAGGCAGTAGCTCAAGGGGACGGGTTGCCCCAGCAGGTGGAGCAGGTAGTACAGGCCCACGCCGACCACGGTGGTGGACACCACCACGCCCAGGACGGCGAGGAAGCCCACCGCGAAGCGCTGCTGGGACAGTTGCGCCAGGTCGATGTGCAGCGCGCCGGCGAAGAGCAGGAAGCTGAGCATGCCTGTCATCAGCGCCTGGTTGAAGTCGATCAGCCCGAGCACCTGGCGCGCCTCGTCCTCCAGGTGGATGCCGGCGCTGCCGAGCAGGATGATGCCCAGGGACATGACGAGCGCGATGAGCATCAGCCCGATCGAGCTCGGCAGCCGGATATAGCGATAGTTGATGAAGCTGAAGGCCGCGGCGAGCGTCACCAGGAGAGCAATCCCGTCGAGGACTGTCATGCGGGGCGGTCCGAGAAGTGGACGAGACCCGCATTATGGATTGAGGGCCTTTTTGCCGTCCTCGACGTCCGGTGAAACGCCCTGCTTGTGGCGCGCGCGAGACCGGCTAGGAGACGATGCTCACCACCCGCCCGATCGACCAGTACGCCGCCACGGCGCCGATCACATAGAGCGCGGGCACGCGGCCGAGCGCCGCCTTGGGCACGCTCACCAGCAGGGTGCGATAGACGACGAAGGCGCCTGCCACCGGCGCGATAGGGTCAGCTGCCGATGCAGCGCCTCGCCCGCGACCAGCACGATCGACAGTGCGATGGCGACCTCGACCGGCGGCCGCTGTAGAGCCACAGCCGGCCGAGCGCGCTGAGTCCAGCTGAGTCACCCCTCACCCCGGCCCTCTTCCGGGCCCCTCACCCTGCCCCCTCCCGCAAGCGGGAGAGGGATCTCTTCTGTACTGGGAGAGGGGGAAACGCGCTGGTCATGGTGCGTGGCTGGAGCGGAAGAGATCGACGGCGGATCACGCGTCGCGTGAGAGGAAGGTACGGCGCTCCTCCGCATCGGGAGCGGGGGAGACGCGTGGCAGCACGACCGTCATCGTCCCTGCCCGGCCGCGCACCTCGACCTCCTGGCGCTCCCAGCTGCCCGTCATCTCGCGCAGGTGCACCGCGGCGTCCTGCGAGATCACCAGCCGCGCGTCGAGCCGCTTGGTCATCTCCTCCAGCCGGCTGGCGGTGTTCACCACGTCGCCCACCACGGTGATGCCCTTCAGCCGCGGATAGCCCATCTCGCCGACGATCACCGGCCCCGCGTGCACGCCGATGCCGATCCGCAAGGGCTCGCGCAGCTCGGCCGCCAGCGTCCGGTTGAGCTGCTCCAGGCGCTCCTGCATCGCGTGTGCGGCAGCGGCCGCCTGGCGACAGGCGGTCTCGATGTCGGTTTCCAACCCGAACAGGGCCATGATGCTGTCGCCCACGAACTCGTTGACCACGCCGCCCGCGCTCTCGATGGCATGCGCCATCTCCTCGCGGAAGCGGTTGAGCACGAACACCACGTCGTAGGGCAGCCGCGACTCGGCCAGGCGGGTGAAGCCGCGCATGTCGGCGAAGAGCACGGCCAGGGCGCGCTCTTCGGTGGCCCGCGCGCGCGCCCGGTCCAGCGCGTCGGCCGCGGTGGCGTTGGGCGGCAGCAGCGGCGTGACCGCGAGGTCGGTGGCCGGCCGCAGCTGGCAGGCCAGCCGCACCGACGAGGGCGCGCTGATGCGCCGGAGCACGCGCTGCTCGTTCTCCTGTGGCGGCGGCAGCTGGTCGGCCCCCTGCTCGACGTGGATGCGGCAGGTCGAGCAGCGCCCGCGGCCACCGCACACCGAGGCGTGCGGGATGCGCGCGGCGCGCAGCGCCTCCAGCACGGTCATGCCCGGCCGGACCGGCACGTTGAGGCGATCGTGATAGCGCAACATGCACGCCGCACCGACCGCGCGATGCTCTCGCAGGGCGCGTGCGAGGAACACCGCGCCGATGATCACCGCGGCGACGAGCATGCCGCGCTGTTCCCAGTCGATGACCCACTCCAGCATGTCCATGGTGACGCCAGCCTTGGCGGCGATCTGCTCGACCCAGCCCGGCTGGGCCGCCTGCCGGACGACCTGCATGCCGCCCGACAGGTAGCCAGCCAGCGCGAGCATGGGCCACAGCACCGCCAGGGCGAAGATGTAGTACTGCCGCGCGGCGTACCAGGGCTTCAGGCGCAGCCAGGTGTGCAGGCCGATGCAGGCGTGCAGCCAGACGACGACCAACAGCACCGCCTGCAGCACGCCGTAGACCGGATAGATGACGAACAGCGCGATGAGCTCGGTGTGGTAGTTGCCGTGCGCATCGAAGACTTCGTCCACGCCCCGCGCGGCGAAGACGTGGCCCACCAGCAGGAACGGAATCAGCAGCCCCAGCACCAGCTGCGCGAGCTGCCAGGGGTGCATGCGCAGGGTGCGCCGCAGGTAGACACGCGCGAGCGCCGCGCCCACGTGCAGCACCGCAGCCCCGGTCAGCAGGACGGTGCCCGACAGCGTGCGCCACGGGGCAACGGTGTAGGGCAGGCCTGCGTCCATGGCATCGACCGAGATCAGGCCGAGCATGTGATTGGCCAGGTGCAGCGCGACGTACACGAACAGCACCAGCCCGCTGTAAAGGCGAATGCGACCGAGCATCAACTGCGCTCCCGCAGGAGGTGCCGTTTCATACCATCGCACCCCGCCTGGGGCAAGACCCGAATCGTGTGGCCGCTTCTAAAACGCTTGATTTGGATCAACCCGCGCCCCCCCCTGGGATGGCACGATTTGAACCGCATCCTCTCCGGTATGCTCTTGGTGACCCCAAGCTCAACGCCTTCTTCCCTCACGGGACGAGGGCGTTATTTTTTGGCGCGCTGCCCGTCTATGACCGGCCGACCGGCTCAGAACGCGTACGGCGCGACCGACAGTTCGTACCAGTTGAACGGGCTGGTCTCGGTCACGTTCTGGCCGCGCCCCGACCAGTCGGTGACGTAGCGGCGGCCGTTCAGTTCGAAGCTGGCGCGCACCGTCCAGCGGTAGCTGCTCCAGCGGCCCAGGGGCGACTCGACCGCGTGCCGGGTCCCGGGCAGATTCATCCGCTCGTACACCAGCTTGCCGTCGGCACCGTCGGCGATCCAGAGCTGGTAGGTGACGTTCGAGACCTGCGCCATCGCGTCCGGATCGGCCGCGCGATCGGCCTTGCGCGGAAAGGCCTCCCAGTGCAGCCTGGGGTGGGTCCGGTACACGGTGGCACCGTCGAGCGGGGACAGCGCCTCCAGGCCCCAGTGCTCCTGCTCGCCCTCCGCGTCGTACTGGTACTGCTGGTAGGGGAACGGGTAGGCGAAGAAGAACTGGTCGCGGATCTGCGCACTCAGGTACTCGCGCGCGTTGTCGACCACGGTGCCCAGCGCCGCGCCGCTGTCATCCACCCAGCCGCCCAGGCTGCGGGGCAGGCTGGTGTAGGTGTACTCGCCCGAGTGCACGTCGGTGTTGTCCGCCACCCGCACCAGGCGGGCGCTGACCGCAACCTGCGCCCGCAGGTCGTCGTCCCGGGTCCGGAACGCGCCCACGCGGGTGACCTTGATCTCCACCACGTGGTCGACCCCAGCAGCCGCCAACGAACGGTAGTCGCCCGTCGCGGCGAGCCGCGCCAGGGTCGCGGAATCGACCTGCACGACCTGCGGCCAGGGCCCGCGGTCGATGGCGGCCGCCACGGACTGGGCGAGGTCGCGCTGCGCGGTGCCGCCCCCCGCCGTGCTGTAGAGCGTCTGGTAGGCGGCCAGGGACTTCTCGGTGGATGGCTGCAGGATGGCGCTGATCCCGGCGCTCACGCCGGCCGCCGCCGTGCACAGCCCCAACCAGATCAGCATCGCCAGGGCGGCACCGTCGCCCTGCAGGTTGGGCGTGCCGTTCACGCAGTTGAAGAAGGTGTTGAACCCGGAACTGCCGGCAGCCATTCCCGGCGAGGTTGCGGCCCCGTCGATGGCGAGCCTGGCCTCGGTGGGAAGCGCCACCACGGCGACGGTGCGGATGCCGTCGCGCGGGACCGAACTGATCGGGATTGGCGGCGGCGTGCGGGTGTGTGCGCAGCCCACCTGGCCAAGCGCGACCAGCAGGCTCAGTGCGGCTGCCACGCAGCGGGAACCGGCTGCGATGCTGCGCGCCGGCGGCAGTTGAGCGCACTCGGACATTGCGATGGGATCCCCGACTCCCCGGGTTACGTGAATGGCAGCCCGGCAGCCGGATTGTAATGGGAGCGCTCCGGGGTACGCGCCCGGGTGGCGAATCAGCAGGCCTACGGAATTCCGAGGTACTTGTGTGCCTGCACGCTCAGCCGCCAGCGCGGATGGGCCTTGCAGTACTCCACCGCCAGTTGCGTGTTGCGCACGCGTTCCGGCCCGTCCATGGGCTGCAGGAAGTGGTGCCGGAACGCCAGGTGTTCGAAGCGCTCGGGCATCGCGGCAGGTTGCGGATAGACCAGCTTCAGTTCGTCACCCGAGGTCAGCACGATCTCGGCGCCGGCCTTGGGGCTGACGCAGATCCAGTCCAGGCCGGGCGGCGCGGGCTGGGTGCCGTTGGTCTCGACGGCGACCTCGAAGCCGCGTGCGTGGAAGGCGTCGACGAGCGCGGCATCGAGTTGGAGCAGCGGCTCGCCGCCGGTGCAGACGACGAGCCTGGTGCCTTCACCTGGCGCGGGCCACGCATGGTCGACGGCGTCGGCGAGCGCAGCCGCCGTGACGAACTTGCCGCCGCCGGGACCGTCGGTGCCGATGAAATCGGTGTCGCAGAATTGGCAGACGGCCTTCGCGCGGTCTTCCTCGCGGCCGGTCCACAGGTTGCAGCCGGCGAAGCGGCAGAAGACCGCGGCGCGGCCGGCCTGGGCGCCTTCGCCCTGCAGGGTGTAGTAGATCTCCTTGACGGTGTAGGTCACGGGTTTGGGACTAGGGTTCGCGGAGACGACTGGTCATTGGCAGCGCTGCGCGCTGCGCCACCCTCCCCCCAGCCCTCTCGTGTCGAGGGAGAGGGGGAACTGCGCGGAGTGCCTGCGTACTCTCCCCTGGCAAGCTGCGGCAGAAGGGCTGGGGGTGAGGGGTACACATGCTGGCGCAATCGCGCATCGCCGAAGCACCCTCCCCTCGCCCCCTGCGGGAGAGGGGCCGGGGGTGAGGGGTACACATGCTGGCGCAATCGCGCAGCGCCGAAACACCCTCCCCTCGCCCCCTGCGGGAGAGGGGCCCGGGGTGAGGGGTACGCATGCTGGCGCAATCGAGCGTCGCCCCCAGCACTTCGCCATCGAGGGAGAGGGAGAACGCGCGCATCGCCGCAGCACCCTCCCCTCGCCCCTTGCGGGAGAGGGGCCGGGGGTGAGGGGTAAGCATTCTGGCGCAATCGCGCATCACCCCCACCCCTGCCCCTTCCCCGCGATGGGTGGGAGACCCCTGCCTGCACTCATACCGGCAACGCCGGCGGGTCTTCCGACCACGCCAGGATCGTCCCGCACCCGCGCGTCTCGTACAGGTCGATGCGGTCGATCTGCGGCAGCAGCGTCGCCGTCTGCGCGCGGATCCACCGCGCCAGGCTGGCGCTGTCGGTGTCCGCCGCGTCGATCGCCTCGTGCAGCGGCTGGTGATCCAGCCGCTTGAAGATCGGCGTGAACAGCTCCTTCACGTCGCCGAAATCCACGGTCCAGCCCATCAGCTGGTCCAGCGGCGCACTCAGGTGCAGCCGCAACGTATAGGTGTGCCCGTGGAGCCGGCGTCGCGGATCACCGTCCGGCGCACGCCGCAGCTGCAGCGAGCTGTCCAGCGTCATCTCCTTCCAGATGCGATAGCGCGATCCGTCGAAGTGCGCGCCACAGCTCGCGGTCTCGTACACGGTCACCCAGGACAGCTCGGGCAGCTGCGGCTTGAGCCGCTGCCAGAGCCAGCTCGAAATCAGCTCGCTGGTGGGATTCTCCAGCCCGGCGATGTCGTTGAGGCACGCATGGTCGAGCTGCGCGTGGATCGGCGCCCACAGCGCATCGAGATGATCGTAGTCCACGCCCAGGTCGCGCGCACCGAGGTCCTGGTCGGCGTGCAGGATCACCTCGAAGCCATGCCCGTGCATGCGACCGCACTGGTGGCCGGCGCGCACGTTGGGCAGCCGGTGCGCCGACTGGAACACATAGCGCCGCCACACGTGCGCGTGATCGTTGCGGTCCAGGTCCACGCCTTCGTGCTGGGTGCTCTGCACGCCGATGGTGTCCACGCCCGGCACGTCCAGGCGGTCGCGAATCCAGCGCGCGAGGTTCTCGTCGGTGGGCTGCTCCAGCACGCGATTGAGCTCGTTGTAGTCGAGTGGGGCGATGCACCCGGCGAGCCGCTGCTCCAGTTCGCCCACCTCCGCACCCGGGAACGGCGCCCACCCCGCAGGCAGCCGCGCACGCACGCTCGCGGTGAAGCTGTGCCCGTGCAGGCGGCGGGAACGGTGCCCCTCGGGCAGCACGGTGACGCGCCGTGCCGCCTCGAAGCCCGCCGCCGCGACGGTGTAGGCGCGCTCGCTCACTCGTCCGCCAGGCCGAAGCGGCGCAGCAGCGGATCGACCACGCCGGCCTCGGCGAAGCCCTTCGCGCGAAGCTGGCACGAATCGCAGCGATGGCAGGGCCGCCCGTCGGGGCCCGGGTCGTAGCAGCTGCTGGTGATGGCGTAGTCCACGTTCAGCTCGAGGCCGCGGCGGATGATCTGCGCCTTGGTCATGCTGATCAGCGGCGCGTGGATCTGGAGATGCGTGCGCCCCTCGACGCCGGCGCGGGTCGCGAGGTTGGCCATCTTCTCGTAGGCCTCGATGTACTCGGGGCGGCAATCCGGGTAGCCGCTGTAGTCCAGCGCGTTCACCCCGACGAACACGTCCTGCGCCTGCAGCGTCTCGGCCCAGGCGAGCGCGAAGCTCAGGAAGATGGTGTTGCGCGCCGGGACGTAGGTGATCGGGATGCCGTGCGACATGTCGCCGGCGGGCCGGTCCTTCGGCACGGCGATGTCGCTGGTCAACGCAGAGCCGCCGAACTTGCGCAGGTCGAAGTCCACGACCACGTGCTCGCGCGCACCCAGCTGCTGCGCGACCTCCTGCGCACACTTCAGCTCGTGCACGTGCCGCTGGCCGTAGCGAAAGCTCAGGGCGTAGGGGTCGAACCCTTCCGCGCGTGCGATGGCGAGCGCAGTGGCCGAGTCGAGGCCACCGCTCAGCAGGACGACGGCGGGGCGGACAGATGCGGACTGGGAGGAGCTGGACATGCGGCGGGTCTGGTGCAAAGCCCGCCTACCTTACCTCAAGTCGACGGCCTTCGGCGCGAGCCCCTACGCCTTGCTGGCCCGGCGCAGCAGGTCGGCGAAGGGCTCCGGCGGCACCGGCCGCGAGCAGTAGTAACCCTGGTACACGTCGCAGCCGAGGGTTGCGAGGAAGCGCAGCTGCTCCTCGGTCTCCACGCCCTCGGCGACGGTCTTCAGCTCCAGCGCCTTCGCCATCGCGAGGACGGCAGTGACGATCGCGACGCTGTCGCGGTTGCCGGGCACGCCGGACACGAAGGCGCGGTCGACCTTCAGCTCGTCGATCGGGAAGCGGTTCAGGTAGGTCAGCGAGGAATAGCCGGTGCCGAAGTCGTCCATCGACAGCGTCACGCCCAGCGCCTTCAGCGCGGCGAGCATCTCGACGTTCTGCTCCGCCCCCTCCATCAGCAGGCTCTCGGTGAGCTCGAGTACGACGGTACCGGGATCGGCGCCGGTCGACTGCAGCGCCCGGCGGACCGATTCGACCACGTGCCCCTGGCGGAACTGCATGCCCGACACGTTCACCGAGATGGAAATCGGCGGCAGGCCCTGCGCGGTCCAGGCGCGCGACTGGCGCAGTGCTGCGTCCAGGACCCAGTCGCCGATGTCGACGATCAGGCCGGTCTCCTCCGCGATCGGGATGAAGCGCACCGGCGAGACCATGCCCAGGTCGGGGTGCTTCCAGCGCAACAGCGCCTCGGCGCCCACGATGCGGCGCGTGGCGATCTCGACCTTGGGCTGGTAGTACAGCACGAACTGGTCGCGCTCCAGCGCCTTGCGCAGCTGGGTCTCCATCGCCAGGCGCTCCAGCGCCCGCGCGTTGAGCTCGGCGGAGAAGAACTCGTAGGTGTTGCGGCCGCCTTCCTTGGCCTGGTACATCGCCATCTCGGCGTGGCGCAGCAGCGTCTCGACGTCCTGGCCGTCGGCGGGGAAGCCGGCCAGGCCGATGCTGGCGGTCACGTGCATCTGCTGGCCATCGACGAGGAACGGCTCCGCCAGCGCCGCCAGCACGCGCCGCGCGGCGACGTCGGCGGCATCGAGGTCGGGCAGGTCCGGCAGCAGCGCGGCGAACCCGTTCCCCGAGATGCGCGCAGGGGGAAGGCTGTCGCGGGAGTCACGGGGGCGTCGCCAGTTGGGCAGGTCGAGCGCGGTCAGCACCTTCACCAGGCGGTCCGACACCGCGCGCAGGAGCTTGTCGCCGAGCCGGTGCCCGAGCGTGTCGTTGATCTGCTTGAACCGGTCCAGGTCCAGGTGCATGAGCGCGCAGATGCGGCGCACGCGGCGCGCACGCTGCAGGGCGTGCTCCATGTCGGCGACGAACCGGCGGCGGTTGGGCAGCCCGGTGATGGCGTCGAAGTCGGCCAGGCGGTCCTGGTACGCCTTGAACGCCAGCGCATTGCGCACCCGCAGCTTGAGCTGGCTCGGATCGACCGGCTTGGGCAGCAGGTCGGTGGCGCCCAGTTCGAGCACCTTGAGCGTCGTCGCGGGATCGGCGGTGGCCGTGACGATGATCACCGGCACGTAGCGCAGCTCGCGCTCACGCCGCAGCTGGGCGAGGATCTCGAACCCGCTGACGTGGGGCATGGACAGGTCGAGCAGCACGATGTCGGGCCGGGTCGAGCGGGCGAGGTCCAACGCCTCGGGCGAGTGCGCCGTGACGACGATGTTGCGGTATCCGGCCTGCTCCAGGTAGCTGCGCATGACCTCGAGCACGACCGGCTCGTCGTCGATGATCAGAACGGTGAAGTCGCGCGCGAACAGCACCTGGCCGTCGGCGTCGGCCAGGCCGAGGAACTGGCCGGTCGCGTCGAGCGCGGGCATGCCCGACACCTCCCCGGCGGGGGCCGGGACAGCCGGTACCACCGGGTCCGGGGTCTCGGGGCGCGGTTCTTCGGCGCCGGGTCGGGGCTGGTGCAGCATTCCTGCGGGCATGGCGGCCGTGGTTATGCCATCGGGGTTGTCCCTGCAAAGCAAGGACGGGGCCGTCCGCGGGAAACCATCCCGGCCGGCACCGGTTAAAGTTCTGCGCGCCGCTGCCGATATGGCGCGCCGTCGCGTGCAACCGGCTCGCGCAGGACGCGGCATGCCCCGCCGTGATCTGGAATACTCGGCCCTCGATCGTCTCGCCTCGGCGCACGCCCCGATGAGCCAACCCCGCATCGCCCCCGAATGGCCGGGCGCCTGCTTCGGCTGCTCGCCACACAACCCGCACGGCCTGCACCTGCACTTCGAGCGCACGCCGCAGGGCTGCCGCGCATCGCACACGCTTGCCGGGCACTTCTGCGGCTTCGATGGCGTGGCGCACGGCGGCATCGTCTCCACGCTGCTCGACGAGGTCGGGGCATGGGCCGTGATCCTGCACACCCGGCACATGGCCCTTACGCGTCACATGAACACCCGCTTCGTCGATCGCGTGCCGACCGGCAAGCCCCTGCAGCTGGAAGCGTGGGTCGTGACCCGCAGCGCGCGGGACGCCACCACCCGGGCGCACATCCGTGACGCGAACGGCAGGCTGCTGGCACAGGCGGAAGCTGGCTGGGCCCTGGCCTCCGCTGCGGTGGTGGCCCGCATGAGCGGGCTGCCGCGCGAGAGCGTGGCGCGCTTCCTGGAAGCAGCTTGCGCGGGAGGCGACGGACACTCGCACGGGGCGGCTTGACCTCGGTCAAGCCTGCCGCGGCACAGACCTGCGAAGCTGGGGCTCGGAAGACTCGGTAGATCGACCATGTCGCAAGCTGTCCGTCCCGCCAACGCCGCCCCGCGCAAGGGCGCACGCGCCGATGCCGCCGCCGCACGCAGCGAAGCGCAGCTGCGCGCCTACCCCGTCTGGGACGCCGGCACCCGCTGGTTCCACTGGATCAACGCGATCTGCGTGATCGCGCTCGCAGCCGTGGGCACCGTCATCCTCAACGCCAAGGGGCTGGAGATCTCGACACCGGGCAAGGTGGCCCTGAAGACGATCCATACGTGGATCGGCTACGTCTTCGTGGTCAACCTGCTGTGGCGCGTCGGGTGGGCGTTCGTCGGCAACCGTTACGCGCGGTGGGGGGCCATCCTGCCGGGCGGGCGCGGGTACGGCGCGGCCCTGCGCGGCTACCTCGCTGCGGCGCGTGCCGGCAGGCCGCAGCGCTATCTCGGGCACAACCCGCTCGGCCGCATCGCGGTGGCAGTCCTGCTCGCCCTGGTCGCGACCCAGGCGGTCACCGGCCTGGTGCTCGCCGGCACGGACATCTTCTACCCCCCGCTCGGCCACTGGGTCGCGCAGCTGATCGCCGCACCCGGCGTGGACCCGTCGACGCTGGTGCCGGCCTCGCCGGACCTGTACGACGCGGCCGCGTACGAGAGCATGCGCGCATGGCGCAAGCCCTTCGCCGTCGTGCACTACTACAGCTTCTACGCGCTGCTGGCCATGGTCGTGATCCACGTGACCGCGGTGGTGATCACCGAGCTGCGCGAGGGCGGCAGCCTGGTCTCGGCCATGTTCACGGGCCGCAAGGTCATGGCCGGCAAGCCGGAAGACGCAGAAGGCTGAGCGCCGCCTCCCCTTCCCTGCACCCGGCCATCGCCGGGTGTAGGCTGCCTCCTCCACCGGGGGATGCAGCATGATCGCAGTGATCTTCGAAGTCTGGCCCGCAGAGGGCCGTGCACCGGACTACTTCAACCTGGCGAAGGCGATGCGCGCCGAGCTCGAGCGCATGGACGGGTTCATCTCCATCGAGCGGTTCGAGAGCCTGACCAGCCCGGGCAAGTACCTCTCGCTGTCGATCTGGCGCGACGAGGAGGCGGTGCGCGCCTGGCGCAACCTGCAGAGCCATCGCTTGGCGCAGCGGATGGGGCGTGCGGGAATGTTCGCGGACTACCGCCTGCGCGTGGCAGCCGTGGTGCGCGACTACGGGATGACCGAGCGTGCGCAGGCGCCGGAGGACAGCGTGGCGGTGCACGGGTAGCGCTCCGGGCGCCGCCATCGCTGCGCCCGCCCCTCTCCCGCGAGCGCAGCGGGCATCAGTACCGCGCCTGCGCGCACTGCCCGCGCATGCTAGCCTCGCGCCCATGAACATCGAGATCCTCTGCACCGGCGACGAGGTCCTCACCGGCGCCACCATCAACACCAACTTCAGCCACATCAGCCAGAAGCTCGGCGACGTCGGCCTCACCGTCCGCTGGGGCACCACCGTCGGCGACGACCGCGAGACGCTGCTGGAGGCGTTCCTGCTGGCCGGCGCCCGCGCCGACGCCGTCATCGTGAACGGCGGACTCGGCCCCACGGTCGACGACCTGTCGCAGGAGATCGCCGCCAAGGCCGCCAACCTGGAGCTGGTCTTCAACGAAGGCTGGTACAGGCGGATGGAGGACTTCTTCGCCCGCCGCAGCCGCGCGATGCCGGCCAGCAACCGCAAGCAGGCCATGCTGCCCGAGGGCGCCGAGATCCTGGACAACCCGATCGGCACGGCCTGCGGGTTCGCGCTGGACATCGGCAAGGCGCGCTTCTTCTTCACGCCCGGCGTGCCGCGCGAGCTGCACCGCATGCTGGAGGAGCAGATCATCCCGCGCCTGCTCGCACGCAGCGGCCGTCCCGGTGTCAGTGTGCTCAAGCGCTTCCACTCGTATGGCGTGGGCGAGTCGCGCGCCGACACGATGCTCGCCGGGATCGAGTCCCTGGTGCCGGACGGCAGCCTCAAGCTGGGGTTCCGGGCCCACTATCCGCAGCTGGAGACCAAGCTCACCGTGCGCGCCGCGGATGTCGAGGACGCGCGGCGCAAGCTGGCACCGGTCGCAGCGGAAGTGCGCAGGCGGCTCGGCAACTTCATCCTGGCCGAGGACGACCAGAAACTGGAAGGCGTGGTGCTCGACGCGCTCACCCGGCGCAACGGAACGCTCGCGGTGGTCGAGACCTTCACCGGCGGTGCGATCGCCGCGCGCATCGCGCCGCTGCCCGGCGCGGAACCGGTGTTCCGGCGCGGCGTGGTCGCGCGCGACCTGGCGCAGGTGCATGCGAGCGTGGGGCTGGAATCAATGCGCGATGCGGAAGTCACCGCGGCCATGGCCGAAGCCGTAGCGCAGGCCGCGCGCAGGTCCACCGATGCCTCGCATGCGCTGGCCGTGCTGATCACGCTGGACGAGGGCGCGGACCGGATCGAATTCGGCGGCAGCCTCCACATCGCCATCGCGACCCGGGAGCAGACCGTCTCGCGCAGGGCGCGCATGCTCGGGGGCCGTGAGTGGGTGCGCATCGGCGCCGCCGAGATGGCGCTGGACTGCCTGCGCCGGCACCTGCAGGGCCTGCCGATCGACGAGCGGGTGGATTTCGAGAAGGCCTGACCCCGCGACGGGCAACTTCTACACGCGACGATCGCTACCGCGGCGCCGTCACCACGACCTGGGTGCGCGAACGCACGTGCGGCGCGAACTGGTACCAGCCGCGCATGGCCTGGAATTCCGGCGTCGCGATGGCACCCGGACTGTCCAGCTCGTAGAGCGTGGTGTAGACGCGCCGCTCCAGCGTGTCGCGCTTGCCGTTCACGGTTTCGGTGATCGGGCCGGAGGAGACATAGCGCCGCCCGCGCAGCACGCCGGGGCACTTCAGCGCGTCGGGCAGGTGCACCGCGTCGTACCAGCGGTTCCACTCCGCCTCGACCGCCGGATCGACCTCGACGGTGACGATCAGCAGGCATGGGGGAAAGGCATCCATCATCGCGCTCCTCGGTTGTAGCGTCCCGGCCATCATGCCGGACATCGGAAGGGAACGCCGCATGCTGCCGGAGCGTCCAAGTCCGACGACTTCGAAATGGAACGTCATGCGCCTGTCCCGCCTGCTTCTCGCCGCCCTCCTTGCCATCATCCCCGCCGCTGCCGCGGCCACGGAAGAGCTGCCCTACACGGTGGTGGATACCCGAATGGGCTTCGAGATCCGCCGCTATCCGGCCTACGTCGTCGCGCAGGCGCGCGTGAGCGGGCCGTTCGAGCAGGTCGGCGACGACGGCTTCCGCTTGCTGCATGCATACATCTCGGGCAACAACCGGCCCGGCCAGGCGCCTGCACCCACGCAATCCGCAGGCACGCAGGACAAGCCCGAGTCGGGCCGGAAGATCGCAATGACCGCGCCGGTGATCCAGGCGCCGGTCGGAAGCGGCGGGCAGGACACCTACCTCATCGAG
Source organism: uncultured Burkholderiales bacterium (assembly GCA_964523885.1). Lineage (GTDB taxonomy): Bacteria > Pseudomonadota > Gammaproteobacteria > Burkholderiales > SHXO01 > SHXO01. Next base: position 220,106 of record CAZFYX010000069.1, on the reverse strand, counting down.
TTCGTCATGCCGTCCAGCCACACGCTGGAAACCCTGCCGCAGCCCGTCGATCCCCACGTGAGCCTTCGCCTGGTGCCCGCGAAGCTGATCGCCGCGCATCGCTATTCCGGCCGCTGGACCGAGGCCAACTACCGGCAGCACGAGAAGCTGCTGCTGGACTCGGTGGCGCTCGCCGGGGTGAAGGCCGTGGGCCAGCCGATGTATGCCCGCTACGACCCGCCCTTCACGCCGTGGTTCATGCGCCGCAACGAGGTGCTGGTCGAGATCGCCGATCCGGCTGCGCGCTGATCAGGTGGGCGTGTAGGCGCGCCCGTCCGGCAACTTGCGGAAGACGAACTCCGGCTTGAGCTGCAGCGGCGTGGACAGCTCGGACCGCGGCGTGACCCGCACCCACATCGAGCGGTCGGCCGGGTCGATGCGGAACACCTCGACCTCGAAGTCGATCTGCACGCCCTCGAAGAACTGGGTGAAGGAGTGTTCCTCGCCCGGCTGCAGGAAGGCCTCGTAGTCGCGCCGGGCGAGGTCGCGCCCGACCGCCTGCACCGCGCGGTGCAGGAAGGCGTAGTGGCGGCTGAAGCGGATCAGCCAGCGGTCGAGGAACACTTGGCGCAGCGACGGGAACCCGGGCGGGACGCCACTTTAACCGCTTTCCGGCAGGGGTCGCGTGGGCCGCGAGCGTTCGGGCATACTCGCGCCTTTCCTCATCCCCGTTACACGATGAGCGCCAACCATCAGCTCATGCAGCGCAGCCTCGCGGCGGTGTGGCACCCGTGCACGCAGATGAAGGCGCACGAGCAGATCCCCCTCGTCCCCATCGCGCGCGGCGACGGCGCCTGGCTGTACGACTTCGACGGCCGCCGTTATCTGGACGGGGTCAGCTCGTGGTGGGTGAACCTGTTCGGTCACTGCAACCCGCGCATCTCCGGGGCGGTGAAGGCGCAGCTCGATCGCCTCGAGCACCTGATCCTGGCCGGCTTCACGCACGAGCCGGTGGTGTGCCTGTCGGAGCGGCTGAGCGAGCGCACCGGCGGTGCGCTGGGCCACTGCTTCTATGCCTCGGACGGCGCCTCGGCCACCGAGATCGCGCTGAAGATGAGCTTCCACTACTGGCGCAACAGCGGCCGCCCCGGGAAGCGCGACTTCGTCGCGCTCGAGAACGGCTACCACGGCGAGACGCTGGGCGCGCTCTCGGTCACCGACGTCGCGCTGTTCAAGGAGGCGTACGCGCCGCTGCTGCGCCCCGCAGCCACGGTAGCGAGCCCGGATGCGCGCCGGGCGCGCCCCGGCGAGACGGCGGCCGCGGTGGCGGAGCGTTGCGCGCAGCAGCTGGAGCGCTACCTGGCCGAGCACCACGAGCACCTCGCGGCGCTGATCGTCGAGCCGCTGATCCAGTGTGCCACCGGCATGGCGATGTACGACCCGGCCTACCTCTCTCGGGCGCGGGCGCTGTGCGACCGCTACCAGGTGCATCTGATCGCCGATGAGATCGCCGTGGGGTTCGGCCGCACCGGCACTTTCTTCGCGCACGAACAGGCCGGCATCCGCCCGGACTTCCTGTGCCTGTCCAAGGGCATCAGCGGCGGCTACCTGCCGCTGTCGGTGGTGCTCACCACCGACGAGGTCTACCGGGCCTTCTACAGCGACGAGACCGCGCGCGGCTTCCTGCACTCGCATTCGTACACCGGCAACGCGCTCGCTTGCACGGCGGCGCTCGCGGTGCTGGACGTCTTCGAGTCGGAGGACGTGATTGCGCGCAACCGCGAAGCCGCGGCGCGGATGACGCAAGCCTGCGCGGCGATCGCCGCGCACCCGCGCGTCCGCCACTTCCGCACCCAGGGGATGATCTGGGCGTTCGACGTCGCGCACGCGCCACCGGGCTTCGCGCGGCGGTACTTCCAGGCGGCGCTGGAGCGCGAGCTGCTGCTGCGCCCGATCGGCAACACGGTCTACTTCATGCCGCCTTACGTGCTGGGTCCGGCCGAGCAGCACCTGCTCGCCGACGGCGCACTGGCAGCCCTCGACGCAGTGCTGGCAGCAGGCTGATGGCGGGCTGCTTCGTCGCGGGCACCGACACGGAGATCGGCAAGACGCTGGTCGCCGCCGCGCTGCTGCATGCGGCCCGGCGCCGCGGCATGCGGGCGGTGGGGATGAAGCCGATCGCCGCCGGCTGCGAGCGCCTCGGCGATCTGCTCGTCAACGAGGACATCGAGGCGCACCTGGAGGCGAGCTCGCCCGGGTTCACCCGCGAGGCCCTCAACGTCTACCTGTTCGAGCCGCCGATCGCGCCGCACGTGGCCGCGGCAGAGGCCGGCGTGGCGATCGACATCGAACGCATCGTGCAGCAGCTCGACCGTCTCGTGCAGCAGTCCGACTACGTGGTGGTCGAGGGCGCGGGAGGCTGGCTGGTGCCGATCTCGCGGACGCAGACCTTCGCCGATCTCGCCACGCGACTGGGGCTGCCGGTGGTCCTCGTCGTCGGCATGCGGCTGGGCTGCATCAACCACGCGCTGCTTACCGCGGCATCCATCGCGGCCAGCGGGCTGCCCCTCGCAGGCTGGGTCGCGAACTGCATCGACCCGCACATGGCGCGGTTCGACGAGAACCTGGCGGCCTTGTGCGAACGCCTGCCGGCTCCGCTGCTCGGCGTGGTGCCGTTCCAGGCGCGGCCGGACGCGCAAGCCGTCGAGCTGGCCCTGCCTTGACCGCAGGCTAACGGTACAGCACCACCGACCGGCGCTCTTCCTCCCACGCCGCTTCGTCCGGCCTGGCGATCGCATCCAGATCGGCCGGGGTCGAGTCGGCGTCGTCGACCCATTCGCGCAGCAGCGCACTGCCGTTGATGAGGTCGATGGCCAGGCGGTCGCGCTCGTACTCGTAGGGGAAGTCGCGCCACAGCGGATAGTCCGGCCGCAGCTGTCGCAGGGCCTTGAACGCGAGCGCCTGCAGCCGCCAGGGACGGAATGCCTTGTGGTTGTACGCATGCCCTTCCGCATGGATCTGCAGCCCCGCGCAGAGCTTGCCGGCATGCTTGTGGAAGGTCGGCTCGAACCAGCAGCCGCGCAGCCGGCAGCCCTGCAGCCACTGCGGCGCGAGCGTCTCCATGCGTTCGACCAGGGCCTCGATGTCGAGATCCGGTGCGCCGAACAGCTCCAGCGGACGGGTGGTGCCGCGGCCTTCCGACAACGTGGTGCCTTCGAGCATCACGGTGCCGGCGTAGCAGCGCGCCATCCACAGGTTCGGCGCGTTGGGACTCGGGTTGATCCAGATCCGCTCGCCCTGCGGCCAGCCGTGACCGGGCGCCTGCTCGGGGCGCCAGCCGCCCATCTCGATGACGCGATAGTCGACGTCGAGCTTCAGCGTGCGCACGAACCAGTGCCCGAGCTCGCCCATCGTCAGGCCGTGGCGCATCGGCAGCGGGCCCGCGCCCACGAAGCTCTCCCAGCCCTCGCGCAGGCGCAGGCCCTCGACCGGCCGCCCCACCGGATTGGGGCGGTCGAGCACCCACACCGACTTGCCGTGGCGCGCCGCCTCCTCGAGCACGTAGCGCAGCGTGGTGATGAAAGTGTAGATGCGGCAGCCGAGATCCTGCAGGTCGACCAGCATGACGTCGAACGCGTCCAGCATGGACGGCGTGGGCCGGCGCACCTCTCCGTACAGGCTGAAGACGGGAATGCCGTGCTGCGGATCGCGGAAATCGGGCGACTCGACCATGTTGTCCTGCTTGTCGCCGCGCAGGCCGTGCTGCGGTCCGAACGCCGCAGTGAGGCGCAGGTCGCCGAGGGCGGCCAGCGCATCGAGCGAGTGGGTGAGGTCGGGCGTCACCGACGCGGGGTGCGCGAGCAGGGCGATGCGCTTGCCCGCCAGCGGCCGGCGCAGGGCGGGGTCTTCGAGCAGGCGGTCGAGGCCGAACTTCATGGTGTTCCTTGGTTGGCCGCGGGCGGGTGCCGCCACGGCAGGGTGAAAGCGTCGGGATGATGGAAGTCGGGCTTCGGCGCCGGATGCGCGAGTGCCCAGTACGAACGGGTGCCGTCGGATGCCTCGATAACCGCGGACAGCGCCATGCGCGCGGGCGTGGCGGAGGTGCCCGCAATGCCGGTCAGGTCGGCCAGCGCCTCCACCGTGATGCGGCCGGACCCGAAGCGGGTGGTGATGACCGGCGGTGCGGTAACTTCTGCACGCGCCATGTCCTTTCGATACGCGGAGAACCGGTAGGCCGCCCACTGCGTCGAGGGCGAGAAGTTGAGCTCGCAGTAACTCCCCTGCTCGGTGAGGATGAACGCCTCGAAGCAGGTGTGCTCCCACAGGCGGTCCGCAAATTGCGCAGGGCGCGCGGCGGGCAGGACGAGTGCGTCGGCATCCCCGGCCACCTCGTAGCGCAGCCCCAGGCGGTCCGGGCCGCACCAGCACACGCGCACGCCGATGCCGGTGATTCCCGGCGCGGGCGTCGCCGGATGACAGCGCAGGGCGGCCTCGGCCTCGAATTCTGGTTTGAAGGGAGTCACGACGTTGGATTGTAACGGCAGCCACGGACGGCGCTGGAGCAAAGGCATCCCGATGGCACTTGCGCTGGGCGCGGCGGCCGCACTGGCGGGGTGCATCCCTGCGCCGCGCGACAGCTATCTGCGCCCCGGTTATCCCGATCCGTCCAGCCAGATCTCCGGAGACGCCTGCAGCGGCCAGGCAGGGACTCCGTCAGTGCTGCAGTTCACCGGACCGGGCAAGGTGAGCTTCAACGTGTCGAGCTGGCGCCCCCGGGACGCGACGGACCACACGGCCTGGTACGTGACCATTGCAGTGAAGCCCCCGCCGCAGTCGGGCTTCCGCTTCGTGACCGACGCCGTGCGCATCGGCAGCACCGCCGATGCGCTCGACGAGGCGGTCCGGCCGAGCGTGCGCGCAAGCACGTTCCAGGCGATCCCGGCGGACGGCTGGGTCGATATCGACACGCTCGGCCCGACTTCGCGCGAGCTGGCAGCCCGGGCGCTGACCCTGCAGCCCTCCGAGGCATTGATCGAGGTGCAGGCGGGATTCGGCACCTTCCCCGGCGCGCCGCAACGTTTGCGGGTGGTGCTGCCCCCGATTGCGACGACCCGCGAACGCCACGAGCTGCTGCCGCAGGACCTCGCCGTCGAGGCCGCGTCTTCCGGCGCTTCCGCAGTCCTGCGCAGCCCCTCGTACCAGGACGAACTCGCGGCGCGCGAGGCCCGCTGCCGCACCGAGACGCCGGAGCGCGCGTGCCAGAACGTCCGGCTGGATCCCTACTCGTTCCGGGAAGGCGCGGGCCCGTTCACCTGGGTGCCGCGATTCTGGAGCGCCCCTGGCGGTACGGCGCCGACGCTGCACTTCGAGCTCACGCTGCGGGCGCACACCGCCGATCCCTGGCGGCTCGCCGACCCGGTGGTACGCATTACGGACGCGAGCGGCCAGACGAAGGACCTGGCCCTGGGCCAGGCGCGTGCGTCGCTGCACTACCCCGTGCCGCTCGACGCCGGCCTGCGCGGTGCGAATCCCAGCCTGTCGGTCACGGTGCCGCTGGCGCAGTCGCGCTCGCGCACCTTCATCCGGTTGCCGCTCTATGACGTGGAAGGCCAGCGCCACCAGTTGCAGCCCATCGAGCTGGAGCTGCGCCGTCTCGACGTCGGGCTGCAGCCGCTCAACTGCTGACCGCGCAGTCGATTCGGGCATACTCGCACTTTCGACTGCAACGGACCGACCCGCATGGCATCGCTTACCGCGGAGGCGCGCGCAGCCTCCTGTTCCGTCCACTGGACCCCCGACTCGGTCCTGGCGCTGTTCGATCTGCCATTCCCGGAACTGCTCTACCGCGCCCAGACGGTGCACCGCCGGCACTTCGCGCCGGACGAGGTGCAGCTCTCGCAGCTGCTGTCGATCAAGACCGGCGGCTGCCCGGAGGACTGCGCGTACTGCCCGCAGTCCGCGCGCTACGCGACCGGTGTCGACAACCAGGCGCTGCTGCCGCTCGACGAGGTGGTCGAGGCGGCGACGCGGGCGAAGGCCGGCGGCGCGACCCGCTTCTGCATGGGCGCGGCCTGGCGCGGACCGAAGGACCGCGACCTGGAGCCCGTGCTCGACATGGTGAAGGCGGTGAAGGCGCTGGGCATGGAAACCTGCGCGACGCTGGGCATGCTGCGTGAAGGGCAGGCGGAGAAGCTCAAGGACGCGGGGCTCGACTACTACAATCACAACCTGGACACGGCGCCGGAGTTCTACGGCACGATCATCAGCACCCGCGACTACGACGACCGGCTCGACACGCTGGAGCGCGTGCGCGCGGCCGATATCAAGGTGTGCTGCGGCGGCATCGTGGGCATGGGCGAGTCGCGGCGCCAGCGCGCGGGCCTCGTCGCGCAGCTCGCCAACCTGGACCCGCATCCCGAGTCGGTGCCGATCAACAACCTGGTGCAGGTGGAAGGCACACCGCTGCACGGCACCGCGAAGCTCGACCCGCTCGAGTTCGTGCGCACCATCGCGGTGGCCCGCATCACGATGCCCACGTCCTTCGTGCGGCTGTCCGCGGGCCGCGCGCAGATGTCCGACGCCGAGCAGGCGCTGTGCTTCCTCGCCGGGGCCAACTCGATCTTCTGCGGGGACAAGCTGCTCACCACCGGCAACCCGGACGTGGACAGCGATCGCGCGCTGCTAGAACGCCTGGGACTGAAGCCGCTCGCTGCCTGAGCCTCGCGATGCTCGCGATCGACGCGGACCGGCTGTGGGCATCCCTGATGGAACTGGCGCAGCTCGGCGCCACGGAGAAGGGCGGTGTGCGCCGCCTTGCGCTCAGTCCGCTCGACGGCCAGGCCCGCGACCTGTTCATCCGCTGGTGCGAGCAGGCCGGCTGCAGCGTGACCGTGGATGCGATCGGCAACCTGTTCGCGCGCCGCTCCGGCGAGGACGACAGCCTGCCGCCGATCGTCACCGGCAGCCACCTGGACACCCAGCCCTCGGGCGGCAGGTTCGACGGCAACTACGGCGTGATGGCGGGCCTGGAAGTGCTGCGTACGCTGCAGGCGCATGGCGTGCGCACGCGCGCGCCGGTGGAAGTCGCAGTCTGGACCAACGAGGAAGGCTCGCGCTTCACACCGGTGATGATGGGCTCGGACGTGTTCGCGGGCGCGTTCACGCTGGAGCACGCGCTGGCGCAGAAGGACCTCGACGGAATCAGCGTCGCGCAGGCATTGCAGCAGATCGGTTATGCCGGGAGGGCACCAGTCGGAGGCCGCACGCTCGGCGCCTACTTCGAGGCGCACATCGAGCAGGGCCCCATCCTGGAGGACACCGGCAACGTGCTCGGCGTGGTGGTCGGCGGACTCGGCCTGCGTTGGTACGACGTGGTGGTGAGGGGGCAGGATGCACACGCGGGACCCACGCCCATGCGCCTGCGCAAGGATGCACTGCTGGCCGCCGCGCGGATGGTGACGGAGGTCAACGCGATCGCGCAGCGCCACCAGCCCGATGGCCGCACCACTGTCGGCTTCATGCAGGTGCGGCCCAACTCGCGCAACGTGATCCCGGGCGAGGTGCGCTTCTCGGTGGACATGCGGCATGCGCAGGACGATCGTCTCGACGCGATGGAGCAGGAGCTGCGCACGCTGTGCGCGCAGGCGGCCGCCGCTGCGCAGTGCGCAGCCAGCGTGGAGCGGGTGGCCAGCTATCCGGCCTGCCGCTTCGACCCGGCCTGCGTGGACGCGGTGCGCCGCGCGGCTGCGCGGCTGCAGCTTCCGCACATGGACATCGTGAGCGGCGCAGGCCACGACGCGATCTACATCGCGCGCGTCTGTCCCACCGCCATGATCTTCGTCCCCTGCGAGGGCGGCATCAGCCACAACGAGATCGAGAATGCCAAGCCCGGGGATCTCGCGGCAGGCGCCAATGTGCTGCTGCAGGTGATGCTGGAACGGGCGGGGGTAGAGGCTAGAGGCTAGAGGCGAGAGGCTAGAGGCTAGAGGAAACCCACCCCCATCCTGTCCTTCCCCCTGAGGGGGAAGGGACCTCTTGCCATCTGCGTCGCTCCCCGTCCGGGGATAGGCGAGGTGCGCAAGGTGTCCTCTAGCCTCTCCCCTCGCCCCTCTCGCCTCTCCCCTCTAGCCTCTAGCCTCTAGCCTCTAGTCTCTAGCCTCCAGCCTCAGACCCTACTTCGCCGGCAGCCGCGTCGCCTGCCAGGACACGAACTGCACGCCATTGCCACGCTTGGCCCAGATGGCGTGGAACAGCAGGTCGAGACGCAGCTCCTGCCCGCGTGCGGTCACCTCGAACGAGCCCTGCCCGGTGATGATCGCCACGCTGCCGTAGCAGCGCACCTTCACGTCGCCGCGGGTCATGGTGCGGTAGCGCACCGCGCCCGAACGCATCGACTCGATGAAGCTCGCCTTGGTATCCACGCTCGTGCTGGAGTGGATATAGACCAGGTCGTCGCCGAACAGGCGCTCCATGGCGGCGAAATCGTTGGCCATCTGCGCGGCGTAGCGCGCCTGCTCGGCCTGCAGTGCCTCGGCTTCGGTGATCGTGTCGGCCACGGCTTCTCCCCTTCGTTTTCGGTGTGGTGGCGGGACTATGCCGCAGTGCCTCGCGGCCGGTCAATGCGGCGCCGGCAGGCGCGCCGCATGCTGTCGATGCCCGGAGCGATCGCCCACGCGAGGAGGCGGCATGCAGCGCACAGCAGTCGGATGGCTCCTGCCCGCGCTGGCCATTGCCGGCTGCATCGGCACGGCTGCGGCGCAGTCCGCGGGCGAGGCGATGGCGCAGGCACCGCCCACGCTGCTCGAGCGGGTCAACCATCACCGCGGCATGGCAGGCCTTCCGCCAGTGTCCGACGATCCACGGGTCGCTGCGGCGGCGCAGTCGCACGCGCAGTACATGGCCGACACCGGCCAGCTCAGCCATGTCCAGATGGACCGCACCAGTTCGCACTTCAGCGGCAGCACGCTGGAGGACCGCCTGCGCAAGGCCGGCGTGCAGTTCGCGCGCAGCGGCGAAGCGGTCGGCCTCGCATCGCAGTCGAGCCCGGAGACCGTGGTCGACGACCTCATCACGACCGTCTACCACCGCCTGCTGCTGCTGTCGCGCGGGTTCGACCGGGCCGGCGCCGGCGTGGCCCGCGGGGCCCAGAGCGGGATCGACGCCGTCTATGTCGCCATCGATTTCACCGGGGAGAAGAGCGTCGAGGGCGGCGTGGACGCGACGGTCTACCCGATCGCCGGCCAGGCCGAGGTCGGGGTGGACTTCGATCCGGCGACCGAGACGCCCAACCCGCTCCCGGAGCACGAGCTGGCAGGCCAGCCGGTGACGATCCAGGTCGGGGGCAACCGTCGGCTCGTGATCGAGCGGTTCACCCTCACGCCCGAAGGCGGTGCAGCGCCGGTCGAAGCCCGCGTGCTCACGCAGTCGGACGACCTGCAGATGCCGGAGTGGGCTGCCGCGCTGGTTCCGCTGCAACCGCTCGCGCCAGGCACGGCCTATCGCGCCGAGTTCGTCGGCTCGGTCGCAGGCGTGCCGCTGACGCAGCGCTGGCGCTTCACCACCGCGGCCTCGCGGGCGGTGCGGATGAGCTTCGCCCAGGCGGTCGTACCGGCCGGCGGCACCCAGGTGATCCGGCTGCGCAACCTCGATCGCACTTCCAGCTACTACCTTTGCTACGAGCCAGCCGAGCTGGTGCGCGCCACGCGGCAGCAGGCGTTCGGCCGCTTCGCCATGACCGTGAACCGGTGCCCGCCGGGTGGGCGTTGCGTCGTGAACGTCGTGGCAGCGCGCGACGAGGCTTGTGCCGATCCCCTGGCTCGCGGCTCGTTCGGTGTCGGAGGGTGAGGTTCAGAGCAGCTGAACGTCGATGTGAGCATTTGCTCACATTCCCGACACCGAAGACCACTGCTGCACCAGGGCCGCGAACTTGCTAGGCTCACGGGCATCCGCTTCCCCCTCGATGCAAACGGGATACACCGCGTTCATGCTTGCTTCCTGGGCCGCCTGGCGCACCCGCTTCCGCCGCATCGCGGCGGAGGCGGACATGACGCTGGCGCTGCCCGACGATCCCATCGCCTGCCTCACGCAGATCGCGGAGCAGCTCGCGGTCTTGCGGGCGACTCCAGGCCTGGGTGCCGGTGAGCTCGCCGAACGCCTGGTACCGCTCGAGGTCACGGCGCGGCGCTGCTACCGAGACGCGACCCGGCGCTACCTGGCCCACCTGAACCGGGAGTCGCCCGAGACCCTGGCCGCGTGGGCGCGCGAGGTGGAGAACTGCCTGGTACCCCTGGCGCACGTCCACCAGTCGCTGGTGGTGCCCTGGACGAAGCAGCGCAAGGGCCGGCCGCTGCCCGCCGAGCAGGTGGCCGAGGTCCTCGCCCGCGGCGTGCGTGCCGGCGCCGCGGTCCTGAAGTGGAGCTACCTGCGCGGCGCGGCCGAGCCGGTTGGTGTCTGGGCCGACCTGTGCCGCCTGTACGCGATTGCCGAGGGACGCGCCTGCGCCCGGACCCCGGTCACGCTCGCTCCCGGCAGCGACCTGCGCAGCAGCGTCGAGCGCGAGTTCCTGCAGGCGTGCATGCTCGCCGTCGCGCAGCCCGCGCGCCTGCGTCCCGAGCAGGTGGACATCGCCGAGCGCGTGGCGCACTTCTGCACGCCGGGGTTCGGGCTTTCCAGCGCGGGGGATCCGCGCTTCACCTACGTCGTGGATATCGAAGGCGGGGACGGCCCGTGCCCGCGCGAGCCGGGGATGGCGGCAGGGCCGGCCTGGCGCAGCTTCGGGATGGACGGCGGCGAGCGCCTCCTCGCCGCGCTGCAGCGCCTGGTGCACACCGATCGCATCCCGCCGCGCGGCTTCGGAGCGGAGGTCGACAAGGCGCTGGTCGTCGACACGCTGGAGCACTTGCGCCGCTGCTGGCAGATTCCAGCGCCGCCGGAACCTGCGCCGTCGGAGGCCGAAGCGGCCGCCCCGGCTGGGGAGCCGCTGGCGGAATCCTGACGCGGCCGCTCGGGGATTCCCCGAATGACGAGCATGAATGTTGCATGATGGACCACTCCAGACCGGAGCACGACTGGTGGTCAGCCTGATCTTCGATCCGCTCGCCGAACGTACTGCGCCGACGACGGCGGAACACAGCGCCGCGCAGCGCTCGATGCTGTTCGACGGCGTTGCCGCCGAGCTGCTGGCCGATCCGTTGAAACGCTCGCGGTGCCTGACGGTGCCGGGCGGCTCGACCCTGCTGGCGCCGGGCGACCGCAACACGTCGCTGTTCGTGGTCGTCGCCGGGCGCCTGCTGGTCTATCTCGAGGACCCCGTCGGGCGCCACTACCTGGCGCTGGAGGTTGGCGACTGTGCCGGCGAGATGTCGTTCATCGACGGGCGCACCGTTTCGGCGCACGTCGTCGCCTCGACCGACAGCCGCGTGCTCGAGCTCACCCAGGCCGACGTGCTGCAGCTGGTGGACAGCGCGCCGCATTTCGCCCGCAACCTGCTGCGGGTCATGTCGAGCCGGGTGCGCAACGACAACACCCACCTGCAGCGCAGCTTCCACCTGCAGCGCGAGTACGAGCGCGCGGCGAAGACCGACCTGCTCACCGGCGTGCACAACCGCCGCTGGATGGACGAGATCTTTCCCCGCCAGATCGCGCGCTCGGAGCGCTCGCGTCAGCCACTCGCATTGCTGATGGTGGACATCGACCGCTTCAAGCGGCTCAACGACACTTACGGGCACCTGATTGGCGACGTGGTGCTGAAAGCCGCGGCGCGACGGCTCACCGAGACGCTGCGGCCGACCGACTTCCTGGTGCGCTACGGGGGCGAGGAGTTCCTGGCCATGCTGCCCGGCGCGGGCGAAGCCGCGGCGCGCGCAGCAGCAGAACGCCTGCGCGTGGCGGTCGAACAAGCGGACTTCGCTGCGCCCGAACCGAGCGTGCTGCTCAAGGTGACCGTCTCGATCGGCGCCGCGGTGCTCGCGCCGCCGGAACCGCTCGAGGGTCTCATCGAACGCGCGGACAACGCGCTCTACCGCGCCAAGGCGGCCGGCCGCAACAGCGTCGTGTTCGCGGATTCGCCCGCGGCCTGATCAGCGCACCGGCCGCACCGGCACTGCCGGCCGGATCGGCGCAGCCGACCGTGTGGGCGGCCGGTGAGCGCCGGCGGGACCAACCGCGCCGGGGGCCCCTTGCAGTGCGGCGGGCGGCGGCGGCTTGGGCGGCGGCCTGGGCTTGGGCGGGCGCGGACGGTACGGGTAGGGATAACCCCAGTAGGGTCCCCAATACGGCCCCCAGTAGCCACGCGGTCCCCAATAGCCGGCGTACGGATAGGGACCCCAGCCCCACGAACCATCCCAGTAGCTGTAATCCATCGCCCCCTGCGCGCGCTGCTGCGCGAGGTAGGTGTCCTGCATGTAGTCGAGGACCTCGTCGGGCACGCCCTCGCCGCGCAGGGCCGCCAGCTTCGACCCGGACAGCCGGTACACGGTGCCCGCCTCGCGCATCTTCTGGATGATGTCGGCGGCGGGCACGCCGTCCTTGCTCATCTGGATGACCTGCTCGGTGGTAACGGGTGGCCGCGGCTCGCCGGCTGCGCATCCGCACAGCGTCGCTGTGAAAACGCCCAGCACCGCGAGCCGGCGACAGATCCCAGGATCGATGGCCATACCCGTTCGACGGCCACGGCGATCCAAGGTTTCCCCTAAACTCGGGCATGCCTTTTCCCCTCGACGCACTGCCGCTCATCGCGGCGATCGTGCTGCTCGGCTACATCGTCCTCGCGGTTGGCGGCTTCGGCTCCTCGCTCGTGTCGATGCCGCTGCTCGCACTGCTGCTGCCGCTCAAGCTGGTGGTGCCGCTGATGCTGCTGCTCGACTTCACCGGCATGACCTCGCAGGGCGTGCGCCTGCGGCGCGACCTCGACCGCAGGGAGATGGTCGCGATCATCCCGCCGCAACTGGTGGGCATGGTCACCGGCGTCGCGGCGCTGGTCTGGCTCCCCGGCCGCGCCCTGCTGATCGCCCTGGGCGTCTTCATCCTGGCCTACGGGGTGCACAGCCTGCGCTCGCCCGGCCCGCGCAATCCGATCCCGCGCTGGTGGGCGATCCCCGCCGGACTGTTCGGCGGCGTGATCGGCGGGATGTTCGGCACCGGCGGGGCCATCTTCGCCCTGTACTTCGCGCTGCGCATCCCTGACCCCGCGCGGATGCGCGCCACGCTGAGCGCGGTGTTCGTGGTGAACACCGGCACGCGCCTGCTGCTGTTCCTGCTGTCCGGCCTGCTGCTGCAGGGCGAAGTGTGGATCGGCTACCTGATGCTGGTGCCGCTGGTGTGGCTCGGGCTGTTCATCGGGCACCGCCTGCACGGGCGCCTCACCCCGCTGCAGGTCGCACGCGCGGTGAGCGTGCTGCTGCTGTTCAGCGGGACGTCGGTGCTGGTGAAGGGCTTCGCGCTGTGAGCGCTGCGCGTGTGTGGGCTGCGCCCGTGAAGGCTTCGCTGTGAAGGGCCTTCGGCCTGTGAAGAGGTGAAGAGACCTGTGCGGCAGATCTGCCGCCGCTTCACTTCTTCACCTTTTCACTCCCGGAAGGCCAATCTGCGACAATACTCGGCTAGTTCAAGGGCAGCGCGGCTGCCCGCACCAACCGCCACGAAGGGGGCCAGGAGCCATGTCATCAGTCGCCGTAGCCAACCCGCAGACCGCCATCGACGAGTTGCGCGCACTGCTCGGTGAACGCCTTTCCACCAGCACCGGAGTGCGTGACCACCACAGCAAGGACGAGTCGTGGCACATCCCGCACCGCCCGGACGCGGTGGCGTTCCCGAACACCACCGAGGAGGTGTCGGAGATCGTGCAGATCTGCGCCCGCCACCGCACGCCGGTCGTCGCTTACGGCACCGGCACCTCGCTGGAAGGTGCGGTGATTCCCGAACATGGCGGCGTGGTCGTCGATCTGGTCAACATGGACAAGGTCCTCGAGGTGAACGCCGAGGACCTCGACGTAACCGTGCAGGCGCGGGTGACGCGCAAGCAGCTCAACGACTACATCCGAGACCAGGGCCTGTTCTTCCCGATCGATCCCGGCGCCGACGCCTCGCTCGGCGGCATGGCGGCCACGCGCGCCTCGGGCACCAACGCGGTGCGCTACGGGACCATGCGCGAGAACGTGCTCGCCCTGACCGTCGTGCTGGCCGACGGCCGCATCATCCGCACCTCGCGCCGGGCACGCAAATCCGCCGCGGGCTACGACCTGACCCGCCTGTTCGTGGGCAGCGAAGGCACGCTGGGCATCATCACCGAGGTGACGCTGCGCCTCTATGGCATGCCCGAGGCGATGGCCGCGGCGGTGTGCTCGTTCGACTCGCTCGAAGGCGCAGTCAACACCGTGATCCAGACCATCCAGCTCGGCGTGCCGGTTGCGCGCATCGAGCTGCTCGACGACGTGCAGATGGACGCGGTGAACCGCTTCTCGAAGCTCAACTATCCGGTGCAGAACACCCTCTTCGTGGAGTTCCACGGCACCGAGAGCGGGGTGCAGGAACAGGCCGGGCTGGTGCAGTCGATCGCGTCCGAGAACGGCGGCGGCGAGTTCAAGTGGGCGACCAAGCAGGAAGACCGCACGGCGCTGTGGACCGCGCGCCACGACGTCACCTACGCCAACAAGGCGCTGCGTCCCGGCTGCGAGATCTGGGCCACCGACGTGTGCGTGCCGATCTCGCGCCTGGCCGAGTGCATCCTCGAGACGAAGAAGGACCTCAAGGAGAGCTTCCTGATCGCGCCGCTGGTCGGTCACGTCGGCGACGGCAACTTCCACCTCGGGTTCCTGATCGACCGCAACGATCCGAAGGAGATCAAGGAAGCCGAGCGCCTGAACGAGCGCCTGGTCATGCGGGCGCTGGCCATGGACGGCACCTGCACGGGCGAGCACGGCATCGGCCTGGGCAAGATGAAGTTCCTGGTCGCCGAGCACGGCGAGGCGGTGGGCGTGATGCGCGAGATCAAGAAGGCGCTCGACCCGCTGAACATCCTCAACCCGGGCAAGATCTTCAGCCTCTAGCAGCGCCGCGGCGGCGCCGACACCCGGCGCCGCCTGCGACCCCGGCGCACTGCGTTTGCGCCATCTCAAATGCCGCGCCGGACACCCCTGTGCAAGATGCCATGCAGCCGCCATGCCGCGCGCATTGCGCATCACCGAACTCCATGATGTGGGCAGCCGGCGAGCCGGCGTAAGATAGGCGTTCCCACCTCCTCTCGCATCGTTCCCCGGGAGCGACAATGAAGCTCGACGACAGCATCCTCAACCTTCCCGCCCAGCAGGTCACCCTCGACGTGCTGCTGGAGAAGTACGCGAAGGGCGACGAACACACCATCGAACAGGTCCGCCGGCGGGTCGCGCACGCGCTGGCCGCGGTGGAGAAGGATCCGGCGAAGTGGGAGCCGGCGTTCTTCGAGGCCCTGGAGAACGGCTTCATTCCGGGCGGGCGCATCAACTCGGCCGCCGGCACCGAGCTTGCCGCCACGCTCATCAACTGCTTCGTGCAGCCCGTCGGCGATTCCGTATCCGAGACGGTGGACGGCAAGGCCGGGATCTATGTGGCGCTGATGGAAGCGGCCGAGACCATGCGTCGCGGCGGCGGCGTGGGCTACGACTTCTCCTCGATCCGGCCCAGGGGCGCCCTGGTGCGCGGCACGCAGAGCAGCGCCAGCGGGCCGGTGTCGTACATGAAGGTGTTCGACCAGAGCTGCGAGACGGTGGAATCGGCCGGCTCGCGGCGCGGCGCGCAGATGGGCATCCTGCGCTGCGATCACCCCGACATCGAGGACTTCATCCATGCCAAGGACCACGGCGACCTGAAGAACTTCAATGTCAGCGTCGCAGTGACGGACGCCTTCATGCGCGCGATCGAGGCCGACGACGACTGGGAACTGGTGCACAGCCAGCCGCCCAGCCGCGACTGGCACGACGGCGAGCCGAAGCAGCGCGCGGACGGCAAGTGGGTGTACCGCACGCTGAAGGCGCGCGAGCTGTGGAAGCAGATCATGGACTCGACCTACGATCACGCCGAGCCCGGCGTGTTCTTCGTCGAGCGCGCGAACACGGACAACAACCTGTCCTATTGCGAGGTCATCGAATCGACGAACCCGTGCGGAGAGCAGCCTCTACCGAGCTACGGCTGCTGCTGCCTGGGCAGCATCAACCTCACCCCGTTCGTCTCCGAGCCGTTCACCGGGAACGCGCGCTTCGACTTCGAAGCGTTCGGCAACGTGGTACGCCCCGCCATTCGCATGCTCGACAACGTGCTCGATGCAACGGTGTGGCCGCTGCCGCAGCAGGCCGAGGAGGCACGCAACAAGCGGCGCGTGGGCCTGGGCTTCACCGGGCTCGGCGATGCGCTGATCATGCTCGGGCTGCGCTACGATAGCGAACCCGCTCGAGAGATGGCCGCGAAGATCGCGCAGGCCATGCGCGACGAGGCCTATGCATCGTCGGTCGCGATCGCGCGTGAGAAGGGTGCATTCCCGCGCTTCGACGCCGAGCAGTACCTGGCCGCACCCCGCTTCGCCTCGCGCCTGCCCGACGCGCTCAAGGCCGAGATCCGCAAGCACGGCCTGCGCAACAGCCACCTGCTGTCGATCGCGCCGACCGGGACGATCTCGCTGGCCTTCGCGGACAACGCGGCCAACGGCATCGAGCCGCCGTTCTCGTGGACCTACCAGCGCAAGAAGCGCATGCCGGACAATTCGTTCAAGACCTACGACGTGGAAGACCACGCCTGGCGTCTGTACCGGCACCTGGGCGGCGACGTCGAGAAGCTGCCCCAGGAATTCGTCACTGCACTGGAGATCTCCGCGCGCGATCACATGCGCATGGTGGCGGCGGTGGCGCCGTTCGTCGACTCGGCGATCAGCAAGACGGTGAACGTGCCCGAGGACTATCCGTACGAGGACTTCAAGGATCTCTACCTCGAGGCCTGGCGCGCGGGTCTGAAGGGCATCACCACCTACCGCCCCAACAAGATCCTCGGTGCGGTGTTGTCGGTGACGCCCGAGGCACAGCAGCCCAACGACCTCGACACGACCGACGTCGATCGCCGCATCCGCCTGGAGGCCGCGCCCACGCCCGCCCTGTACAGCCTGCGCTGGCCGGGGCGGCCGCAGCTGCCCGGCGGCAATCCGTCGTGGACCTACATGGTCGAGTCGCCGTTCGGCAGGTTCGCCATCTTCGTCGGCCACGTCGAGGACGGCGAGCCGCACCCGTTCGAGGTGTGGGTCAACGGCAACGAGCAGCCGCGCGGGCTGGGCGCGGTGGCGAAGACGCTGTCGATGGACCTGCGCGCGCAGGACAAGGCATGGCTGCGGATGAAGCTGGATATGCTCGCGCGCACCGCCGGCGACGACGCGTTCGACTGTCCGCTCCCGCCGAGCGGCAAGCCCGTGCGCGTGCCCAGCATGGTCGCGGCTTTCGCGCGCATCGTGCGCTTCCGCGTGGACCAGCTCGGCACCCTCGCGCGCGACCCGGAGCGCTCGCCGGTGCTCGACGCGCTGTTCGCAAAGAAGGAGCCGAAGACCGGAACCGACGGCACCATGTCGTGGACGGTGGACGTGCACAACCGCAACTCGGGCGACGACTTCGTGCTGATGCTCAAGGAGCTCGTGCTGCCCAACGGCCAGCGCCGGCCATACTCGGTGTGGCTCGCCGGCGCCTATCCGCGCGCGCTCGACGGGCTGTGCAAGCTGCTGTCGCTGGACATGCGGGTGATCGACCCGGCCTGGATCGGGATGAAGCTGCGCAAGCTGCTCAATTACGGCGAGCCGCTGGGCGACTTCCTGGCGCGCGTGCCGGGCGAGGAGAAGCAGCAGAACTTCCCCTCGACGGTGGCGTACATCGCACGGCTCATCATCCACCGCTACGCCATGCTCGGCGTGCTGGACGAGCGCGGCTACCCGGTGGTGGAGATGGGGGTGCTGGAGATTCCCGAGGCCGACCGGGAGCCCGAGCAGGTACGCAGCTACGGCACGCTGGCAGGCAAGCAGTGCAAGGAGTGCGGCAACTACGCGCTGATCAAGAAGGACGGCTGCGAGTTCTGCACCGCCTGCGGCGCAGTGGGGGCCTGCGGGTGAGACCTGCAGGCCGGGAGCGACGGAACGGCATTCGACTCAGGGGGCACTGAAGCAGACGGAGGCACTGCAACGCTGTGCGCCAATGCCTCCGCGACCCTCAGTTTTCGATGCAGGCGCTCTGCCTCACTGCACCAGCGTGGCGATCAGCCGGTCGTCCTTGAGCATGTCCTCGAGCGTGTAGCCCACGATCCGGTTCACAGCCTTGACGTTCTCGGCTTCGCTGGGCACGGTCGGGCTGCTGGGCAGCGTCTCGCCGGCGCGATAGATGCGCTCGTACCGGGTCTCGCCGTTGTTGGCGATCGCCGCCACCGCGGCATTGCCCTCGGTCTTGTAGAGGAAGCCGTCCTTGGACGACTGGTAGTCGATCTCGCGCACCTCGACCTCGAGCTTGCGGCCGTCGTTGGACGGCGTGGGCTGCACCATGAAGCCCTGCTTGATCAGCCCGGCCGACACCGCCTGGTACACCGGGATGGTGAGGTCGTTCTCGATCGAGACGTGTGCCCACTTGCCGTTCAGGTCGCCCACCGTGCCGAGCGTCTTGCGCGGGCGCGCATCGCGCACCACCACCTGCACCGTCTTGCCCTGGCCGACTTTGGACTGCGGCACCTGCATGGTCGGGTCGAGTGCGATGTTCTGCGGCTGCACGGCGCAACCCTGCACCAGCAGGGCCGCGGCGGCGACCAGCGGCAGGAAGATCCTAAGGGCGAGCTTCACGCGAGTTCTCCTCTCGTTGGTTGGAGTTGCCAGGTTGGCTGCCGGCCCGCGGCGCGACGCCAAAGCATACCGGCACCGCGGCATGGGCGGAGCAGGCATCGTCGGCACGGCGGGGAGTGCGCGCCAGTATATTCGTACAAATACAAAAGCTCAACCGGGGCGCCTGCGCCGGATCGGGGCCGCGCCCCTCTTGTTGCCGGCGCCTCGCCATGGTCATAATTGCAGCGCAAGGAATCCCATGCCGCCCGCTTATGCATCTGAGGCGATGCAGGGCGGCATGGCGCACCACCGCCAATAAACCAAACGAAAAGGCGCACCACCGTGGAGACCAGCACCAATCCCGGCGTCCGGGCGAGGAACGCACGCGTTCCCCGTCCGGGCAAGTCATCCATCGCGGCACTCTCCAGGCCCGCCGCTCCCACCCGTCATGACGGTCTGGCACTGGAGGTGCTCGGAAAGTTCCGCGAGATCTTCCGCGCGGCCAAGCTGCCGGCCGCGGCCAGCGAGCGCAAGCCGGGCGTCACCGCGGCGGAGCTCTGGGCGCTGGCCGAGCTGCACCGCCATCCGGGCGCGCGGGTCTCCGACCTCACTGCCCTGCTGTCGCTGCGGCAGTCCACCGTGAGCAACCTGGTCGAGAAGCTCGTGCAGGCGAAGCTGGTCAGGCGCGTGCGCAACGACGACGACCGCCGCGTCGTGCGGCTGTACCTCACGCGCGCGGGCGAGCGCCTGCTGGGGCGCGCACCGGAAAGCGCCCGCGGCGTCCTGCCGGACGCGCTCGAGCGCCTGCCGCGCGATGAGCTGCGCCATCTGGATGCGCAGCTCACGCGGCTGCTCGGCGCGATGTCCGATCGCATCCCCACCCGCTCGCGCGCGAACGGCCCCCACGCTTCCTGAGCGTCGGCCCCGGCTCCTCCGCGGGCGGGCACGAAACACGCTGACGGCGGCCGCACCTGCGGCGCGCGTCGGCCCCCGCGCGCGCGAAGCGCCGCCTTGACACGCCCATCTGTGGCAATATTATTTGCACAAATGTAGTTGCCTCCTCCACCGCTCCCGCAGGCGGCACAAGAACAGGCGAAGGTTCCGGCACGCAACGTGTCGGCCCGGAGTCACATCGAGGAGCACTCCGCGCAGCGGCTGTCATCGTGAACCGACGCCGCCCGCGGACGACAGCAGCAGCGCTGCGCTCGTCCGTCGACGCCATCGCACGTCGACCCGAACGGCAACGGCACCGGCCCGCCACAGGGAGGTGCGAGCAAGGCTTTCCGGCCGTGCCATGCTCGAGCGACTGCTCACCATGCAACCGACCTGAACGAGGAGTGACCACTTGAACATCATCCAATCCGCCCAAGCAGGCGCAACTCCCGCGGACCGCCGCATCGTTCCATTGGCTCGCGCAGGCGCGATCGTCGCGCTGACCGCACTGTTGTGCGCGTGTGCGAGCGGCAGCAGCTGGCGCTCGAGCAGCGCAGTGGGCCCGGACGCACGCGCGAAGGTGTCGCGCAGCGCGGCGGGCGGCGCCACGGCGTCCGCCGTCCCCGACAAGTCGGCATCGACATCGGGCGGCACTGCACCCGACGCATCGCGCAGCCCCGAGAGCGACCAGGCTGCGGCGAGCAGCGGCGCCAGCGCAGCCGCCAGCGATGCCGCTGCGGGTGCGAATGCAACGGGTGCCGACGGACAGGACCGTGCCGCGGGCAGCGGTTCGGACAGCACCACCGGCGCGACAGCCGATGCGAGCGAGGGCAAGGCCGGCAGCGACGCAGCCGGCGCGACGACGGACGCGTCCGGGGTTGCGGGCGCAAGCGCGGATGCTGGCGCTGCGAACCAGGCAGGTGCGGGCGACAGCGCAACCGGCGCCGACAGCGGCACGGGTAACGGCGCGACGAACGGTGGCGGCACGACGAACGGCAACGCCGGTGCGACGGCGGGCAATGCATCGGCCGGAGACAGCGGCACATCGGGTGCCAGCAGCGCAGGCGCAGACGACGCTTCCCGCGATGCAACTGCTGCGGGCGGGACGGGGAATGGCTCCGCATCCGGCGCCGACGTCGGTGCCGCATCGTCCGCGGAACAGGCCGTGGGCACGGACCTGGGCAGCGGCGGAACGACCGGTGCCGGTGCCAGCGCGCTGCCATCGACTGCCGACGACATCGGCGACGCCAGCGCGGCGGCAGGACAGGGCGGCGGCCAGGGCGGCGCACCGATGATCGCCGGCGTGGTGCAGGCCCCGGGCGAGAAGGCCAGCTCGCACGAAGTCGTGATGCCGCAGACGCTCGGCGGCATGCTGCCGATGACGATCGGCGTCGACGGCGAAGGCGAGTTCGACTTCGACAGGGCGGTGCTGCGCGACGAGACCAAGGTGCTGCTCGACCAGCTCGCCACCAAGCTCAAGGACGCGGAGTACGACCAGCTCGAGATCGTGGGCCACGCCGACCGCATCGGCACCGAGGAGTACAACCAGTACCTGTCGGAGCGTCGTGCGTGGGCGGTGGCGCGCTACCTGGTGAAGCAGGGCGTGCCGGTGACCAAGCTGAAGGTGATCGGCAAGGGGATGTACCAGCCGGTCACGCGTCCGGACGAATGCGTCGGCCTCGACCGCAGCCAGCTGATCGCATGCGTGCAGAAGGACCGCCGCGTCGAGATCTCCGCATCGATCCGCCGCACCGACGTCGACGTGCGCTAGCCGCGTAACCGGGGGCCGGCTGCAAGGGCCGGCCCGGATTGCTCGCGCAGCGAGGAAACGCTAGAGAGAAGCGCTCACCGCCAAGGACGCAAAGGACACCAAGGAACACGACAGGCAGGATGCGCAGGGGGCTTTCCTCCGCGTCCTTGGCGTCCTTGGCGGTAAGAGGCAGGCGGTATGGACCAGCCCCTACTGGATCGGATACCCCGCCTCCCGCAGCTGCTGCGCGAGCTCGCGGCGCTTGCCGATGATGTCGGCGGGCTTCTGCAGGCGGTAACGCTGCGCCTCGTCGGCGGTGTAGGGGAGGAAGTCCACCGGGCGCGACGGCCCGGCGAAGGCTTCGATCATCCAGTTGATCACGCCAGCCGCCTGCTCGTCGGTCATGCCGGCCGACAGCAGTCCGGGCACCTGCATGAGGTAGGCGCGCCCCTCGGGCAGCGCGAGGAAGTAGCCGAGCTGGTCGCGCACGCGCGGGATGCCGCCGCTCGGCATGCCCTCGCCGTGCAGGAAGTGGCAGCCCGAGCAGTGCAGCACGTAGTTGTAGCGCTGCGGATCGCGCAGCGCGTCCTCGCTCGTGGGCGGCGCGTTGGGCGCAGCGATGGGCTGTGTGGTGCGCTTGGCGGTGGACGGGAAGCGCGGGGAGGCGGCAGGGTCCTGCGCCTGTGCAGCCGCTGCGGCCCACGCCAGCAGCGCCGCGCATGCAGCGGGAAGGGCCCAGCGGGAGATGGGCTTCACGGCATCTGGGGCTGCAGGTGAGCGCGCAGGGGAGCCGCCTGTCGGGGCTCCCCCGGTCCGGCTTGCGCGGGTGTTACGCGGTACCGACGAGCGCCGACACCGTGCAGTGGTACATGGTCTGGGTGTTGGCCATGCACCAGTTGATGTCGTTGAACGTGCCCATGCGATAGCCAGGGCGCTCACGCTCGTTGTAGTTGCACAGGCAGCGGCCGCACGCGGTCTTGCCGCAGCAGTCGTTGTAGCTGACCAGGTATGCCTTCCCGTCCTTCGGGTTCGCGCAGGTGCCGACCCAGGTCACCTTCGACACCTGGGACCCCGGCGGGCATGAGGTCACGCTGCCGCCGCAGCAGGTGCACAGGAACCCGTCCAGGGCGCAGTTGCGCCAGTACTCGCAGCTGGTGTCGTCGTCGTTCTTGCCCTGCGCATAGGCGTTGCCCGACCGGTCGAACGGCAGCATCGGCATGGCCATCGTGCCCACCATCACCGCCCCGAACCGCGCCAGCGCCCCGCGCCGGCTGGTGAGCTGCGCCGCCTGGCGCACGCGGCGCTCGGCCATCCGGTCGATCCATTCCTGAATCCGCTTCATCTTCTTCCCTCCCGCTCGCAAACCCGATGACTACGATCAGACAGTCTCGCCGTGCTGGTGCTGGGCAGGCATGCGCTCGCGCAGGTATTCCTGCACCGAGCCGACGCCCAGCTCCTTGGCGTTGAACAAGCTTTCCAGATGCTCGCGCGTGTTGATCATGCCCTTTGCGCGGATGATACCGCGTTCGTCCATCAGCACGGCATACGGCAGCCGGCTCACCCGGTAGGTCATGCCGAGGTCGGCCGACAGCACGTAGGGGAACTCGTTGAGCTTCGCCTCGCCGTAGAAGGCCAGGTGCTGGGTCGCCTCGCCGTCGCTCGCCAGCACCACGTCCAGCCAGTCGCGCTCGGCCGCGGCCGAGGAGCGCAGCACCGGCAGCAGCTTCTTGCAGATCGGGCAGGTCGGCGACAGGAAGAACAGAAGCTGGCTCTTGGCCCGTTCGCCGCCGATCGCGATGCGCGCACCGCTGAGCGCGGGCAGCTCGAACTGCGGCGCCGCCTCGCCCAGCTTCGGCCCCGCGTCGGTGATCAGCGCGCCCATCGGGGCCACGCGTTCGTACAGGATGCCGACCTGCCGGGCCAGCGCCCACAGCGCGACGATCACGCCGAGCATGAGCACCCACAGCAGCACGTTGGAGATCATCAGGCTGGTCACTTCGCCTCCAGTTCTTGGTTCTCGGCCGCCCGCAGCTGGGCGATCCGGCTGAACTGCCGCAGCAGCTCGTCGAACAGCAGGTACAGCGCGTAGAAGGCCAGCACCCCGATCACCAGGGTGACGCCGTCGAGCCATTCGAAGTCGCGCTCGATGGCCGGACCGGCAACCGCGAGGGCCGCGACGGCGAGTACGCCGTTGCGCAGCAGCAGCCCCCAGGACAACGGATGCACCTCGCCCCCGCAGCCGCAATCGATCTGGCGGCGCCCGCGCAGCAGGTTGATCGCCATCGCTGCGGCATAGCCCAGGATCAGCGCGGCGAAAGCGAGCAGCGCGGGGTCGCGCGTGGCCGGGACCAGCATGGCCACGCCGATGCCCGCTTCCAGCCAGGGCAGGATCCGGGCGACCGGGTCGACCGCGGCAGCCGGCAGCAGCTGGTAGGCCTGCAGCGCCCCCGCGAACACGTCCGGCTCGCTGAACTTGTGCCAGGCGGCCGCGAACAGGATCAGGGCGAGGGCGCCGACGATGGCGCCCACCGCGACCGGATCCGCGGCCACCCAACCGTTCATCAGTACGCCACCAGCTGCAGCGAGGCTTCGCCGACCTGCAGCTTGCGCACCCGTGGCTTCGGCCCGAGCTTGTCGTAGACCAGCAGTTCGGCCTTCACCGGGTTGATGGCGAACAGCTTCATCCCGTCCTCGCCGGTCTTGACCGCGACTGCCTCGTTCCCGGGCATGCGGGTGATGCGCTTCTTCTTGGCGATGTCGATGACCCAGATCTCGGCGGCCGGGTTCTTGTGGCTGCCCTCTGCGCCGTTGGGATGCATGGTCACGTAGGCGCGATCGCCGTGGATCGCGATGACCTGGTAGCCGCCGGGCCGCCAGTTCTTCTTCAGGTCGGCGCCGGTGACCATCGCGAAGCTGCCTTCGACCTTGGCGGTGTCTCCACCCACGTTCACGGCGGTGAGGTTGCCCAGGAAGCTGACGAAGTAATAGGTGTCGCCGACCTGCTCGGCCGAGACGAACCAGGCGTCCTTGTCCGGATCGAACACCTTGTCGCTGGTGGCCCGGCTGGCAACGCCGCCGTTGTCATCCAGCGTGACGGTGGTGATGGTGCCGTCGCCGCACAGCGTGGCGAAGCGGTTGGGATTGGACTTGGCCGGGTAGATGCCGAAGCAGCCCGGCAGCGCCACGTCACCCACCGCCTTCTTTGCCTGCATGTCCACCACTTCCACCGAGGTGGCCGGCGTCGCATTCTGCGAGAGCAGCCAGCGGCTGTTCGCCGACAGCCGCAGCAGGCCCTGGTAGTTGAGCGCCATGGCGCGCTTGGGCGAGATCGGGATCTCGTACTTGAACTGCAGGGTGTCGGCATCCCATACCTCGACCACGTCGGAGCGGTCGCCGCGCTGGCCGCGGGAGTAGTAGGTCGTGGCGATGATCAGGTCCTTCTTGTCGGGCGTTACGAGCGACTGCCCGGTGAAGCCGGAACCGACGGTACCCAGGTAGCGCAGCGTGTCGCCGTCTACGATGTGGACCTTGCCATCCTGGATGTGGTTGATGGCGATGTCAAGCAGGTAGGCCCGGCTCTTGGCGCTGATCGGCGGCCCGACGACCACCTCTTCGGGCTTGAACTCGGCGGCCGCGCTGCCTGCGAGGAGCGCACCTGCCAGGATCACGACGGAGGCGCGGCGCGCGCCCCGGAATTGGAATGACATGTGTTTCCCTCCCGGATGAGCTGGCGGGGTCCCCTTTCCCGCAGGAGGGAAGTATAGCCGGGGTGGACGGCCGCCGCGCAAGTAGTCGCGGCGGCGAGGCTCAGCTGTGGCGGGAGCCCTCAGCGGCGGCCGCGGCGATCTCCCGGGCGGCCGTCACCAGCAGGAACCCGGCGATCGGCCAGAACAGCAGCTGGACGAAGTCGACCACCGCCTGCCGGGCCAGGTCCGGCGTGCCGAAAATGCGGCTGAACGGTGCGGTCGGGGCGATCGGGACGTACAGCGCGATGGCGGCGAGGACGGCGTAGAGGATGGTGACCAGCAGGGCGAGCGCGGTGCGGGAGCGGCGCAGCCTGTCGAGCAGCGGCATGGGTGGACCCCGGGTAGTTCGAGTTTTGCGTCGCGCACTATAGCGGCGCGAACCGCGGCGGTCTTTACCTGGATCAAGAAAACGCGCGAGCCGCGAGGCGCTATCATCAGCCATCACCGAGGAGGAGGATCCCATGTCCGAGAGAGCCCGGAAGCTGGCCCCCGTATCCGATTCGTCCGTGCGCAGCCGCGTCAGCGAGGAGGAATGGGCCATGCGCTGCGACCTCGCCGCCGCCTACCAGCTGGCCGCCCAGTTCCGCTGGACCGATCTGATCTACACCCACTTCTCCGCCCGCGTCCCCGGGTCGGAGCACCTGCTCATCAATCCCTACGGCCTGATGTTCGACGAGATCACCGCCTCGACGCTGGTGAAGATCGACAAGGAGGGCAACGCGATCGACGACCCGACCGGGCTGGGGGTGAACTACGCCGGATTCGTGATCCACGGCTGCGTGCACGAGGCGCGCCCCGAGGTCAACTGCGTGATCCACACCCACACCCGGGCCGGGGTCGCGGTGTCGGCGCAGAAGTGCGGGCTGCTGCCGATCAGCCAGCACTCCCTGCGCGTGTGGGGCATGCTGACCTATCACGACTACGAGGGCATCGCGCTGGAGCTCGACGAGCGCAGCCGGCTCGCGGCCGACCTGGGCAAGGAGTCCAAGGCCATGATCCTGCGCAATCACGGCCTGCTCTCGCTGGGTGCGACGGTGGGCGAGGCGTTCCAGCTGATGTACTACCTGGACTGCGCGTGCCAGATCCAGATCGACGCGCTCGCCGGCGGCAGGGTCGAGCTCGGCGTGATCGGGCAGAACACGGCGAACAAGGGCTACCTCCAGTTCCAGCGCCCCGGCGGGTCGGAACTGGAGAAGGAATGGCCCGCGCTGCTGCGCATGCTCGACCGCAAGGGCATCCCCTACCGCAACTGACGCTCGCCCCGGGCCGTCGCCCCGACGGCGGGTGCCAGCCTCGACACCCGCCCATTCCTTTGGCATCATGCGCCGCCGCACGCGCGCGCCCGGGAAGCGCGCTGCCGCACGGCCGGGGCGCGCCCGCGCCCGCCCTTCCCCACTACGAGGATCGACCAGATGCCCAACGACGTGATGAGCCAGGCCACGCACCTCCTGAACACGTACCTGGTGCCGCTGGGCTGGAAGCTGCTGGGCGCGATCGCGGTCTGGATCGTCGGCAACTGGGTGATCAAGCTGCTGCGGGCGGCATTGGGGCGGACGCTGCTCGCGCGCAAGGTCGACGCCACGCTGGCGCGCTATGCCGAGGCCGGCGCCAACGTGCTGTTGAAGCTCCTGCTGTTCATCGCGGTGCTCTCGGTGCTCGGCATCGAGACCACTTCGTTCGCGGCGCTGCTCGCTGCGCTCGGCATCGCCATCGGTGCCGCCTGGGGCGGACTGCTGGCGAACTTCGCCGCCGGCATGTTCCTGATGGTGCTGCGTCCCTTCAAGGTGGGGGACATGATCAGCGTCGGGGGCGTGACCGGCGAGGTGCGCGAGCTCGGCCTGTTCGTCACCGCCCTGGACACCGGCGACAATGTCCGCGTGTACGTGGGCAACAACAAGATCTTCTCGGAGACGATCTCCAACTACAGCACCAACCCGGTCCGGCGCGTGGACCTCAAGGCGCTGGTGGCGCACTCGGTCGATCCGCAGGACGCGGTGCGGCGGCTGCAGGAGCGCGTGGCGCGCATCCCCAACGTGGTGCAATCGCCGGCGCCGAACGTCGCGATCCTCGACTTCAACGAGCGCGGCACCGTGCTGGCGGTGCAGCCGTTCTGCGCCAACGCGCACTACTGGCAGGTGTTCTTCGACACCAACAGCGCGATCGCCGAGGTCGGCGCTGCCGCCGGGTACCCGGTGCCGGAATCGCGGGTGGCGCAAAGGACGGTATGAGATCCCGGCGCCGGGCGCCGGGATCTCAGGCTCTAGGCCCTAGGTGCCAGACGCCAGAAGTAAAACGCGGCGCGCGCGCCGCTCAACATCCCTGGTGTCTAGAGCCTAGGGCCTAGGGCTTATGGCCTAGCGCCTCGCGCTCACGCGTCGCGCGCCAACCGTATCCCCGAGAATTGCCAGCGCGCAGCCGGCGGGAAGAAGTTGCGGTAGGTCGCGCGGATGTGGGCGCGCGGCGTGGCACACGAGCCGCCGCGCAGCACGAACTGGTTCACCATGAACTTGCCGTTGTACTCGCCCACCGCGCCCGAAGCGGGACGATAGCCCGGGTAGCCGAGGTAGGCGCTGGCGGTCCACTCCCACACGTCGCCGAAGACCTGCTGCAGGGTGCCGGCATCGGTTGCAGGAACCGGATGGAGCGCGCCCGACTCGACGAAGTTTCCGTCCGCCGGCTCGCGCGCCGCCAGCACCTCCCACTCCGCCTCGGTCGGCAGGCGCGCGCCCGCCCACCTGGCGAAGGCATCGGCTTCGTAGAAGCTCACGTGGGTCACCGGCTCGGCGCGGTCGAGCGCGCGCATGCCGCCCAGGGTGAAGATGTGCCAGCCGTCGCTGCCCCGCTCCCAGTAGGCCGGGGCGGTCCAGCCCTGGGCCTTGCATGCGTCCCAGCCGTCGGACAGCCAGAGCTCCGGCCGCTCGTAGCCCTGGTCGTCGATGAACGCCAGGTACTCGCCGTTGGTCACCAGCCGCGCGGCCAGCTCGAATCCGCGCAGGTAGGTGCGGTGGCGGGGCTGCTCGTTGTCGAAGCAGAAGCCCCTGCCGGCGTGACCGATCTCCTGGACGCCGGCGGGGAAGGCCTGCCAGCGCAGCGCGGGTGCAGCGCCGCAGGCGGGCGTGGCGAGGCTCCGGTAGGCAGGGCGCGCAGGATTGCGCGAGAAGAGGTGCTTCAGGTCGGTGAGGATGAGCTCCTGGTGCTGCTGCTCGTGGTGCACCCCGAGCTCGAGCAGCGCCAGCGCCGCCGGCGCGGCCGCTCCGCTCTCCAGCCAGCGCGCAATGCCGGCATCGACGTGACTGCGGTAGGCGCACACCTCCGCGAGCCCCGGGCGGGAGATGAGCCCGCGCTCAGGGCGTGGATGGCGCGCCCCGACCTGCACGTAGTACGAGTTGAACAGTACCCGGAACGCCGGATCGAAGGCCTGGTAGCCGGCCAGGTTGGGCGCCAGCACGAAGGTCTCGAAGAACCAGCTGGTGTGGGCCAGGTGCCACTTGACCGGGCTCGCGTCGGGCATCGACTGCAGTGCGCAGTCCTCGGGTGACAGGCCTGCGGCCAGTGCAACGGTCGCGGCGCGCGTCGCGGCATAGCGCGCGGGCCAGTCGGCCGCGGCACCGCTCGCTCGCGACGCCGCGCTGCGGTTCGACGGCATGGTCATCGATTCGGGTTCTCCCTCAGTGGCGGCCCCTGCCAGCCCCATATAGCACTTGGTCCGCGCGCGCCGGCGAACGTTTCACCCTGCAGCACTGTACACCGGGTGTGCTCGCGCCCCCGGCTAGCCGCAGATGCTGTAGGCGCGGTCGACGACCTCGCCGTCGATGCCTGCACAGCGCAGCATGGAGTGGAACACGAAATCGTGCGTGAGCGCCTTGCCGCCCAGCTCCAGCGCCCGCTGGTAGCGCTCCGGATGACGCGCCTTGAACGTATCCGAGGCCCAGAACAGAAACGGGATCAGGCGCTGCTCCAGCCGCTCCACCGCCTGTCCGTGACCGTAGTACCCGTCCTCGCCCAGGGACTCGCCGTGGTCGGAGACGTAGATCAGGAAGGCATCGCGCTCCTCGAGCAGCTCGATGACCGAGGCGAGGAACGCGTCCGTGGCCAGGATGGAGTTGTCGTAGGCGTTGACCAGTTCCTCGCGCGAGCACAGCTGCGGGTTGCTGTCGTCGCAGGCGGGCTTGAAGCGCTCGAGCTCCTTCGGATAGCGGTTCTGATAAGCCCAGTGGCTGCCCACCGTGTGGACCACGGTCAGGTGGCGCCGGCCGGCACTCTGCAGGTGGTCGGCGACGGCCGGCAGGATCACCTCGTCCCTGGCGGTCCGGTACGAGGAGCGGTTGAACAGCGAGCGCCCCGCCTCGGCGGCCAGCGCCGTGGTGATGGTGTCGTTGCCATGCATGACCCGCTGGTTGGACAGCCACTGGGTGCCGAAGCCGGCAGCGTTGAACACCGAGATGAGCGAGCTCTCGTCCGCAAGCTGCTCAGGGGCCACGCCGATCCCGGCACGGGTCAACAGGCAGGGGACGGAGATGCGCGTGCGGTTGCCGCAGGCCAGCGAGTTGGGATAGCTCACGACACCGCGCGCTGCGAGCGTCGGCGTGGTCTCCCGCGCGTAGCCGTTGAGCTGGAAGTGGTCGCTGCGCGCGGACTCGCCGATCACCAGCACCGCCTCGACGTCGTCCCCCTTGGCGGAAAGCGGCAGCCGCGAGATGTCCTGCTTGCCCGCCAGCAGGTGCTCCAGCTGGTGACGCTGGGCAAAGTAGCGGCTGCTCTGCTGCCACAGGACGTAAGGCAACTGCGCAGGAAGCTTCTCGGCGACCACGCGACGCAGGTCGCCGCCCCATTGGTAGAGCGGAACCATCACCACCAGTGCGACCGCACCTGCGGGCCAGCGCAGGCCCTTCGCCAGGGGAATCCGGCGCGCGAGCAGCACGCCCGCTGCGGTGCAGGCCGCGACCCAGCCCGCCAGCGTGGCACCGACGAACGCGTGCGCCTCGGAGACATCCGACTCGTACAGCAGCGCCAGGGTGTCCGCGCTGAGCTCGACCTTGTAGGTGACCACGAAATAGGTGGCCACCGCGCTCGCGAAGAACTCCACCGGGACCAGCCAGCGGCCCCACGACGGCAGCATCGCCACGATGAAGAAGAGCGGGACGAGCTTCGCCGTGCACAGGAGCGCCGCGAAGAAGGCGGTCGAGTACGAGCCGCCGGAATAGACGTAGTAGCAGGCCGCGTCGAACAGCGCGGCGTGCGTCAGTGCGATGAGGAGCGGGGCGCGGCAGAGTGCGGCCGCCTGGCGCAGGACTGTGATCGGGTACCGGGGGCCATTCATGCTCAGCATCCTCGGGCCGAGTTTGGCATGTGCTGTGGTCAGGGCCCACCCTAGGTGTGCCGCGGCGCGGATCATACACAAATGACGTACGCTTGAGGCCCCTTCTCACAACCGGCGTCCGGCCGATGGGGGCGGACGCAAAGCCACGACACCTTGGATCCCGCAACCCGCCAGGCCAACCTCGACGACCTGGACCGCGTCGCCGTCCTGTTCGACCAGTACCGGCAGTTCTACGGCGAAGCGGGCGAACTCGCGCTCGCACGCTCGTTCCTCCATGAGCGCCTGGTCCGCGGCGAGTCCATCGTGCTGGTGGCTCCGGCGCACGGCACGCCGGACGCGTTCGCGCAGCTCTACCCGACGTTCTGCTCGGTCTCGGCCGCCCCGCTGCTCGTGCTCTACGACCTGTTCGTCGCGCCGGCGGCCCGAGGGCGGGGGCTCGCGCGGGCGCTGCTGCGCAGCGCGCAGGCGTGCGGGCAGGCCCGGGGCGCAGCGCGGCTCGAGCTCGCCACGGCACGGACGAACGTGGCCGCGCAGCGGTTGTACGAGTCGATGGGGTGGACGCGCGACGAGGTGTTCCACCACTACGCACTGGCGTTGCGATGATGGCCGCCGCGAGTTGCCGATGCGAATGTCAATTGGCCGCGCTTGCGTGCTTCTTGCTACAGGGCCCGCCGTGCAGGACATAGAGCGAGCCATCGCCGGCACGGGCCGGCCTCTCCCCGACCCCAGCGCCGCCCGCGAGAGCGTCGCAGCCTCCCCATCCGCCAGCTCCTGAATGGCCGTCGCCCTTCCGCGCCGTAACGTCCACACCCTCGAGGTCGCTCCACGTACCAGCCTGGTCGACCGACGCCTCGGCCGGCTGGAGTACCTGCACGGGTGGTGGTATGGCGCCCGCGACTGCCTCGGGTTCGCCGGGGTGCGCATGCGCCTGCCCGGCGACGTGCGCGGTCCGTCCCCGCTCGCGCGCGAGGTGCTGGTCAACCTGGACGGCGGTTCGGGCCTGCTGGTCCGCCAGCTGCATCCGCACCTGTGGGCGACCTACCTGTCCGCACGCGAAGCCGCGGAAGGCCAGGCCATCCGCATCGCACGCTGCGAGGACCTCCTCCACGAGCACTTCCGCGTCGAAGCCCTGTGCGCCGCACCGTTCGGCGACGAGAGCGTGGTCGAGCTGGCGCTCGTGCCGCGGTGGGCCCCGGGCGAGGTGCTGGGCGCGTACCTGGAGCGTGGCGAGCTGGCCGAATTCCGCCGCCAGGTGCGCCTCTGGCGCACACCCTGAGCCCGGCGCGCCGCGGGCGCCTCCCCCGCCGGAGCTTGCACCGGACGCCGCGACCTTGCCCCGCCTCGCATGGCTGCAGGTACACTCCTGCCGCATCGTGACTGCAATCCCTTCCCATCGCCTCGTGCGCCCTCGCCTGTGATCGGCAACACCCTGCTGACCGGCGGCATCGTCGGCTTCTCCATCGCCGCCCCGGTCGGCCCGATCGGCGCCCTCACCATCCGCCGCACCCTGGCCGATGGCATGGCGGCCGGGCTGCTCACCGGGCTCGGCGCGGCGACCGCCGATGCGATCTACGGCGCGGTCGCGGCCTTCGGCCTGACCTTGATCACCAGCTTCCTGGTCGCGCAGCAGGGCTGGCTCGGCCTGCTCGGCGGCCTGTTCCTGTGCTATCTCGGGATCACGACGTTCCGCGCGCGCCCCGCGCCGCCGGCCCAGGTGCCGCCCGCCCGCAGCCTGGCCGGAGCCTACGGCTCGACCTTCCTGCTGACGCTCACCAACCCGGCCACGATCCTGTCCTTCATCGGCATCTACGCCGGCGTCGGACTCGGCCTGTCGGAGGGCGACTATGTCGAAGCGGGCGCGTTCGTGGCTGGGGTGTTCGCCGGCTCGGCGCTCTGGTGGCTGCTGCTGTGCTTCGCGGTCGGCTCGATCCGCGAGCAGGTGTCGCCCCGCGCGCTGCGCTGGGTGAACTACGTGTCCGGCGCCGTGCTGGTCGCGTTCGGCCTGGTCGTCCTGGCCCACGGCCTGCGCGAGGGATGACGGCCCTCGACGAGCGCGACCGCGCCTATCTCGCGCGCCGCACCCGCATGCTGCGCTGGTGGCCGTGGGCGGCCGGCGTCCTGCTGGTGGCGATCCTCGGCCTGTGGGGAACCCTGTTCCTGAGCCGCTCGCTGCTGGTCAACCCGTGGGTCCTGCTCGAACGCCTCGAAGCCAACGACGTGAGCCAGGGCACGCTCGCCGCGCTCGCGTTGCTCGGCTCGATGGGCTTTCTCGTCCTGGGCATCGTCATGCTCGCCGTGCTCGCACTGCTGTGGGCGGCTGCGCGCAACGAGCGGCGCCTGCTCGCCATGCTGCGCAAGCTTCAGTCCTGATCCCGCGCCAGCTTGTCCGCCAGCAGCCGCAGCGCCTTGCCGCGGTGGCTGATCCGGTTCTTGTCCTCCATCGGCAGCTCGGCTCCGGTCAGTCCGCGAGAGGGATCGAGGAACAACGGGTCGTAGCCGAATCCACCCGCGCCACGCGGGACGCGCAGGATCTCGCCGTGCCATTGCGCCTCGGCGATGAGCGGCTGCGGATCGTCGACAGCGCGCAGGAGGACCAGCACACAGTAGTAGTGTGCGCGGCGATCGCTCGCGTCGGCGAGCAGCTCGAGCAGGCGCTGGTTGTTGCGCTGGTCCGAGCGCGGATCCCCGGCGAAGCGCGCCGAATGCACGCCCGGCGCGCCGCCCAGCGCGTGGACGCAGATGCCGGAATCGTCCGCCAGCGCAGGCAGGCCCGTCCGGGCGGCCGCATGGCGCGCCTTGGCCAAGGCGTTCTCGATGAAGGTCGGGTGCGGCTCGTCGGCTTCGTCGACCGCGAACTGCGATTGCGGCAGGACCTCGATATGCAGGGGCGCGAGGAGGGCGGCGATCTCGCGGATCTTGCCGGCATTGTTGCTGGCGAGGACGAGCTTGTTCACAGTTCTCCCTCGTAACCGCGTTGACCGCAGAGGACGCAGAGGTACGCAGAGGAAACCCGATGCGCTCACCATCTCTGGCTCAACGGGCTGGACCCGCGCCTTTCCTCTGCGATCCTCTGCGTCCTCTGCGGTGAATGCGGTTGGCCGTCGAGGACTAGGCGACGCCGAGCGCAGCACGCTGGTGTGCCACCAGTTGCGCGATGCCGGTGCGCCCCAGGTCGACCATCGCATCCAGTTCCGTCCGCGTGAACGGCTTGCCTTCGGCCGTGCCCTGCAGCTCGACGATGCCGCCGCTCCCGGTCATGACGATGTTCATGTCGGTCTCGCACGCGGAGTCCTCCGCGTAGTCGAGGTCGAGGACGGGCGCCCCCTGGTACACGCCGACGGATACGGCGGCGACGAAGTCGCGCAGGGGCCAGGCCTGGAGCTGGCCGCGGTCCTGCAGCAGGCGCAGGGCATCGTGCAGGGCGACAAACGCGCCGGTGATGCTGGCGGTGCGGGTGCCGCCGTCGGCCTGCAGCACGTCGCAGTCGATCTGCACGGTGCGCTCGCCCACCGCAGCCATGTCCACCACCGCCCGCAGGCTGCGGCCGATCAGGCGCTGGATCTCCTGGGTGCGGCCGGACTGCTTGCCGGCCGCGGCTTCCCGCTGGGTACGGGTGTTGGTCGCGCGCGGCAGCATGCCGTATTCGGCCGTGACCCAGCCCTGCCCGCGGCCCTTGAGGAAGGGCGGCACCTTCTCCTCGACGCTGGCGGTGCACAGCACCCGGGTTTCGCCGAATTCGACCAGCACGGAACCCTCCGCGTGGCGGGTGAAGCCGCGCGTGATGCGCACGGCGCGCAGCTCGTCGGGTCGGCGACCGCTCGGGCGCATCGGTCAGCGGACCGCGCGCCGGTCATGGACCGGGCGGGCGGGTTGGAGACGTTGCAGTGCAGGATGCATGGGCAGGATGCCGCCCCGGCCAGGCGCCCGGAACGGCTTTCATTCTGTGCTATCGTTTTCGGCGGCGCCCATTGTCGGGGCCCGCCCACGATAAGTCAAAGCAGGGAGACCGCTTGATCTACAGCATGACCGGCTTTGCCGCGCTCACGGAGGAGCTCCCGCTGGGCACGCTGAGCGCTGAGATCCGCTCGGTCAACCACCGCTACCTGGATCTCACGTTCCGCCTGCCCGATGAGCTGCGCACGGTCGAGCCCGCCCTGCGCGAGCAGTTCGCCGCCCGCATGACCCGCGGAAAGGTCGAATGCCGCATCGGCTTCCAGAAGAACCCGACCGCGGGCGGTTCGCTCCAGGTCAACGAGGCACTGCTCGAGCAGCTGGTCGCGCTCGACCTGCAGATCCGCGAGCGCCTGCCGGGCGCTGCCCCGCTGTCCGTCAACGACGTGCTGCGCTGGCCCGGGATGCTGGGGACCGACCTGCTCCCGCTCGAGGAGATGCGCGAGCGCACCCAGGCGCTGCTCGAGCGCCTGCTGGGAGAGTTCGCGCAGTCGCGCGCACGCGAGGGCGAGAAGCTCAAGGCGCTGCTGCTGGAGCGGGTGGAGAAGATGGAGGCACTGGCAGCGCGGGTAAAGCCGAAGATCCCCCAACTGGTGCAGGCCTACCAGGAGCGCCTGGCCACCCGGCTGCGCGACGCCGCGGCGGAGATGGACGAGGACCGGCTGCGCCAGGAGCTGGTGCTGTTCTCGGCCAAGGTGGATGTGGAGGAGGAGCTCGGGCGGCTGGTAACCCACCTGGTCGAAGCCCGCCGCATCCTCAGCCAGGGCGGGGCCGTGGGCAAGCGGCTGGACTTCCTGATGCAGGAGCTCAACCGCGAATCCAACACGCTGGGCTCGAAGTCGGTGGACGTCGACGTGTCGCAGGCCTCGATGGAGCTGAAGGTGCTCGTCGAGCAGATGCGCGAGCAGGTGCAGAACATCGAATGAGGCGAGAGGCTAGAGGCGAGAGGCTGGAGGGGCCACCCCTTTGTGCTTCAGTACCCGCCCATGCGCTCCGATATAGAAGGGAGCGGAGATGGCCGCGATGACCAGCGAACCTCCAGCCTCTAGCCTCTAGCCTCAATGTCCGGAAACCTCTTCATCGTCTGCGCCCCCTCCGGGGCCGGCAAGACCAGCCTGGTGAATGCCCTGCTCGACCGCGAGCCGGACATCGAGCTGTCGGTTTCGTACACCACCCGGGCGCCGCGCGAAGGCGAGGTCGACGGACGGGACTATCATTTCGTGGCACGCGAGCAGTTCCTGGAGATGGCCGGCCGCGGCGACTTCCTCGAGAGTGCGGAGGTGCACGGCAACCTGTACGGCACCTCGCAGGCTTGGATCGAGGCGCGCATGCGCGAGGGCCGGGACATCGTGCTGGAGATCGACTGGCAGGGCGCCCAGCAGGTGCGGCGGCTGCTGCCGGTGGCGGTCGGGATCTTCATCCTGCCGCCGTCGCTGGATGCCCTGCACCGGCGCCTCACTTCCCGGGGCACCGATTCGAGCGCGGTGATCGAGCGCCGGCTGGCCAACGCCCGTGAGGAGATCGCCCATGTGGGGGAGTTCGACTATGTTATTATCAATCAGGCTTTTGATGTGGCAGTGGTCGATCTCGTCAGCATCGTACGCGCCACGCGCCTGAAGGTGGACGCCCAGCTCGCGCGACACCGTGACCTGCTCAACGCAATGAAGTGAAGTGAGGTGGCTATGGCCCGCATCACTGTGGACGACTGCCTGAAAAGCATCCCCAACCGGTTCGTGCTCACCCTGGCCGCGACCTACCGCGCGCGGCAGCTGACCCAGGGCGCATCGCCGATGATCGACGGCGCCAAGGACAAGCCCACCGTGACCGCCCTGCGCGAGATCGCGGCCGGCAAGGTCGGCACCGAGATCCTCAACAAGGGGCAGGCCTGACCGCGACCGGCAGTGGGCCTACGCCGCGGGAGCCGGCGCAACCGCCTCCCGCGCCACCCACCGTTTTGCCGTTCCTCGCGCTGCACCCGGTACAGCGCCCGCCTGGGACGCCGAGCAACATGCCCGAGGCCGAAGTTCTCCTGCGTGACGCCTCCAGCTACCTGAAGCCGGAGGACGTGCGGCAGCTGCAGGCCGCCTACGAGTTCTCCGAGGCCGCCCACGACGGCCAGTTCCGCCGCTCCGGCGAACCCTACATCTCCCACCCGGTCGCCGTCGCGAGCATCCTCGCGCAGTGGCACCTCGACTCGCAGGCGCTCACCGCCGCCCTCCTCCACGACGTGATGGAGGACACCACCGTCACCAAGGGCGAGATCAGCGACCGCTTCGGCAAGATGGTGGCCGAGCTGGTCGACGGCGTATCCAAGCTCGACAAGATCGAGTTCGAGAGCCAGGAGCAGGCGCAGGCGGAGAACTTCCGCAAGATGTTCCTGGCCATGGCGCGCGACGTGCGCGTCATCCTGATCAAGCTGGCCGACCGGCTGCACAACATGCGCACGCTCGACGTGATGCAGCCCAAGAAGCGCGCCCGCATCGCGCGCGAGACGCTGGAGATCTACGCGCCGATCGCCAACCGCCTCGGGCTCAACGGCCTGTACCGGGAGCTGCAGGACCTGTCGTTCCAGAACCTCTATCCCAACCGCTACCGCGTGCTGCGCAAGGCGCTGGAGACGCAGCGCGGCAACCGCAAGGAAGTGGTGGAGAAGATCCAGGAGGCGATCCGCGCGCGCCTGGAGGAATCGGGGCTCGACGCCAACGTCAGCGGGCGCGAGAAGAACCTGCACAGCATCTACCGCAAGATGCAGGACAAGAACCTGTCCTTCTCCAAGGTGCTGGACATCTACGGCTTCCGCGTGGTGGTGCGCGACATCCCCTCGTGCTACCTCGCGCTGGGCGCGCTGCATGGGCTGTACAAGCCGATCCCCGGCAAGTTCAAGGACTACATCGCCATCCCCAAGGGCAACGGCTACCAGTCCCTGCACACGACGCTGTTCGGCCCCTTCGGCAGCCCGATCGAGATCCAGATCCGCACCCAGGAGATGCACAAGCTGGCCGAGGCCGGCGTCGCCTCGCACTGGCTGTACAAGAGCACCGACGCCTCGCTCAACGAACTGCAGCGCAAGACCCACCAGTGGCTGCAGAGCCTGCTCGAGATGCAGTCCGAGTCGGCCGACTCGGCCGAGTTCCTCGAGCACCTCAAGGTCGACCTGTTCCCGGACGAGACCTACGTCTTCACCCCGAAGGGCAAGATCATGTCGCTGCCGCACGGCGCGACCTGCGTCGACTTCGCCTATGCGGTGCACACCGACATCGGCAACCGCTGCGTGGCGGCGAAGGTGAACCACGAGCTGGTGCCGCTGCGCACCGAGCTGAAGAACGGCGACCGGGTGGAGATCATCACCGCGAGCCACGCCAAGCCCAACCCGTCGTGGCTCAACTTCGTCGTCACGGCCAAGGCGCGGCATCACATCCGCCACTTCCTCAAGACCATGCAGTACGAGGAATCGGCGCACCTGGGAGAACGGCTCCTGGCCCAGGCCATGGCGGCGCTGGGCGGGAACATGCGCGACCTGCGCGAGGCCGACTGGGACCGCCTGCTCAAGGAGGCCGGCGGCAAGTCGCGCCAGGAAGTGCTGGCCGACATCGGCCTGGGGCGCGTGCTGGGGGTGGTGATCGCGCGCAAGCTGCTGCCGCATGCCGGCGAGGGGCTTCCGCAGTCGGCCGGCCCGGTGGTGATCCGCGGCTCGGAGGGGATGGCGCTGCAGTTCGCCAAGTGCTGCCATCCGATCCCGGGCGACCCGATCATCGGCTTCATCCGCAAGGGCCGCGGGATGATCGTGCACACCCACGACTGCCCGGTGATCGCCAAGATGAAGCGCGAGCCGGAGAAGTGGCTCGACATCGAGTGGGCGCCGGAGACGCGCAAGCTGTTCTCGGTCAACGTGAAGCTGCTGGTGTCCAACCAGCAGGGCGTGCTGGCCAAGGTCGCCGCCGAGATCTCCGGCAACGACTCGAACATCGAGAACGTGAGCGTGGAGCCGGGCGACAGTGCGACCTACAGCAACATCCACTTCACCCTGCAGGTGCACAACCGCCTGCACCTCGCGCAGATCATGCGCGGGCTGCGGCGGCTGCCGGAAGTGATCCGGATCACCAGGCTGAAGGGCTAGGCAAGTCCCTGCCCGCCGCGGCGGCAACCCACTAGAATGACGCTGTGCCCGCACACGGGCATGGCACCCGCTGGTTCCATTCACCCTCATCCTGACGCGGCCATCCCCGGAAGCCGCCGCCTTCATGGACCTGTTCACCGCCGACTTCTTCTCTGCGCTGCTGGCGATCATCGTCATCGACCTCGTGCTCGCCGGCGACAATGCGATCGTGATCGCACTCGCGGCCCGCAAGCTGCCCGCCCACCTGCAGATGCGTGCGGTGGTCTGGGGCACCGCCGGTGCCATCGCCGTGCGGGTCCTCATGACCCTGATCGTGGTGGCGTTGCTCAAGGTGCCCGGCCTGATGCTGGCGGGCGGGCTGCTGCTGGTGTGGATCGCCTACAAGCTGCTGGCCGAGGACGAGGAGGACGAGCACGAAGCGGCGGCCGGGACGAAGATCACCGGGTTCTGGTCGGCGATCCGTACGATCGTCATCGCGGACACCGTGATGGGGCTGGACAACGTGCTGGGAGTCGCCGGCGCCGCGGACGGCAGCTTCCTGCTGGTGGTGCTGGGCCTGCTCATCAGCATCCCGATCATGGTGTGGGGAAGCACGCTGATCCTGCGGGTCGTGGACCGCTACCCGGTCATCATCTACGTCGGGGCGGCCGTGCTGGCCTGGACTGCGGCGAAGATGATCCTGCACGAGCCGCTGGTCGCCGGACGCATCGCCGGCATGCCCTGGGTCAACTGGCTCACGTACGCAGTCCTCGTCGGCGGCGTGCTGCTGGCAGGGTGGCGGCGCAATCGCGGTCCCCGCCCGCCGG
Source organism: uncultured Burkholderiales bacterium (assembly GCA_964523885.1). GTDB lineage: Bacteria > Pseudomonadota > Gammaproteobacteria > Burkholderiales > SHXO01 > SHXO01. Next base: position 180,705 of record CAZFYX010000069.1, on the reverse strand, counting down.
CCCCGGCCCTGGGCGCCGACGCCGCCCCGCGCAGCCCGGACGCGCCTCCGCCGCGTTGACCGCCGGGTTGACCTGCGTCAATCTTCCGGTGCCGGCGCGGGAAGACAATTTGCATGCGGCACTGCGTGCCGGCCTCGGCCCTGGCCTCGATTCTGGATACACCGCCCATGAAAGCGCTTACCGCAGCCCTCGTCCTTGCCTTCTGGTCCGCCGCCCTCCTGGCCGCCGACGACGATGCGAGCAGTCCGGTTTCGGAACTGCGCAAGCCCGGCGCCAGCGTGGCCCGGCAAGAGAGCCTGGAACTGCCCGGCATCACCGCCTGCCACCAGTGCGAGTGGCGCCCCAAGCCGCACACCAAGGCCGCCCAGGACGAGTGCGGCAGCACGCCCGACGGCACCGCGAAGATGGGCATCTTCGAGTGCGGTTTCTCGCCCGATTGCGATCGCGTCTGCAACTTCGTGCGCTGCGCGGACTAGCCGCGACGCTTGGCCGCGGCCCACTGCCGGACTTTCTGCGCACCCGCAAAAGCCCGGGATCTGTCGCCCGGTAACAACGAAACTCGCACCGAAAGCGACCTGTATCCGTCGAGCCCGATGCGCAAGTCTCTGAGGGCTAAGGCGCCGGCCGCGGTGGTACGGCCATTGCGATAGGGCCCCCGACTCATCTCCGGATCGCTCCTATGTCACGTGTGTACCAGAAGGGATCGAAGAGCCTCGGCCAGGTCGTATCCGGGATCCTCGAGGACGGTTTCGCCGTCGCCATGGTGGGCCTGACGCTGCTGGGCGTGGCGGGGGTGGTCTACAAGAGCCTCAAGCCGGGCGGGTGGATCAGCACCGGCCTGGACAGCCTGTGGCACAAGAGCCCCTGGCTGGTATGGCTGGCGGGCTTCGGACTGGCGGTGGTCGTGATCGCGGTCAAGCACCACCTGGACCGTACGCCCTCCCGCACGGCCGGCGGCAACCTTCTCACCTATGCCTTCGTCGGGCTGGGCATGTTCTTCTTCTTCAAGCTGATCATCACCGGATCGCTGTGACAATGCAGCCCCGGGGCAAGGGGCGATTCGTCACCAGGGGGTGACAGAACGCCCCCCTTTCCTGGTCAGGCGGTTGGAGCGGATCCAGCCGCCCGAGGGCCCGGCGATCGTCGGCTGGCGGCGACGCCGGGACTGATCCTGCGACAGGTTACTGCGGCCGCTGCATCTTGCAGGTGGTGGGCATCACGGTCTCCTTGGCGTCGATCCGCCCCTCGCTGCGGAAGCCCAGGCCGGTGCGCTCCATGTCGTACTTCACGCCAGGCGTTCCGGCCTTGGTGAAGGTGGAGATGTACATGGGCTGGATCAGCTGGTGGTTGTCCGCCCGCATCGTCACCTCGCCCGTGAAGCTGGGGAACTTCATGCCTTCCAGCGCGAGCGCGACCTTGGCCGGGTCGGTCGACTTGGCGGCTTCCATGGCCTTCACCAGCATCTCGATGGCGTTGTAGGAAGCCAGCCAGACGAAGTCGTCCTTGCTGTCCGGATAGCGCTTGCGGTACTTCTGCACCAGCGCATCGGACTTCGAGTCGCCGACGTTGCTGAACCAGTGGCTGATCACGCGCACGTGGCCGTCGCCGGCCTCGCCGATGGCGGTAGGACCGCCGGCGATCCCGGCGTAATAGGTGTAGTAGTCGACCTTCAGGCCGGCGTCCTTGCCCGCCTTGATCAGCAGCGCCAGGTCAGCGCCCCAGTTCCCGGTCACCACCGTGTCCGCGCCCGACTGCTTGATCTTGGCCACGTAGGGCGCGAAGTCCTTGACCTTCCCCAGCGGATGCAGGTCGTCGCCGACGATCTGGATGTCCGGCCGCTTCTTGGCGAGCATCTCCTTGGCAGCCTTCGACACCGCCTGGCCGAAGGCATAGTCCTGGTTGATCAGATAGACCTTCTTGATGTTCTTCTGGGTCGCGATGTAGTTCACCAGCGCCTGCATCTTCATGTCCGCGTCGGCATCGAAGCGGAAGTGCCAGAAGTTGCAGCGGTCGTTGGTCAGGGCCGGATCCACGGCCGCGTAGTTCAGGTACAGCATGGCGCTGTCGGGATTGCGCTGGTTGTGCTTGGCCACCGCGTCGGACAGGGCCCCGGCCACGGCCGAGGAGTTGCCCTGCAGGACGTACCGGACGCCCTGGTCGGTGAGTGCCTTGAGCGCATTGAGCGCTTCCTGCGGGTTGGCCTTGCTGTCCATCGGCACCAGCTCGAGCTTCTGGCCGAGGACGCCGCCGCGGGCGTTGACGTCCTCGACCACGAGCTGGAAGCCACGCAGGCCCTGTTCGCCGACGTTGGCGAACGGCCCGGACAGCGGGTCGATGAACCCGATCTTGACCTGCGCATGGGCAGCGGGAAGTGCCGCCGCCGCCAGCACGGCCAGGGCCGCGAGGCGTTGGGTGATGCGTGACATTGCTCTGCTCCTCCAGTGATGAAAAAGGGGTGCGGCCGATGCGGCCGCCCGCCTCGAGTTGTTGGTGCTGCGCGCTCCTAAACGGCCGGGCCCGCGGTCGGTTTACCTAGACTCCCACGGACGCGAGCACCGCGTAGTCGGTGTCGCCGCGACGGCGGACCGGATTGGCCAACGTCCCCATTCCCTCGACGCGGCACTCCGCGACGTCGCCGTGTTCGATCACCACCGCACCCGGCGTGCCGGTGCTGACGATGTCGCCGGGGTAGAGCGTCATCATCTGGGAGTGGAAGGAGACCAGATAGTACGGCGGGAAGGCCATGTTGGCGACCACGTTCTCGCGGTGCAACACCCCGTTCTTGTAGGTGCCCACGCGCAGCCGCATCACGTCGAGAACCTCGTCGGGGGTGATCAGCTCGGGGCCGAAGGCGAAGAACGTGTCGAAGTTCTTGGCGCGGGTGAGGTAGCGGGGGTTGCGCTGGAGGATGTCCTCCGCAGTCATGTCGAGCACCAGGCAGAATCCCGCCACGTACTTGTGAGCGTCCTCCTCGGAGACGGCCTGGCAGTTGCGGCCAATGATCACGCCCAGTTCGGCTTCTGCCGTCACGCGTTCGGATTCGGCGGGCAGCAGGATGTGCTCGTCCGGCCCGATGATGGTGTGGTCGCCCTTGATGAACGAGGCCGGCTCGGAGGGGAACGGTGCCCCCAGGTCGACGGCATGGTCGCGGTAGTTCAGGCCGATGCCCCAGATCTTGCGCGGCCGCCGATACAGCGGCGCGAACACCACTTCCTCGGCCGGCAGCGGGTGCGGGGTGCGCTCGGCATCGCGCAGCAGCATCGGGCTGAGGCCCTGCTCGATCAGCGCCAGGATGCGGGTGGGCCACGCGCGCCCCAGGTGCGCGTTGATGCGCCGGACCGGAACCACCCCTTCCGGGACCACCACGGCGGCGGTTTCCTCGCCTTCCCACCTGATCGAGCACAGTCGCATGATCCCTCTTCTCCTCGCTGGGGCGATGCGGGGCGCAGCGCGACGGCACAGCCGGCAGCGCCCGGCTATGCGCCCATTCTAGCGTGCAATTCCTGCCGACCGCGCGGCAGCCGGGTCAGGAGAGGAGGAAGACGCCGAACCAGCCGGCGGGGTCGGACCAGTGCAGTGTGCGGGCGAAGCCGGCCGCACGCGCCAGTTCGCGCACCTGCGCAGGGGTGTACTTGTAGGAGTTCTCGGTGTGTATCGATTCGCCGGCGGCAAACCCGATCTGCTGTCCCCCCACACGCACGGTCTGCGTGCGCTGGCTGACCAGGTGCATCTCGATGCGATGGGCGGATTCGTTGTAGAAGGCGCGGTGCGCGAAGGCGGCCGGATCGAACTGCGCGCCGAGCTCGCGGTTGAGTCTCGTGAGCAGGTTGAGGTTGAAGCGTGCCGTGTAACCCTCGGGGTCGTTGTAGGCGCGGTCGAGGACGGCGACCGCCTTCTGCAGGTCCACACCCAGCAGCACCGCACCGTTCTCCCCCAGCAGCACGCGGGCGCGGGACAGGAACGCGGCGGCCTGCTCAGGCTCGAAGTTGCCGATGGTGGAGCCGGGGAAGAACAGCACGCGACGTCCGCGCTGCGCCGCTATCAGCCGTTGCAGCGCCGGCGCTTGGAAGTCTGCTGCAATGGCCGTGATCGCCAGCCAGGGAAACTCGCGCGCGAGCTGCCGCGCTTCCTCGCGCAACTGCTCGATGGAGATGTCCACCGGGACGTAACCCAGCGGTCGCAGCGCAGGCAGCAGCAGGCGGATCTTGCGCATGTCGCCGGCGCCGGGCTCCACCAGCGTCGCCGCCGGACCGACCGCATCGGCGATCTCGGCCGCATGGCGCAGCAGGATGCCGGTCTCGGTGCGCGTGGGGTAGTAGGCCTGAGTGGCGCAGATGCGGGTGAACAGCCATGCCCCGTGCGCGTCGTAGAACAGCTTCGGCGGCAGCGACTTCGGCTGATCGGACAATCCGCCGAGCACCTCGGCGCGCAGCGATGCGGCGCGCGGCGCGAGATCGATCTCGACCAGGTTGCGTGGCGCAGGGGCCAGCGCGGGCTGCGTGGCGAAGGTCATTCCGTCTCCTCCGGCGGGCGGGATTGCAATTCTTACCGGGGCGTCTGCGCGCTCTCGCCCCGATTGTATTCGTCTGCACGGTTGGACGCTGCGTAGCGCTCTCTTACAGCCGGTGGATTGCGAGGCGCGGTCGACCGCGCCAGCGCGCTACCACAGCTGCGAGAGCAGCGCTCCACCACGGGCGCGCGGGCATGAGGCTCACCAGCGAATCCTCGAGCGCTGTGACGATGGTGAGGCCGCGTCCGACCGCGGTCCGGTCCCCCGCGGCCAGGAACACATCGCACAGGTCGCCCTCCCGGGTGAGCCAGAGGACACCCACGTGGCAGGTGAGGCCGCTCGCCTGCCGCGGGGTCAGTTGCAAGGAACGCTCCCTGTCCAGCCGCATCATGGTCGTCGCCTCCGGTGCTATTGCGGTGCGGACCAGTGTAGGCAGCCTCGCACACGGGCCACAGACATACAGCACTACAATCTGTATCGGTACAGCGCCCTGCTGCCCGTTGCTGTACCGGTCGCTCGGGGCACACACTGTGACTGTTCGAGCCACCGGCCAAGCCGCACCATGCACACATGAACGATGGTCGCCTGCCCCATCTCTACGAGGAGCTTGCGCACCGGCTGTCCCAGGCAATCACGACGGGCAGCCTGCGCGCGGGCGACCGGCTGCCGTCGGTGCGCCAGCTCTCGGTCCAGCACCGGGTGAGCATCTCCACCGCGATGCAGGCCTATCGCGCACTGGAGAACCGGCGGCTCATCGAGGCGCGCCCGAAGTCCGGCTACTTCGTCCTTTCGCAGCCGCACCGCCTGCCGGAGCCGGCGGCCTCCGCGCCGCCGCCTGCCGCACGCTTCGTCGGCGTGAACGACTACGTGATGGAGTACCTGGCGTGCTCGGAGCGTCCCGGTGTCGCCCCGCTGGGCTGTGCGACGCCGCACGAGAGCCTCTATCCGGGCGAGAAGCTGCACCGGCTGATGGCCTCGATCGGCCGGCGCCGCCCCGAGCTCGCCGTCCGCTACGTGATGTCCGCCGGCACGGACGCGTTGCGCACGGCCATCGCCCGCCGCAGCGTCGACTTCGGCTGCGCGCTGGATCCCGACGACATCGTCGTGACCAACGGGTGCACCGAAGCGCTCAACCTCGCGCTGCGCGCCGTGGCCCGGCCGGGCGACACCATCGCACTGGAGTCGCCGACCTACTTCACGCTGCTGCAGATCATCGAGAGCCTGGGCATGAAGGCGCTCGAGATCCCGACCCATCCGCGCGAAGGCGTTTCGCTCGAGGCGCTGGAGCTCGCCACGCGCGAGCCAGGCGCGGTGAAGGCGGTGATGCTGATCCCGAACTTCAGCAATCCGCTCGGCAGCCTCATGCCCGACGACAAGAAGGAGCGCCTGGTGCGCATGCTCGAGGCGCGCGGCATCCCGCTGATCGAGGACGACCTCTACGGCGAGTCGCACTTCGGGCGCTCGCGCCCGTTCGTCGCCAAGAAGTGGGACGGCAGCGGCAACGTGCTGCTGTGCAGCTCATTCACCAAGAGCGTCGCGCCCGGGTTCCGCATCGGCTGGATCGCACCGGGGCGCTTCCGGCGCGAGGTCGAGCTGCTGAAGTTCATCAGCTCGGTCGCCACGCCCGAGCTGCCGCAGCTCGCCATCGCGCAGTTCATCGCCGACGGCGGCTACGACCATCACATGCGCAAGCTGCGCGCGGCGTTCGCTCGGCAGGTCGAGCAGATGAGCGAAGCCGTCGCGCAGCACTTCCCGTCCGAGTGCCGTCTCACGCAGCCATCCGGCGGGTTCGTGCTGTGGGTGGAGCTGCCGCCGCAGGTGGATTCAGTGCGGTTGTTCGAAGCGGCGCGCGACCATGGCATCGCCATCGGCCCGGGCCCGATGTTCAGCAACTCGGGCCGGTACCGCAACTTCATCCGTCTGAACTGCGGCCATCCGATGACGGCGCGGCTGGAGCTCGCGGTCGCACGGCTGGGCGAGCTGGTGCGCGCGCAGATGCACTGACCACTTCAGACCGCGCTTGACACGGAGGGTCACAGGGCCAATTCGATCCTTGCGATCAGGAAGGCACGGGCGAATGCCGGAGGGTCCTGTCAGCGGGTCTCGGTCTTGCCTTCCTCTGTGCTCCTGTGTGCCCTCTGCGTGAACGCTGTTTACGCGGGCATTGCCGTTACGCCTTGGCCAGGAACAGCGGTGCGAACAGCACGCCCTGCACCACCGCGGTCAGCCCGTACAGCAGGCTGGCCGCCGTAGCCTGGTCCGCGGACACCCCCAGGAAACCGAGCACGACCACGGCGGCCAGCTCGCGCGTGCCGAAGCCGGCCACGCCGAGCGGCACGGCAGCCATGATGAAGATCGGCGCGGCCGCGCCCAGCATCGTCCAATAGGAAAGCTCCACACCGACGGCGACGGCGCACACCCACAACGTGCCGGCGGACAGCACCTGCACACCCACCGACATCCAGATCGAGCGGCGCAGCGCCGGCCCGGCGAGGCGCAGACGCTCGCGCAACGCCTCGATGCGTGTCGCGACTCCGGCGAGCCAGGCGAGCGGCAGGCGCCGCAGTGCCGAGGTGGGCCAGGGCAGCAGCGGCGCGACGATCGCGGCGGCAAGGGCCGCGACGTACCAGCCGATACCCTGCGGCAGTGCCGCGCCATCCAGCGCCAGCGCGAACAGTGCTGCCAGCAGTGACAGCACGCACAGCACCCACAGACCGCTGAGGCGGTCGAAGAACACCGACAGCGCGCAGCGCAGGAACGGGTTGCCCAGGCTGGACAGCTGGTAGCTGCGCAGCAGATCGCCGGAGAGCGTGGCGCCGGGCAGCAGCACGTTGGTGGTGACGCCGCGCGCGTACATCAGGATCATGCGACCAGTCGGCGCGACCAGATCCAGTGCCCCCGCGATCGCGGCCCACCGCCTGGCCGAGACCACGTTGGCGAGGATCGCGACGGCAACGGCGAGCACGAACCAGCCCGGTTCGACTTCGGCCAGCTGGCGCACGAGCGCCCGCGGCGACGCGTACCAGACCACCAGCGCCAGGAGCAGCGCGCCCCCGCCGATGCGCAGGGCCAGGCGCGCGGGGGAACGCGCCGGGACGGGCTCAGCCAGCCTTGAGCTTCGCGGCATCCGCGGCGGGGCGGCGGCGCAGGCGCGGCGCCGGCCGCAGCAGGTACTGCGCGCGGCCCTCGGGTTCGTGATAGATGCGGGTGAGCAGCTCCCCGAGCACCCCGGTGGCGACCAGCTGCACGCCGATCAGCGCGATCATCACGCCCAGCAGCAGCAGCGGACGGCCGCCGATGGGGTGGCCGAGCACGAGCTTCTCGAACGCGAGCCAGCCCAGCACCACGAAGGCGAGCAGCAGCAGCAGCAGGCCCACGCCGCCGAAGGCCTGCATCGGGCGGTGGAGGAAGCGCATCAGGAACTTGATCCAGAGCAGGTCGAGGACGACGCGAAAGGCGCGGTCCAGGCCGTACTTCGACTTGCCGCGCGTGCGTGCGTGGTGCTGGACCGGCACCTCGATGATGTTCGCACCCACCTCGGCTGCGAGCGCCGGGATGAAGCGGTGCAGTTCGCCGTACAGCTTGAGGTCGCGGATCACCTGCGCGCGATACAGCTTGAGCGCGCAGCCGTAGTCGTGCAGCTTCACGCCGGTCACCCGCGAGATGATGCCGTTGGCGAGCTGCGAAGGGATCTTGCGCGACAGCGTGCGATCCTTGCGGTCGCGGCGCCAGCCCGAGATGACGTCCACGTCCTGGCGCTCGTCGAGCATGTCGAGCAGGCGCGGGATGTCGTCCGGGTCGTTCTGCAGGTCTCCGTCGAGCGTGACCACCACATCCCCCTCCGCTGCGTCGAAACCCGCCTGCAGCGCGGCCGACTGGCCGTAGTTGCGGATGAGATAGAGCGGCACCAGCCACTCGTGCGCGTCGCCCAGTTCGGCGAGCAGCTGGGCCGATCCGTCGCGCGAGCCGTCGTCGACGCAGATCAGCTCGAACGTGCGGCCGCTGCGTGTCATGGCGCCGCCGACCCGCTCGACCAGGTCGGGCAGGTTCTCCTCCTCGTTGTAGATCGGGATGACGATGGAAACCTGGGGATGGGAGGCCATGAGGCGATCTCAGTTCGGCCCGATTCTAGCATCCGCGTCGTGCGCGGCTGCCTCCGCGCGCGTGCGCCACAGGACCAGCGTCGCGCTCGCAAGGCACGCGACACCGATGAGCCGCTGCAGGGGGTAGGCCTGCACGTAGCCACTGGCATGCCCCACGGCCAGCGTGATCGCGCAACCGGCGAGGAACAGGCCGGCCAGCCCCTGCACCCGGGGCCGGATGCCGAATGCGAGAGTGCGCCGTGCCACCTCGAGTGCGAGCACCGCGCAGAGCCAGCCACCGAGTGCACCGGCGGCGATGTCCACGGGCCAGTGCACGCCCACCACCGCACGCGAGACCCCGGCGAGCAACGCGAGGGTCAGCGCGAGCAGCGCCAACCGGCGCGCGTGCGCCTCGCCCGGTGCGAGACCCTGGGAGGCGGTGCCCGCTTCCCGCGCGCCCGGCGTTGCGGGCGCAGTTACCGCTCGCCGCGCAAGTGGCGACAGGCCGAGCGTGAGCAGGCCGGCAGCCAGGAACGCGGTCGTGGTGTGTCCCGAGGGAAACGATCGCTTCTTGTATGCGTGCCCGATCACGTGCACCGCCTCCCCCAGGACCGCGGGCGGACGACGTTCCTTGACCAGTGCGCCGAGACCGTGGACCCAGGCGGCGGCCAGCGGGATTGCGATGAGCAGTGCCCAGACCAGGTCCGGGCGCCGGCGCCAAAGCACCAGCGCGACGGCAAGGGCCACCAGGGTGTCGCCCAGCACGGTGATCATGGCCCAGAGGCTGTCGCTGGTGAGCGGGCCGATGCGGTTCAGCAGCAGGAACACGCTCTGGTTGGTGCCCGTGAGCAGGAGCGCGGCCAGGCACGCGAGTGCCACCAGCGGCACGGCCCACACCGCCGGCACACGCAGATCGAAGCGGGCGACAGGCAGGCTGGTGCGGGACTGCATCAGCGCACCTTCACCAGTGCGATGCCGTTCCTGGCATACAGGATGTCATAGCCATTCCCGGGCAGGTCCGGCAGGCGCTTGCGCTTGAGCAGGACGACGTCGCCGGGCTCCGGCCGGCGCGAGGGCGTCGGCTTGCCCCGGTACACGCTGAAGCTGGGCATGTTGATGCGCCACATGATGGGCTCCAATCCCCGTTCCCGGCACAACAGCGCGGCCTCCTTGATCGGCTGCTGCTGGAGCTGCGCAGCCAGCGGCACCACGAGGCCGGACAGCACCAGGACCGACGCGATCCCGGTCGCGATGAGCTTGTCGCCCAGCGCCAGCTTGCGCTCGAGCATGAGGGCGACCACCAGGACCAGCGCGAGGCCGATGCCGACGAAGTACGCGGCGCCGAAATACGCCTGGACGTTCGCGAGCATGTCCTGGTAGTACTCGTCGCGCACGTGCGGCAGCACCCCGCGTACCAGCCAGGGAAGTGCAAGCAGTGCTGCGAACAGCAGAGCGGCCGGCAGCAGGGCCGGAACACGCGCGCGCAGTCCCTCCAGGTGTACGGCGGCGAGCACGAGCAGGCCGGTCGATCCGTACAGCATGTAGTGCGGCAGCTTGGTGCCGGAGAGCGAGAAGAACGCGAAGACGAACAGGAACCAGAGCAGCAGGTAGGTCTGCAGGTCGTCGCTCCAGATGCTGCGCCAGCCGCGCACCAGCGGCACGAGCACGGCGGTGAACGGCAGCAGCCCGATCAGCAGCACCGGGATGTAGTAGAACAGGCTGCCGGCGTGGCCCTCGAGCGGTCCGCTGAAGCGCTCGACGTTGTGCTCCAGGAAGAAGCCCTTGAAGAAGCCGGCGCCGTCGCGTGCCAGGATGAGCGCGTACCAGGGCAGCGCGACGGCCGCGAACAGTGCCAGTGCGCGCCAGTCGAACACCGCGCGCGCCCAGGTGCGCAGGTCGCGCCGCAGCAGGCAGAACAGCAGGGTGACCGCGAAGGGCACGAGGATCGCGACCGGCCCCTTGGCGAGGAAGCCCAGGCCGATCAACGCGTGCGTCGCGTAGAGCCAGCCGCGCCGCCGGGTATGCAGATGCAGCCATGCAGCAAACATGGAGCCGGCGATGAGCAGGTTGAGCAGCGCATCGGCAGTGGCGGCACGGCCGATGACATACACGCCCAGTGTCGTGGCGAGCATCGCGGCGGCGAGCAGGCCGCGCTCCACGCCGAAGAAGCGCCGGGCGAACAGGAACGTCGCCAGTGCCCACAGGGTGGCGCAGATGGCAGAGGGAAGCCGGAAGGCGAGCTCGGTGGGACCCAGCGCGGCCACGCTCGCCGCCTGCAGCCAGTACACCAGGATCGGCTTGTCGTAGCGCGGGTTGCCGTTCAGCGTGGTGGAGAGGAAGTCGCCGCGCTGGAACATCTCCAGCGTGGCCTGGCTGAACGCGCCTTCATCGAGGTCGAACAGCGGCGCGCGCCCGAGCAGGAAGAAGAAGCTGCCCAGCACGGCCACGAGGGCGAGGATCGCGCGCAGCCGAACCCGCAGGGGTGGAGAACTGGGAGCCATGCGGCCCCCATTGTACCGCCCGGCCTGTTGCGCGCCGTCGCGGGCGGGCACGGCCCCTGCCGCGCGGACCGGCTCGAGATCGGACCCGGATCAGTGCCTGGCGCTGGCGACCAGGCACCCGTCGCGCTGGAGCAGCGCCTCCGGCGGAGCCAGGAAGAAGAACAGGATCTGCGCCGATCCGCTCTGCGCCTCGTACTCGGCGGCGTACCCGCCAGTCGGGCCGGAGAGGCGATAGTGGCGCACCGAGATGGTCTCGCATTCGAGCATGAACGGCACGCCGGCGGCGCGCAGGGCCTGTTCGAGGTCGGGCCCGGCGACCGGCTGGCCGTCCCGGCGCAGGCTCACCGCGTTGGGCGACTGCTGCGAGCCCCACGCGAGGATCTGCCAGCTGTCCTGGCGGCGCTTGCCGTCGACCGAAAAGCGCGCGGGCAGTTGCGCCGTGCGCACGATCGTGGCGGATTCGAGCCCGGGGGGGCGGCTGCCCTGCGCCGCATCGCTCCAGCGGCCGCGCAGTCGCAGCTCGAGTTCGCGCCATGGCAAGGCGGCGGCTGACGAGGGCTGCGTGAGTGCGGTGATGATCTCGGGCAGTTCCTGCCCGTCGGCTGGCTTCGCGGCGCGCGCGGAAGACAGGATGAATGCCGCAGCGAAGGCGAGCAGCATGGCCATGCCGGCCACGTGCGTACCTTCGGCCAGCGACATGCGGTCTCCATTCGACATGTCCCGACCTTACCTCGTCGACTTGCTTTTTTGTTGTGCCGGACGCAACAGCGCATCCGTACTGCCACATCTGCATCCGGCACGGATGCTAATGGCGTGCCGCCTGGGTCACAAACAACCTTATGTGTCTGTGAAAGAGGGGCCGATAAGCGCCGGAAAGGCCGGGACTGTTCGTGCGAGGTCGCGCCCCGCGCAGCGGCGGTGGCGGGCGCAGGCCCGAAAACGGGGAAGTGATTGGTAGGCCGTGTAGGATTCGAACCTACGACCAATGGATTAAGAGTCCACTGCTCTACCAGCTGAGCTAACGGCCCGGAGCGCTGGCCGCGGATGCCGCGCCGGACGGACCGGGCGGTGGCGGCTTGCCGTGGTGGAGACCGAATCGTGATCACGACTCGCGATGCCACCGAGCCCGACAGTATACATGACTTTGCGCTGCCGGCGCGTCACCGGCGCAACGCCGCAGCGTGCCGCGCTCAGTGCATCAGCGCCAGCGCGATGCCCGTGACGACCCAGAACGCGAGGGTGCCGACCAGGTTGGCGCCCGCGCGGTTCTGCCGGAACAGTGCCCAGTTCCAGTACAGCACCGGGTTGCCGCGATAGGGGGCGCCCGGCACGAAGGCGTGCACGTGTGCGCAGTAGTCCTCGTACGCCTTGCCCAGCGCCGGCCGCAGCCGCCGCTCCTCGCGCTTCACGCGGTTCACCATGTAGAAGTAGTAGATCACGCTGTAGGCCAGTACCACCCACCCGCTGCCGAGCAGCATCACCGCGCCGAGGAGGATGAAGTAGCGGCCGAGGTACATCGGGTTGCGCACCAGTGCGTAGGGCCCGTTGCAGGCGAGATCGACGTTCTTGTTGAGCGACGCGAACGACCACAGCTGGATCAGTTCCCCGACCATCGACACCGCCAGCCCGGCCCAGAACCACTCGGGCCGTGCGATGTAGATCAGGCCGGCCGCGACCAGGACCCCGAGCGGCACGCGCGCCTTGACGAACGCGGTGCGAAAGCCCGGGTGGTTGAAGAAGCTGTGGATGGCAGCGAGCATGGCTCGGTCTCCCGGTGGTGAGCGGCTACTTGGCCGAGGTGGTCTTGCGCGCGCCCAGGTAGCCGCGCAGGAACCACAGGCGCCGCCAGCGGTTCATCCGGCGCAGGTCGTCCCGACGCGACTCGTCGATCGTCTCGGGACTGATGCGGGCCCAGTGCTTGTAGACCCCCGCCATGTCGAAGCGCTCGATCCAGCGGCGCATGGCCGCCGGCATCCAGCGCGTGCCCACCTGTGACTGGAAATCGATCAGCACGGGCTCGCCCGTCTCGCTCACCAGGACGTTGCGCCGGTTGCGGGTGTCGAGGTGCACCAGTCCGCCGACGGCGTGGACCTGGTTGAGCAGGCGCTCGAACGCGGCGAAGAAACCCGCGGGCGGGGGGTTCGAGCCGCTCAGATGCGTCGCGGGCACGAACAGGTAGGCGAGCGCGTGCGCATCGATGCGGAACGCGCACTGCGGCACGCCCGCCACGCCCTGCAGCCGCCGCAGGCCCGCCGTCTCGCGCCCCACGAGGATGCGACCGATCGTGTTGCGCACGATGAAGCCGCGCGGCCGGAAATCCTTCACCGTCCAGCGCTCGCCGCGATGCTCGATCACGAACACGACGGCATTGGCCCAGCGCCCTTCCCGGAGCAACTGCCTGGGCGCGGACGCGAGTGTCTCCCGTCCGAACGGGCGGGACCGTGGATTAGACGCATCGGCTGCGGGGCTGCGCAAGGTGTGTGCTCGGTGGGAAGAGAGGTCGGCGAGCGCTGCCGGGCGCGACATGCGCTCCGGCTGAAGTGCAGTATAAGCCGGTGCTGAGGTGGTCGCGACGGCAGGATCGGGGTGGGCGTTGCGCAATGACATCCGGGCGTGGGGCCCGGTCGGCTGCCGGCTGCGCCGGCCTGCCGGAACCGCTGCGCCCGGCAAGGGGCTGCGGGCGGTGCTGGTAGGCGGTGCGAGATTCGAACTCGCGACCAACGGATTAAAAGTCCGCTGCTCTACCGGCTGAGCTAACCGCCCGAAAGGAAAGCGCGCATTCTACGGGCGCGCTTTCCGGGGTGTCAAACCGCACGGCTACTTGAGCTTGGCCAGTCGCTGGCGCGCACGCTCGGCCGCCTCGTTCTGCGGAAAGCGGGCGATCAGGTCCTCGAGCGTCTTGCGTGCGGCGGCGGTATCGCCCAGCGCGATCTGCGCGCTGGAGAGGTTGAGCATGGCGTCGGGCACCTTCGGGCTGTCCGGCCATGCGCCGATCAGCGTCTGCTGCGCCGTGGCGGCAGCGCGGAAGTCGCGCAGGTTGAACCACGCGTCGCCGATCCAGTACTGCGCGTTGGGGGCCAGCGCATCCTTCGGATAGCGCTTGACGAAGCTGTCGAACGCAGCGACCGCGCCCTGGTAGTCGCCGCTGCGGTAGGTGTTGAGCGCGGCGTCGTACGCGCGGCGCGCGGCACTGGCGTCGCCCGCCGGCGCGGCCGGCGCAGCGGGCTTCGGCACGGCCGGGGGCGCAGGGGGCGTCGGCGTGGTGACTGCTGCGGCCGGGCCCGGCGTCGGCGCCGCAGCGGCCGCCGTGCCGCCAGCCTGGGCGTCCTCGAGGCGCTTGATGCGCGCCTCCAGGTCGCCGGACGGCTTGCCCGGCTCCCCGGCGGCCGACTCGAAGCGCCGCAGCCGGGTATCGAGGTCGAGGTACATGTCGCGCTGCCGGCGCTGCGCGTTCTCGAGGCTGTTGTTGAGCACCTCCATCTCGCCGCGCAGCTTGTTCAGCTCGGCGTTGAGGGTCTCGATCTGGGTCATCAGCTCGATCACGCCGCGGTTCTGCGCGCCCTGCTGCTGCGCCATCGCGGCACCGGCGAGCGCCAGCGTCGCGAGGGCCGTCAAACCGATGGAGCGCAGGCGGTGCACGGCTCGGGGGATGGCTTACTCGAGGCCGACGTAGACGATGTCGCTGCGGCGGTTCTCGGCCCAGGCTTCCTCGCTGCTGCCGGGCATCTTCGGCTTCTCGGCCCCGAAGCTCACCGTCTCGATCTGCTTGGCGGGAACGCCCAGCAGTGTCATCGCGCGCTTGATCGCGTCGGCGCGACGCTGTCCCAGCGCGAGGTTGTACTCGCGGCTGCCGCGCTCGTCGCAGTTGCCTTCCACCCGGATGCGCAGGTCCTTGTGCTCGCGCAGGAACTTTGCATGCGCCTCGACGATGGGCTGGTATTCCTCGCGGATGCTGTACATGTCGAAGTCGTAGTACACGCTGCGCTTGGACAGCAGGCTCGCCGGATCCTTGAGCATCGACGCGGGATCGTTGAGCGGCTTCTCGGCCACCTTCGCGTCGGGCAGCGGCCGCACCACGGGCTGGTCCGCCGCAGCGCGCTTCGCGGCCTCGTCGGCCTTGCGCCGGGCCTCGTCCTCGGCCGCCTTGCGCCGGGCCTCGTCGGCGGCAGCGCCGGACTGGCCCGCGTTGCTGGACTGGTCGAACACGTCCTTCTTCTCGACGTCGGCCGGCTTCTGCGCCCCGCCGCCACCGCCGGTGGAACCGCAGCCCGCCAGCAGCACTGCCATGCAAAGGCCGACCCAAAGTCGCTTCATGCCAGACTCCTCGTGTCGTGTCTCGTCGAATCGTTCGGGCGTTCCCCGAGCAGGGAGCGGGCGGGCTGTGCCGCCGGAGAGATGAGGGCGCGCGCGGCAGACGCGAGCGCTGTGCGCGTCGCGACGCGCTGACCGCAGGATGCGGGGCAGGACACTAAGTACGGTTCCCCAACAGCGGCCCCCACGCCGGTTCACGCACATCCAGAGCAGTGGACGTGATCTTCTGCTTGATCCGTCCGTCGCTCGAAACGGCGGCTAATATACCACGCCCCTTCACGATGGACGCATACAGAACGAGGCGTCCGTTGGGCGCGAAGGTGGGCGAGGCGTCGAGCTGGCCGTCGGTCAGCACCTGGGTCTGGCGCGTGGCGAACTCCATCACCGACAGGCTGTAGCGGCCCTGGCTGCGCTGGATCAGGACGAAGGACTTGCCGTCGGGGCTGTAGCGCGGGGTGACGTTGTAGCTGCCCTCGAAGGTCATGCGCTCGGCGTTGCCGCCCGACGACGGCATGCGGTAGACCTGCGGCGTGCCGCCCCGGTCCGAGGTGAACAGGATGAACTTGCCGTCCGGCGAGAAGCTCGGCTCGGTGTCGATCGCGTTGCTGTTGGTGAGGCGGCGCACGTCCCCGCCGTCGTCGGAGATCGAGTAAAGCTGCGACACGCCGTCCTTGGACAGGACCACGGCGAGGCGCTCGCCGCCGGGCGCCCAGGCCGGGGCGCTGTTGCTGCCCTCGTAGTTGGCGAGGATGCGGCGGGTGCCGCGGGCCAGGTCGTGCACGAACACGATCGGCTTGCGCTGCTCGAACGACACGTAGGCGATGCGCCCGCCGTCCGGCGACCACGCCGGCGAGATGACCGGCTCGCGGTGCGCCAGGATGAACTGCGAGTTGAAGCCGTCGGCATCGGCGACGTGCAGCTCGAAGCGGTTGGGGTTGCGCGCCACGTACGCGATGCGGGTGCTGAACACGCCCGGCTCGCCGGTGAGCTTCTCGTAGATCAGGTCGGCGATCTTGTGCGCGATGGCCCGCAGCTGCGCCGGCGTGACCACGTACGAGAAGCCCATCAGCTGGGATTCCTTGGCCGTGTCCATCAGCCGGAAGCGCACTTCCACCCGACCGTCGTTGCGCTCGATGGTGCGACCGATCACCAGGGTCTGGTTGCCCTGGTTCTTCCAGTAGCGGTAGTTGACCTCGGCAGCCTCGGTGGGAAGGGGCCGCACGCTGCCGATGTCCTGCAGCTTGAAGCGCCCGCTGCGCGCGAGGTCCGCGCCGATCACCTCGCTCACCTTCTGCGGCAGGCGCTCCTCGGTGCCGAACGGGACGACGGTGATGGGAATCTGGTCGGCGCCGCCGCCCACGATCTCGATGGTGAGCTGGGCCAGCGCGCCGCCGGCACCGCCGGCAGTCGCCGCACCGAGACAGGCGGCGCCCAGCGCCTTGAGAACGCGACGACGTTGCGGCAGCGGCGAAGCGGCAGGATCGCCTGCGGCGGGATCGAGCGGATCAAAGGACGTCATCGGCGCGCAATTATACATGCGTGAGTGCGCGCGACATCAGCCCGGACGGAACACGAGGTTGAGCTGGCGCAGCTGCTGGAACAGCTGTGGATCGCTGGGCACCGGCAGCGGTGCGGCCCCGTTGATGGCCCGCTCGATCGCCTCGTCGTACGCAGGATAGCCACTGCTCTTCTTCAGCTTCACGGCCAGCACCTCCCCGCCCGGAATGATGGTGATGATGAACTCGGCTTGCGCGCTGTCCGGCACGCCCGAGGGTATGACGACCTTGCCGCGGATACGGCTCCGGATCTTCTCGGTCCAGCCCTCGAGCTCCTTGGCGCGGGCGGCGGCGGCCTGCTCCAGGGCCCGGCGCTTCTGGTCCGCGAGCTCCTTCTCCCTCGCCGCAGCCGCGAGCTTCTGCTGCTCCTCGAGGATCGCCGAGCGGCGCGCGTCGGCCTCGCGCTCGAGCCGCTGCTCCTGCTCGCGCTGGGCTTCCTCCTGGCGCCGCTGCTCTTCCCTGCGTTTGGCTTCTTCCTCCTTGCGTAGTTCCTCCGCGCGCGCCTTCTCCTCGCGCTTGCGGGCCTCCTCCTGCTTGCGCGCCTCCTCCTTCTGCTGCTTCTCTTCCTGGGCCTTGCGCCGCTCAGCCTCCTTCTTCTCCTGCGCCTGCTTGCGGCGCTCGAGCTCCGCGGCCTTTTCCTCCTGCTTCTTCTGCTCGAGCTTGCGCTGCCGTTCCTTGAGCTCGATCTCCGCAGCGGAAGGCTCCTTGGGCAACGGCTTGGGCGCCGCCCTGGGCTCGGGCGGCGGCGGCTCGGGTGGCGGAGCGGGCTTTGGCGGCGGCGGGGGCTTGACGGGTTCCTGCGGCTTCGCGGGGACCGGCTTGACCGGCGGCAGCTCGTTCCAGAGCTCGGCCACGACCGGCTGGCGCACCTTGGGCTGCCAGCTCACGCCGAAGTAGAGGAACGCGAAGAACAGCACGTGGACGACGGCGGCCAGCAGCGCGGAGCCGACCCGGCCGGGTTCGCGGGCGTCCTGCATGTCCTAGCTGGAGCCGGGCCGGGTGAGCAGCCCGACCCGGGCGACGCCGTTGCTCTGGAGCAGGTCCATGATGCGCACCACGTGCTTGTACGCGACGTCCTGGTCGGCGGCGATGACCACCGGCTGGTCCGGCTTGCTCTGCAGCTTCTTCAGCTCGTGCACCAGGCTGTCGCGGTCCACGCGCCGTTCCGTGCCGCCGCGCTCGCGGTCGCGCAGGGTGATGCTGCCGTCCTTGCGGATGGTGACCTCGATGGGGGCGACCGGCACCTGGGTGCTGCGGCCCACGCTGGGCAGCTCGATCACGCTGGTGTTGATCAGCGGCGCGGTGACCATGAAGATCACCAGCAGCACCAGCATCACGTCGATGTAGGGCACGACGTTGATCTGGCTCATCAGGCGGGGACGTTTGCGGCGCTCGTTCATGGCGGTCAGGCGGGCACGACCGGACCGGTCTGCCGCTGCAGGATGTTCGAGAACTCCTCCATGAAGGTCTCGAAGCGGGTGGACATGCGGTCGATCTCGCGCGCGTAGTAGTTGAACGCCACCACCGCGGGGATCGCCGCGAACAGGCCGATCGCCGTGGCGATGAGCGCCTCGGCAATGCCGGGCGCGACCTGGCCGAGCGTGGCCTGCTGGACGTTGGCCAGCCCGCGGAACGCATTCATGATCCCCCACACCGTGCCGAGCAGCCCGACGTACGGGCTGACCGATCCGACCGTGGCGAGAAAGGACAGGTGCGAGTCGAGGTAGTCCATCTCGCGCTGGTAGGTGGCACGCATCGCGCGCCGCGTGCCATCCATCACCACCGCCACGGACAGCCCGGGCTGGCGGCGCAGCTTGACGAACTCGCGGAAGCCGGCCTCGAAGATGCGCTCCATGCTGGCCGGCGCCCGACGCCCGCTGACGATGGTCTGGAACAGCTGGTTGAGGTCCGGACCGCTCCAGAAGGTCTTCTCGAAGTCGTCGGTCTTGCGCCGGGTGTCGCGCAGCACGAAGGCCTTGCGGAAGATGTACCACCACGACACCAGCGACACGCCCAGCAGCAGCAGCATGACGAGCTTGACCAGCACGCTCGCCTGGCTCACCAGGGAGATGAGCGAAAGATCCGTGGACACGTTCACCGGGGGCTCCTTCTAATTCGGGGCTTCTTCGACTTCGTGGACAAGGCGTGCACGCAGGGCGTCGGGCACGCGCAGCGGCTTGAACGACCCGGCCGCGACGCACGCCAGGTTGACCGAGGCTTCGGCCAGCACTTCGTCGGCGCGCAGCGCCTGCTGGAACAGGGTGAACTGGGCGCGGCCGAGGTGCGCGGTGGCAACCGTGACGCCGAGCAGATCGTCCAGCCGCGCCGGGCGGGCGTAGGCCA
The DNA here is from genome assembly GCA_964523885.1 of uncultured Burkholderiales bacterium. GTDB lineage: Bacteria > Pseudomonadota > Gammaproteobacteria > Burkholderiales > SHXO01 > SHXO01. The sequence continues at coordinate 161,402 of CAZFYX010000069.1, read as the reverse complement.
CGCGCAGCTCGCGCACGATGAACAGCACGCCGTCGCGCTCGGCCAGCTGGCGGATGTCGAAGCCCAGGCCGCGCAGCCACTCGGTGCGGGCACGCTCGAAATAGTCCACGTAGCTGCCGTGGTAGACCACCCCGCCGGCATCGGTGTCCTGGTAGTACACCCGCACCGGCAGCTGGAAGGCCGGCGCCGGCGGCATGGCCGGCCGGCGCTCAGGAGGCCGCATCCCAGAGGTCGCCGCCGGCCGCGGACTGGGGGGCGGTGACGCCGAAGTGGCGATAGGCCGAGAGCGTGGCGATGCGCCCGCGCGGGGTGCGCTGCAGGTAGCCCTGCTGGATCAGGTAGGGCTCGAGCACGTCCTCGATGGTGTCGCGCTCCTCGCCGATGGCGGCGGCGAGGTTGTCGAGGCCGACCGGCCCGCCGCCGAACTTCTCCAGCACGGCAAGCAGCAGCTTGCGGTCCATCACGTCGAAGCCGACCGGATCGACGTCGAGCATGCGCAGCGCCTCGTCCGCGACGGCGCGGGTGACCACGCCGGAGTGGCGCACCTCGGCGTAGTCGCGCACCCGCCGCAGCAGGCGGTTGGCGATCCGCGGCGTGCCGCGCGAGCGGGCGGCGATCTCCAGCGCGCCCGCGTCCTCGATGCGCACGTTGAGCAGCCCGGCCGAACGGGCCACGATCAGCGCGAGCTCCGCGGCGGTGTAGAACTCGAGCCGGGAGACGATCCCGAAGCGGTCGCGCAGCGGGTTGGTGAGCATGCCCGCGCGGGTGGTCGCACCCACCAGCGTGAACGGCGGCAGGTCGAGCTTGACCGAGCGCGCCGCCGGGCCCTCGCCGATCATGATGTCGATCTGGAAGTCCTCCAGCGCGGGGTAGAGGATCTCCTCGACCACCGGCGAGAGGCGGTGGATCTCGTCGATGAACAGCACGTCGTTGGGCTCGAGGTTGGTGAGCAGCGCAGCCAGGTCGCCGGCGCGCTCCAGCACCGGGCCCGAGGTCTGGCGCAGGTTTACGCCCATCTCGCGCGAGATGATGTGCGCCAGCGTGGTCTTGCCCAGGCCGGGGGGCCCGAACAGCAGCACGTGGTCGAGCGCCTCGCTGCGCCGGCGGGCCGCCTCGATGAAGATGGAGAGCTGGCCGCGGATCTTCTCCTGCCCGACGTACTCGGCCAGCTGGCGCGGCCGCAGCGCGCGCTCCAGCGCCTCCTCCTGGACGGAGGCGCGGTCCGGGGCGATCAGTCGGTCGGTCTCGATCATGCGCTAGTTGGAGCGGGCCTTCCGGTACGCTTCCACCGCCTGCTCCACCGCGGCCGGATCCGCCGTCGTCACCCGCCTGGGCAGCTCCGCGGCGGTCTGGTAGAGCCGGCGGGTGACCAGCCCGCTCACCCTGAGCACCGCGTTGACGAAGTACTTCTTGCCCACCGGCGAGAAGGCGAACTGGGTCGCCTCCGGGCTCTCGTTGTGGTCGAAGCGCATCGCCGCGTCCTCGGTGTTGTAGAGCTCCTGCATGCGCTGGCGCTCGGCCTCTGTGCCCGGCACGGCGCCCTCGATCTTGCCGGCCAGGCTCAGCGAGGCCATGACATGGAAGGCGACGGTGTGGTCGAGGATCATGGCCTGCTTGTGCCCGGTCTCGGTGGCCAGGTGCGCCAGCAGCACGTCCATGTCCTGCTCGCTGAAGTCGGCGTGGTTCATCTGCGCCCACTCGTCCGACAGCCACTCCATGCTGGAGAACTCGCGGCGCGTGTCGCGCCCGAGCGCCGTCACCAGTGCCGCCTCGGCCTGCTTCCAGTACGGGTTCGCCGCGTTCCAGTCGCGCCCCAGGTTGTGCTGCTGGCCGACCTTCGACAGGTAGCCGCGCGCCGCGAGCACGCTCTCCTGCTTGAGATAGTAGTCGCCGATCGCCACCGTCGTCGACAGGTCGTGCTGGTTGACCAGGCGCTCGCTCTTCTCGATGTTGGAGGCGGCCGCCGGCAGCGTCACGGCCCAGGCGAGGGCCAGCCACAGCCAGCTGCGCCAAGTCATTGTGTCCTGCACCTGCGCGTTCTCCATAGTCTTGGGTTGGGACTCAACGCGTGCGCTGCGCGAAGGCCAGGACCTGCGCGTCGACCGCGGGCTGCTCGGCGAGCAGCTGGGCACCGACCGACGCCACCACCGCGTCGAAATGCCGGTTCAGGGCATCGATGCCCTGGATGGCCAGCATCTTGGTGTACTTCACCCCCGGATCCTGGGATGCGAAGCGGATGGCGTTGGGGTACGGCGTGAAATCGTACACGCGCTTGTGGTCGTTCACCCACCAGGCTTTCTGCAGCAGCGCCATCTCCCGCTCGGAGCCGGGCACGTCGTAGCGGATGCGGTTGGTGAAGGTGTAGTTGGCCACCAGGGTCTCGCCGACGATGAGCAGCTCCAGCACTGCGCGCTGCTGGCGCCCGCCGTCGCTGGCGAAGTGGGTCGCGATCTCGTCGGCTTCCTCGGCGGTGAGCACTTGCCCGGCCGCGCCGCCCCAGGCGGCGCGGAACCAGGCCGGATCGTCGATCTGCTGCGCGATCGCTGCATCGATCACAGCCACCAGGTGCGCTTGGGCGGCCTGCCATTCCGGGGCGGCGGGACTCCAGGCCGACCCGAGCCCGGCCTTGCGACCGCGTTCGGCGATCAGTTCGCGCGCCTTGAGCAGCCCTGCCTGCTTGACATAGACGCGCCCCACGCCGATCGGGATGGCGGGGTCGTGACTGGCGGCCAGCCGCTCGAGGGCTTCGTGCTTCAGGCGGGCCTCGTCGGCAGCCGGCGCAGCATCGGCGATCAACGCCAGCGCGGCCGCGAGCACCAGTGACAGCAGCGGAACTCGAATCATGCAACCCTCGACAGAAGACGCAGCGCCTGGCGGATGGCATCTGCGGTGCCCAGGTCCGGCGCCACCTTGCCCAGCGCGGCGGCGGCCTCCTTCTCGCCGTAGCCGAGGGCGAGCAGCGCGGTGAGTGCATCGTCGCGCGAAGACGCCGGCGTGCCGGCGGTGACCCCCGCGAGACTGGTCTGCAGCTTGTCGCGCAGCTCCAGCAGCAGGCGTTCGGCGGTCTTGCGCCCGATTCCGGGCACCCTGATCAGGCGGGCGCTGTCCTGCCCGGCGACCGCCTGGTGCAGCTCATCCACGGTCATGCCGGACAGCACCGCCAGCGCCGTGCGCGCCCCGATGCCGCTGATCCGGAGCAGCTGGCGGAATGCCTGGCGCTCGCCATCGCTGCCGAATCCGAACAGCAGATGGGCGTCCTCGCGCACGATGAGGTGGGTATGCAGCGTGACCCGTCCGCCGGTTGCGGGCAGGTTATAGAACGTGCTCATCGGCACGTCCACCTCGTAGGCCACGCCCTGGACGTCGACCAGGACCTGCGGCGGGTGCTTCTCGAGGATGGTTCCGGTGAGGCGACCGATCATTGGCTTGAGGCGAGAGGCGAGAGGCGAGAGGCGAGAGGAGGGCCGGCGTTCGCCGGCCCCTGTGAGTCGGGATCGCGGCGGTTTTCCTCTAGCCTCTCGCCTCTAGCCTCTAGCCTCATACCAACCTTCCATGCCGGATGCGATATCCCGCCGTCGCGAGCCTGCCCAGTCCCTGCCCGCCATGCGCGTGGCAGATCGCGCAGGCCAGCGCGTCGGCGGCATCCGCGCTGGGCTCGCCGGGCAGCGCCAGCAGGCGCCGCACCATGTCCTGCACCTGTTCCTTGGCGGCGTGGCCGTTGCCGACCACCGACTGCTTGACCTGCAGCGCGGTGTACTCGGCCACCGGCAAGCCGTTCGAGACCGCAGCGCAGATCGCCGCGCCGCGCGCCTGCCCCAGCAGCAACGTCGATTCGGGGTTCACGTTGACGAAGACCTTCTCGACCGCCACCTGGTCCGGCGCGTGCTCGGCGATGACCGCGCACAGCGATTCGAGGATGGCCTTGAGCCGCTCCGGCAACTCGCCCACCGGGGTGCGCACGACGCCGCTGGTCACGTAGCGCAGCTTCTGTCCGCTGCGCTCGAGCAGCCCGAAGCCGGTGACGCGCAGCCCCGGGTCGATGCCGAGGATGCGCACCGTGCCCTGGGTTGGGTTCGCGCCGGCCGCGGCTGTCATCCCTGCTGGGTTACTCCTCGATCACTGCAGTGGTGTAGACCTCCTGGACATCATCCAGGGATTCGAGCGCGTCGAGCAGCTTCTGCATGCGCACCGCGTCCTCGCCCGCCATGGCGTTCTCGGTGGTCGGCTTCATCGTGACCTCGGCCAGCTCGGGCTTGAGTCCGGCCCGCTCCAGCGCCTGCTTGACGGCGTGGAAGTCGTTGGGCGCGGTCACGACTTCGATGCTCCCGTCGTCGTTGACCACCACGTCCTCGGCGCCGGCCTCGATCGCCGCCTCCATCACCTTGTCCTCGCTGGTGCCCGGGGCCAGCACCAGCTGGCCGCAGTGCTTGAACAGGAAGGCCACCGAGCCGTCGGTGCCGAGGTTGCCACCGTACTTGGCGAAGGCATGGCGCACGTCGGCGACGGTGCGGGTGCGGTTGTCGGTCAGGCAGTCGAACATCACCGCGGCACCGCCGATGCCGTAGCCCTCGTAGCGCACCTCCTCGTAGTCCACGCCCTCGAGCTCGCCGCTGCCGCGCTTGATCGCGCGCTCCACGTTGTCCTTCGGCATGTTCGACTCGTAGGCCTTGTCGATCGCCAGGCGCAGGCGCGGGTTCATGTTCGGGTCACCGCCGCCGAGCTTGGCCGAGACCGTGATCTCCTTGATCAGCCGGGTGAACACCTTGCCGCGCTTGGCGTCCGCCGCGGCTTTCCTGTGCTTGATGTTGGCCCACTTGCTGTGACCTGCCATACGACCCCGGTTGTCCTGCCGGCGCTCCCGCGCACACGAAGATGGAGAATGGTTCGGCGCGCGCAACGTCGATGCGCGACGCCCCGTGGATATAATCGCGGAAGTCTAACATAGCCCCCCGCCGGAGCAGCCCATGTCCGAACCCCTTCCGATCGCCAAGGCGCGCGACACCATCAGCATCCTGCCGGCGCTCGCCAACCGCCACGGGCTGATCACCGGCGCGACGGGGACCGGCAAGACCGTCACGCTGCAGAAGCTGGCCGAGTCGTTCAGCCGCATCGGCGTGCCCGTGTTCATGGCCGACGTGAAGGGCGATCTCTCGGGCCTGAGCCAGGCCGGCGCCATGTCGCCCAAGCTGAAGGAGCGCCTGGCCGCTCACGCCCTGCCCGAGCCGCAGTTCGGCGCCTGCCCGGTCACGTTCTGGGACGTCATGGGCGAGCAGGGCCACCCGGTGCGCGCGACGGTGTCGGAGATGGGCCCGCTGCTGCTCGCGCGCATGCTCAACCTCAACGACACCCAGGCGGGCGTGCTCACGCTGGTGTTCAAGATCGCCGACGACAACGGCCTGCTGCTGCTCGACCTGAAGGACCTGCGCGCGATGTGCCAGTTCGTCGGCGACAACGCGAAGCGCTTCACCACCGACTACGGCAACATCTCCACGGCGAGCATCGGCGCCATCCAGCGCGGCCTGCTGCAGATCGACGAGCAGGGGGGCGATCGCTTCTTCGGCGAGCCCGCGCTGAACATGGACGACCTGCTCCAGACCGACAGCGCCGGCCGGGGCGTCATCAACATCCTGGCTGCCGACAAGCTGATGCAGCAGCCGAAGATCTACGCGACGCTGCTGCTGTGGCTGCTCTCCGAGCTGTTCGAGGCGCTGCCCGAGATCGGCGACCCGGAGCAGCCGAAGCTGGTGTTCTTCTTCGACGAGGCACACCTGCTGTTCAACGATGCGCCCAGGGCGCTGCTGGAGAAGATCGAGCAGGTGGTGCGGCTGATCCGCTCGAAGGGCGTGGGCGTCTACTTCGTCACCCAGAACCCGCTCGACGTGCCCGACACCGTGCTCGGGCAGCTCGGCAATCGCGTGCAGCACGCGCTGCGCGCGTTCACCCCGCGCGACCAGAAGGCGGTGAAGACCGCGGCCACCACGCTGCGCGCCAACCCCGGGCTGGATACCGAGCAGGCGATCACCGAGCTGGCGGTGGGGGAAGCGCTGGTGTCCTTCCTCGACGAGAAGGGCCGGCCCTCGGTGGTGGAACGCGCATGGATCCTCACCCCGGGGACGCGAATCGGCCCCGCGACTCCGGAGGAGCGCAAGACCGTGATCAAGGGCTCCCCGGTGTTCGGCCACTACGAGCAGGCCGAGGACCGCGAGTCGGCCTACGAGAAGCTCAAGGCAGCGGTGAAGAGCGCCGACCCCGCCACCACGGCACCCGCCGGCGGGAGCGCGCCGGCGGGCGGCAGCGTGATGGACGTCCTCGGCGGGATCCTGATGGGCACGACCGGGCCGCGCGGCGGACGCCGCGAAGGCATGCTGGAGGCGGCGGCGAAGAGCGCCGCACGCTCGGTGGGCTCATCGGTGGGCCGGGAGATCATCCGCGGGGTGCTGGGCGGGCTGCTGGGGAGCAGCCGCCGGCGTTGAACGGGGGTTGCGTTCCAGGCATCTCGCCTCGGGCTCCACGCCGGAGCGCAGGCCCTGCGCCTGCCCATGGCGGCATGGCCGATGCCTGAGCAACGCGCCCCGCTCACCGGCGCCGGGCTGGTGTTCCTCGCCGCGTGCGGGTTCTCCGCCAAGTCGATCCTGATCAAGCTCGCCTACGACTACGGGGTCACGCCGGCAGCGCTGATCGCGCTGCGCATGGCCTTCGCGCTGCCGTTCTTCGCGGCAGTGGCAGTGTGGTCGAGCCGCCGCGCCAGCTACCGGCGGCTCGAGGCGGCAGACTGGAAAGCCATCGCCGCGCTGGGCTTCATCGGCTACTACGTCGCCGCCTACCTGGACTTCCTCGGCCTGGCCTACATTCCGGCCAGCCTCGAGCGGCTGATCCTGTTCCTCTATCCCACGGTGGTGGTGCTGCTCTCGCGCGTGCTGCTCAAGCGCAGGATCGATCGCCGGCAGGCGTTTGCGCTGCTGGTGAGCTACGGCGGCATCGCCCTGGTGTTCGGCGAGAGCCTGCGGATCGGCCAGGACCACGATGCGCTGCTGCTCGGGGGCGCGCTGGTGTTCGCGAGCGGGGTGGTCTACTCCTTCTACCTGATCTACAGCGCGCAGGTGGTGGGGCGCATCGGCACCATGCGCTTCACGGCCTATGCCATGAGCTTCGCCGCAGCGGTCGTGTTCGTCCAGTTCCTGGCGACCCATTCGCTGGAGGAGATGCGGCTGCCGCACCAGGTCTACGTCCTGGCGCTGGGCATGGCCCTGCTGTCCACCGTCATCCCGGCCTTCCTCATGACGGAGGGATTGCGCCTGGTGGGCGCGAACCAGGCGGCGACGATCGGCACGGTGGGGCCCGTGATCACCATGCTGCTGGGGTGGCTGCTGCTCGGCGAGCGCATCACCCTCCTGCAGGCGGCGGGAGCCGGGCTGGTGCTGGCTGGCGTGCTGTTGGTATCCCTGCGACGATCTTGGTGAAAGCATCGTGAAACGTCGCCAACGAGAGACGCGTAAATCTATCGTTTTGACAACCTCTTTGCAGGGATGGACGCGCCTGATGGCAGGTGGCACCATCAGTGACGCCAGATGGAGACCGGCCCGTTGGCGCGCGGGCAAAAGCCTAGAACTCCCACTAAAACCAAGGCATGAGCGGCCAAGTCACGCCCAACCTGGGCGGCATCGATGTCTTGCGGCTGCCGTGCATGCCGCAGGTCCTGCGCAGCGCACTGGAGCGTGCCGGAGAGGCACGCAGCACCCAGCTGCTCGCTGACACCATTTCACAGGATCCGGCGCTGGTCGCCCGCTTTCTTGCGACCGGCCTTTCCGGCAGTTCGACCGCCCCCTCCGGCACTGCATCGGTCGCCCGGCACGTGGAGATGCTGGGGAGCAACGCGATCCAGGCCGTGCTCATGCGCTCGGCCACCGACCGCCTGCGCAAGGTCACGCCGTCCCCGGTGGTGCCCGACGCCCTCGCCTTCTGGGCCCACTCGCTCCACTGCGCCCATCTCACCCAGGCGGTGGCCGAGGCGATCGCCTATCCGCAGCCGGAGGAGGCCTACCTCGCCGGGCTGCTGCACGATATCGGCATACTGGCGCTGGCGGTGGACATGCCGCACACTTACGGCGGCGTGATCAATCCTGCCACCTTCGAGTCCGAGCTCCTGGAGCGCGAAGTCGACCAGCTCCACACCAGCCACGCAGAGGTATCCGCCGCGATCGCCACGCGCCTGGGTTTGCCGGGGCAGGTCAGCGACGCACTCCTGCTCTCGCACGCGCCCTACAACGAGCTCGCCGGCACCCACAAGCTGGTGCGCGCGCTCTGGGTGGCGGAGGCGTGGACCGACCGCTCGGTGAGCGCACCGGATGCCGCGGGCTTCGCCCGCCTCGTGGGCATGCCCCCCGATGCGCTGGTCAGTGCGATGGAGCAGGGCACCAGCCGCTTCCAGGAAGCGCTGCGCCTGCTCAACGCGCCCGTCATGCCGGCGAGCCGGCTGTGGCGCCTGCCCTCTCCCCCCGTCACCACCAGTACCGGGAGCGAGGGCGATGCCGCGTGGGACGCGGCAGCCGACCACGCCCTGCTCGAAGTGGTGATGCAGACCGCATCGCTCCAGCAGGTGCCCTCGCTGCTGCTCGGGGGCGAGGACACGGGCGGCGTGCTGAACCGCCTGCGCAGCATCACCTCCGCACTGTTCGGCCTGCACAGCTTCGCCGCATTCCTGCACGATCCGGCCGCGCGCGTGCTGACCGGATGGCTGGTCACCGCCGAGCGCCTCACCCCCACCGAGCTGGAGATTCCGCTCGTGGGCAGCCCGAGCCTGGTCGCGCGCGCGGCGGTGGAGCGCCAGACCCTGCGCGCGCAGGGCGCGGAGTCGGGCGAGCGGCTGCGCGGGGTGGATGTCGAGATCGCCCGCCTGCTCGGTGCCCAGACGCTCACCTTGATCCCGCTCGCGGCCGGCGGCGCGGTGCTCGGCGTGCTGGTGTTCGGCGTCGCCCGCGAACAGGCCCAACGCCTGGCCATGGACTCGGGCATGCTCCAGCGGCTCTCCGAGATGGCCACCCAGGCCCTGACCGGCCGCCGCGCGAGCGCCGAGCAGCAGCGGATGAAGGAGGCGGACCTGCGCGAGCGGCTGCGCACCTCGGCCCGGCGGCTGGTGCACGAGGCCCGCAACCCGCTCACCGTGATGAAGACCCACCTCGAACTGCTCGGCGAACGCGTGCGCGGCGGCCAGCCCATCGACAAGGACATCCGCGTGCTGCGCGAGGAGATCGACCGGGTCGCGGAGATCGTCGGCCGCATCGGCACGGCCGACCTCACCGCCGACCGCGCCCAGGGGCCGGTCGACCTCAACGCGCTGATCCGCGAGCTGATGGTGCTCTACCGCGAGCCGCTGTTCGTGACTCGTGCCATCACCGTCGAGCTCGAGCTCGACGCGCGCCTGCCGGCGGTGGTCACCGATGCCAATGCGCTGAAACAGGTTCTGCTCAACTTCTGGAAGAATGCCTCCGAAGCCATGTCCACCGGCGGACAGGTGCGGGTGCGCACGATCGATCGGGTCAACTACGAAGGTCAGCTGATGGTGGAGATCACCGTGACCGACACCGGCGGCGGCATGACCCCCGATGTGCTGGAGAACGTCTTCTCGCATCGCCTGACCGTCACCAAGGGCGGCGGCAGCGAGCGCGGCTACGGCCTGAGCAACGCCTACACGCTGGTCAAGCAGCTTGGCGGCCACCTGCTGTGCCGCAGCGAGCCCGAGCGCGGCACCACCTTCACCGTGCTGCTGCCGCGTACCATCCGCGGCGTGGCCGCCGGCAACTGACCCCGCCAGCCACCGATACATGGCAACCCAAGACATCAGCCCGATGACCTACCAGGCGGTATCCGCGCCGATGCCGCAGAGCGTCCGCATCCTGCTCGTGGACGACGAATCGCGCATCCGCGAGGCGGTGTGCGACCTCATCGCCCAGCCCGAGCGCGAGATCCTGCAGGCCGGCAACGGGGCGGACGCGCTGGCCATCCTCGGCTCCCAGGCGGTCGACCTCGCCCTGCTCGACATCCGCCTGCCGGACATGACCGGCCTGGACATCCTCGAGCACATGCGCCGGGATGGCCTGGACACGCGCGTGATCATCGTGAGCGCCGACGACCAGGTCGATTCCGCCATCGCCGCGCTGCGGCTGGGCGCCTACGAGTACGTGCGCAAGCCGTTCGAGCCCGCCGCCCTGCGCCGGACCGTCGACAACGCCCTGGTGCAGCTGAGCCTCGAGCGCGAGAACTCCGGCATGCGCTCGCGCCTGGAAGCCTCCGAGCGCCTGCACCGCTACCTGGTGGACCAGTCGCCCGACCTCATCTACACCCTCGACCCGGGCGGGCGCTTCACCTTCGTCAACGAGCGCTTCCAGCGCCTGCTCGGATTCGGCCGCGACGAGCTGCTCGGGACCCACTATTCCGCCATCGTCCACCGCGAGGACGTGAAGCGCGCGGAGTACGCGTTCAACGAGCGGCGCACGGGCCAGCGCGCGGCCAACAACATCGAGCTGCGGGTGCGCCGCAAGGGCGGAGACACCGGACCGTGCACCATCGTGCTCAGCGCCACCGGTCTGTATGGACGGCGCGACGCCGGGCCCGAGACCAAGCCGGCGTTCATCGGCACCTACGGCGTGGGCCGCGACATCTCCGACCGCAAGCGGGCCGAGGAGATCGTCAGCTACCACGCGTATTACGACGTGCTCACCGGGCTGCCCAACCGCAGCCTGTTCCGCGACCGCCTGCGCCAGGCCATCGCGCAGTGCCGGCGGCGGCGCTCGCGCCTGGCGGTGATGTTCATCGACCTGGACCGCTTCAAGCTGATCAACGACACCTATGGCCACGTGCGCGGGGACCTGTTCCTGCAGCAGGTGGCCGGGCGCCTGCGCCGTCAGCTGCGCAGCAGCGACACCCTGTCGCGGCTGGGCGGGGACGAGTTCACCGTGCTGGTGCCGGACCTGCGCAATGCCGAGGACGCCGCCATCAAGGCGCAGCAGTTCCTCGAAGCGCTGCGCCGCCCGTTCCTGGTGGAAGGCGACGAGCTCAGCGCCACCTGCAGCGTGGGGATTGCGGTGTTCCCGGACCACGGCACCACCGAGGACGAGCTCATCCGCAACGCCGATCTGGCGATGTACCAGGTCAAGCGCCGCGGCAAGGATGCCATCGGCTTCTTCGCCAAGGAGATGAGCAACCTCTACAGCGAGAAGATCAACCTCGAGGGCGAGCTGCGCAAGGCGCTGCAGAAGATGGAGCTGCAGGTCTACTACCAGCCGATCCACGAGGTCAGCCGCGGCGTGGTCGAATGCGTCGAGGCGCTGGCGCGCTGGTCGCACCCCACCCTGGGCGTGCTCGACCCGGCCCGGTTCATCTACATCGCGGAGGAGACCGGCCTGATCTCGTCGCTGAGCGACCGGGTCCTGGACTGCGCCTGCGCCCAGCTCAAGCAGTGGCGCACGGACGGTTTCAACAACCTGCGCGTGGCGGTCAACGTCTCGCCGCGCGACTTCGAGCGCGGCGACTTCACCGAGCGCGTGGTGCAGGCGCTGGCGCGCTACCGCCTGCCCAGCAGCGCGCTGGAGCTCGAGCTCACCGAGAACGTGCTGATCGAGGACGTCGATGCGGCAGTGGACAAGATCCGCCAGCTGCGCAAGCAGGGCGTGCGCATCTCGATCGACGATTTCGGCACCCGCTATTCGTCCCTGGGCTACCTGCAGCGCCTGCCAGTGAACACGATCAAGATCGACCAGGTGTTCACCCGGGAGCTGGACGAGAACCAGGTACACAGCCCGATCGTGCACGCCATCGTGGGCATCGCCAAGGGCTTCGGCCTGCACCTGGTGGCCGAAGGCGTGGAACGCCCGGTCCACCGGGATGCCCTGCAGCGGCTGGGCTGCCAGAGCATGCAGGGCTTCCTGTTCAGCCCGGCGCTCGCGCCGCAGGACGCGAGCACCTACCTGCGCCGGATGCGCGACGGCGCGTTGTAGGGCCTGCTGCCGTGCGGCTAGAGGCAACCGCAGAGGCGCGGAGAAACACAAGAAGGGCGACCTGAGCGGAGCGAGCGACGGCGCCTGCGGGCGAGTTCGAATCCAGCCCGGTCCGATCCCTCTGCGTTCTTCCGTGCCTCTGCGCCTCTGCGGTTGCTTTCGTCGGTAGGCGCTATGGCTTCTCGCCGGTCGCCTGGCCACGCTCCGGGATGGTCCAGACGTACACGACGTGGCTGCCCACCTTCACCGTCTGCTCGGGCTTCCAGTCGCCCATGTCGTAGTTGTGCGAGACCACCTTGGTGCCCGGCCTGAGCTGCGCCAGTAGCCGCGGCCGCAGGCGCAGGTTCACGCTGGGCAGCAGATACAGCGTGACCACGGTGGCCTTGCTGATGTCGGCGTTGAACAGGTCTCCCTGCTCGAACCTGACCCTGTCCTCGACGCCAGCCTTCTTCGCGTTCTCGCGCGCCTCGCGCACCCGGTTCGGGTCGATGTCGACGCCGTAACCGCGCGCCCCGTACTTCTTCGCCGCGGTGATCGGAATGCGACCGTCGCCCGAGCCCAGGTCGATCACGAAGTCGTTCCTGTCCACCTCGCCGAGCCGCAGCATCTCCGCCACCACTTCGTCCACTGTGGGCACATAGGGCACGTCCGGCGGCCGCTGCGGCGACTGGCTCTGCGCGAAAACCAGCGGATCCGGCGCAGGGGCCTGCTCCTTCGCCAGGGTCCCGCTGCCCCCGAACACGGCGACGGCACATACGGAAGTCAGCCACGACAGTCTCCACGCATTCATTGCAGGTCTCCTTCGATGTGGTGGACCGCTGCACCGGGCGGGTGCCGGATCAGGACGTCCGGCGGCGGGCGGGGGCGGCGAACCCGCCGCGCGCGACCAGCAGCAGGAGCGCGCCGACTGCGAGCACGGCGATGCCGAGCACCGACCCGACGCCGGCATAGCGCACGCTGGAATAGAGCAGCCAGGCGCTGGTGGCACAGAACAGCAGTGGCGTCAGCGGATAGAGCGGCACCCGGAAGGGCCGCTGCACCTGCGGCTCGCGCCAGCGCAGCACGAACAGGGCGATGCCGGTGAGCAGGAAGAAGAACCAGAACACCGGCGCGGTGTATTCGATCATCGTCTCCACGCCCCTGCGGGTCACCGCGCCGAGCAGGATCAGCGCGAGTGCGACGGCGCCCTGGACCGCCAGCGCGAGCCGCGGCGAGTTCGCCCGCGGGTGCCAGCGCCCCAGGTGGTTGAACGGCAGGAAGTCGCGCCCCACCGCGTAGCTCGTGCGTGCGCCGAGCAGGATCGTGGCGTTGGCGGACGTCAGCGCCGAGACGGCAACGATCGCGGCGATCAGCCAGGGCCCCCAAGGCCCGAACGCGGTGCGCAGCAGGTCGGCCGCGACCGCGTGCGATTGCGTCATCGGCGTGAACCCGAGCGCGCGCACATAGGCGAGGTTCACCAGCAGGTACAGGGTGGTGACGATGGCGATGCTCAGGAGCAGGGCCACGGCGATGTTGTGGCGCCTGCCGTGCACCTCGGCGGAGATGTAGGACGCTTCGTTCCAGCCGCCGTAGGCGAGCATGACGAAGACCATGGCCAGGCCAGGCGCCGGCGGACTCCCGGCTGCGGGTGCCGCCGCACTCGCAGGCGCGACCGCGGGAGCGACCAGGAACAGGCCCGCGCCGATGACGAGGACGAGTCCTCCCACTTCCAGGGCGGTGAAGAGATTCTGCGTGCGGGCACCGTGGCGCACGTTCACCATGTTCACTGCAGTGAGCACGACGATCACCAGCGCCGCCCAGATGGCGGAGGAATACGGGCCGAGGGGCACGGCTGCACTGGCGTAGTCGCCGAACGCGAACGCCAGCAGCGCGATCGAGCCGGTGGGGATCACCGTGATGCGTGCCCAGCCGAACAGGAAGGCAAGCGGCTTCCCGAACGCACGCAGGAGATAGTGGTAGTCCCCGCCCGAGTGCGGATAGGTGGTTGCGAGCTCCGCGTAGCAGAGCGCACCCGCGAGCGCGATCACGCCGCCAGCCGCCCAGGCGAACACCATCTGGGTGGGGTCCGCGGTGTTGGCGGCCACGAGTGCCGGCGTGACGAAGATGCCCGCGCCGATGACGATGCCGACGATGAGCGCAATCGCGTCGAACGTGCTCAGCGCCGGCGTCGGCGACACGGTGGTGCTTCCCTTCCAAGACCCGCGCGGCAGCAACGCGGAGAGTTCGGAGTCGGGCCGGTTCATGCGAACGGGGCTCGCCAGGTACACGAAGGGCACGAGGAGCGCGAATCGTGCCGTGTGAGGCCGGGCACGTTGAGCCTTGTCCGCGCAGTTGTTTTGCTGCCTGGCGACAGCGGCGGCATTGCGCAGGCGGATGAAAAGCCACAGCGATCGGGAAAGTTCTGCCCCCGGCGCGGGCCGGTGCTTGCAGGCCGCCGACCCTGCGACCGCTACCTGGCGTCAGCGGTATCGCGCCTGGCGCTCCGGGACAAGCCGCGTGACATCGAAAGCCGCATGCTTCCTCGCCGGTCCGGTGCGCCGCGACCGCGCAGTCCCTGGGAGCCCGACAATGATGTGGATCGCTTTGGGAATCTGGATTTTCGGCAGCTTCTGCTTTGCCGCCGGCGCGTGGTGGGCCACGCTGCAGCGTGACCCCGAGCACCCGTCTTTGCGCTGCAGCGAGGAGCAGCCCGCGCTGCACGCGGCCGGGCGCAAGCGCTGAAGCTGGATCCGCTCGAATCGAGCCGTGGGTCGGTTCCGGCCCTGCAACGTGCGGCTGGCTGGCGATTCAGCCCGCGGCCATGCCGCGCGGCGCTCAGTGCAGCGACGGGCTTCTCGGGTAGCGTGGCCGCCAGGGCAGTCTGAAACCGCGTCTCGCTGTCGCGGCCTTCGGCGATACACCCGCCGGACTGCATCTCGCCCGCTCGCGCCTCCTGCGGACACAGGTGCGAGGCGTCGCTGCGGTACGCTCCGGATCACGGCTGTGCCACCACGCACCGAGCACGAAGCCGACACTGCACGCCAACCAAGCCAGAATGCCAGCGGTCATTGTCACCTCAATGACGTCAGCGCCACCACGCCGGGGAGCGTGCGGCTTGGGCAGGCATTCTGGCCTAACTTGAGAGGTCCGACAAGCGCGCCCGTCGCCGGTGTGAGACGCCCGGATGCCGAAGTCATTTCGGCCGGGCAGCATCATGGTGGCGAGTTCCTTGCCTCCCGGGCAGAATGCCTGCCTTCCTGGAACGATCCGACGCGCAAGTGACCATCCACGATCTCATGTCCAGGGTGACCGAACTGGGCGATATCGCGCTGCTGCTTCCCCTTGCGGCCGTGCTGGTCTTCATCTACTGGCGCTACCAGTACCGAAGCGCAGCGTTGTGGCTGGCAGGTGCGATTGCCCTGAGCGCCGGCGTGACGGTGGTGCTGAAGCTCGCCTTCCTGACCTGCGCGGACGTCTGGGATGCCGGCATCGCCAGCCCGAGCGGGCACACCAGCATGGGGACCATGGTGTACGGTGCCGCGGGGCTGCTCGCGGCCCGTCATGCCCCCACGCGGCAGCGCTGGGTCGTGCTCGCGGCAACGCTGGCGCTGATCGCGCTGATCGGCATCTCCCGCGTGGAGGTCGGCGCACACAACACGCGCGAGGTGTTCGCCGGGTTCATCGTCGGTGCAGGCGCCTGCCTGGGCTTCGCCCTCTACTACGTGCGTCGCCCGGCGCCAGCGCTCAACGTGCCGGTCGTGCTGGCCGTACTGGTCGCGGCCATGGTCGCATTCGTCGGCCTGCACGCGGACATGGAGCCCGTGCTCCGGCGTGCCTCCGGCTACTTCCCCGACTGGCGCCATCTCTGTGCGCCGCTGACCTGACGCGCGAGGCCGCAGCGCGCGCAGAGCGCGATCGCGAGGCCGCCGGCCCCGCTACACGTTGAAGCGGAAGTGCATGACGTCCCCGTCGCGCACGACGTAGTCCTTGCCTTCCAGGCGCATCTTGCCGGCCTCCTTCGCGCCGTGCTCGCCCTTGAGCGCGACGTAGTCGTCGTAGGCGATGACCTCGGCGCGGATGAAGCCCTTCTCGAAGTCGGTGTGGATGACCCCCGCGGCCTTCGGCGCGGTGTCGCCCTTGTGGATGGTCCAGGCCCGCACCTCCTTCACCCCGGCGGTGAAATAGGTCTGCAGGCCGAGCAGGTCGTAGGCGGCCCGGATCAGGCGGTCCAGGCCGGGCTCCTCCAGCCCGAGGTCGGCGAGGAACACGTGCTTGTCTTCGTCGGACAGGTCGGCGATCTGCGCTTCGAGCGCCGCGCAGATGGCGACGACCGGCGCGCCCTCCGCCTTCGCATAGGCCCGCACCCGGTCGAGCAGAGGATTGTTCTCGAACCCCTTCTCGTCGACGTTCGCCACGTACATGGTGGGCTTCATTGTGAGGAGGAACAGCGGCCGGATGACGTCCTTCTCTTCCTCGTAGAGATCGACCGAGCGGGCGGGCTTGCCCTGGTCGAGCGCGACCACGACCTTCTCCAGCGCGGCGACCAGGCGCTGCGCTTCCTTGTCCCCGCCGGCCTTCGCGACCTTGGTATACCTGGCCAGCTGCTTCTCCACGGTGGCCAGGTCGGCCAGCGCGAGCTCGGTGTTGATGGTCTCGATGTCCGAGATCGGATCGACCTTGCCCGCGACGTGCACGACATTGGGATCGTCGAAGCAGCGCACGACGTGCGCGATCGCGTCGGTCTCGCGGATGTTGGCGAGGAACTGGTTGCCCAGTCCTTCACCCTTGGAGGCACCGGCCACCAGGCCTGCGATGTCGACGAACTCGACGATCGCGGGAATGGTCTTCTGCGGCTTGGCGATCTCGATCAGCTTGGGCAGCCGCGGATCGGGCACCTCCACCACGCCGACGTTGGGCTCGATCGTGCAGAACGGATAGTTCTCGGCCGCAATGCCGGCCTTGGTCAACGCATTGAACAGGGTGGACTTGCCCACGTTGGGCAGGCCGACGATTCCGCATTTCATGTCATGAAGTCCCTGATTCGTGATCCGTGTTTCGTGATGGATGACCGGTGGGTTGCGATCGGGCCCGCTGCGCCCCGGCGTGCTACGGCGCGGCGGACCGGCGCATCACCATGCACGAATCACGCATCGCGCTTTTCGGTGTGCAGCTGGTGCATCGCCTTCTCCATCTGCCCCGCCGCGATCAGGGGCCAGAGCTCGAGCGAGCGCTCGACTGCCTCGGAGATGAGCTTCGACTCCTCCTGCCGCGGCGGATGCAGCACGTAGTTGGCGACCTGGGCGCGATCTCCCGGATGGCCGATGCCCAGCCGCAGGCGCCAGAAGTCCGGGCCGAGGTGGCGCGCGATGTCCTTCAGCCCGTTGTGCCCGGCCACGCCGCCGCCCTTCTTCAGCCGTGCCACGCCTGGCGGCAGGTCCAGCTCATCATGCACGACGAGGATGTCCGGTGCGGCGATCTTGTAGAAACCGGCCAGTGCACTCACGGCCCGGCCACTCTCGTTCATGTAGGTCTGCGGCAGCAGCAGGAAGCACTCGCGCCCACCCGCGGCAAGCTTGCCGACCAGTCCGTGGTACTTCGACTCGGGCCGCAGCGCGGCGCGCTGCGCGCTGGCCAGGTTCTCGACCCACCAGAACCCCGCGTTGTGCCGCGTCGCCTCGTACTCCCTGCCCGGGTTGCCCAGTCCCACCACCAGCCGCATGGCCACCTGCCTGAATGAGGACACCGCAAAGAAAAAGCCCGTACGGCCTGGATCGACCGCACGGGCCTGGCGCGAAGAGCGAAGCGGTTACTTCTTCTCTTCCTTCTTCTCGGCGGCCGGCGCGGCTGCGGCCGGCGCGGCAGCGGCTGCAGCCGGCGCTTCCTCGGCAGCGGCTTCCGCACGCGGCACGGCGATGGTCGCCACCACGGCATCGTCACCGGCACGCAGCTGCGTCGACTCGACCCCCTTGGGCAGCTTCAGCTCGGACAGGTGGAACGAGTGGCCGATCTGCATCTCGCCCAGGTCGACCTCGATGTACTCGGGCAGGTCATCCGGCAGGCAGTTGATGTCCAGTTCGGACATGACGTGGTTGATGGTGCCGCCACCGGTCTTCACGCCGGGCGCAATCTCCTGGTTCATGAAGTGCAGCGGCACCTTCATGTGGATCTTGCGGTCCTTCGCGACGCGCTGGAAGTCCACGTGCATGACCTGCTGCTTCCAGGGATGCATCTGGTAGTCCCGCAGCAGCACCTGCATCCTCTGCCCGGCCAGGTTCAGGGTCAGGATCGAGGCGTGGAACGACTCGAGCTTGAGGCTCTGCGAGATTTCCTTGTGATCGACCTCGATCGGCTGCGCATCCTGGCCGGCACCGTACACGATGCCGGGGACGCGCGAGGCGTGACGCAGGCGGCGGCTCGCACCCTTCCCTTGCGTCGAACGCGCGGTTGCATTGACTTCGATTGCCATCGTTACCTCCAGTTGAGACCGCCGTCCGCGACCAGACGACGGGGTTTGAAAGCAGTGAATGCGTGCTTGAATCAGTGAATGCGTGAATGAGTGAAGGGTGAAGGGTCAGAACCGCCCCCTCGACCGCCTTCGCTCATTCACCCATTCGCTGCCCCTTCACCCGTCACGCCTTCACCCTTCACCGCCTCCGAGCCCTTCACGCCTTCACCCTGCACTCATTCCATGAACAGCGAGCTGACCGACTCCTCGTTGCTGATGCGCAGCATGGTCTCGGCCAGCAGCTCGGCCACCGACAGCTGGCGGATGCGGGTGGACGCCTTCGCCGCCGGCGAGAGCGGGATGGTGTCGGTGACCACCAGCTCGTCGATCTTCGAGCGCTCGATACGCTCCACCGCCGTGCCCGACAGCACCGGGTGCGTACAGTAGGCCAGCACCCGCTCCGCACCCTTCTCCTTCAGCGCGGCCGCGGCCTCGCACAGGGTATTGGCGGTGTCGACCATGTCGTCCATGATCACGCAGGTGCGGCCCTTGACCTCGCCGATGATGTTCATCACCGTGGCCACGTTGGGCCGCGGGCGGCGCTTGTCGATGATGGCGAGGTCGGAGTCCAGGCGCTTGGCGAGCGCACGAGCGCGCACCACGCCGCCGACGTCCGGCGAGACCACCACCAGGTTCTGGTAGCCGTGCTTCCACACGTCGCCCAGCAGGATGGGCGCGGCGTAGATGTTGTCCACGGGAATGTCGAAGAAGCCCTGGATCTGGTCCGAGTGCAGATCCATCACCAGCATGCGGTCCACGCCCACCGCCCCGAGCATGTTGGCCACGACCTTGGCGCTGATCGCCACCCGCGCCGATCGCGGCCGCCGGTCCTGGCGCGCGTAGCCGAAGTACGGGATCGCCGCCGTGATGCGCCCGGCCGACGAGCGCCTCAGCGCATCGACCATGAGCATCACTTCCATCAGGTTGTCGTTGGTGGGCGTGCAGGTCGACTGCAGCACGAAGCAGTCCTTGCCGCGCACGTTCTCCAGCAGCTCGACCATCACCTCGCCGTCGCTGAAGCGGCCCACGCTGGCGCGCCCCAGGTGGATGTTGAGGTGTTTGACGACGTCCTGGGCAAGCCGGGGATTGGCGTTGCCGGTGAAGACCATCAAGCTGTCGTAGGCCATCTGGAGCGCGAAGAACCTGAGGTTGGGCTGGGGAGGAAGGATTCGAACCTTCGCATGCCGGAATCAAAATCCGGTGCCTTAACCAGCTTGGCGACTCCCCAACAGCCCTGCCCCCGCGCTACCGCCGCGGGAACACGGTTTACAGACTCGTCTCTCTGCGTGAAGCGTGGAAGTGCTTCAGGCCCAGTCGTGCAGCGGATGCCGGTCGATCCCGCGTGCGACAAAGCCCTGCATGCCCTGCGGCATGCTCCGGTACGCCGTGGTCGCCGCGGCTTCGTCGTCGAAGACCGCGAACACGCACGCCCCCGAACCGCTCATCGCCGCGGGAGCCTGCTCCCGCAGCCAGCGCAGGTGCGCCGCGACGGCCGCGTACTTCCGGCACACCACTGCCTCCAGGTCGTTGCGCCCCACGCCCCCTGCCAGTCCGCCCGCCGCTACGGCCAGCGCCCCGTAGGGGATCGCGCGCTCAACGCCCGCAGAAAAGCCCAGTATTTTGATGGGATCGGAATTGCGTGTCAATTCAGGGTCGGAGAAGACCGCCGCGGTCGGGACCGATACGGGGGGCACCAGGACCAGGTACCAGGCCGCAGGCAAGCCCTGCACCGGGCGCAGTGCCTCCCCGATGCCCTCGGCAAAGGCGGCCTGGCCGAACACGAACACCGGGACGTCGGCACCCAGCCTGAGCCCCAGGGCCTGCAGGTCGCTGCGCGAGAGGCCCAGGCGCCAGAGCCGGTTGAGCGCGAGCAGCACGGTGGCTGCATCCGAGCTGCCTCCGCCCAGGCCCCCGCCCATCGGGATGCGCTTGTCCAGGCCGATGTCCACGCCCAGCCGGGTGCCGGTTTCGGCCTGGAGCATCCGGGCCGCACGCATGCACAGGTCCTGCTCGGCGGGCACGCCGGGAATGGGTCGCAGATGGCGGATCAGCCCGTCCTCGCGCACCGCGAAGGTCAGGGTGTCGCCGTGGTCCAGGAAGCGGAACAGCGTCTGCAGCAGGTGGTAGCCGTCGGCGCGGCGGCCGGTGACGTGCAGGAACAGGTTGAGCTTGGCCGGCGCCGCACAAGCCAGCGTCTCACCGGACATCGACCATCTCCCAGCGCTGGACGGCCAGCTTCAGGCGCAGACGCGCCCCCACGACGTCGAGCCTGGCGGGCAGCGCCTCGGGCCCGTCACCGAACCAGGCCAGGTAGGTGATCTTCCAGCCGGACTGCTGCAGGGCGACCGCGCGGCCCTGGGCATCGCGCTCCACCTGCGCTGCATCTCCGGCCGGCCAGGGCAGCCCGCGCACCCAGTACGGCAGCCCCTGCAGTGGCAGGTCCCAGCCGAGAACACCCGAGGCCAGCGACTCGAGGGTCGCTGCCCGATGCTCCTGGCCCTTCTCGTCGACCAGCAGCGCGCCCTCCGGCGTCTGCACGAGGTGGGCGACCGCGGTGCCGACGGGCGAATAGAACCAGAGCTCGTCGCGTGAAGGCTCGTGCGTCCAGCGCACACGCCCGGGGAAGCTCTCCTTCTCGACCCGCACGCTGATGCTGCCGGCGAGCTGGAAGGCGTCCAGTTGAGCCGAGGTGAGGACTTGCCCGCCGGGACCGCGCGGCAGGCTGGAGCAGGCAGCCACGGCGAGCGCCAGCAGCGCCACGACCAGGCGCGCCATGGCCGGGGGCACCACCTACTTCAGGAAGCGCTTCATCGTGTCCTGGAGCAGCTCGTTGTCGGGATGCTCGGCGGCGGACTGGCGCCAGACCTTCTCGGCCTCGGCGTGCTTGCCCTTGGCCCAGAGCACCTCGCCGAGGTGGGCAGCGATCTCTGGATCGGGCCGCGCGGTGTAGGCGCGCTGCAGGTAGTCGAGCCCCTCCTTGGGATTGCCCATGCGGAAGTAGACCCAACCCATGCTGTCGAGGATGAACGGGTCTTCGGGCGAGAGGGCCAGCGCCTTCTCGATGTAGCCCTTGGCCTCGGGCAGGCGCTGCATGCGGTCGGCAAGCGTGTAACCCAGGGCGTTGTAGGCCTGCGCATGGTCGGGCTTGAGCTTGATCAACTTGCGCAGGTTGCCCTCCAGCACGTCGAGCTTGTCGACCTTCTCGGCCGCCAGCGCGGAGTCGTACAGCAGGTCGGTGTTGTCCGGCTGCTTCGCCAGCGCTGCGGCCAGCAGGTCGTAGGATTCCTGGTAGGCCCTCGCCTCGCGCAGCAGCTGGGCCTCGGCCTGGATCAGCATGGCGCGCTGCTCGTCGCTCTGCACCTCGACGTTCTGCAGGTACTGGCGCGCCTCGGCAAGCTTGTTCTGGCGCCCGAGCAGGAAGGCGTAGCGCGCCTGTGCCGGGATGAACTGCTCGCCGCCCTTGACCTGCGAGTACCAGCGCATCGCCTCGGCCGGCTGCTTGCGCTCCTCGTAGGACTGGCCGATGTAGAACTCGAGCGTGTCGGGATCGCGGTAGCCCAGCTCGATGCCGCGCTTGAGCGCGGCCTCGGCAGCGTCGTACTGGTTCATCTGCAGCGACAGCAGCCCGATGGTCACCACCAGGTCGGCGTTGGTCGGCTGCTCGTCGAGGAGGATCTGGTACTGGGCGCGTGCCTGCTCGAGCTGGCGCGTGCCGATCAGCAGCCGGGCGTAGTTCGCGCGCGCCTCGCGCGCCTTGGGGTAGCTCTGCACGAAGCCCCCCAGGTAGTCGGCGGCCTTCTGGGTGGACTCGCGCTGCTGCAGCATCTGCGCCTGCAGCAGCGCGCCCAGCTCCCAGTCGGGGCGCAGGCGCATCGCCTCGCGCGCCTCCACCATGGCCGCGTCGAACTTGCCGGCGGCATAGGCGGCCTGGGCCACGGCGAAGTGCGCTTCGGGCAGCTCCTTGTAGCCCTGCGCGAGGTCCTTCACCACCACGTACACGGATTCCTTGTCCGGATGGCGTGACATGAGGCTGTGGAGCTGGAGGAAGCCGATCGCCGGATTGCCCTCGGCGGTCACGATCGACTGCAGGTGCGGCTTGGCCTCCTGCAGCTTGTTGCCCGACAGCAGCAGGCCGACCAGCGCCTGGCGCGCCTGCGCGTTGGTCTTGTCCAGGTCGTACCACAGGCGCGCGGCTTCCAGGGCGGTGTTCTGCAGGCGGGCGTAGCTGGCGATCTCGGTGGCGCGCCGGGCCAGGCGCGGATCGCGCGTCTGCCTGGCCATCTCCAGGTAGCCCTGGGCGGCGAGCTGCAGGTTGCCGCGCTGGCCGGCGATCTCGGAAAGCAGGAACTTGAACAGGAGCTCCTGGTCGAGCGCGGCGCCGGGCAGGTTGGCGGCGGGCGCAGGCTCGTTCGCGAGGATGCGCCGCGCCTTGTCCTCCAGCGACTCCTCGTCCTCGCTGCCCTGCTGCGCGACCTGCGCGCCGCGCACGACGACGTCGGTGGAGGCGGTCAGGCTGGAGGGCGGAAAGCCGATCGGACCGCGGGCGGCGGGCTGCTGGGCACACGCCGCGAGCGCGAGCGCGCCGAGGGCGAGGAGGGTTCTTGGCTCAGGCATGGCTGCACTTCCTCAGGGGTTCCGGGCACCCGCCCGCGAGCCGGGCGGTCTCCGCGCGTTCACGAAGTCCGGGGATGGGGGCTGGCTCCCGTCGCGCGGCTTTAACAATGAACCCAGTTTAGGTATATTTGCCGCGCGTCACAAGCCGCCCTGTCCCTGCGGCGCTCCCGGAACGCAACGGCATTATCGCACCGCCTCCGGGCCCCCAGTGGCAGGCGCATCCATGGGGTCCACGTGCCCCACGAAGCAAGTTCTTTGCCGCGAATCGATCCCTGATGTCAGATGCAGGCAGCGCCGCGCCGGCCCCCGGTGAATTCACCGTTTCGGCGCGCGAATTGACGCGCCGCTTCGGCGCCAACATCGCGGTGGCGGGCCTCGACCTCGAGCTGCGCCGCGGCGAGGTGCTCGGGCTGCTCGGCCCCAACGGGGCGGGCAAGACCACCACGATGCAGATGCTCACCGGCAACCTCGCGCCGAGCGCGGGCAGCATCAGCATCTGCGGCATCGACCTGCTCGAGCGCCCTGTCGCCGCCAAGGCACGGATCGGCTACCTGCCCGAGGTCCCGCCGCTGTACCGTGAGATGCGGGTGGACGAATACCTGCGGCTGGCCGCGCGCCTGCACCGGGTGCCCGGCGCGCAGGCGATCGAGGCGCTGGCGCGCGCCAAGCGCCGCTGCGGCGTCGCCGACATCGGCGAGCGCATGATCGGCACGCTGTCCAAGGGCTACCAGCAGCGCGTGGGCATCGCCCAGGCCATCATCCACAGCCCCGACGTGGTGATCCTCGACGAGCCGACGGTGGGTCTGGACCCGAACCAGATCCGCGAGATCCGCGCGCTGATCCGCGAGCTGTCCGACAGCCACAGCGTGATCCTGTCCACCCATATCCTGCCCGAGGTCGAGGCGGTGTGCGACCGCGTGCAGATCCTGCACCGCGGCCGCATCGTGTACAACGATTCCATCGAGGCCCTGCGCCGGTTCCGCGGCGGCGGGGCGCTGTTGATCGGGCTGCGCCGTCCGCCGCCCGTGCAGGCGCTGCAGGAGATCGCGGGCGTGGCCCGCGTCGAGCCCGCGCACGACGGCCTGCTGCGCGTGTTTCGCGCCGACGGCGCGGACCCGGTGGATGCCCTGGTGCGCACCGCGGTGGAGCGCGGCTGGGGACTCACCCACCTGGCGCCCGAGCGCGCCACGCTGGAGGACGTGTTCGTGCAACTCACGCAGCAGGAAGGCGACGCGCCGGTGGGAGAGGGGGTGGCAGCATGAGGCTCCCGGCGAGGGGCGCCGTCGGAGCGACGGGGAACGACGGCAAGGCGAGTGCTGCCCGCTGCCGATGCGCAACCGTTCCGCTCTCGACTTGTCTGCCAGAGGCAGCGCAGTGATTCGCGCCATCGCCACGAAGGAGCTGCGCCTGATGTTCGCCTCGCCGCTGGCGTGGGTCATCCTCGCATTCCTGCAATTCATCTTCGCCCTGGTGTTCTTCTCCAGGCTGCAGACCTTCCTCGACGTGCAGCCGCAGCTGGCGATGGCGCCGAACGCGCCCGGCCTCACCGAGATCATCGCCGCGCCGGTGTTCGGCACGGCGGCCATCGTGCTGCTGATGGTGACCCCGCTGCTCTCCATGCGGCTGGTGGCCGAGGAGCGCCGCAGCCAGACGCTGCCGTTCCTGATGTCGGCACCGGTGTCGATCACCCAGATCGTGCTGGGCAAGTTCCTCGCGCTGCTGCTGTTCCTGCTGCTCGGCGTCGTACTCATCGTGGTGATGTGCCTGTCGCTCTACGCCGGCGGCACGCTCGACCTGGGCCTGCTCGGCACCAATGCGCTGGGCCTGCTCCTGCTGTGCGGCAGCTTCGCCGCGGTCGGCCTGTACCTGTCCTGCCTGACCGCGCAACCGCTGGTGGCCGCGGTGGGCACCTTCGCGGCGCTGCTCACGCTCTGGCTGATCAACATCTCCACCACCGACCCCAACAGCGTGCTGCACGTGATCTCGATCATCACGCACTTCGAGAGCTTCTCGCGCGGGGTGCTGGCGGTGAAGGACCTGGCCTACTACGCACTGCTGATCCTGGTCTTCGTCCTGCTGTCGATCCGCCGCCTCGATGCGGACCGGCTGCGCGCCTGATCCGGGACGCGAACGATGAGAACCAGCCGAAAGATCCAGCTCCAGTTGCTCGCGCAGAACACGCTGTTCGCGGTGCTGCTGGTGGCCGCCGCGGTCCTGGCGGCGTACCTGCTGCGCGACAACCGGCAGCAGTGGGACGTGACGCTCAACCAGCGCACGACGCTCTCGCAGGCCACCCGCGACGTGCTGGCCAGGATGCAGGGCCCGGTCACCGTCACCGCCTACGCCAGCACGCAGGACGCGATGGGCGGGGACGTGCGCGCGACCATCCGCGACTTCCTCGCGCCCTACCAGCGCATCAAGCCCGACCTCGCGCTGAACTTCGTCGACCCGCGCGAGCAGCCCAAGCAGACCCAGGCCGCCAACGTGCGCGCCAACGGCGAGATGGTGATCGAGTACGGCAAGCGCTCCGAGCACCTGACCACGCTCACCGAGCAGGCCATGACCAACCTGCTGATGCGGCTCGCGCGCAGCCAGGAGCGGCTGGTGATGTACGTCGATGGCCACGGCGAGCCCAAGCTGGACGGCGGCGCGAACTTCGACCTCGGCGAATTCGGCCGGCAGCTGGGCAACAAGGGCTTCAAGGTGCAGGGGCTGAACCTCGCGGTGGCGCCCAAGGTCCCCGACAACGTCAACGTACTGGTGCTGACCCACCCGCGGGTGGAGATGCTCAAGGGCGAGGTGGACAAGATCCTCGCCTTCGTCGAGGGCGGCGGCAGCCTGCTCTGGCTGATCGAGCAGGAGCCGATGCGCGGCCTGCAGCCGTTGGCCGAACTGCTCATGCTGCAGCTCACCCCGGGCATCGTGGTCGACCCGGCCGCCGCGCAGCTGGGCATCCCGGCCACCATCGCGCTGTCCTCCAATTACGGCTTCAGCCCGATCACCGAGGGCTTCGCCCAGTACAACACGGCGTTCCCGATGGAGCGCGCCATCGGCACCCCGGCCGACGGCGGCAAGGGCTGGAAGCCCACGGTGCTGGTGGACGTGGGACAGAACGGCTGGGTCGAAACCGGCAGCCTGCAAGGCCAACTGCGCTTCGACAAGGAGCGCGACGTGCGCGGCCCGGTCGCCGCCCTGGTCTCCCTCGAACGCCAGGTGAAGGACCGGACCCAGCGGGTGGTGGTGGGGGGCGGCAGCGGCTTCCTGTCCAACCAGTACGTGGGCATGCTCAACAACGTCGACCTGGGCACCAACATCCTCAACTGGCTGGCCGAGGACGAGAACCTGATCACGATCCAGCCGCGGGCGCGCGTCGACGGCAGCCTGCAGCTGACCCGCACGGCCCTGACCCTCATCGTGTTCGTGTTCCTCGCAGTGCTGCCGGCCGGCCTGCTGGTGGCCGGCGGCACGATCTGGTGGCGCCGCCGGCGCGCCTGACCCCGTGGGCTGGCTGCGCACCGGCTGGATCGTCAACCTGCTGCTCGTGCTCGGCGTGGCGGGCCTGGCGGCCTACGCCATCTACAAGCCGAAGGACGAAGACAGCAGGCCGCAGCACGCCATCGCCGCGCTGCCTCCTGCGCAGGTGAAGCACGTTCGGATCGAGCCGAAAGGCGGCACTGCGCTCGCGCTTCGGAAGGAAGGCGAGGAGTGGTTCCTGACCGAGCCGATCCGCGCGCGCGCCGACGCCACCCAGGTCGCCCGCGTGCTCGACCTGCTCAACGCACGCAGCCGCGAGAAGCTCGCGGCCACCGAGCTGCAGCGCTTCGACCTCGACCAGCCGGTGGTCCGGGTCGTGTACGACGACTATCCGGTCACCTTCGGCACCCTCAATCCCCTGTCGCAGGAGCAGTACGTGCACGCCGGCGATTCGGTCTATCTGCTCGGCAGCTTCTATCGCTCCCAGGTCCCGGAACGCGCCGAGCGGGTACTGACGCATGCACTGTTCCGGCAGAACGAGAAGCCGGTGGCGTTTCGCATGCAGGCGTTCACCGTGGAGCAGCGCGAGGGCAAGTGGCAGGTGGCACCGGCGCCGAAGGAGCAGCCCAGCCAGGACGACCTGAACCGCTGGGTGGACGGCTGGAAGCTGGCCTCGAGCCTGCTCACGCAGCCCGCCAACGAGAAGACTGTCGCCAGGGAGTGGGTCGACGTGAAGCTCGCGGACGGTGGCAGCGTGCGCCTGGGCATCGTGGAGCGCGCCCCGCAGCTCATCCTGCTGCGCGAGGACGAGAAGCTGACGTTCCACTTCTCCGAGGAGATGAGCGCGCAGCTGCTGGCGGCGCCGTCCGCACCCGAACCGGCCCCCGCCCCCGCTTCGGGCACGGCGCCCGCCGCGCCGGCGAAGTAGCGTGCCGGAGCTGCCCGAGGTCGAGACCGCGCGCCGGGGGCTCGAGCCCTGGCTGCTCAACCAGCGCATCCGCGGCGCCGTGCTGCGCCATCGCGGCATGCGCTGGCCGGTTCGGGCAGACCTGCCGCGGCTGCTCACGGGGCACTCGATCCGCAGCGTCGGCCGGCGCAGCAAGTACCTGCTGCTGGACTGCGAGAGCGGCTGGCTGATCCTGCACCTGGGCATGTCCGGCAGCGTGCGCATGGTCCCGGCCGGAGCGGCGCCGGGCAAGCACGATCACTTCGACCTGGTGCTGGAGAGCGGCCAGGCCATGCGCCTGACCGACCCGCGCCGCTTCGGCGCTGTGATCTGGGAACCGGGCGATCCATCCGGGCACAAGCTGCTCCAGGACCTCGGCCCCGAGCCGTTCGACCCCGCCTTCGACGCGCAGTGGCTGCACTCGCACACGCGCGGACGCCGGGCCCCGGTGAAGAACGTGCTGATGGACAATCACGTCGTCTGCGGCGTCGGCAACATCTACGCAAACGAATCGCTGTTCGGCGCCGGCATCCATCCGGCGCGCGCAGCCGGGCGCATCTCGCTCGAACGCTATGCGCGGCTGGTGGAGGTCGTGCAGCAGACGCTGCGCGCGGCGATCGCCGCGGGCGGCAGCACCTTGCGCAACTACGTGAATGCCGACGGCAATCCCGGCTGGTTCCAGCAGCAGTACTTCGTCTACGGTCGCGACGGCGAGAGGTGCCGCAAGTGCGGCGCGACGATCAGGACTTTGCGCATCGGGCAGCGCGCCGCTTTCTATTGCCCTCGCTGCCAACGCTGAGCCGGCAACACAACGGCGTGACCGGAAGGCGTGGCACGGCTCATCGTCACGCCGTTCCTGTCACTGCCTCTCCGTCACGCCCTTCCTGTCACTGCCCTGCAGGCGTTGCGCCTTCTCCAGCAACGCGTCGCGCGTCTCGACGACCGCGGGATCGAGCAGGATGCAATCCACCGGGCACACTTCCACGCACTGCGGGGTGTCGAAGTGCCCGACGCACTCCGTGCAGCGGGCAGGATCGATCTCGTAGATCTCCGCCCCCTGCGAGATGGCCTGGTTGGGACACTCGGGCTCGCAGACGTCGCAGTTGATGCACTCGTCGGTGATGAGCAATGCCATTCGGGGCGGGGCGCGCTAGTTGCCGCCGTTCATGCGCGAGATGCGCTGGAGCACCAACGGGTTGACGAACGGGCTCACGTCGCCGCCCAGCGTGGCGATCTCCCGCACCATCGTCGCGGAGATGAACATGTACTGCTCCGCCGGGGTGAGGAACACCGTCTCCACGTCCGGGTAGAGCTGGCGGTTCATCCCGGCCATCTGGAACTCGTACTCGAAGTCCGACACGGCGCGCAGCCCGCGCAGGATGATGCGGGCATCCTGCTCCTGCAGGAAGTCCATCAGCAGCCCCGAGAAGCTGGTCACTTCCACGTTCGGGCAGTCGGCCAGGACGATGCTGGCCATCTCCACCCGCTCCTCGGTGTCGAAGAACGGGCGCTTGGCACGGCTGTCGGCGACCGCGAGGACGACCTGGTCGAAGAGGCACGCGGCACGGCGCACGAGATCCTCGTGACCACGCGTGATGGGATCGAAGGTCCCGGGGTAGATCGCCTTTTTCACTCGACGGCTCTCAGCAGCTGATAGTGGACCACGCCGGCGCGGGCGCTGCGGTAGACCTCCCAGCCGGCGGGGGGCTGCGCGGCGTGCGGGGCCTCGACATAGACCAGGGCGCGCGGCGCGAGCCGGAGACGGACCTGCTCGAGCAGGCGCGCCTGCTCGCCCATGGCATACGGGGGGTCCAGGAAGACCACGTCGTACCGCCCTGCGTCCGAGCGCAGAAATTCTAGCGCATCCGCCCGGATCGGACGGACCGGCGCCGGGCCGAGCAGGCGCAGGTTCTCTTCGAGCGCCCGCAGCGCCCCGGCGTCGCGCTCCACCATGACCACCTCCAGCGCCCCGCGCGAGGCGGCCTCGAACCCGAGCGCGCCGCTGCCCGAGAACAGGTCCAGGCAGCGCTTGCCGGTCAGGTCCTGGCCCAGCCAGTTGAACACCGTCTCGCGCACCCGGTCGGGGGTCGGGCGCAGGCCGGGCACGTCGGGAAAGCGCAGGACGCGGCTGCGCCACAGTCCGCCGATGATGCGCACGCGGTTGCGCGGCACGGCAGCCTTCATGGGGTGGTGCCGGCCGGTGCGGCGTGCCCGCCGCCCACCACCACAGTGGCCAGCCGCTCGGGGTCGATGCGGCGGCGGAACGCATCGCGCACCTGCTCGACGGTGACCGCCGACACCCGCTGCGGGAACTGCTCCAGCCAGTCGAGCGGCAGGCCGTAGAAGCCGATCACGGCGAGGTAGTCGAGGATCTTGCGGTTGCTGTCGACGCGCAGGGCGAAGCCGCCGATGATGTTCTGCTGCGCAGCCTCCAGTTCGGCCTGCGTGGGTCCGTCGGCGACGAACTCCCGCAGGGTGGCACGCACCACGTCGAGTGCCGCGTCGGCACGATCGCGGCGGGTCTGCAGCCCGATGGTGAACGCGCCCGACTCCCGGTAGGGCGAGAACACGCTGTAGACGCTGTAGGACAGCCCGCGCTTCTCGCGCACCTCGCGGGTGAAGCGGGAATTGAAGCCGCCGCCACCCAGGATGTAGTTGCCCACCCACAGGGCGAAGTAGTCGGGATCGCCGCGGCGCATGCCCGGCGCCCCGAGGAGGATGTGGGCCTGGGTCGAGGGATGCTCCACCTCGCGCTGCACGCCCTGCGGCAGGGCCGCGAGCGCTGGCGGCGCGGCGGGCTGGTCCGCGCCGCCAGGGAGTTTGGCGGTCAGGGTTTCGGCGATCAGCGCAGCCTGGGCGCGCGAGACGTCGCCGATGATGGCGATCACCGCCTGGGAGGCGACGTAGTAGCGGGCGTGGAACGCGCGCAGGTCCGCAGGCGTGAGCTGCTCCACGCTGGTCACCTCGCCGGTGCCGCGCAGGCCATATGGATGATCCCGGTAGACCATGTGCGCCAGGTTGCGCGCCGCGATCTGGTCGGGCTTGGTCTGCGCCTCGCGCAGCCCGGCGGTCACGCGCGCCTTCTCGCGCTCCACCACGGCGGCTTCGAAGCGCGGCTGCGCCAGGATCCGCGCCAGCGTTTCGACGGCGACGCCGCGCTCGGCCTCGCTGCTCAGCACACGCAGCGTGTAGCCCGCCCGATCCACATCGAAGCTGGTGCCCAGCTGGGCCGCGACATCCGCGATGCGGCGCGAGATCTCCTCCTCGCCCAGGTCGCCGGCACCCATGCGCAGCGTGCGCAGGGTCAGGTTGGCAAGACCAGAGGTCGCGGCGCTGTCGCGGCTGGAGCCGGCAGGAAACTCCACGCTGACGTCCAGGATGGGCAGGCCGCGACTCTCGACGAAGTACACGCGCGCACCGCTGGCGGTGCTCCAGTGCTCGATCGGCAGCACCGCCCACGCCGGCGGACCCGCGATCCCGAGCACCAGCCACGCGGCCGCAGCAGCAATGCGCCGAAGCAGGCTCATTGCACGTCGCTCCCGGGTGCGCCGGGTCCCTGCGGGACGCCGCGCGGCGCGGCGCCCGGCGCGAGCGGCTGGGGCCGGATCGCCGCGACGGTGAGGTTGTCGTCCGAGAAGTACTTGAACGCCACCGCCTGGACCTGCTCGGCGGTGACATCCTGCAGCCGGCGCACCTGCTCGTCGGTGAAGTCGCCCGGGAGCCCGGCGTTGGTCAACACGCCGATGTCCATCGCCTGGGCGAAGAAGGAATCGCGCTGGAACACCCGCGCAGCGACTGCCTGCAGCCGGGTGCGCGCGAGCTCCTCCGGCGTGATGCCGTCGCGCGCGATGCGCTCGACCTGGCGGCGCAGCGCGTCCTCGAGGGCACGCACATCACGCCCGGCCGACGGCGTGGCGGACAGCATGAACAGGCCGGGGCCACGGTTGACCGGGTCGTAGCTCGCGTTGGCGGAGACCGCGAGCCGCTCGCCGCGCACGAGATCGCGCGGCAGCCGCGCAGCATCGCTCCCGTCGAGCACGGCCGCCAGCACCCACAGCGCGTAGGCATCGTCGTCGCCGCCCTCGTTGCGCAGGACCGGGACGTGCCATCCGAGCAGCAGGTAGGGCAGCTCGGCCGGTGCGCTCACCTCGATGCGGCGAGTGCCGCGCTGCGGCGGCTCCTCCTGCTGCCTGCGCTCGGGCAGCGGACGGCTCGCGATGGCGCCGAACCACTTCTGCGCCTCCGCGAACACCTCCGCGGCCTCCAGGTCGCCGACGACCACCAGGGTGGCGTTGTTCGGCGCATACCACGCCCGGTACCAGGCGCGCGCGTCCTCCACGCGCATGTTGCGCAGGTCCTGCATCCAGCCGATGACTGGCGTGCGGTAGGGATGGGCGACGTAGGCGGCGGCCATGAACGCCTCGTACAGCAGCGAGCGGGGCTGGTCATCGGTACGCAGCCTGCGCTCCTCCATCACCACCTGGATCTCGCGCGCGAACTCGTCCGCCGCGAGCAGCAGGTTGGACATGCGATCGGCTTCGAGGCGCAGCGCGAGCGACAAGTGCGAGCGGTGCAGCTGCTGGTGGTAGGCGGTCGCATCCTTGTTGGTGAAGGCATTGTCGCGGCCGCCGGCGCGGGCGATGGTGCGCGAGAACTCGCCCGCGGGCAGGTCGGCCGTGCCCTTGAACATCATGTGCTCCAGCACATGGGCCACCCCGGTGGTGCCGGTGACTTCGTCCATGCTGCCCGCCCGGTACCAGAGCATCGACACCACCACCGGCGCCCGGTGGTCGGCCTTGAACAGGATGCGCAGGCCGTTGGCGAGCCGATGCTCGTGCACCTGCGCGGCCGCGGTGCCGGCCATGAGCGCAAGCGCCGCGAGGAGGACCAGACGGAGAGGGGTGGACACGCTGCTAGAATTCCACGATCCATGGAGTGCGTCGCGCTTTCGCGGCGCGCCCCCGGCACGAGGCTGGATCAGTCATGAGTATGTGGGGTTTCCTCAAGGGTAACAAGAATGACGAGCCGGCGGCGCCGCCGGCCGGATCGCCCGAACCGTCCGCCACCGCAGCGGTCGATGCGGTCGACGAACTGGCGGTCGCGGGCGCGGAGCCCGGCTCGCCCGAAGCCGCGCCCAGGAGCGGCTGGCTGTCGCGGCTCAAGTCGGGCCTCACTGCGACACGCCAGAAGCTCGGCACGCAGCTCGGCACGCTGCTGGGTCAGCACGGCAGGATCGACGAGAGCCTGTACGAGGAGCTCGAGATCCTCCTGCTGTCGGCCGACGTCGGCGTGGCGTCGACGGAGACCCTGCTCGCCGAGACGCGCAAGCGGGTGGCGCGCGACCGGATCAGCGACGCGGCCCAGCTCAAGCCGGTGCTCAAGGAGTGTCTGCTGCAGATTCTCGAGCCGGTGGCCCGGCCCCTTCTGGTGGGCCCGCAGCACCCCTTCGTGCTCCTGGTGGCCGGGGTGAACGGCTCGGGCAAGACCACCTCGATCGGGAAGCTCGCGAAGTACTACCAGGCCCAGGGCAGGAGCGTGATGCTCGCGGCAGGTGACACCTTCCGCGCCGCCGCCGTGGAGCAGCTGCGCACCTGGGGCGAGCGCAACGACGTGCCGGTGCTGGGACAGCAGGGCGGCGACCCGGCCGCGGTCATGTTCGACGCGATGCAGTCGGCCCAGGCGCGGGGCGTCGACCTGCTCATCGCCGACACCGCCGGGCGCCTGCCGACCCAGCTGCACCTCATGGAGGAGCTCAAGAAGGTCAAGCGCGTGATCGCGCGCGTCGCGCCGGATGCACCGCACGAAGTCATGCTGGTGCTCGACGCGAACACGGGGCAGAACGCGCTCGCGCAGGTCAAGGCCTTCGACGACGCCCTCGGCCTCACCGGACTCACCCTGACCAAGCTCGACGGCACCGCGCGCGGCGGCACCATCGCGGCGATCGCGCGCCAGAAGCCCATCCCGGTGCGCTTCATCGGCGTGGGCGAAGGCATCGACGACCTGCGGCCGTTCGATGCGCGGGAGTTCGTGGATGCGCTGTTCGATTGAGGCGCCAGGCCCTAGGCGCCAGACGCCAGGGGCACCGCGCGCACGCCGTGCGCCTGCACTGGCGTCTAGAGCCTAGCGCCTAGGGCCTATGATCGTCTTTTCCAACGTCCACAAGCGCTATCCCGGCGGCCTCGAGGCGCTGAAGGACGTCTCCTTCTCCATCGAGCCGGGCGAGCTGGTCATCGTGCGCGGGCCCTCGGGCGCCGGCAAGAGCACGCTGCTGCGGCTGATGTGCGCCATCGAGCTGCCCACCTCGGGCAGCGTGGTGGTGAGCGGGCAGAACACGCGCGCACTGAAGGGCCGCGCGGTCCCCTTCCTGCGGCGCAAGTTCGGGCTCGTGTTCCAGGACCACAAGCTGCTGTTCGACCGCAGCGCGTTCGCCAACGTCATGCTCCCGCTCGAGATCGCCGGGTTCGATCGCCGCGACGCCGTACGCCGCGCGCGCGCCGCACTGGACAAGGTGGGACTGCTGAGCAAGGAGCGCGCGCTGCCCATCGCGCTCTCCGGGGGTGAGCAGCAGCGGCTGTGCATCGCGCGTGCGATCGTGCACCGCCCGGCCGTGATCGTCGCCGACGAGCCCACCGGCAACCTGGACGAAGCCTATGCACGCGAGATCGTGGGACTGTTCCGCTCGTTCAACCAGGTCGGCGCGACCATGGTGATCTCGACCCACGACCGCATGGTCTCCGAGCAGTTGCCGGCCCGCACGCTCACGCTGGAAGGCGGCCGCCTCGCTTCCGGGCTGCCCGCCG
Organism: uncultured Burkholderiales bacterium; assembly: GCA_964523885.1. Taxonomy (GTDB): domain Bacteria; phylum Pseudomonadota; class Gammaproteobacteria; order Burkholderiales; family SHXO01; genus SHXO01. The sequence continues at coordinate 127,091 of CAZFYX010000069.1, read as the reverse complement.
CCGCATGAAGGCCTGGCTCTCCGCTCACCGGCGGGCGCTGATCGACGCCCTGCGTCGGCTGGCATCGACCCCATTCGCCTCGCTGCTGAGCGTGGCAGCGATCGGGACCGCGTTGAGCCTGCCGCTCACCCTATACGTGGGGGTCGACCAGTTCGGCAACATTGCGAAGCACCTTTCGCGCGATCCGCGGGTGAGCGTGTTCCTGGCCCCGGAAGCGAGCGCCGATGATGCGCGCGCGGTGGAACGTCGCCTGCGCGAGCACGGTGCGGTGTCGAGCGTCGAATTCATCCCGCGCGACGCGGCACTCGCGGACCTGGAGCGCACCGCGGGGCTGGGTGACGTGCGCGCGGCGCTCGGCAGCAATCCGCTGCCGGACGCCTTCATCGTGACCGCGCGCGGCAGCTCGCCCGCGACCATCGCAGCGTTGCAGAGCGAGATCGCCGCGTGGTCGTCGGTGGAACACGTCCAGGCCGATGCCCAGTGGGCGCAGCGCCTGCAGGCGCTGGTGCGGCTGGGACGGGCTGTCGCGGGCGGCACGGCGATCCTGCTCGGCGGATTGCTCGCTGCCATCACCTTCAACACGATCCGCCTGCAGATCCTGGCCCGCAAGGAGGAGATCGAGGTGTCGCGGCTGATCGGCGCCACCCGCGGCTTCGTGCGCCGGCCCTTCCTCTACCTGGGCCTGCTGCAGGGGCTGGCCGGCGGCGCGGCTGCCGTGCTGATCTGCGCGGCCGCGCTCTGGGCGCTGAACCGGGAGCTGGAAGGCCTGGCAGCGCTGTACGGCGCTACCTTCCGCCTGGCTGGGCCTGGTTGGCCGGAAGCATCTGCCGCGCTCCTCTGCGCAGCTGTGCTCGGCATCCTGGGCGCCTGGGGATCTTCCGCCAAGTATCTGACAGAACGATAGAAATAAACCCGATCCATTTTGTCGGATTTGGGAACTTGGGGCGATCCTGGCACTCTCAAGACCTGAGTGCTAGAATTTGGATCGCAGAGGAGGATCACATGACCAGTGCCACGCTTCCAGTGTCCATGGCCCTGCCATCGGCGGCAGGCAGCTTGGACAGCTACATCCAGTCGGTCAACCGCTTCCCGCTCCTGACCGAGGAGGAAGAGGTCCGGCTCGCCCGCCACTACCGCGACACCGAGGATCTCGACGCAGCGCGCCAGCTGGTGCTCTCGCACCTTCGGCTGGTTGTCTCGATCGCCCGCGGCTACCTCGGCTACGGGCTGCCGCACTCCGACCTCATCCAGGAAGGCAACGTCGGCCTGATGAAGGCGGTGAAGCGCTTCGACCCGGAGCGCGGGGTGCGGCTGGTCTCGTTCGCGGTGCACTGGATCCGCGCCGAGATCCACGAGTACATCCTGCGCAACTGGCGCATCGTGAAGATCGCGACGACCAAGGCGCAGCGCAAGCTGTTCTTCAACCTGCGCAGCATGAAGAAGAGCCATGGCGCCCTGACGCGAGCGGAAACCGACGCCATGGCCGCCGAGTTGCGGGTGAAGGCCTCGGACGTAGCGGAGATGGAGACGCGCCTGGGCGGACAGGACGTGTCGCTCGAACCGGTTGGAGAGGACGACGAGGACAGCTTCGGCCCCATCGCGTATCTGTCCAACCACGACGACGAGCCGCGCCGCATCCTCGAGCACGAGGAAAGCGAGCGGCTGCGCAGCGAGGGCCTGGAGCGTGCGCTTCGCAGCCTGGATCCGCGCAGCCGGCGGATCATCGAGGCGCGGTGGCTGCGCGAGCAGGACACGCTGACGCTGCACGACCTGGCCGCCGAATTCGGTGTCTCGGCTGAACGCATTCGCCAGATCGAGGCCCAGGCGATGAAGAAGATGAAGGCGCTCATTCCAGCCACCGCGTGATGAGCAGGCGGGAGGCAGTGCAGGTTTCAGTGGCTGTGGTCTGGACGCCAGGATTCAGGCGCGCTTCAGGCGCTAGGTCCTAGGCTCTAGATGCCAGAAATGAAGAGCGGCGCAATGCGCCGCTCTTTTTTTGCCAGGGGCACGGCCGTAGCCCTGGTGTCTGAAGCCTGGGCCTGGAGCCTGAATCCTGGCGTCTAGAGCCTAGGGCCTTCAGCGCCTAGCGGAAGGGTATCAGCCCTTCAGCAACTGCCTGATGTCGTGCGCGAACACCTCCGCGCCCTGGCCGTATCCCACCAGCAGGCGCACGCGCCCGGATGGGTCGAACACGAACGTGCCGGAGGAGTGGTCCACGCTGTAGGACTTGTCGCTGGGGCCCGCGGTCTTCTGGTAGAAGACCTTGAAGTCCTTCGCTGTCCGCGCGATCGCATCCGCATCCCCGGTGAGGCCGATGAAGCTGGGGTCGAGCGCGGTGACGTACTGCCTGAGCACCTCGGGCGTGTCGCGCTCGGGATCGACTGTGATCATCACCACCTGCACCCGGTCCGCGTCCGCGCCCAGCGCCTTGCGCGCACGGGCCAGTTCGGCGAGCGTCGTGGGACATACGTCCGGGCAGTGGGTGAAGCCGAAGAAGACGACCAGCACCTTGCCGCGGAAATCGGCGAGCGTGCGCGGCTTGCCGTCCTGGTCGGTCAGCTGGAAGTCGTGTCCCAGGTCGGCGCCCGTGATGTCGGTGGCCTTGAACTGGGCCGGATTGCCGTCGCAGCCGGCGAGGAGCAGCCCCGCCAGCAGGCATGCCAGCGCGAGGCGCATGGGGATCCTCAGAACCGGATCAGGAAGTAGTGATCGATCAGCAGTGCCGCGAACAGCAGCGACAGGTACAGGATCGAGTAGCGGAAGGTGGTGCGGGCGACCTGGTCGCTGTACCGGAAATACACCATTGCCGCGTAGTACAGGAACACCCCGCCCAGCGCCAGCGCGCTGACCAGGTAGATGACTCCGCTCATCCGCGTGCCGAACGGCAGCACGCTCACCGCGAACAGGATCACCGTGTACAGCAGCACGTGCAGCCGGGTGAACCGGTCGCCGTGGGTCACGGGCAACATCGGTACCCCGGCCTTGGCGTACTCGCGCGTGCGGTACAGGGCGAGCGCCCAGAAGTGCGGCGGCGTCCAGGCGAAGATGATCAGGAACAGCAGCAGCGCATCGGAGGAGATCTCGCCGGTCACGGCAGCCCAGCCGAGTACCGGCGGCATGGCGCCGGACGCGCCGCCGATCACGATGTTCTGCGGCGTGAGCGGCTTGAGGATGACCGTGTAGATGATCGCGTAGCCCACGAAGGTCGCCAGGGTGAGCCACATGGTGAGCGGATTGACCAGGACGTAGAGCAGCGCCAGGCCGGCACCGCCCACCACGCCCGCAAAGGCCAGCGTCTCGACCGAGTTGACCTGGCCCATCGGCAACGGCCGGGCACGCGTCCGCGCCATGATCGCGTCGATCTTCTGCTCCACCAGGCAGTTGATGGCGGCCGCGGCACCCGCCACGAGGGCGATGCCGATGGTGCCGAACACGAACGCCTGCAGCGGCACCATGCCGGGGGTGGCGAGGAACATCCCGATCACCGCGGTGAACACGATGAGCGAGACCACGCGCGGCTTGGTGAGCGCGAAGAACTGTTGGAGCCGGAGCGAGGCCGGACGGGGTTGGACGCTGCTCGTCATGGTTGATCTGGGCGTCGCTGGCAGCGGTGCAGTGCGTGGCGGAAGTTTAGCATCAAGCCGGTGCGTGGGCATCAACCGATCCGGGACGCCTTGAGCAGGCGGGTGAGGTCCTTCTTGACCCGGCTCGGGTCCGCATCGCGCGGGTAGCGCAGGATCACGTTCCCGAGCGGGTCGACGATGAAGAGATGGTCGCGCGCCGAACCGCCCGCGGCCAGGCGCGCGGGCAAGTCGTTGCCCTCCGCGTCGATCCAGAGCGTTCCGTCGTAGTCCCGCTGCACGTCGGCAGGCACGGCCGCCCCGTCGTCCACCAGCCAGGCGCGCTCGACCCGGTCCTGGTCCTTGCCCTGCGTGAGCCGCACCTGGCGCATCACATAGAGCTTGCGGCGGCAGTACTCGTCGCAGGCCCCGGCATCGACCATCAGGAACACCCACTTCCCCTTCAGGTCCTGCAGCGCGCGGGGCGCGGCCGCCCCGGCGAGCGGAATGGGCGTGATCAGGTCGCCATAGTTCACGAAGCCGGCGGGCTTCCAGACCAGGTAGGCGATGAAGCTGCCCACGAACGGGAACATGGCCACGGCCGCGATGGCCAGGAGATTACGCCGCGCGCTGCGGCGCCTTGCTGCGTCGTCTGACATGCAGGACCAGGTAGAGAATTGCGATGGACAGGCTCATGGCGAACCACTGCAGCGCATAGGCACGGTGCGTGTCGACGCCGGTGTCGGGCCGTCGCCAGGCGCGCACCAGGCCGTCCCGGAGATCGTTGGACTGCTGGATCACCACCGGCTGCAGGGCGAGGCCGTACTGCTGCGCGTAGCGCTCGAGGCTGAGGTTCTGCCAGACATTGCCGCTGATCGTCTGCGGCGAGAGCTCGACGTAGCGATGCGACGGCGGCAGGGCCAGGCCCTCGACCCGGACGCGGCCGCCCGGCGTCTGTACCGCGGGCAGCGTATCGCGGGTGGCCCCCGCCCGCACCCATCCACGGTTCACGAGGACGCAAGTGTCAGCGCCAATCTGCAGGGGAGTGAGTACTTCGTATCCGACCTGTCCCAGGTGGATGCGGTTGTCGAGGAAGATGGTCGCCTCCGGGCGGAACGTGCCTTCGGCTTCGACCCGGCGGTAGTCCAGGGTGCCTGCCGTCACCGGCTCGGCGGGCATGTGCACGGGCGGCTGCCGATCGGCCAGTTCGGCCTGCGCCTGCAGCGACTGCTTGTAGGCGGCCCGGTCCAGCTGCCAGCTGCCCAGGTATGCGGTCAGCAGCACCCCGCCAACCGCGGCCAGCGTCGGCGCGAAGCGCGCGATGCGCGAGCCGTCAGGCACGACTCCGGCTGCCATCGAAGGGGCGCGCGGGTGGCACGGGCAGGTCGCGTCCGCTAGACTCGGTCCTTTCAAGGCCGCTCATGAAAATCGTCATCGTCCTGTTCCTGCTCTTCATCCTGGGCAGCCTCGGCTCGGCGCTCTACTTCCTGGTCCGCGACAAGGGACACTCGGAGCGCACGGTGCGGGCGCTGACCTGGCGCATCGGGCTGTCCATCACGCTCTTCGTCCTGCTGATGGCCGGCTACTACACCGGGATCATCCCGCGCAGCGGAGTCTGATCCCCCGCCGGCGGCGCAGTTCCTCAAAAGCGAACGCCGCACCCTGGGGTGCGGCGTCGGCAGCTGCGGCGGGCCGGCCGGGCTGCCCTACAGCCAGTACACCAGCACGAACAGCAGCAACCAGACCACGTCGACGAAGTGCCAGTACCACGACACGCCCTCGAAGGCGAAGTGGTGGTCGGCGGTGAAGTGCCCTGCGATCGAGCGGCCCAGGATCACGATCAGCATGATCGTCCCGATGGTGACGTGGAAGCCGTGGAAGCCGGTGAGCATGAAGAACGTCGCACCGTAGGCGCCGCTGCCCAGCGTCAGGCCCAGCTGCTCGTAGGCGTGGTGATACTCGTAGGCCTGGAGCGAGAGGAACACCAGGCCGAGCAGCACGGTCAGGAGCAGGCCGAGGATCAGCTGGCCGCGGTTGTTCTTCTTCAGGCCCCAGTGCGCCCAGGTGACGGTGGCGCCGGAGGTCAGCAGGATCAGCGTGTTGATCGCCGGGATGCCAAAGGCGCCCATCGGCGTGAACGTGCTCTCGATCCCCGGACCCGAGACCGGCCAACCACCCTTGAAGCTGGGCCACAGCAGTTCGCCGGTCGGGCCTTCGGTCAGCCATGGCACGGACAGGGCGCGCATGTAGAACAGCGCGCCGAAGAACGCGGCGAAGAACATCACCTCCGAGAAGATGAACCAGCTCATCGACCAGCGGTAGGAGATGTCGACCTGCGCGTTGTACTTGCCGCTCTCGCTTTCGCGGATGACGGTGCCGAACCAGCCGAACAGGAAGTACAGCAGCACGGCGAAGCCCGCGGCCAGCGTGTACCAGCCGGTCGGGTGCGCGTTGAAGAGCAGCACGCCGGACATGGCGAGCAGGAAGATCGCGACCGACCCGATCACCGGCCAGTGCGACGGCGCGGGCAGGTAGTAGCTGTTTGCGGCGGTGTGGCTGCTGGTTGCCATGTCTGGTTCCTCTGAAGGACTTCTCTTTGTAAAACCCCGGCGTTGCTTCCCGTCAGGTAATCAGCCGGACGAACATCACGATGGTCAGCACGAAGATCGCCGCGGCGATGACGCCCGCGATGACCACGTGCAGCGGCTTGATGCTCGCGAGGTCCTTGTCCCGTGCGCTGCTCTTGCGGATGCCGATGAACGCTCCCAGCACCGCCGATACCGCGCGCAGGGGCGACTGCTTGCCCTCGCGGGTTGGGTCTTCCATCGTCTCAGCCCGCTCCCGGCGCCTTCCCCCCCGGCACTTCGAAGAAGGTGTAGGACATCGTGATCACGCTCACATCGCGCGGCAGCTGCGGATCCACCACGAACTGGACCGGCATCTGCCGGGTTTCCCTCGGCCTGAGCTCCTGCCGCGTGAAGCAGAAGCACTCGATCTTCTTCACGTACTGCGCGGCGACCTGCGGGCCGTAGCTCGGGATCGCCTGGCCGAACATGTCCGCGCCCGTGTTGTTGCGCACCTCGAACACGACCTGGACCATCTGCCCCGGGTGCGCCTGGATGGTCTTCTGCAGCGGGCGGAAGTCCCACGCCAGGTCGCGCGTGTTGGTGTCGAACTGGATGGTCAGCGTCCGGGTGGCATCCACCTGGGTGTTGCGCACCTCGTCCGCGCTCTGGATGTTGTAGATCCCGGCGGTCTGGCAGATCTTCTTGTAGATCGGCACCAGCGCGAAGCCGAACCCGAACATGGCCAGCGCCACCACGACCAGCTTGCGCAGGACGAGGCGGTTGTCGTGACGGGCGGTGTCGGCGGTGCTCACTGGTAGAACCTGCGGATCACGAAGCCGATGAAGAAGGCCAGTGCGATGGTGGCAAGGATCAGTCCCGTGCGGACGTTCTTCGTCCGGCGGGCCCGTTCCTGGTCGCTGTCCAACTGGCCTTCCCCGGCGGCGGCGTTACTTGACGATCGGCGGCTTCTCGAAGCTGTGGTAGGGAGCCGGGGTCGGCAGCGCCGTCCACTCCAGGCTGTCCGCACCCTCCCACTGCTTCTGCGCCGCCTTCTCGCCGCTGGTGATGGTCTTGATCACGATGAACAGGAACAGCAGCTGCGAGAGGCCGAACCCGAACGCGCCGATCGACGAGATCGCGTTGAAGTCGGCGAACTGCAGCGAGTAGTCCGGGATGCGGCGCGGCATGCCGGCCAGACCCAGGAAGTGCTGCACGAAGAAGGTCACGTTGAAGAAGATGAACGAGAGCCAGAAGTGCAGCTTGCCAAGGGTCTCGTTGTACATCTTGCCGGTCCACTTGGGCAGCCAGAAGTAGATGCCCGCGAACGCGGAGAACAGCGCGCCGGCAACCATCACGTAGTGGAAGTGCGCGACCACGTAGTAGGTGTCGTGCAGCTGCACGTCGACCAGGGTGATCGACAGCACCAGCCCGGTGAAGCCGCCCATTGTGAACAGGAACAGGAAGCCGATCGCGAACAGCATCGGCGTCTCGAACGTGAGCGACCCCTTCCACATCGTGGCCACCCAGTTGAACACCTTCACCCCGGTGGGGATGGCGATCAGCATGGTGGCGAACATGAAGTACAGCTGGGTCTGCACCGGCAGGCCCACGGTGTACATGTGGTGCGCCCACACCAGGAACGACAGGATCGCGATGGAGGCGGTGGCGTACACCATCGAGCTGTAGCCGAACAGCGGCTTGCGCGAGAACGCCGGGATCACCTGCGAGACCACGCCGAAGGCGGGGATCGCGATGATGTACACCTCCGGGTGGCCGAAGAACCAGAAGATGTGCTGGAACAGCACCGGGTCGCCGCCGCCGGCCGGGTTGAAGAAGTGCGTGTCGAGGTGGCGGTCGGTGAGCAGCATGGTCACCGCCCCGGCCAGCACCGGCATCACGGCGATCAGCAGGTAGGCCGTGATCAGCCAGGTCCAGCAGAACAGCGGCATCTTCATCAGCGTCATGCCCGGCGCGCGCATGTTCAGGATCGTGGTGATGATGTTGATCGAGCCCATGATCGAGGACATGCCCAGGATGTGGACCGCGAAGATGGTCAGGTCCATGCTGATGCCCTGCTGGATCGTCAGCGGGGGATAGAGCGTCCAGCCCACCCCTGCGCCGCCGCCCGGCGCGAACTGCGCCAGCACCAGCAGGATGGCCGCCGGCGGGAGAAGCCAGAAGCTCCAGTTGTTCATCCGCGGGAACGCCATGTCGGGCGCGCCGATCTGCATCGGGATCAACCAGTTCGCGAAGCCCACGAAGGCCGGCATGATCGCTCCGAACACCATGATCAGCCCGTGGTAGGTGGTCATGGCGTTGAAGAACTCGGGGTTGACGATCTGCAGGCCGGGCTTGAACAGCTCGGCCCGGATCACCAGCGCCATCGCACCGCCGAGCAGGAACATCGTGAACGAGAACCACAGGTACATCGAGCCGATATCCTTGTGGTTCGTGGTGGTGACCCAGCGCATGATCCCGGACGGAACGTGATCATGGCCGTGGTCGTGCCCGTGAGCGTGGCCGTGTGCGGCTTCCATTGTGCTTTCTCCGCTTGATCTGATTCGTTGCGAGGAGGCGCTGCGCTACTTCGACGCGCTGACCATGTAGTTCACCGCGGCCTCGACCTGTGCATCCGACAGGCTCGGGTTGCCGCCCTTCGCGGGCATCATGCGGATGCCGCCGATCGCATGGGCGTACAGCGTCTTGTCGCCCTGCTTGATGCGCGGCGCCCAGGCGGCCTTGTCGCCGACCTTGGGCGCGCCGGCGATGCCGGCGGCGTGGCACATCTGGCACACCTGCTCGTAGGTGGCCTTGCCGTTGGCGGGCCCCGCTGCGGCGGCCGGCGCTGCGGCGGCGGCAGTGGCGGTCGCGGCGACAGCGGGCGCGGCGTCGGTGGCGGTCGGCGCCGCGGCGGCAACTTTGCTCTTGTGCTCGGTCACCCACTTGGCGTAGTCGTCGTCGCTGACCACCCGCACGACGATGGGCATGAAGCCGTGCTCCTTGCCGCACAGCTCGGCGCACTGGCCGCGGTAGACGCCGGGCTCCTCGGCACGGAACCAGGTGTCGCGCACGAAGCCGGGAATGGTGTCCTGCTTGACCGCCAGCTGCGGCACGTACCAGGCGTGGATCACGTCACCGGCGGTGGTCAGGATGCGCACCTTCTTGCCCACCGGCACCACCATCTCGTTGTCGACCTCGAGCAGGTAGTTCTGCTCCTTCTCGGCCTTGTTCTCGATCTGGGCGCGCGGGGTGGACAGCGAGCTGTAGAAGCTGATGCCTTCCTGCAGGTAGTCGTAGTGCCACTTCCACTGGTAGCCGGTCACCTTGATGGTGAGGTCGGGCGCCGAGGTGTCGCGCTGCGCGAGCAGCGTCTTGGTGGCCGGGTAGGCCATCCCGAGCAGGATGACGAACGGGATCACCGTCCAGATCACCTCGACGGTGGTGTTCTCGTGGAAGTGCGCGGCCTGGTGGCCGACCGACTTGCGGTGCTTCCAGATCGCCCAGAACATCGCGCCGAACACGCCGACGAAGATGACCAGGCAGATCACCATGATGACGTTGTGCAGGTCGTAGACGGTGTGCCCGAGCGCGGTCTTCTGCTCCTGGAAGTTCAGCCGCATCTCTGCCATCGCAAAGCCTGCTCCCAGGAGCAGCATGGCGCCCAGCAGCGCGCGGGCAATTCTCTTGCGCATGTTTTCCCCCGACGGAATGCCTAGATCTTCGTTGTTCGAACTCGCATGGGCCGAGTCCTGCCCGGCTCTCGTTGCTATCGCGACCGCTTCAGCCCATGTGCCTCAGCTCCTGTTTCAGCGCCCGCGCAGCCTCGCGGCGCTGCTCCTGCGTGAGGTGCCGGCCGAACTCGACCTGGCGCCCGTGCGAGCGCAGCGCCAGCACCTCGCCGCGGCCCGGCGCGGCAGGCTCGAACACCACCCGCGCCCAGTAGCGGCTGAACTCGAACCGGTCGACCCGGCCCCGCACCCAGCGCTCGATCAGGACGCGATCGCCGCTGATCGAGATGCTCTCGAAATCGCCTGCGTGCTGCGCCATGACGCGGAACGCGAGGTACACGACCGCCAGCTCCGCACCGGCGAAGGGCAGGATCAGCCAGGCACCGTGGAGAGCGAAGGCCAGCGAGATGGCCAGGGCGATGACGGACAGGGAGCCGAGCACGAGCCGCCTGCCGCTCGGCGAGAGGGAGTTGTTCCGCCGCGCCACCAGCACGAAGCTGCGCGGGTCCTCCGCTTGGGCAAGTTCCATCTCGTGCGTCCGGACCTCTCGATTTCGGGTCCTCCTCCCTGAAACCGCGGCGAATTTAGCACACGCCCATCGGCCAAAGCAAGGATGGCTCCGCTCAGTGGGCCTCGCCCGCGCGGCCCCGGCGCGGATGAAAGCGGACGATGGAGCGCCCGTCCCCGCTTACCCGAGAAGACTGCTCGGGTATCCAGGCGTGGCCGTAGACGATCTCGAAGGTCGCCGGCAGCCTGCCGTCGTCCTGCCGGGCGTAGCGACGTCCGAGCCGCTCGAGCCACCGGCGGCCGTGCAGGCCGCGCGGCAGGTCGGTGCGGGCGCTCGCGGCGCCGCCGGCGCGCAACTCGCGCAACAGCGCGTGCAGGTCGGGATAGGTGAGCGTCAGGTGCTCCATGTCCATGACCGGATTGGCGAACCCGGTGCGCACGAGCAGGTCGCCGACGTCGTGCATGTCCGCGAACGCATGCACCGAGGCCGGCGAATCCGCCAGCGCGGCGCGCAGCTCGCGCAGCGAATCCGGTCCCAGGGTGGTGAACATCAGCAGCCCCCCGGGGCGCAGGACCCGGCGCAGTTCGCGCAGCGTCTGCTCGGGCGCCGCACTCCAGTGCAGCGCCAGGCTCGAGCAGGCCAGGTCGACGCTCCCGTCGGGCAGCGGCAGGCGCTCCATCGCTGCACACACCGGCAACCCAGGCGGTGCGGTCCGCAGCAGGCGCGCGAAGCGTGAGCGCGGCGGCCAGCCGGCGGTCAGCATGCGCAGAGATAGATCCAGCGCGAGCATGTGGGCGCGCGGATAGCGCGCGCCGAGCGCCGCCGTGAGGATGCCGGTGCCGCACCCTGCGTCCAGCACCGTGGCCGGGTCCAGCCGGACCAGGTCAAGGCGCGCGGCCAGGCGCGCGGCCACCTCCCTCTGCAGGGCGGCACTGCGGCCGTAGGCGGGGGCCGCACGGTCGAAATGGCGGCGGACGCGGTGCGGGTCGAGCGGGGAAGCGATCATGATCCTTGGTCCGGAGTGGCTCAGAATAGCGCGTCCGGCACCTCGTTCCCTCCTGCTCCCTGGTCTTAGCGGCATGCGTCCCGGTTCGGTGCTCTCGGCGTGGCTGCCTGTCCCGTGCGTGTTCTGCGGCGCGGTGGACCGGCACGCGGGCGTATGCGACGGCTGCCATGCCGACCTTCCCGGACTCGCCATCGCACGCTGTCCCGTGTGCGGGATCGCCACGCCCGGTGCGCAGGTCTGCGGGGCCTGCCTGCACTCGCCGCCGGCCTTCACGCACACCGTCGCCGCAGCGGACTACGCGTTTCCGCTCGACGCGGCGGTCGTGCGGCTGAAGTACGGCCGCGATCTCGCACTGGTGCATGCGCTGGGCGTGGTACTGCGCGACGCCCTGCGGGACGCGCCCCGCCCCGATGTGGTGATCCCGATGCCGCTGTCCGACGCGCGGCTGCGAGCCCGCGGGTTCAACCAGGCCGGCGAGCTCGCGCGCGTCGTCGCCGACGCGTTGCAGCTCACCCTGCTGCCCGCCGCTGCGGCACGCATCCGCGACGCCCCGCCGCAGGCCTCCCTGCCGCTCTCCGGGCGCGCGCAGAACGTGCGCGGGGTGTTCTCCTGCACGCGCGACCTGCAGGGGCTGGACGTGGCGGTGATCGACGACGTGATGACCACCGGCGCGACGCTCGACGCGCTCGCCCGCGAGCTGCGGCGAGCCGGAGTGCGCAAGGTTTCCTGCTGGGTGCTGGCGCGGACGCCACGGCCGGACTGAGGCGCGAGGCAGCCTACTTCAGCTCGCGTACCTGGCGCTCGACGAAGGCCTGCAGGTCGGGGTTGAGGGACTTGAGCTCGCGCGCGCGCTCGAACGCCGCCAGCGCTTCCGGCCGGCGCCCCTCGGCGCGCAGTGCCATGCCCAGGCCCATCTGCCAGACCGCGGTACCCGGTGCCATGCGCAGCGCCGCCTCGTACAGCTGCGCCGCGTCCGCATTGCGGCCGGCGCGCGCCATCACGGCTGCGGTCATGCCCAGGTAGTCGGCGTTCCACTGCGCGTTGGGCAGTCCGCCCTCGAGGGTGCGCAGGGCCTCGTCCTGCGAGCCGCGGTCGAGCTGCAGCCGGGCGAGCAGCATCGAGAGCTTGGGCTGGCGCGGGGTGACCTGCAGCCCCTCGCGCAGCAACTCCTCGGCCGCATCGCGCTGCCCCCGCTCGATCATCACGCCCAGGAGGGCCTGGCGCGCCGGCTCGTGCCTGGGGTCGAGCTTCAGTGCCGCACGCCAGGCCGCTTCCGCGTCGCTCGTGCGGCCTTCCTGGTAGTACGCCATGCCGCGCCGGAACTCGCCCTCGGCGCGCTCGCGCGCGCCGGAGCGCTCCTGCTTCTCGATCCCGCCGGGTTCCTCGGCGACGATCACGGCCTCCGCCGGCGCCCGCCCCACCAGCGGTGGCGGGCTCTGCACCGGTGGCGGCGCGGCGCGCGCGGGAGCGGCGCGGCGGGCCACCTCGCGTTGCACCGGCGGCGGCTTGCCGGTATCGCCCGGTTGGGCAGCATTCTCCGGCTCGCTCGCGGCCGGTGCGGAGGGTCTGGATGGCGGCGGCGCCTTCGCGGCAGGTACCGGCAGCGGCGCGGGCACGGCCGGCGCTGCGGCGAGCTCGCGCGGCGCAGCCGGCGCGGCGGTGGCGGCAGGCGCGGTCACCGGCGACGCCGGTTGCGCCGTCGTGGCAGGCGGTGCAGGCACCGGCGCGGATGCCGCTGGCGCCGCCGGCGTCGGCGCTGCCGGCAGTGCGGCCACGGTCGCCGACGCCGGCCCGGGCGGGGTCGCGGGCAGCGCCGGTGGCGGCGCTGCAGTCAGCGGCGTGGGTGATGCCTCCGGTGCCGGCGCGCGCGCAGGTGCGATGCGGCCCGGCGCGAACCACCACGCTGCCAGTCCGGTGAGCGCGGCCACGGCCACGAGCAGCGCGAGGAGGCGGCCACGCCGCCCGCGTGCAGGCTCCGGCAGCGCGCGCACGCCCGGCAGCTCGCGGCTGTCCGACACCGTCGCGTGGCGCTTCTCGAGGTCCTTGAGCACCTGGTTGATCAGGCTCATCGGGGCCACCATCCGGAGCTGCCCAGTACCGCGGCGGCCAGGGGCAGCAGTGCGCTCCACGGCCACGAGAAGCGCGGGCGGCGGGCGGCGGGGGTGTCCTTCACCGCCAGCATGATGTGGCGGCGCTCGACCTCGTGCCCGCCCTCGCCGTAGACCAGCAGCAGGGCCTTGTGCGCGAGGATGTTGATGAGGCGCGGCACGCCCCGCGTCGCGGTGTACAGCGCGGTGACCGCGCCGCGCGTGAACAGCGGCGGGCCCGAGTAGCCGGCCACGCGCAGGCGGTGGGCGAGGTAGAGCAGCAGCTCGGCCCGGGTCAGTGCGCCGAGGTGATATTCGAAGGTGATGCGCTGGCGCAGCTGGCGCACCGACTCGTCGGCCAGCTTGTCGTCCAGCTCCGGCTGGCCGAACAGCACCACCTGCATGAGCTTGCGCTTCTCGGTCTCGAGGTTGGTGAGCAGGCGCAGCGCCTCGAGCGATTCCAGCGGCATGGCCTGCGCCTCGTCCAGGCACACCACCACGCGGCGCCCGTCGCGGGCGATGTTGAGCAGGGTCTGGTTGAGGTGCTTGAGCAGGTGGTGCTGGTCGGCCTCCCCCGGGAGCGGCGCGCGCAGCTCCTCGGCGAACGCGTGCATGAGCGCCTTGGGCTCGAGCAGGGGGTTGGGGATGTAGGCCGAGACGAACTTGTCGTCCAGCGTGGACAGGAAGCGCCGGCACAGCAGGGTCTTGCCGGTCCCCACCTCGCCGGTGATCTTGATGAAGCCCTCGCCGTTGGCGACCGACACCAGGAGCGTGTTGAGCGCCTCCTGGTGCGCCGTGCAGGAGAACGCGAAGCTGGTGTCGGGCGTGATCCCGAACGGCGGCTCACGCAGGCCGAAGTGCGCGCGGTACATGGCTAGCGAAGCACCGAATCAATTCGTGCGTTGAGCAAGCGAACCATTGTGGCCAATCGGAGGCCGGCGGGCGGGAGGACCGGGCGGCGACGCAGCCCCCGGCCGGCGACGCCGGTCCCAGCAGTGCGCATCATACAGGCGAGGCGCGCGGGCGCGACAGCTTTCGCGCGTCGCCCGCCTGCCCGCAACCCGGCAGCGACGCCTGCCGGGAGCACGGGGACGGCCTACTGGGGCTGGTTGCTCGCCTGCTTGTTCGCCTGGCCGCCGTCGCCCTTCAGGAGGTTGGGCGGGGGCTGGAACTGCATGTCCTCGAGGCGCTGGCGCAGCTCGCGCAGCTCCGGCTTCCAGCTCTCGTCGTTGGCGATGATGGTGGGCTTGAGCAGGATCACCAGCTCGGTCTTGACGATGCGCCGGTCGGTGTTCTTGAACAGGTTGCCGACCACCGGTATGTCGCCCACCCAGGGCATGCCGCTCTTGCCGGTGATGGTGCGCTCGCCCATCAGCCCGCCGATGGCGACGATGTTGCCGTTGGTCACCTTCACGATCGTGTCCGTCTCGCGGATGTCGCTGGAGGCGAGCGGCAGGCGGAAGATCCCGGACGTGCCCAGGTCGATGTCGGTGGTCTTGTTCGTCACCAGGCTCACCGAGGGATGGATGTGCAGGATGACCTCGTTGTTCTCGTCGATCTGCGGGGTCACGTCGAGTGCGACGCCGGAGAAGAACGGCTGCACCGTGATCGAGGGCGAGTTCTGCACCGCACCGCCCACGGTGGTGGTCTGGTTGGTCGTGATGTTGGTGATGAAGAACTCGTCGGTACCGACCTTGAGCACCGCCTTGGTGTTGTTCAGCGTGGCGATGCGCGGGCTCGACAGCACCTGCAGGGTGCCCTGGGTCTCGAGGAAGCCGAGCAGCGCGGCGAAGTTGCTGGTCTGCAGGGCCAGGCCGAATACCGTGCCCGGCACCCCGGCGCTGGAGAACAGGCTGGAGGGCTTGGCCACGCCGGCCGTGATGGCCGAGTTGGGCAGGATCTGGCCGTCCTGCTGGCGGTTGGTGTAGGTGGTGAGGTTGCCGTCGGTGCCCAGGCGCGTGCCGGGACTGATGACCCCCGCCGCGTACTTCCCGTCGATGAAGGCGGCCCAGTTCACCCCGGTGGCGAAGCTGTCCGACAGCTGCACCTCTACGATCTTGGCCTCGAGCATGACCTGGCGCGCGACCACGCCCTGCATCGCGCGCAGGAACTCGTCCACCTGCCGCAGCTCGACCGGCAGCGCGCGCACGAGCACCAGGCCGGACTGCACGTTGACGATCACGTTGCGGCCCCCATCGGTGCCCACGATCGCGCGCAGCGAGGTGGAGAGGTCGGACCAGAAGTTGGCATCCGACTGCATCTCGACCCGGCTGCTCTCCAGCGCCTTGACCGTTGTGGTGGGCGAGGTCCCGGAGGTGACGGCACCGGCCTGGGTCTGCCCGGCCGTGTCCGAGATGGCGCCGGAGCTCACCCGGATCTCGCTCTTGCCCTTGCGCGTGCCGGTGAGGTAGTTGATCTGGAACATCCGCGTCTGCAGCGTGATCGGCTGGATGAAGATGCGGTTGCCCTTCGCCGTGTACTCGTAGCCGTACATCTCGCGGATGGTGTCGAGCGCCTCCATGACGGTGACGTCCTTGAGGTTCACCGAGATGCGCTCCTTGACGCTCGGATGCACCGCCATGCTGTAGCGCGTGCCGGACACGATCGCCATGAACACCTCGGAGGCGAGCGCATTGTTCACCGCGAGGTCGAAGCGGGTGTCCACCGGCTTGCCGTCCACGCGCGGCATCTCCACCGTGAGCGGGGGCAGCAGCGCCTGCTCGACCGACTTGGCCTGGCTGGCCTGGGGCGCCGAAGCGATGGCCTGGTCCAGTGCGCGCTTGGAGGCGTCGAGCTGGGGCTTCTGCGGTCCCTGCTGCGCGCAGCCCGCGAGACCGGCCAGCGCCAGTACCCACATCATCCGTCGAGCGTTCATGCGTTCCTCGATCCGTTTCGCCTTGCTTTGTTCTTTATTCTTTGACTGCGCGCGCATCGTTGCGCTTGTGCACGCCCGGATACAGCTCCAGCCGGCGTTGCGTGCCGCCGATCACCAGCACGACCGCGCCTTCATTCACCTTCACCAGCCGGGCGGATCCGATGCGCCCGCCCAGCATCACGTGCTTGCCGCTGATGATCGCCGAGCGGCTCGCGTCGGAGATCAGCACCGACTCCAGCACCAGGGCATCGTCGCCGCCCGCATGGCTCGCAACAGCGCCCAGTCCCGGCGGCGGCCGCGTCGGATCCTCGATGGCCGGCGCAGCCACGGCATGCAAGGCGCAGAGCGCCAGCATGGTCATGCCTGCGCGCAGGGCATCCCGGGTGGCGCGCCACTTCATACGACCAGCCATGCGCGGTCCAGGCTGAGGGTGTAGAGCGTCAGGGTCAGCGTCACCTTGGGGTACTCGGCCGCCATCACCGCCTTCCCCCAGTACACCTGCCACGGCTGCTGCTCGATCCGGCCGACGTACTGGAGCAGGTCCAGGTAGCTGCCTTCGACCACCACCTCCACGCCGTGGCGGTAGACGTGGCCCTTGGCCGCGGCCTTCGGGTCGCCATTGGAGTCGAGCAGCGGCGCTGCGGGCAGGTTGCGCAGCGAAACCAGCCGCACCTGCGGGCTGCGTCCGACCAGCTGCTGGATGACGCCGGCCATCTTGTCCGGTGCGATCAGGGTGCGCTGGAGGGTCGAGAGCTCGGTGTCGACGGCGGCGAGCTCCTTCTGCCGCGCTTCGATGCGTGACTTGAACGCGGCCCGCGGATCCTCGGCGAGCACGCGTTGCAGCTCGTGCTGCTGCGCCTCGGCGGCGGTGAGGGCCGTCGCCTGGTCCGCCAGGCGGGCCTGCATCAGTGCACGGTGCTTGAGTGCGGGCTCGATCCCGCCCACGTACACGATCGCCAGGATCACCAGTGCAGCGGCGGCCCCGACCATCAGCCGCTCGCGCTGCGATATCGCATCCAGGCGCTTGACCATGCTGGCCAGCCCGGCGCTCATCGGGCCGCTCCCTGCCCGGCGGCAGGCTTCACGGCCGTCGCCATGCGGAACTCGAGATAGCCCGGCTCGACCTCCTTGCCGTCCTGGCGGGCGGGCGGCGGCTGACTCACTGCGAGCGACTCGAAGCCCCGCCCGCGCAGGACGCTCTCGCGCCGCAACCCTTCGAGGTAGCCGGGCAGGAGCTGCGCATCCAGGGTTCGCCCCTCGATCGCCAGATCCTTGCCCGCGATGGTGAAGCCGGTGAGCCAGACCCCGGCCTCGCGCTGCCGGCCGAACGCCTGGAAGTACTCCGACACGCCCTTGGTATCGCCGAGGACGCCGGCGCCGAGCATGCCCATCACCTGGCCGCGCGCGGCCAGCAGGGCCTCGACGTCGGCCAGCTCCTGCTGCAGGGCGGGGTCGGGCTTGCGCGCGGCCACGGCCTGCGTCATGCGCGCGACCTCGGCCTGCAGGCCCGCCAGGCGGGCGGACTGGCGCTGCTCCTCCGCGGAGATGCTGTGGTCCTGCCAGGCTGCGGCTGCCCATGCGAGCAGCGACAGTGCAAGGACCGCGGCCACGCCGATCGTGACGGCGCGGCCGGAGTACAGGTCCACCTTCGGAGCAAGCGCCGGGTTGTAGAGGTTGATCTGCTGGCTCACCGACCGTGCTCCGTCACGCCACTGCCTCCTGCCGCAACGCCGCCCCGAGCAGGTGCAGCCGCTCGCCCTGCTGTACCGGGTCGCGCAGGCCGGGTGCCGCGGACAGGTCGAGTGCCTGCGACAGGTCCATCGCCTGCACCGGCAGGTAGAGGTTGTCGGCCAGGTACTGCTGCAGCCCGGCCACCGGCCCGGGCGCAACCAGCAGCCGCGCCACGGTGAGGTAACTGAACTGCCGGTCGAAGTGATCCAGGGAGCGCTGCACTTCGAGGACGAGGCGCTCGAACACCTGCTCGTGGCCCGGCGCGGCGAGCTGGCCGAGCGAGATGTCGGTGTGGCGGGACATGTACAGCTCGCCGCCGGCCGTCACGGTGAGCATGCCGCCCTGCTGGTCGAAGGCGAGCACGGCCAGGCCGCGGTTGGGCTCCTCGAACAGGCGGGCCACGTTGCGCTGGGCCATCTCCGGCACGTCGATGACCGCCAGCGGCACCCGTGCATCATGGAACAGGCGCATCTGCGCTTCGACCTGCGTGTTGCGGGCGGAAACGGCATGGACGAACTGGGCGCGCGTACCGCCCGGTGCCGGCGGCACCTGCAGCACATCGACCGTTGCGTTCTCCACCGGGTAGTCGAGCAGATCCTTGAGCTTCCAGCGCACCGCCTGCCTCACCTCGGACTCGGGTACCGCCGGTGCTTCGACCACCTGCAGCTCGTACTGCCCCGGTCCGAGCAGCGTCGTGCAGCGGTAGCGCCTGGCGTGCAGCGAGCCGCGCAACCGCTTGAGCACCTCGACCTGCCCCCCGCCTGCATGCGATTCGCAAAGACGCACCGCCGGCCGGCCGCCAGCGGACTGGTCGACCAGCGCGACGTCGATACGGTCGTCGCGCACGTCGAACGCCAGCCATCCGGCCGAGCCGTCGGCCTTGCTAGGGAGCCATGCACGCATGACGCAGGCGGGAAATAAGGTTATTTCTCAGGTTGAGGGATTAACTTGTTGTCATCAATGCATTTTTCATTCCAGGCACATCTTTCCTGGACGCGAATGCAGGGGTCGCCATGCTTCCGGCTTGATTTAACAATGAGATTTGCCTATCGGATCGCACGCACTCCGGCTTGAGGCCGATCGCACCGCGTGCGCTCAGTAGTTCTCCCGCAGGAAGATGAAGCGGCTGTTGTAGGTGCCGAACCGCAGCAGGGCGAGCGGGTTGGTGCCGGCAGGGTTGGCCGGTCCGATGCGCAGCCACAGCGGCGCCTCCACGGCGAGGTTCAGGGTGCCGCTCTGCTTCGGCGCCGCCAGGACGACGCTGCGCGTGCCGGCGGCGAAGGTCGCCGCCGCATAGCTCGGGACGGCAGCATTTGCCGGCACCCCCTTCACGCGCGTCGTGTAGAGGCTCCCGACCGCTCCAGCCGACGTGCTGGTGCAGCCGCTGCCATAGCAGGCGGCAGTCGCGCCGTTGCCGCCGAATGCGGCAGGCGGCGGCGCGGCGAGCCGGGTGCAGGTCGAGTCGAGCGTGTTTGCCGCCCAGCCGGTTCCGGTCCAGTACTCGAGGCGCACCGGCACCGTGAGCGGCACCTGCTCGGAGCCCATCGCGTTGTCGATGCGCATGCGCCCGTAGCGCATGCGGGCGGTCACGCCCCCGCTCACGCTCTGATAGGTGTCGCCGTTGAGCAGGAAGGACTGCCCGCCGGGGATGGACAGCGTGGACCCGTCGGCGTCCAGCACGGTCACGCCGATATTGAGCGCGTCGTATGCCCCCCAGGTGCTGTCCGGCGTGGTGGCAGTATCGCGGGGCGGATCGAAGTAGGCAGTCGTCGAAGGCGCGGTATAGACCCCCGCGGTCCACGTGCTCACTGCCGCGCCCTTGGTGGGGAAGGTGCTCAGGGCGCAGCGGTTCGCGGTCGTGTTCAGGGTCCCGGAGATGCAGCGCATCAGGTCGGTGGTCGAGCCGGTGCCGTTCTGGGCGCCGAACCAGACGCTCGACAGCGGGCTGTAGCCGCTCGAGAACGACGGCAGGCCGGGGGCCGTGGCGAAGGTCTGTCCGGCGGCGAGTGCCTTGACCTGGAGCAGCCCCCCGCCGCTGCGTGCGATGGTGAACGGCTGTCCCATGTAGGTGAAGCCGTCGGTGGTGCAGCCCGGCGTGAGCTGCACCGAGGCCTCGTAGTGGTCGGGGTAGAAGCGGCCCACGTTGGAGAGCGGCTGGCTGCCGATGTCGCACGCATACTTGCCGCCCGTGGCAGCCGCGAACGGGGATGCGTTGGTACAGCTCGCCCCGGAGTAGCCGTAGCAGAAGGTCGGCACGTAGGGCGAGGTGCCGGTGCCCGGCGTGCAGTCGCCGTTGAGGCGGTCCTGGGCTTCGCCTGCGGCATTGCCGAACTGGGCATCGTAGATGGTGTTCGCCACCAGGCTGAACGACCCCACGTCGTTGTAGATGAAGTTCCCCGCGGCCGCCCCGGCGCTCCACGACTGCAGCAGCAGCGTCTGGTTGCCGCCGGCCGCCGGCGCCTTGGTCGAATCCAGCACCGGCGATCCGGTAGCGCCGCTGATGGCGTTGCCGTTCACGTTGCGCGGATTGGCCGTGATCGTGAATGCGGCGCCGGCCTTGGTCGGCGCTGACACATTGGTGGTGAGGGTGTAGAACGCCGGGCGCACCGAGAACGCGTCCACCGAACAGCCGGTGGTGGTGCCGTCGCTCATGCGTGCGATCAGCCGCTTGTACGCACCGTTGACGACGAAGTCACTGGGCGTGGTCTTGAAGCCGGCATCGGTCGAGGTGAAGGTCATCGTCTGCGTTGCGACCACCGTCTTGCTGCATGCGCTGCAGGCCGCCGAGGAGCTGTTGCACGACGTGCCCGCCTGGCTGTCGTCGATGAGCTGAACCGTCACGGTGCGGTTCCCTCCCGAGGCATACACCGTGTTCACTCCGGTCGAAGTGCCACCGCTCTGCGGCAGCAGTGCGGCGACGTTCAACTTGAACGGCGCGTTGGCGACCTTCATGTAGATGCGCCCGAACACCGCGTTCTGGGTGGTGTTGGTCAGCGCGCTGTCGAGCGCGTTGAAGCCGGCGGCGTTCGACCCCGTGTTCGGGGAGAACAGGCTCTGCGCACAGACCTTCAGCGCGCCGATCTCGTGGATGTTGGTGGAACCGCCGGTCGAGCCGGTGAAGGAGATCTGCCAGTTCACCGGCACGGTCGCCTGCGCTGGATTGACGACGTAGGCATCGAACGGCGCGACGAGCGCGCTGTAGGTGGCCTGGTTGCCCGTGGTGTCGCGGTTGACCGAGATCAGCGCGGTACGGTTGGCGACGGTGTAGTCGCGCGCGTCGATGATGACCTGGTAGGCATAGCCGGGGGCGGGCGTCGTGGAGGCAGGCGCGTCAACGCCGGAGCCACCAAGGTTGGTGTTGCCGGCCAGATAGGGATAGCCGGTCTGGTTGGTACCCGAGCCGCGGATCGACACGTTGTCGGGGAAGAAGCCGGGCCCGCCGTTGCGCCCCTCGGTCGCGTTGGGGTAGTTGCCGAACTCGTCCAGCGAAACACCGATCCATCCGCCCGCGAACCCGTTGATGCCGGTGCGCTGCGCGTAGCCGAGCGAGCCGCCGAAGCCACCCGGCGTCGGTGGTACAGAGTAGTCCGACAGCGTCACCGCGATGCCGTCCGCGCCGCTGCCGTTGTAGGCGTACTCCTTGAACTCCACCGAGATGTAGTTGCCCGCCGCCGGGAAGATCCCCGGCACCGTGGCGCTGGAGGCGTTGTTCCCGGTGTTGTCGGTCAGGCGCAGCAGTCCCTGGTTGACGATGCGCGGCAGCCCGAAGCTGCCCCCGCTGGTGGAGAGCAGCCAGTTGGAATTGAAGATCGTCGACGGATTCAGCGTCGCGCGCCGGAAGTCGTCGCATACGCACGCCACCCCAGCCGGGGCATTCGACGGCGGGGTGCAGGCGTAGTCCTCCCCGACCGTGAAGTCCACGGCGTTCGCGAAGCCTGCCGTCACGTTGGTCACGGTCAGCGAGGTGGCAGTGAGCGACGTGAAGGTCGGATCCGGATTGGTCCAGGTGGTCTGGTAGCGCGCGGCGATGAAGCCGGCCGGACTGGCCCCGCCCTGGATGTCGCCGGCGACCCAGTTCACGGTCACGTTGTAGCTGGTCAGGGTGCTGAGCGTGTCGCCGGACTGATCCAGCGACCAGTAGCGCTTCACGTACTTGGTGAAGCTCAACGGCCAGAAGCCCTTCTGCGGATGGTCAGCGGCGAGCACCCTGCCGCTCAGCGTTCCGGCCGTGGCCCCGGTCAACGCCAGCGTGATCGGGGTGTAGTTGGCCGCATCCCCCACGGGGTAGGTACAGGTCGGGTTGCCGGACGGGAAGCTGAGGCGAACATAGCCGATCACGTGACCGGCACCGGTGCGTGTCACCGACGTGGTGCAGTTGCCACCCACGGTGAGCGTGTTCGCCCCCATGTCGAGCAGGCCCGCGTTGCCGGCCGCGAGATCGAGCGCGGTGGCAGTGATGCTGGCACTCGCGGTCGCGATGCCGCCTGACTTGCTGAGCTCGAGCCTGGCATAGGTGTAGGTACCTACCCCCTGCGCACCGCCACCGTTGAACTCGACCGTGCCCGTGCCTGCCGAGAGATTGCCGTCGCTGCTGAGGTCGCCCGCGACCTGCAGTGTGCCGGCGCCGGCGAAGGTGATGGACGGGCGGATGGTGCCGCTGCGGGTGAAGTTGATGTCACCTCCGACCCGCACCAGGGACGTCGCACTGCTGGCCATGGTCAGGTCCGTGGTCGAACCGTTGGAGGTCTCGGTCAAGTTCAGATCACCACCGATGAGCAGCTGCGCACCGGCCTGCACGGTGATGCGCTTGGTCTGATTGTTGGTCGGAGCGTTGATGGTGACGTTGCCGGATACGGTGAGGCTGGTGCCGGCGTTGACGATGAGAGCCGCTGCGCGGTTGCCACCGGCAAAGGTGATCGATGCGGCGGCTGCGTTCGCAGTGACCGTCACGGTGTGGCCGGGATTCTGGTTGGCGATCGTCACCGCAGTCCCTGCGCCCGGCGTCGTGCCACTCGAGCAGCTCCAGGTTCCCGCGGCGTTCCAGTTTCCGGACGCGATCGAAGTGCAGGTCTGAGCCAGCGCAGCGGGCGCGGCGACCAGCAGGAGGACGAGGAGCAGCAGCCGACGCAGCATCACTGGCACCCGTATGGCGGTTGCGTGGTGGCGCTGCCGCCGGGATCCCGGCAGTACGCGACCCGCGCCTGCACCTGCCGCTCCACCGCCATCTGGCCCGAGCCGGTGGTCGCGGTGGAACGCAGCTGGAATACGCGCACGTTGCGGCCGTTCTCGACGAAGTCCGCGCAGTGGCAGGTCACCGCGACGGCGATGCCGGACAGGACGCTGCCCGAGAACCCCGCACCCGGGAGCGTGCTGGACGACGGCGATCCGGCAGTCGGGCACGCCGCGGCGACTGCCACGCCGGGGCAGTTGGGCAGGGGCGCACTGCCCGATGTCGCGGTGGCGTTGGCCGGGTCGAGCACCTGGTAGGCGCCCCAGTCGAGCCCGGCGCGCGCCGCCTGCGCGGCCCGCGAGCCGATGATGTCGAGTGACTGCCCGGTGCTGGCGCGCGTGCTGATCATGGCGATCGCCACGGCGAGCGCGGCCAGCGCGACCAGGATGAAGATCGCGGTGACGATGGCGAAGCCGCGCTGGCGACGCGGCTCAGGGCGTGTTGTCGACATGGATCTGGTGCAGCAGGCTGACCGACTCACCGCTGTCCTGCAGGGTGATCCAGGCAGACAGCAGGCCGTAGCGCTCGGACGCTCCGGCGGAGTAGGAGAAGCGCGGCGGGACACTGCCCGAGACCACCGCCGGGCAGGTCACCTTGGTCGCCAGCCGGGTCCGGCTGCTCGCACCCGACAGCGGGCCGGAGGACAGGTTGGTCGGCTGCGCTGCGCTCCGCGCGTAGCCGGAGATCCGCCAGATGACGCCGTTGGCGGCATCGCAGGCGTAGGTCACCGGGGAGGCGGCGATGATGAACACGCGGCGTGTCGGCGATCCGCCCGCCGGCAGGAAGACCGTGGAGGCGAATCCCAGCGTGTCGCTGGTGGTGCCCGCGCCGGATGCAGCGGTGAGCGTTGCCACGCCCTGGTTGCAGTACGCGCTGTAGAGTCCGGGGGTGGCGGGCGCGCAGTCGGCGCCCGCGTTGTTGTAGGTGCTGTAGATCGCCACCTGGTCCGACCCGGTCGCCACCTGGACGTTGCCCAGCATGTCGCCCAGCGTCTGCAGGCTGGTGCAGCCGGTCGAGAAGCAGCTTTCATTGTCGCGGTAGCGTCCGCCGGACTTGACCGCGAGGAACTCCAGGAACAGGCCGCTCGCATCGACGCGCACGGTGTTGGGGAGCGCCAGCCGCACGTCGCGTGCGATCCGGCGCAGCGCGGTGTCCGCGGTGTCGGCCAGTTCGAGGCGCCGCACCGAGCTCAGGTAGCCCTGCACGGGCCCGGGGATGAACACGGCCACCACGAGCGCGATCACCGCCGTGATCACCATCACGGTGATCGCCTCCAACAGGGTGAACCCGCCGAGCCGGCGCCGCATGTCAGTTCGTGAGGTTGGGTGAGTGCCGGAAGCGGTAGCCGCTCAGGGTCACGGTATCGCCCCCGCCGGAAACGGTCACGTCGACCCGCAGCGCGTTCGCCGCCGGCAGGCCGAACCCGGCGCCCGCCTGGGTCACGGCCACGCTCGCCGAGTAGCCCGCCAGGCGCGAGCTCGCCTGCTGCAGCAGGTCCAGCAGGTTGCCGCTCATGCTGAAGCCCCGGTAGTCGGCGACGTTGTTGAAGAATTCCGGGCCGTAGCGGCTCTTGCCCGCCCCCCAGTTGCCCGGGCTGTCCATGGAAAACGCCGCGGTGCTGCAGGCGTTGGCGCCCACCCCGGAGCTGGTCGCGGTTGCCGCGTTCGGATCGCGCGGGTCGCAGTAGGTGAACGGCTGCTGCAGCACCTCCTCGAGCAGCGACTCGGCGGCGGCGAGAGCCTGCTTGCGCAGCATGGGATCGGCGCTCTGCTTGGTGCTCTGGTTGATGGCCAGCAGCACGCCGGCGAGCCCGACCCCGACGACGATCATGAAGATGATCATCTCGATCAGCGACAGCCCGCGTTGACGCACGCTAGTAGACAAGGCCGGTCTCCGCTTCGACGTTCACGGCGGGATACCCGGACACGGTCAGGCTCACGCCGGACGCGGTGCGCCCCTGCGCATCGAACTGGAACGTGCTCGCCGAGCTGCTGAGCGAGGTCTTCTTCAGGCACACCACGTTGGTTCCGGCACAGCCGGAATCGGGATTGGGCAGCGGCAGTGCCGTGCCGAACGGGCAGGCGCCGGAGAAGGCTGGAGAGGTGGATTCGGGCGGATTGCCGTCCACGGTCAGGCTGACCGACGCTGGTGCGACCTGCACGCATACGTAGCGGCGTTTCGCCACGGCAGACTTGCGTGCGAACTGGAGGGCAGAGCGGACGGCGTCGTACTCGCTGCGCTGAGCCAGCACGGTGGCGCCATCCAGGCGGGCATAGGCGACGACGGACAGGATGCCGATGACCAGCAGGATCACGGTCAGCTCGATCAGCGTGAACCCCCGCGCTCCCCGGCACGGGCCGGGCTCGTCGCCCTTCAAGCAGGACAGTGCCCGGCGACGCCGGGATGGGGGCGGCGAGCAACGCTGCGCGCTCGATCTGGTCATCACGTCAGATCCGGAATTCACCCACGCCCAAAATGCAAGACGCCCAATCGCCGGTCGACGATCGGGCGCCCACCACCACCGGTGGTGCTCAGTTCGCGCAGATCACCGACGCCGGCGCGCTCTGGCTGTTGGGACCAGTCACCGTGCAGGTGAGCACGTCACCGGAGTTGGTGCACGCGCCGCTGGCGAGCGCCGTGGTGTACCCGGTCGGCATGCCGCCGGTCAGGATCGACGACAGCGTGCCAGTGTCACAGGTCGTGACCGCAACGCCCTTGGACGAGTTGGCAAGGCGTGCCGAGAAGTTGATCGAGGACGCCGAGCTGATGGCGCCCGCGACGCCCTGGGCGGCGGCCGTGCCGGCCTCCTCGCGCAGGTCGATGAACTTGGGCAGCGCGACCGCGGCCAGGATGCCGAGGATGACGATGACCACGATGAGCTCGATGAGCGTGAAACCGCGCTGTTTCATGAATTCTTCTCCGGGACTGGACAATTGGTGATGATTGGTACCGCCTGCAGGCGACAAAAGCAGCATCCATGCCAAACAACTGCGTCAGGAACAGTTCGTCCTGACCGTGGCGTTGGAGGGGTCGAGCGGGATGCTGTAGACCGGCGCGCCGCCCGGCGCCGCCTCCTGGTACAGGACGGAGCAATTCGGATGGGATACGTCGGTGGAGATGACAATCTGGTTGACGCCGGCGACGGCACTGGGGACACCGAGGTTGAAGTCCGGCGAAGAAACGCCGGCAGCCGCCGCAATCGATGTCGCCGCCGGATAGCCGTTCACCATATTGATGGTGACCCCCTCCATCACCACCGCAGTGTTAGGAGCCAGCTGCTGGGTGAGCTGGATCGAGCGAGCCAGGACGGCACCCGCCTTGATCGAGCCCAGCGCTCCGTTCATCTTGGCGATGCGCGCGTCGGTCTGCAGGGCGGCAAACTTCGGGATGGCGACCGCGGCAAGGATTGCCAGGATCGTGATGACCACGATCAGCTCGATCAGGGTGAAGCCTCGGTTGCTGCACTTCATGTCATGCCTCTCGTCTGCGAAGTTGTTCGTTTCCATGCCGGTCACTGCCACCGGTAGGGCTCCACGGGGACCAGCTGCACCCCGAGCACTGCATCGTCGTCCCTGCGGGCCCCCGCCTGCGGCTTGACCAGGCGCGTGTGGAAGCGGATGCGCTTGCGCCCTTCGCTGTCGGGCGCCAGCCCGCTGTCGCGCAACGGCAGGTACACCAGTTCGCCGCGGGTGCGGTCGAAGTACCAGCTGCCCGGAGGCATCAGGTGCGCCTCGGTGCGGCCCACCTCGCCCCGGTAGCCCTGCATCGGCTTCTCCAGCCAGCTCACCGGGTTCTCCCGCAGCACCGCGCCGAAGTCCACCGGCCGCTGCTGCCCCAGGTCGTGCCCGATGCGCAGCTGCAGGGCGAGCTTGAGCGTGTTCGCCGTGTATTCCATCTCCGCGCGCTCGGCCGCCTCCTGGTAGTAGCGCAGCCGCACCAGCAGAGTCCCGGTCAGGACCGCGATCACCACCAGGCACACCGCCAGCTCCAGCAGGGTGAACCCGCGGGCCGTCGCGCCTCCGCGCGCGCACGGTGCGCCCGTGGCCTTGCGGCTCATCCACCGCCGCGCTGGAACGCCACGCGCCCCAGATCCCAGATCGGCAGGAACACGCCCAGCGCGACGATCAGCACCAGCACGCCGAGCAGTACGATGAGCACCGGTTCGATCTGCGAGCCGAGCGTCTTGAGCTCATACTGCACCTCGCGGGTGTACATGTCGGCGACTTCGTCCATCATGTCGTCGAGCGAGCCGGACTCCTCGCCCACCAGCACCATCTGCAGAGCCACCGGGGTGAAGACCCCGGAGTGGATGGCGGTGCGCAGCACGCTCTCGCCGCGCTCGACGCCGTCGCGCATGCGCTCGATGCGGTCGGCCATGTACCGGTTGTCCACCACCTGCGCGACCAGGGTCAGCCCGTGCACGGCGGTCACGCCGCTGCGCATCGCCAGCGCGAAGCTGCGCGCGAAGCGCGCCAGCGTCGCCTTCAGCACGATCGGGCCGGAGATGGGGATGCGCAGCTTGAAGCGGTCCCACGCGTAGCGCCCGGCGTCGGTGGCAACCCACGAGCGGAAGCCCAGTGCCGCGGTGACCACCGCGAGGAGCATCAGCCACCAGTAGTCGAGCCAGAACTGCGAAAAGGCAATCAGCCACTGCGTGATGCGCGGCAGCTGCGCACCGAAGCCCTTGTACACCTGCGCGAACTGCGGGATCACGAACAGGTTGATGATGGCCAGCGCCACCGCCATCACCACGATCACGAAGATGGGATAGCGCAGCGCCGATTTCACCTGCGTGCGCATCTCCTCCTGGAACTCCAGGTGGTTGAACAGGCGCAGGAAGATCTCCTCCAGCCGCCCGGTGGTCTCGCCCACGTAGACCATGGCGATGTAGAAGGGGGAGAACACGCTGCCCTGGCGCTGCATCGACACCGACAACTCGCGGCCGCTCTCCAGGCTCTCGCGCACCCCGCGCAGCGTCTGCTTGAACGCCGGGTTGGTGGAGGATTCCTGCAGGCCGCCGAGCGCGCGCAGGATCGGCACGCCGGCCTTGAGCAGCGAGTACATCTGGCGGCTGAACAGCAGCAGGTCGACCGCGTGCACCCTCGGCTTGCGCAACTGCCAGCCGCCGCCGGACTCGCGCGCTTCCGGCCGCGGGCCCGAGGTCGGTGCGATCTCGACCGGCGTGACGCCGTTGCCGAACAGGGCGGCGGCGACCGCACCGCTGTCCGGGCCTTCCAGCACGCCCTCGACCAGCTGTCCGCGGCCGTCGCGGGCCTTGTAGGCGAAGTGCGGCATCAGTCGGCCACCTGGCTGGAGACGCGCATCGCTTCCTCTACGGTGGTGCGCCCCTGCGCGGCCAGCTCCGAGGCGTGCCGCCTCAGCGTGTGCCCCGACATCTGCTTCGTGGCGGTCTGCAGGAACGAGGTCATGTCGCCGCTGTTGGCCGCGTGCACGACCGGCCGGGTCATCTCCAGCATCTCGTAGACGCCGGTACGGCCCAGGTAGCCGGTCGCATTGCACTGCGAACAGCCCACGCCGTGGACATAGCGATGGCTGTCCGCCGCCTCGCCCAGCTCGTGGCGCAGCCATTCGTATTCGCCCGGCAGCGGCCGGTACTCCTCGATGCAGCCTTCGCACACCACGCGCACCAGCCGCTGCGCCAGCACCAGGTGCAGCGACATCGCCACCATGTAGCGCGGCGCGCCCATGTCGAGCAGGCGGATCGGCGTGCTGACCGCGTCGTTGGTGTGCAGCGTCGACAGCACCATGTGGCCGGTCATCGCCGCGCGCAGGCCGACCTCGGCGGTCTCCTGGTCGCGCATCTCGCCCACGAGGATGACGTCCGGGTCCTGCCGCAGGGCCGAGCGCAGGATGCGGCCGAAGGACAGATCGATCTTGTCCTGCACCTGCACCTGGTTGATGCGCGGCAGCCGGTATTCGACCGGGTCCTCGACGGTGATGATCTTGCGCTCGGGGGTGTTGATCTCCTGCAGCGCGGCGTACAGGCTGGTGGTCTTGCCGCTGCCGGTGGGCCCGGTGACCAGGATCATGCCGCTGGGGCGATGCACCACGTCGCGCACGCGCTCGAGGATGCCCTTGGGCATGCCCAGCCGGTCGAGCGTCAGGATGCCGCCGCTCTGGTTGAGCAGACGCATCACCACCGACTCGCCGTACTGCACCGGCAGGGTCGAGATCCGCACGTCGACCTGCGCGTTGCGCACCTTGATGTTGAAGCGTCCATCCTGCGGCAGGCGCTTCTCGGAGATGTCCAGCCCGGACATGAGCTTCAGCCGCAGCACCAGCGCCGAGGCGATCTTGCTGTCGGCCTCGGTCTGCACGTGCAGCACGCCGTCGATCCGGAAGCGGATGACCAGGCGCGTCTCCTGCGGCTCGATGTGGATGTCGGACGCACGCACGCCCACGGCATCCTCGAACACGGTCTGCAGCAGGCGCACCACGGGTGCGTCCTCGACCGTGGTGCCCACGCCCAATGCTGCGAAGTCGACCCCGGTGTCGCCCAGCTCCTGCCCGAGCTCCTGCGCCAGGCCGGAGATCTGTTCGGTGCGGCGGTAGACCCGGTCGATCGTCTGCAGCAGCAGGCTCTCGGTGACCACGACCAGCTGGATGTCGCGCTTGAGGAAGCGCGAGAGCTCGTCGAAGGCGAACAGGTCGGTCGGGTCGGCCATGGCAACCCGGTAGGCGTTGCCGGAGTCCTCCAGCACCAGCGCGCGGAAGCGCCGGGCCTGGGTCTCCGGGAGCCGGTTGGCCACTTCCGGCTTGACCGTGAAGTGCTTCAGGTTGACGTAGGGGATCTGGAGCTGGCGCGCCAGGGCGTTGGAGATCTGCTCCTCGGAGACGAAGCCCTTGTCCACGAAGACGCGGCCGAGCTTGCGCCCGCTCTTCTTCTGCTCGTCGAGCGCGGCCTGGAGCTGCTGCTCGGTGAGCAGCCCCTGCTGCAATAGAATCTCGCCCAGTCGGACTTTCTCGGGCCTTGGCATTGCCTCTCCAGGTTGGCGTTCACGGCGTTATCGGCGCCGACGCTGCGCCAATTTAGAGTTTCATGTGATCCTGGTTGTTCAGGTACTTGATTATTTTGTCTTCTTCTGTTCACAAACCCCGCTGACGGGCGATGTTCCAGGTCATCCTGTTCGAGCCCGAGATCCCGCCCAACACCGGCAACGTCATCCGCCTGTGCGCCAACACCGGTTGCCGCCTGCACCTGATCGAGCCGCTCGGGTTCCGCCTCGACGACCGCGAGCTGCGCCGGGCGGGTCTCGACTACCACGAGTACGCGAGCATTTCCGTGCATGCCGGCTGGGAGGCTTGCCGGGCTGCACTGGGGACCGAGCGGGTGTTCGCGTTTTCCACCCGCGCGCGGACACCGGTGCATGCCGTTCGCTTCGAACCCGGCGATGCATTGCTGTTCGGGCCCGAATCGCGCGGCCTGCCGGGGCCGGTCCTAGAAGGATTCGTGCCAGATCGTCAACTGCGCCTGCCGATGGTGCCGGGCAGCCGCAGCCTCAACCTGTCGAATGCCGTTGCGGCAGGGGTATTCGAGGCGTGGAGGCAGAACGGGTTCGGTGGCGCTCGAGAGCAGTGACCGGTGAGGCGTGACGGGAACTGCGTGACGTGGCGGACGGTCACGTCGTTCGGTCACGCGTTTGCTGTCACGCCCTCACCTGTCACCGCACTTCAGGCTTGGGCTCGCGCGACAGCAGGCTCTCGACCGCCGCCTGCGGCGCCGTGCCCGCGTAGAGGATGCCGCACACGGCTTCGGCAATCGGCATGTCGACGCCGCAGCCACGTGCCAGCCGCACGACTTCGCGGGCGGTGTGGACGCCTTCCGCCACGTGCCCCAGTTCCTGGAGGATGACGTCCAACGGCTTGCCGGTGGCGAGTCGCAAGCCGACTTGCCGGTTGCGGGAGAGATTCCCGGTGCAGGTCAGGATGAGATCCCCCACACCGGCCAGGCCCATGAAGGTCTCGGCACGCCCGCCCAGGCGCGTGCCCAGCCGGGCGATCTCGGCGAGTCCACGCGTGACCAGCGCCGCGCGTGCGCTCTCGCCGAAACCCAGGCCGTCGGAGATGCCGGCGGCGATGGCGATGACGTTCTTCACCGCCCCTCCCACCTCGACGCCGATGATGTCGTCGGTGGAGTAGATCCTCAGCCTGCCCCCGTGCAGCGCGCGGGCGGTGTCCCGGGCGAACGCTGCGTCGGAGGCAGCCAGCGTTACCGCGGCCGGCACCCCGCGCGCCACCTCCTGCGCGAAGCTGGGCCCGGAGAGCACGCCGCGCAGGACACCCGCCGGCAGCAGCTCGTCGGCGACCTCGTGCGGCAGCCGTGCACTGCCCGCCTCGAAGCCCTTGCAGAGCCAGATCACGGGCGGCACCGGGCTGCCGGCCGCGACGAGCTGGAGGGCGGGCCGCAGCCCCGCGACGGTCGTGCCCACGATGGCCAGCTCGCAGCCTTGCAGAGCAGTTGCCGCACGGGGTTCGATCTGGACGCTGGCCGGCAGCGGGAAGCCGGGCAGATAGCGCTGGTTCGCGCGGGTGGCCTGCAACGCCGCGCAGTGCGCCGCATCGCGCGCCCACAGGCTCACGTCGTGGCGGGAAGCGAGCTGGATCGCCAGCGCGGTGCCCCACGCCCCCGCGCCGAGGACGGCGATCCTCACAGACCCCACACCTGGGTGATGCGCACGAACCCGGTGGCGCCGTCCGCATGCCGCACGCGGGCGAAATTGCCCGCCATCTCGAGGAATTCGAGAACCACGTCCTGCTCGGCCTCGAACGCGATCGGTGCCGATTCGTCCGGCGCCGAGCGGACCTGCGCGCGCGGCACCCTGACCATCACGGTGCGCTTCGGGGACAGCTGGCTGGCTTCGATCCAGGCCAGGTCACCGCTGGCGTCACGGACCTTGGCCCAGCCTTCCAGCGTGACCAGCACCTCGACCGGATAGCCGCGGCCCAGCAGGAACAGCTTGCCCGCCCGCGTGGAGGGGCTGTCGTAGAGGATGCCCGCATCGACGCTCACCGAGCGGTACTCGATCGCCCATGCCGGCGCGCAGAGCATGGCAGCGCCGGCGAGCGCAGCCGCAGCGGCGCGCCGGGATCGACGGAACAGGCTGGAGACGCGCCGCAACGTCTGCGGCCCCCTCGCCTCAGTGGGTGGTCGGCGCAGCCTCGGCGGGCTGCTGCTGTTGCTGCATGCGCTGCTGGTAGAGCGCCTCGAAGTTCACCGGGGCCAGCAGGAACGCGGGGAAGCCCGAGCGCGTGATCGAGTCGGAAACGGTCTCGCGCGCATACGGGAACAGGATGTTCGGGCACGTGATGGCCAGCACCAGGTCGAGGCTCTCGCGGGGCAGGTTGCGCACCTGGAAGATGCCGGCCTGCTTGGCCTCGACCAGGAACACCGTCTTCTCCTTCAGCGTGGCCGTGGTGGTCACGCTCAGCACCACTTCGTAGTGGCCCTCGTCGATGGCCTTGGCCTCGGTGGAGAGCTGCACGTCCACGCGTGGCGTCTCGCGCTCGAGGAACACCGCGGGGGCGTTCGGCACTTCGAGCGAGAGATCCTTCACGTAGATCTTCTCGATGGTGAATACCGCCTGGACCTGCTGCTCCTCCGCCATGCTTGCCTCGTGCGTGCGCCGTTCGATGGGAAACGGTGATTCTAGCGCATAGGTGTGACGCTTTACCGCAGTGCTTGGAGAGACCTCAGGCGGCGTGGCGCTGCAGCCACGCCCGCAGCCGGCCGGCATCGAGCGCGCCCACGGCGCGATCGACCTCCTGGCCGTGGCGGAACAGGATCAGGGTCGGGATGCTGCGGATGGCGTAGCGCCCGGCGATGGCGGGGCTGGTTTCGGTGTCGAGCTTGGCCAGGCGGAACTGCATGCGCTGCTCCCGCGCGACCTGGGCGAACGCCGGCGCCATCATCTTGCACGGGCCGCACCACTCGGCCCAGAAATCGACCACTACCGGCAGGTCGTTGCGGCCGACGAAGGCGTCGAAATCAGCCTCCGACAGCGTGACCGGGGTGCCATCGAGGACCGGCGCATGGCATCGCCCGCACCTGGGTCCCTCCTGCAGGCGTGCACCCGGGACGCGGTTGACCGCGCCGCAGTGTCCGCACACCAGGTGCAGGGCTAGCTGGCTCATTCCCGCGTCTCCCCGGCCAGGAGCGGATCGAGCTTGCCCTCGCGATCGAGCGCTGCGAGATCATCGTACCCGCCCACGTGATGCTCGCCAATGTAGATCTGCGGCACGGTGCGCCGCTTGGTGCGCTCCATCATCTCCACCCGTCGCTGCGGCTCGAGATCGACGCGGATCTTCTCGAACTGGACGCCTTTCGACTGCAGGAGCCGCTCGGCCATGTGGCAGTACGGGCAGTAGCCCGTGGCGTACATCGTGACTGGCTTCATCGCTTTGCGATCAGGTGAAGAGGTGAACAGGTGAAAAGGTGAACGGGATGCGCGGCCGAGTCGCTAACACCGTCGTCTCATGTTCACTTCTTCACCTTTTCACCTCTTCACTCGAACCCACGCCCTGTCAGCTTTTCTCGACCGGCATCCCCGCCTGCTGCCAGGCCGCCATGCCGCCCGAGAGCGATACCACCTGCGCGAAGCCGGCCTTGCGCAACGTCCCCGCGGCGGTCATGGACCGGTTGCCGCTGGCACAGGCGAGCACGACCGGCTTGGCCTTGAGCTTGTCGAGATCCCTGGCACGCTCGGCGAGCTGCCCGAGCGGGATGTTGCGCGCATTGGGGATGTGCCCGCCCTTGAACTCGCCGGGCTCCCGCACATCCACCACCGCGGCATCCTGGCGGTTGATCAGCTGCACGGCCTCGGCCACGCCGACCTCCTTGCTGCGGTTGAGCAGCTTGGCCACCATCGGCCAGATGAACATGAGGCCGCTCACGATTGCGATCAAGACCAGCCACAGGTTGTCCTGCACGAATTTCACGCTCGTTCCTCTCCGTCAAGCGCCGCGCGCCGCCACGTGGGCGACGAGCGGCGCCAGCTGTTCCAGTCCATCCTCGGCGCGCCGGCGCAGCACCAGCGCGGAGGTCTTCTCGTCCTCGGGGAATGCCGCCACCGCACGGTCCCACTGTGCCGCCGCGCCGGCTTGATCGCCTCGCAGCGCGAGCAGCATCGCCTGCCGGTACACCACGTCGCTGATCGGGTAGGCCCGCAGCGCGCGGGCGTTGACCGTCAACTTGTCCTCCAGGCGCTGCGCATCGATCCGGATGCTGCGCGCCAGCCCCAGCTCGACGAGCGGAGACAGCAGCGACGTGCGATGCAGGTCGAGGAGCACTTCGCGGGCTCGCCGGTCCACGTCCTCGGTGGCATGCAGGTAGCGATAGCGGTAAGCGAGGAAGCCCTCGAGCACCAGGTAGTCGCGCCAGACCTGCACCAGGGCGAACCACCCCATCAGCAGCATCACGGCGAACAGCACGCGCATGCGCGCCGCGCCTTCCCGGGCCGGCTTCCATTCTACCGTGCGCGCCTCGGTGAGACCAAGGAGCAGCGCGGCAGGGCCGAGGAAGAACGCGTACCAGAGCGGGTACTCCACCATGCTGTGCAGGCCGATCACCGCCAGTACCGCGACCGCCCACCACAGCGCCAGGTCGCGCCGCTGGCGCAGCAGTCCGTACAGCCAGGGCAGCGTGCCGGCGAGCAGCACGGCCAGGCCGGCCAGGCCGAACTCGGCCATGACGTTGAGCACCAGGTTGTGCGCGTGGTCGTTGAAGCCGAGCACGCGGGGTGCGGGCAGTTCCGCGTTGAGCAAGAAGTAGTGGAAGCCGTATTGCCGGAAGCCCTGTCCCAGCAGCGGCGCGTCCTCGAACAGCCGCCAGCCCACGTACCACAGGCGGGGCCGCTGCTCATAGAAGCGGGCGTTGCCGCGCAGGCGCTCGGCGGCCGAGATGCCCTCCGGACCGACGCCGAGCTGGGCGATGACGGCCGGCGCGAGGTAGTACACCGCCACCGCAAACAGTCCGAGCAACAGCAGGCGGCGGTGTGCTGCGGACCGCTCGCGCACGAACAGCACCAGGGCCAGCAGCACCATCGCGGCCACGTAGAACACGCCCGCCCGCGAGCCGGTGAGCGAGAGCACCAGCACCACCAGCACGCCAACCGGCAGCACGTACACGAGCCGCAGCCGCCCGCTCGCGTACAGGAAGAGGATCGAAGCCAGCCCCATCCCGAGGTAGTCGGCCAGGTGGTTCGGCTGCGCCAGGTTGCCCCACACCCGCGCCCGCGACGAGACCACGATGAAGCGGCCGAGACTGCCGTAGGTTTCGAAGTACTGGGCCAGGCCGATCAGGCTGCTGATCGCGGCGCCCGCGAGCAGGAACCAGGCGAGCACGACCGCCACCCGCTCCAGCCCGAGCTGCGCGCGCAGCTGGGCGCCGAGCACCATCAGTGCCCCGGCCCACAGCAGGTAGAGCGCACCCAGCAGCGCCTGCTGGTGAAAGGCGACCATCCCGAGCGCGGCCTGGAGCAGCAGCAGGCCGACGAACCCCAGCGGGAGCCAGACGACGCGCGGGATGAGCAGGCGCCCCGGCCAGACTGCCAGCACGCTGACTGCGACCAGCCCCATCGCGGCGGCGAGCGCCTCGGCATGGAAGCTCGGGACGGGCATCGCCTTGTCCACCACGTGGAACGGCAGCAGCAGCATGAGCCCCAGCGCGCCGAGCGCGAAGTGCGCGGCGAACCCGGGCCGGACCAGCCGGCCGTGCGCGGACCCGTCCGCTGCACTCCCGGCGAGGGCGGAGTCGACGGCGGTCATCGGGTGGGGGTCATGGGAGTGGGGGGATGCGGGCGGCATGGCCGGCGAGGGACGGCGCGCGCCGAGCAAGGTCGATGCCACCGCGGCTCCACACGGTGCGGGCGGCGGGATCGACGCGGCCGGTCGGTGGCGCGAGACTCCAGTCGGTACAGGGCGATCCGGCGAGCCATCCAAGCTAGAATACGTGGATCCTTCAGCAAGCGGAACGATCATGCACAAGCTGGTACTCCTGCGTCACGGAGAGAGCGTGTGGAACCGGGAGAACCGGTTCACCGGATGGACCGACGTCGACCTCTCCGAACGCGGCCGCGAGGAGGCGCGCGAGGCCGGGCGCCTGCTGCGCGAGGGCGGGTTCGCCTTCGACCTAGCCTTCACCTCGGTGCTCAAGCGCGCCGTGCGCACGCTCTGGATCGCGCTGGACGAGATGGACCTGATGTGGCTGCCGGTGCGCAACTCCTGGCGCCTGAACGAACGCCACTACGGCGCGCTGCAGGGCCTGAACAAGGCCGAGACGGCGGCCAAGTTCGGCGACGACCAGGTCAAGATCTGGCGCCGCAGCTACGACATCCCGCCGCCCCCGCTCGATCCCGCCGACCCGCGCCATCCACGCAACGACCGCCGCTACGCCGGTCTCACGCCCGCGGAGATGCCGTTGACCGAGTGCCTGAAGGACACGGTCGCCCGCTTCCTCCCGCTGTGGAACGACGCCATCGCGCCGGAAGTGCGTGCGGGCAGGCGCGTCATCATCGCCGCGCACGGCAACTCCCTGCGCGCGCTGATCCAGTACCTGGACGCCGTGTCCGAGCGCGACATCGTCGAGCTCAACGTGCCCACCGGCATCCCGCTGGTCTACGAACTGGACGCCGACCTCAAGCCGTTGCGTCACTACTACCTCGGGGACCCGGCGCGCGTGGCCGCGGCCATGCAGGCGGTCGCCGCGCAAGGCAAGGCCAAGGCCTGAACCGCACCGGAGCAGGGTCATCCGCCTGATCGCGCAGCCGCGCCCGGCCTGGCTGCTGGCGCTCGCACTGCTGCTGCCGGCGCAGGTACCGGCCGGCCCGAAGGCCGACCTGCAGGCCCTGCGCGAACGCATCGACCAGCTCCAGCGCGAGCTGGCGCGCAACGAGGAGAGCCGCGCCGACGCCGCCGATGCCCTGCGCGAGTCGGAGCGGGCGATCAGCGGCGCGAACCGCCGGCTGGCGCAGTTCGCGGCCGAACAGAAGACCCTGGAAGCAGGCCTGGGACGCCTGCGCACCGACCAGCGCGAGCTGACCGAGCGCATCGAGCGCGAGCGCGGCGACCTCGCAGCGGCGCTGCGCCATGCCTACGAGCGCGGCGGCAGCCCCGCCCTGCCCGTCCTGCTGAGCGGAGAGGATCCGGGGCAGGTGGCCCGGACCCTGCATTACCTGGGGCATGTCTACCGGGCACAGGCTGGCCAGCTGGCCGCGCTGCGGCGCGACCTGGAGTCGCTCGAAGCGCTCGACGAGCAGACCCGCGCCAAGGTGGCCGAGGTCGAGGGTCTCGAGGCCCGCCAGGCAGCCGAACGGGCCCAGCTGCTGGAGCAGCGCAAGGCCCGCGACTCCACTCTCGCGCGCGTCTCGGCCGACATCGACCGGCAGCGGCGCGAGATCGACACCCTGCGCCGGAACGAGGCGCGGCTCGCCCGCCTGGTCCAGCGGCTGGCCGAGGAACTGGCCAAACGGCCGGCGCGCAAGAAGCCCGGGCGCAAGGCGGAGTCCGGCGCCGCGGCAAAGGACGGCACCGAGCCGACCCCGGCCGTCGGCGAGTTCGGCCGCCTCAGGGGCAAGTTGCGCCTGCCGGTGCGCGGGGAACTCGCCAACCGCTTCGGCAGTCCACGACAGGACACCGGCGTGCCCTGGCACGGTGTTTTCATCAGCGCCCGCGAGGGCGCACCGGTCGAGGCGGTCGCAGCCGGCCGCGTGGTCTTCTCCGATTGGCTGCGTGGCTATGGCAACCTGTTGATTCTTGACCACGGCGACGGCTGGATGACCCTCTACGCGAATACCGAGACCCTGCTGCGCCAGGTCGGCGACGAGGTGCAGGCAGGCGAGGCCGTCGCGCAGGCAGGCGACAGCGGCGGCAGCCCCCAAACGGGTCTATACTTTGAAGTCAGGTTTCGCGGCCGGCCCCTGGATCCGTTGCTCTGGGTGAAGGCCCGGTAGGCGGACGCGAGGCGGAGCAGGCAACCAATCGGCGCGGGCGAGGGCTCGCGGCCGGCACACGGTCCCCCGGCGGACCGGATCAGGAAGGATCAAGGAAACAGGTATGCGTACCCCAGTCAAGCAGGCTGCCCTCATCGCCCTGGGCGCCGTCCTCGGCGTGCTGATCAGCCTGAACTTCTCTGCCGTCGCGCAGAAGAACCCGGGGCCGCTGCCGGTCGAGGACCTGCGCGCCTTCACCGAGGTGTTCGGACGCATCAAGTCCGACTACGTCGAGCCGGTGGACGACAAGAAGCTCATCAGCGAGGCGATCAACGGCATGCTGACCGGCCTCGACCCGCACTCGGCCTATCTGGACCAGGAAGCCTTCCGCGAGCTGCAGGTCGGCACCCAGGGCGAGTTCGGCGGGCTGGGCATCGAAGTGGGGATGGAAGACGGCTTCGTGAAGGTGATCTCGCCGATCGAGGACACGCCCGCGTTCCGCGCCGGCCTCAAGCCCGGCGACCTGATCATCAAGCTCGACGACACCAACGTGAAGGGCCTGACCCTGAACGAGGCCGTCAAGCGCATGCGCGGCAAGCCCAACACCGACATCACGCTGACCATCCTGCGCAAGGGCGAGCCCAAGCCGCGCATCGTCACGCTGACCCGCGCGATCATCCAGATCCAGAGCGTGAAGTACAAGCTGATCGAGCCCGGCTACGCGTACGTGCGCGTGACCCAGTTCCAGGAGCACACGCCGGAGAAGATGGTCGCGGCGCTGGAGAAGATGTGGAAAGAGAACAACGGCCCGATGAAGGGGCTGGTGCTCGACCTGCGCAACGATCCGGGCGGCCTGCTCAACGCGGCGGTCGCGATTTCGGCCGCCTTCCTGCCGCAGAACGCGATGGTGGTCTACACCGATGGCCGCACCGAAGACTCGAAGATGAAGCTCTACGCGAGCAGCGACTACTACCTGCGCGGCGGCAAGGACGACTACATGAAGAAGCTGCCGCCCCAGGTCAAGACGGTGCCGATGGTGGTGCTGGTCAACAGCGGCTCGGCGTCGGCCTCTGAGATCGTGGCGGGTGCGCTGCAGGACCACAAGCGCGCCATCATCATGGGCACGCAGACCTTCGGCAAGGGCTCGGTGCAGACCATCCTGCCGCTGGGCAACAACACCGCGATCAAGCTGACCACGGCGCGCTACTACACGCCCAACGGCCGCTCGATCCAGGCCAAGGGCATCACACCGGACATCGTGGTCGAGGAAGCCACCATCGCCGAATCGGATCCGGCCCTGCGCATGCGCGAGGCCGATCTCGAGCGTCACCTGTCCAACCCGACTGATCCGGAGGACCCGCAGAAGCCCGCGGCACCGGCAGCGCCGAAGGACCAGGGTGTCCAGCAACAGCAACAGCAGCAGCAACCGCCGGCGCAGCCCGGTGCGGCCGGCGCTGCGCCGAAGGAGCCGGCCGAGATGGGCTCCAAGGGCGACTACCAGCTCAACCAGGCGCTCAACCTGCTCAAGGGCCTGCAGATCATCAGCAAGCGCTGAGCACTCGGCTTCCGCTCCAGGCATCGGGCCGGCTCGCACGCCGGCCCGATTCGTTTCTGGCATCCTGCAGGCTGACCGCCGCGCCCACTGCGCGGTATCTCCGACGATGACCGACACGCCGACACCCGACCGCCGCAAGCCGGCCGCCGACATCGATCTCGACGACCAACAGCTGCTGCGCTACAGCCGCCACATCCTGCTGCCCGAGATCGGCATCGAGGGCCAGCAGCGGCTGCTCGCGGCACACGTGCTGGTCGTGGGCGCCGGCGGCCTCGGCTCGCCCATCGCGCTCTACCTGGGCTCCGCCGGCGTCGGACATCTCACGCTATGCGACCACGACAAGGTCGACCTGACCAACCTGCAGCGCCAGATCGTCCACGACACCACCACCGTGGGCGTGCCGAAGGTGGAGTCGGCACGCCGCCGCCTGGCGGCGATCAATCCGGAGCCGCGCGTCGACGCGGTGGCGGAGCGCGTCGCCGGAGAACGGCTCGAGGCGCTGGTGGAGACTGCCGATGTGGTGGTGGATGCGACCGACAACTTCCTCACGCGTCACGCCATCAACCGCACCTGCGTGAAGTTCCGCAAACCCCTCGTTTCCGGCGCGGGCGTGCGCTTCGACGGCCAGATCTCCGTGTTCGACCTGCGCCGCGACGACAGCCCGTGCTATCACTGCCTGTTTCCCGAAGAGGGGGATCTCGAGGAGATGCGCTGTGCGGTGATGGGCGTGTTCGCACCGCTGGTGGGGATCATCGGCTCGATGCAGGCGGCCGAAGCGCTCAAGCTGATCATGGGGGTGGGCGAGCCGCTCACCGGGCGGCTGCTGCTGCTCGACGCCCTGCGGATGGAGTGGCGCAGCATCCGCCTGCGCAAGGACGCCGCCTGCCGCGTGTGCGGCGCAGGACCGGCCTGACGCGCCTACGCGCTCTCGCTCAGCTGGGAATGAGCTGCGGCCACTGCTGCGACCACAGCTCCATCGGGTCACGCTTGAAGCCGCTCTTGGCGAACTGGTGCCAGCGGCCGACGACGTAGCACAGCAGCAGGTTGGCGTGCGCCGCGGCGTCGACCGTCTCGGGAACCTGCTTCTCGGTCGAGGCGAAGCGCAGGCACTGCTTGAGCGTGGTCTCGAGGCGGTCGTGCAGCTGGTTGATGCGCAGCTGCAGGCGCTCGTTCTCGTTCACCAGCGCGTCGCCGATGAGCACGCGGGTCATGCCGCGGTTCTTGCGCGCGAAGCCCAGCAGCATGGACAGGATGGCCTCGAGCTGCGCCAGCCCGCTGGGCTGCTCGGCGGTGATCTTGTTCACCAGTCCGAAGATGGTCTCCTCGATGAAGCCGATGAGCCCCTCGAACATCTGCGCCTTGCTGGCGAAGTGGCGATAGAGCGCCGCCTCCGACACCTCCAGCCGCGCAGCCAGTGCTGCAGTGGTGATGCGCTCGGCCGCAGGCGACTCGAGCATCTCCGCGAGCGTCTGCAGGATCTGCAGCTTGCGCTCACCTGGCTTGGCGGCCGGCATGTGCGGGGTCGCAGGTATGCGCGACGGGTCGCGCCTGCGCTTGGAGTTGATCGGGTCCGTGCATGTTCTGCTTACGTTCTGCGGACTGGGGTCGGGCTAGCTCGCGTGCAGCGCCCCGAGCAGGCGGGGCAGCATGACGACGCTGCGGATGCTGGCGTCGACGTGCGCGGGCACGCGTGCCGCGGGATCCACCCATACCGTCTTCATGCCCAGGCGCTTCGCCACCTTCAGATTGGCCAGGTTGTCCTCCACCATGATGCACCGGCGCGGGTGGAGGCGATGCTTGCGCAGCAGCCGGCGGAACCCGGCGGGATCGGGCTTGGGCCGGAAGCCGGTGTGCTCGATTGTGAAAACGTCATCGAACAGGTCGGCGATCCGCAGCAGCTGCAGCACGGCCCGCGAATAATGCACCGGCGCGTTGGAAAATACCAGTTTCCGGCCCGGCAGCCGGCGCAGCACGTGGCGCAGCAGGGGATGGCGCAGGATCGCCGAACGCATGTCGGGAAACTCGTGGGTCTCGCGCAGGAAGTGATGCGGGTCGACGCCGTGATGACGCATCAGTCCGAGCAGCGTCGCACCGTAGCGACGCCAGTACTGCACCCGGATGGCATTCGCCGCCTGCGTGTCCACGCCCAGGTGGCGCTCGACGTACTCGGTCATGGACCGGTTCAGGTGCGGGAAGACGTGCGGGTCGGCGTCGTGCAGGGTGTTGTCGAGGTCGAACACCCACACCGGGCCGGCATCCGGCCGCGGCCGGCGCCTCGGGGCCGCGGCGCTCACCGGTTGCGGATCAGCGTACCGACCCCTTCGTCGGTCAGGACCTCGAGCAGCTGGGCGTGCTCGACGCGGCCGTCGATGATGTGCACGCTCTTGACGCCGCCCTTGGCGGCGTCAAGCGCCGAGGAGATCTTCGGCAGCATGCCGCCGTGAATGGTGCCGTCCGCGAACAGGTCATCGACCTGCTTCGGCGTGAGGCCGGTGAGCAGGGTGCCGCTCTTGTCCAGCACGCCCGGGGTGTTGGTGAGCAGGATCAGCTTCTCGGCGCGCAGCACCTCGGCCAGCTTGCCCGCCACCAGGTCCGCGTTGATGTTGTAGCTTGCGCCGTCCGCGCCCACGCCGATGGGCGCGACCACCGGGATGAACTCGCGCGTCTCGAGCAGGGCGATGATCTCCGGGTCGATCGCGGTGATCTCGCCGACCTGGCCGATGTCGAGCATCTCGGTGTCGTTGTCCTTGCTCGGCACCAGCATCTTGCGCGCACGGATGAAGGCGCCGTCCTTGCCGGTGAGCCCGATGGCGCGCCCGCCATGCTGGTTGATCAGCGTCACGATCTCCTGGTTGACCAGGCCGCCGAGCACCATCTCGACCACGTCCATGGTCTCGGCGTCGGTCACGCGCATGCCCTGCACGAACTCGCCCTTCTTGCCCACCCGCTTGAGCAGGTCGTCGATCTGCGGCCCGCCGCCATGGACCACCACCGGGTTCATGCCAACCAGCTTGAGCAGCACCACGTCGCGCGCGAACGAGTGCTTCAGCCGCTCGTCGGTCATGGCGTTGCCGCCGTACTTGACCACGATGGTCTTGCCGGAGAAGCGGCGGATATAGGGCAGCGCTTCGGCCAGGATCTTGGCGCGCTGGCCGGCGGAGGTGTCGGTGAGGGACATGAGGGCGGACGGGATCGAGTGATGCTCAGTCCGCGATTCTAAATGATGCGGCGAAAGGCGAAAGCGCTTACCGCCAAGGACCCCCGGTGTCTGCCTGCATGTTGGTTTCCTTGGCGTCCTTTGCGTCCCTGGCGGTGAGAGGGCAAAAAGGGAAGGGCGGCACCCGCCGCCCTTCTCGCACGCTCTGGAGCCGCTTACTGGACCGTCAGCCGCTTCTGTGCGGTGGCCTGCTTCTTCGGCAGCGTCAGCTCCAGGATGCCGTTCTCGTAGCGAGCCGTCGCACCGGCCTGGTCAACGTCCTGGGCCAGCGCGAACGCACGATAGACCTTGCCGTAGTAGCGCTCGCTGCGCAGCACCTTCTCGCCCTGCTTCTCTTCCTTCTCGCGCCTGACCTCGGCGCTGATCGACACCTGGTTGCCGTCGATCGACACGTTGATGTCATCCTTCTTCACGCCGGGAATCTCGGCGTGCACCAGGTAGGACTTCTCGTCCTCCTTCACGTCGATCTTGACCCGGACCGGCTGCCCGGCGACCTCGCCGGGCTCCATGCGCATCGGGCGCAGGAAGAAGCCCTTGAACAGATCGTCGATATCGTCGAAAGGATCCCAGCGCTGAACGTTGGCCATGTCTCATTCCTCCTAGGGGAATACGTGTTCGCGGGCCGGCACCCGCCGGCTTCACCGCGTATATGTGACCGCCACCGGCGAGTTCAAGGGGCCCGCAGGGCCGGCCGAGACGCAGCCGATTCTCGTTTGCAGCAGACCCCGGCAAGCCGGAGGCGGGCCTCCCGCGGCAGGATCCCGTCCTCCATCCGGCATCCCGGGCGGCTCGTATAGAATCCCGGACGAGGCCGGCTGGCGCCGGTACGTGGACCGCACGTCCACCACGGGCGCCGCCTTCCTACCAACGCATACAGGAGAGATTTACATGGCTTCCCGGAAGAACGCCCTCACGCTCGCGCTGGGCAGCGCTGTCGTCGCCACGCTGGCCACGGCGCCGCTGGCAACCGCCCAGGACAACCCGTTCAAGCTCCACCCGCTCAAGAGCGGCTACCAGGCCGCTGACGACAAGAGCAAGGAAGGCAAGTGCGGCGAGGGCAAGTGCGGCGAAGGCAAATGCGGCAGCAGCAAGAACAAGAAGAAGGACAGCAGCGACAAGCCGAAGTAACCGGTCCCCGAGCGCGAGCGCTGGCGGGCA
The DNA here is from genome assembly GCA_964523885.1 of uncultured Burkholderiales bacterium. GTDB lineage: Bacteria > Pseudomonadota > Gammaproteobacteria > Burkholderiales > SHXO01 > SHXO01. The sequence goes on along the minus strand of CAZFYX010000069.1, from coordinate 82,924 downwards.
ACCGGCATGGGCACGCCCGGTATCCGGGGCGCCGGCCTGGGCCTGCGGCGCGAGCTGATCCCGGCGCTGCAGGCCGGCGTACCGGAGGTCATCGACTTCTTCGAGGTTGCGCCGGAGAACTGGATCGACCTGGGCGGCGCGCGCGGCAGGGCGCTGCGCGAGCTGCTCGCGCAGCGGCCGTGCGTCTGCCATGGCCTGTCGCTCTCCCTGGGCGGGCCCGCCCCGCTCGACGAGGTGTTCCTGGCGCGCGTGAAGAAATTCCTGCGCGCGCACCGGATCCCGCTCTACACCGAGCACCTGGCCTACACCACCGACGACGGCCACCTCTACGATCTGCTGCCGATCCCGTTCACCGGCGAGGCGGTGCAGCACGTGGCCGCGCGCATCCGGCGCACGCAGGAGATCCTGGAACAGCGCATCGCCGTGGAGAACGCGTCGTTCTACGTGGCCGCTCCGATCAGCGAGCTGACCGAGGCGCAGTTCATCCGCGCAGTGGTGGAAGAGGCCGACTGCTGGCTGCACCTGGACGTCAACAACGTCTATGTGAACAGCGTCAACTTCGGCTACGACCCCGCAGCGTTTATCCGGAGCCTGCCGGCGCAGCGCGTGGTCTACCTGCATACGGCGGGGCACTACCGCGAGGCCGACGACCTCATCATCGACACGCACGGCGCTGCGGTGATCGACCCGGTGTGGGACCTGCTCGACCAGGCCTACTCGATCGTCGGCGTGCACCCCACGCTGCTGGAGCGCGACTTCAACATTCCTGCGCTGGCCGAGCTCACCTCCGAAGTCCGGCGGATCGCGGATCTGCAGGCCGCGCGCACACCCGGAAGACGGTCACGCCATGGCTGAGGCGCGCTCGCTGCTGCGCGACTACCAGTACGCGTTCACCGCGCACATCCGCGACCCGCGTGCGCATTCCCGGCCGGCCGGCGTCCCGGCCGCGCGCATGCGGGTCTACAACGAGCTGCTGTACAACAATGTCGAGGGCTTCCTGCTCGCCTGCTTCCCGGTGACGCGCAAGGTCCTGGGCCAGCGCAGATGGAGCCGGCTGGTGCGCGCGTTCTTCGCGGGTCATCGCTGCCGCAGCCCGCTGTTCCGGCAGATCCCGGAGGAGTTCATGCAGTGGCTGCAGGGTGCACGTGCGCCGCAGCTCGAAACCCCGCCGTTCCTCGCCCACCTGGCCCACTACGAGTGGGCCGAGCTGGCCGTCGACACTTCGCCACTCGAGCTGCCGCTGGACCAGGTCGACCCGGACGCCGACCTGCTGGCCGGGCGCCCGGCGCTCAACCCGGTCTCGATGCAGCTGTCGTATCCCTTCCCGGTGCACCGCATCGGCCCCCGCTTCAAGCCACAGGCGCCCGATACCGAGGCCACGCACCTCCTCGTGGTCCGCGATCGGCACGACAAGGTCTGCTTCGATGTGCTGAACCTGGTCACGGCGCGCCTGCTCACGCTGCTGCGGCCTGGAACGCACACCGGCCGGGACGCCGCGCTCCAAGTGGCCGCCGAGCTGGGCCACCCCGACCGGGAGGCGGTCGTGGAGGGGGCGCGCGGCGTTCTGCACGACCTGCGCGCCGGGGACGCCGTACTCGGCACCTGGCGCTGATCAGCGGCGAGCGGGACGGCTCACTTCGAGCCCGTAGTCGGAGCGGGACGAGCGCTCGGGGCGATGGGACTCCCGCTGCGGCCGGGCGGACCGATCACGATGGGCGGCTCGCGGTAGGCCGCTCCCCATTCCCAGGTGTCATGGAACCCCGCACCCTGGTAGATGCTGTCGGGCGGCACCTTCGGCCCCGACGCGGCACAGCCGGCGAGCATGGCGGCCAGCACGACCGCGCTGGAGCAGCCCCGGCGGCTCACCGGGACGCCTTCCGCGCCGCCGCGTTCACCACCCCCACGACCCCGCCCTGCGGATCTGCGATGACGGCCACCTGCCCATCGAGCAGCTCCGGTCGCGGCGACAGCAGGACCCGGCCCCCGATCATCACCGCGCGGCCGATCGTCCCCAGCACGTCGTCCACCTGAACGAAGGGCAGCCAGCCGGGACGCTCCACCGATGGCGGAAGGTTCGCGATGCCCGCCCGACTGTAGCGGCCCGCGGCAAGCAGGATGTGCTCGACGTTGGCGACCCGGCGGGTGGCCACTGTATAGCCGGCCAGGCCGCGATAGAACTGCATCGCCGCGTCCGGATCGGGCACGAGCAGGTCGGCCCACACGAACTGACCGCTTTGCAGCGGCAGGTCCGGCGCGTCACCGCTGGAGGAGCGCAGCACACCGAAGACCGCGCCTTGCGGATCGCGCAGGAGCGCATGGGCGCCGCGCTGCGGCACCTCTGCCGGCGCCACGATCACCTTCCCGCCGTGCGCCTGCACGTACTGCGTCGCCTGCAGCACGTTGGGGACCGAGATCAGGCCGATCCAGCGCACGCCGGCCTTCGCCCCCGGGGCCGGCGGCCGCTGCAGCATGCCGCCGATCCTGCGCTCTCCCGCCCGGACGATGGCGTAGCGCTCCGGGGCGGGACCGACCGGTTCGATGCGCCAGCCGAACAGATCCGAATAGAACCGCCCGGCGGCATCCACGTCGTCGGTGACGAGGTCGAACCAGACGAACTTGCCGGTCAGTGCAAGGCCGGTGCCCGGGTCATTGATCGGCGGCAGCGCAGGTGCGGCCGCGATCGCCTGCGCGGCGGTCAGGACAATGGCAAGCAGGAGCCACTGCGAGGGGCGACGCATGGTGGGCTTCGAGCGGGAATGCGAATGCGCTGCGCCAATCGTACCTGTTCCCGCACGGGGCGCGCGCGGTCCTCAGTGATCCGCGTGACCGCCGGCCGCGCTGGGAGGCTTGACCGCTGCGACGACCTGCACGTCCTGGACCTTGCCGCCCTGCTCGATCTTCAGGGTCAGCTTGACCTTGTCCCCGGGCTTGATCGGTGCCTTGATATCGAACAGCATCACGTGGAAGCCGCCGGGCGCGAGCTTGACGACCTGCCCGGCCGGCAGGTCGACCGCCTCGATGTGGCGCATGCGCATCACCCCGTCCTGGTTGAGCATCTCATGCACCTCGGCCGCATCCGCGATCGGGCTTTCCACGCCCACCAGCTTCGCCGCCCGGTCGCTGCGCAGGTCCATGTAGACCGCAGCCACCTTCTGGCCCGGCATGGTGGCACGCGCCCAGGCCCCGGTGACCTCCACGCCCTGCGCCCATGCCGGCCCGGCCGCGAAGGGCACCACCGCCAGCAGAAGCAATCCAACGAGACGTTGCATGGTCCTACCTCATCCGTTTGAACACTGATCCGACAGCCTACCAGAGCGGCCTGTGCGCGAGGGACCGCCCGGGCGCTCCGCTATAATCGCCGCCTCCCATGCTGCGCGTCCTCATCCTGCTCCTGGTGCTGGCGGCCGGCGCAGCCCGCGCCCAGGCCCCGGTCCCCGCCGTCGCCGCCAAGTCCTGGCTGCTGCTCGACCTGCAGAGCCAGCAGGTCATCGCCGAGCGCAGCTCCCAGGACCGGGTCGAGCCCGCCTCGCTGACCAAGCTGATGACCGCCTATGTGCTGTTCGAGGCGATCAGGCAGAAGGAGATCACCCTGTCGCGCGAGTTGCAGGTCACCACGGAAGCCTGGAAGACCCCGGGGGCGCGGATGTTCCTCGAGGTCGACACGCTGGTGCCGGTGGAGCAGCTGCTGCGGGGCATGATCGTGGTCTCGGCCAACGATGCGACCATCACCCTGGCACATGGCCTGGCCGGCAGCGAGGAGGCATTCGTCGAGCGCATGAATGCACAGGCGAAGCGCCTGGGAATGACCAACACGCGGTTCGTGAATGTCACCGGCCTGCCCGCGGAGGGGCACTACTCCACCGCGTACGACCTGGCCGTGCTGGCGAACGCGCTGGTGCGCGACTTCCCGCAGTATCTCGGGACCTACGTGCTGCGCGAGCTGACCTACAACGGTGTCACCCAGCCGAACCGCAACCTCCTGCTCGCACGCGACCCGCGCGTGGACGGACTGAAGACCGGCTACACCGAGGGTGCAGGCTACTGCATCATCGCGACCGCCCGGCGCGACGACCGGCGTCTGATGGCGGTGGTCATGGGCGCCGGCTCCGACGCAGCCCGCGCCACCGAGGCGCAGCGCCTGCTCAACTACGGGTTCCAGCACTACGAGACGGTGCGCCTCTACGCGCAGGGCAGCGAGATCACGAAGGTGCCGGTCTGGAAAGGCAGCGAGAAGCAGGTCCGCGTGGGCATGCCACGGGACCTGTTCCTGTCGGTGCCTCGGGGACAGGGCAACCTGCTCAAGGCTGCGCTCACCACCCGCCAGCCGCTGCTCGCCCCCTTGAGCGTCGGCCAGGAAGTGGGCAGGTTGCGCGTGACTTTCGACGGCAAGCCGGTGGGCGAGTATCCTGTGGTCGCCCTCGACGGCGTGAGCGTGGCCAACGTGTTCATCCGCGCCTGGGACGGCATGCGGCTGCTGTTCAACTGAACCACCGAGAGGCGTCATGCATTTCGAGATCCCGGCAGACGTGAAGGACAACATCGTCTTCCTCAACGGCAGCTTCGTGCCGATGGACGAAGCGCGCATCCCGGTGCTCGACCGCGGCTTCATCTTCGGCGACGGCGTCTACGAGGTCATCCCGGTGTACGCCCGGCAGCCGTTCCGCATCGCGGAGCACCTGCGGCGCCTGCAGTACAGCCTGGACCAGGTCCGCATGCGCAACCCGCACTCCGAAGCCGAGTGGACCCGGCTGATCCTGGAGCTGATCGCCCGCTGTCCGCACGACGACCAGAGCCTGTACCTGCAGGTGACGCGGGGGGTCGCCAAGCGCGATCACGTCTTTCCGAAGGACGCGGTCCCCACCGTGTTCATGATGACCAACAGGTTGTCGACGCCATCCGCCGAGATGGTCGCGCGCGGGGTCCCTGCCATCACCGCCGCCGACAACCGCTGGCTGCGCTGCGACATCAAGTCCACCGCGCTGCTCGGGAACGTGCTGATGCGGCAGCTGGCCGCCGATGCCGGCGCCAACGAGACGATCATGCTGCGCGACGGGCAGCTGACGGAAGGGTCGGCCAGCAACGTCTTCGTGGTCATCGGCGGCACAATCGTGACACCGCCCAAGAGCAACCTGACGCTCCCGGGCACGACCTACGACGTGGTGCTCGAACTGGCGCAGCAGGGCGGGTTGAAGGCCGAAGCGCGGCCCGTGAGCGAGGCAGAGCTGCGGGCCGCAGACGAGGTATGGATCACCTCGGCAACCCGCGAGGTGCTGGCGGTCACCACTCTCGACGGCAAGCCCGTCGGCACTGGCACGCCGGGTGCCGTGTTCAGGCGGATGCACGCGCTCTTCACGGAGTTCAAGTCGAACCTGGCGGCAGCCGCCCCCAGGCACGCCTGAGGCGATGGCCGAGCCCGAGTCGCTGATCGAGTATCCGGTCGAATTCCCCATCAAGGTGATGGGGAAGAACGCAGCCGGTTTCGCCCAGGCGGTCACCGGCATCGTCGTGCGCCACGCGCCCGATTTCGATCCGCAGACGGTGGAGATGCGGCCCAGCCGCAAGAACACCTACCTGAGCCTGACCTTCGTGATCCGCGCCACTTCCCGCGAGCAGCTCGACGCACTGTACGGCGAGTTGAGCGGGCATCCGATGGTGGCGATGGTGCTCTAGATGCAGGCAAGAGACCAGAGGCCAGAGGCTAGAGGGCAAACCCGGGAACCGGGAGGCGCGGCGGCCTTGCCGACCGTGCGGCGGCTGGGCCTGGTGGACTATGTCCAGACCTGGGAGGCGATGAAGGCCTTCAACAGAGCGCGCACCGCCGACACGCCGGACGAGATCTGGCTGCTGCAGCATCCTCCTGTGTTCACCTACGGGGTGGCGGGACGTGAGGAGCACCTGCCGCGGGCCGACCTGGGCATACCCGTGGTGAAGATCGACAGGGGCGGTCAGATCACCTATCACGGGCCGGGGCAAGTGGTCGCTTACACGCTGATCGATCTGCGCCGCAGAAGGCTCACCGTCAAAGGGCTGGTCGAGCGATTGGAGCAGGCCGTGCTAGACTTGCTGGCCAAATCCGGTGTCCAAGGCGAGCGTCGCTGCGGCGCGCCAGGCGTGTACGTCGGCGCAGCAAAGGTTGCTGCCCTGGGGCTGCGGATCAGCAGCGGGTGCAGTTACCATGGCCTGAGCCTCAACGTCGACATCGACCTCGCGCCGTTCGAGGCGATCGATCCCTGCGGGTATCCCGGCCTGGCGGTGACGCGAACTGCGGACCTGGGCATTCCCGGGTCCGCTGACGAGTTGGGTGAGCGGCTCGGCGCCCACCTGGTACGCCAGATCGCCCGCCCTTGACCCGCAGCGTTGCGGCCCGCAGATGAAGGCAGGACGAGCACACCCTTGAGCGACCTCACCAAAGGCCAGACCGGCGCGGACAAGACCGCGCGCAACCCGGTCAAGGTCATCCCCATCGCCCCGCTGAAGAAACCGGACTGGATCCGGGTGAAGGCGGGCAACAGCCAGACCTTCTACGAGGTCAAGCGCAAGTTGCGCGAGCAGGGGCTGGTCACCGTCTGCGAAGAAGCCTCCTGCCCCAACATCGGCGAGTGCTTCGGCAAGGGCACCGCGACGTTCATGATCCTGGGGGAGCTGTGCACGCGACGCTGCCCGTTCTGTGACGTCGCGCACGGCCGGCCGAAACCGCCGGACGCAGACGAGCCGGCGCACCTCGCCCAGACCATTGCCGGACTGGGGCTGAAGTACGTGGTCATCACCAGCGTCGACCGCGACGACCTGCGCGATGGCGGCGCGAAGCACTTCGCCGACTGCATCCGCGCGGTGCGCGAACAGTCACCGTCGACCCGCATCGAGGTACTGACGCCGGATTTCCGCGGGCGGCTGGAGAAGGCGCTCGACGCCCTCGCGCTGGGGCTGCCGGACGTCATGAACCACAATCTCGAGACCGTCCCCCGCCTGTACAAGGCGGCACGTCCGGGCGCGGACTATGCGCACTCGCTCAAGCTCCTGCAGGACTTCAAGGCCCGCTTTCCAGGCATCCCGACCAAGTCCGGCATCATGGTCGGGCTGGGTGAGACCGACGAGGAGATCCTCCAGGTCATGCGCGACCTGCGCACGCACGGCGTGGACATGCTCACCGTGGGGCAATATCTGCAGCCCACCCCGGGACACCTGCCGGTGCTGCGGTACGTCGAGCCGGCAAGGTTCAAGGACTACGAGAGCGAAGCATTGGCGCTGGGCTTCGCCCATGCCGCATGCGGGCCGCTGGTGCGGTCGAGCTATCACGCGGATCAGCAAGCGGCTGGGCTTTAGGCCAGGCGAGAGGCGAGAGGCTAGAGGGGGCCGGCGGTGTTTCCGCGCCCGCACCTATCCGTGATCTGCGAGCACTGCGAGCGCAGCGCGCAGTGCTCGCCTCTAGCCTCTAGCCTCTAGCCTCTAGCCTCTAGCCTCTAGCCTCTAGCCTCTAGCCTCCGACCTTCGATCAGGCACTTCAGTTGCCCACCCGCTCGGCATCTCACCTCGCGAGATGCGGAGAGCCCGATGCGCCTGTCCAGCAGCCGCGTCCTCGTCACCGGCGGCGCCGGCTTCCTCGGATCGCACCTGTGCCGCCTGCTGGTGCGCCAGGGCTACGACGTGCTGTGCGTGGACAATTTCTTCACCGGCAGCCGGCGCAACGTCGCGGACCTGCTGCCGCACCCTGCCTTCGAGTTGCTGCGCCACGACATCACCTTTCCGCTGTACGTCGAGGTGGACGAGATCTTCAACCTCGCCTGCCCGGCCTCACCCGTGCACTACCAGTTCGATCCCGTGCAGACCACCAAGACCAGCGTGCACGGCGCGATCAACATGCTCGGGCTGGCCAAGCGCACGCGCGCCAGGATTCTGCAGGCATCCACCAGCGAGGTGTACGGCGACCCCGGCGTCCATCCCCAGCGCGAGGACTACTGGGGCCACGTCAACCCGATCGGACTGCGCTCCTGTTACGACGAGGGCAAGCGTTGCGCGGAGACATTGTTCTTCGACTATCACCGCCAGCATCGACTGCGCATCAAGGTAGCGCGCATCTTCAACACCTACGGTCCGAACATGCACCCCGATGACGGCCGCGTGGTGTCGAACTTCATCGTCCAGGCGCTGCGCGGACAGGACATCACGCTCTACGGCGACGGCACTCAGACACGCGCCTTCTGCTACGTCGATGACCTGGTCGGCGCGCTGGCACGGCTGATGGACACCGCCGACGACTTCACCGGCCCGGTGAACCTGGGCAATCCGGTGGAAACCAGCGTGCGCGCGCTCGCCGAGCGGGTGGTTGCCCTGACGGCCTCGCGCTCGAGGATCGTGTACCGCGCGTTGCCAGCCGACGATCCTGTACAGCGCTGCCCGGACATCACCCTCGCACGGGACCGGCTGCAGTGGGAGCCGCGCGTCGCGCTGGACGACGGCCTGAAGGAGACGATCGGCTACTTCCGGCGCCTGCTGGCCAGCTGAGCTCAGCCTGCGCTACCGGAGACCCGTTGCTGAACCGGTGCGGCTTCGAGCACGGGATGTGCAGACGGTTCGCTGCGATACTCGCTCACCCAGCGCTGCAATTCTTCACGCACCGAGCCGTCATCGAGCACGGCGGGGCGGTCGAGCCATGCAACGAGCTCGCCCAGCCAGCCCTCTGGCACCTGCCGGGCCCGCGCGATGCGCAGCTTGGGGTGCGGCGTGGGCAGGGTCTGTTCGTCGTCGGCCAGCACTTCCTCGTACAGCTTCTCGCCCGGCCGCAGGCCGGTGAAGGCGATGCGGATCTCGTTCTCGCTGTAGCCGTAGAGCCGGATCATGTCGCGCGCGAGGTCCACGATGCGTACCGGCTCGCCCATGTCGAGCACGAAGATCTCGCCGCCCTGCCCCATCGCGCCTGCCTGCAGGACCAGCTGGGCTGCCTCGGGGATCGACATGAAGTAGCGGGTGATCTCGGGGTGCGTCACGGTCACCGGTCCGCCGTCCTCGATCTGCTTGCGGAACTTCGGGATCACGCTGCCGGCGCTGCCCAGAACGTTGCCGAAGCGCACCATCACGAACCGGGTCGAGGCATCGGCCTGCAGGCCCTGGCACACCATCTCGGCCAGGCGCTTGCTCGCCCCCATGACGTTGACCGGATTCACCGCCTTGTCGGTGGAGATCAGCACGAATTCCTCGACCCCGGCGCGCGCAGCCTCGGAGCCCAGGATCCAGGTTCCCAGCACGTTGTTCTGCACCGCCTCCCAGCTGTTCACCTCTTCCATCAGCGGAACGTGCTTGTAGGCGGCGGCGTGGAAGATGACCCGGGGGCGGTATTCGCGCAGGACCTGCTCCACGCGCAGGCGGTTGCGCGTATCGCCGACCGCGCACACGATCTGCAGCTGCGGATGCTGCGCACGGAACTCCTGCTCGATCTGGTAGAGCGCGAACTCGGACAGCTCGAACAGCACGAGCCGTGACGGACTGAAGCGCGCGATCTGGCGGCACAGCTCGGACCCGATCGAGCCGCCGGCGCCGGTGACCATGACGACCTTGCCGGTGAGGAATCCCGACAGCTTGCCGCTGTCGAGCACCACCGGATCGCGGCCGAGCAGGTCCTCCAGCTCCACGCGGCGCAACTGCGAGACCGTGACCTTGCCGCTGACGATGTCCTCGAACGACGGTACGGTCATGACCTTCAGGCCCGCATCGGTGGCGAGCTGGACCGCCTGGCGGCGCACGCCATGCGCAACCGAGGGCATGGCGATGATGACGTGCTCGACGTCCAGTTCCTCGGCGACGCGGGCCAGATCGCCGAGCTGCCCGCGCACCGGGACGCCGTGGATCTGCCTGCCCTGCTTGCGGTCGGCATCGTCGAGCAGCCCGACGATGCGCCAGTCGCGCTTGATGCTGAGCTCGCGGATCAGGGCCGCGGCTGCGTCTCCGGCGCCGAGGATCAGCACCGGCGACGCGTCCACGCTGGTGAGGCTGGCGAGCCGGCCTTCCTTCCACGCACGATAGGCCATCCGGCTGCCGCCCATCATGAACAGCAGCAGCAGCGGGTTGAGGATGAAGACCGAGCGCGGCACCGGGTTGGCCAGGCGCAGCAGCACCAGCAGGGCTGGCACTGTGGCCGCGGCGATCGCAACGGCGGTAACGATGTTGCGCAGGTCGTGGATGCTGGCGTAGCGCCAGATGCCGCGATAGAGGCCGAAGCGCCAGAAGATGAGCGCCTGGAGCAGGATCACGACCGGGACGGTGCGCAGCATCACCGCGCCGTAAGGTGCCGGGAGATCGAGGTTGAGACGCAGCCAGAAGGCGAGCGCCCAGGCCAGCCCTGCGGCAACGATGTCGTGCAGCATCGCGAGCAGGGTTCGCGGATTGATCGTCTGCAGGCGGCTCAGCACTGTGCCTCCTTGCGACTGCGCCAGCGAAGATCGATCGAAAGGCCGACCGCTGCGTACACCAGGGCAAGCACGGCCAGCGCGGCAAGTTGCACGGACGCGGCTGCCTCACGGACCGCAAGTGCGATCAAGACAGTCAAGAGCATCAAGCCGTACTCCAGACCCACCAGCCGGCGATGGCTCCAGCCGAGCAGTACCCGCCGCTGATAGTAGTGGCTGCGATGCGCCTGCCAGATCCGCTCCCTGCGCAATGCGCGCCGCGCCAGCGTGACGCTGGCGTCCACGACGAAGGGTGCGAAGACGACCGGCGGGAACCAGATCGGCCACAGGCCCGCCTGCCATCCGGCCAGTCCAAACGCTGCGGCGAGAAAACCGAGCGGGATCGACCCCGCATCACCCAGAAAGATCCGCGCGGGCGGGAAGTTGAACAGCAGGAATGCCGCAGCGGCAGCTGCGACTGACAGGCAGGCGAAGGCAAACGGTTCCTGGCCCGAGAGCCAGGCGGCGCAGGAATAGGCGCCGAACCCGAACACCGCCATACCGCCCGCCAAACCGTCGGCACCATCCATGAAATTGTACAGGTTCGTCATCCAGCCGATTGCGAGCAGCAGCAGCGCCGCTTCGAACCAACTCGCTCCATCCGTTGCAGCCCGGACGAACACGAACGCAGCGGCGAGGTGACCGAGCAGACGGACGCCTGCCGGCAGGCTGCGCCAGTCGTCGATGAGGGACAGCGCCATGAGCCCCAGCGCTAGCGCCAGGGCGAGATGGGACGAACCCGAGAGCAGGATACCGGCCGCCAGCCCCGGGACCAGCGCGATGCCTCCGGTGCGTGGCACCGGCGACCGGTGCAGAGAGCGCTGATTCGGATGGTCGAGGAAGCGCGAGCGCATGCCGGGGGCAAGCAGCACCCGCAGCAGTACGAAGGTGACGCCGAAGGCAGCGAGCGGTGCGGCGAATCCCACCGATCAATGTCCCGTTGACGAGCGAAGGGAGCTGGATCTCACGGCCGTCATTATCCCGGTTTCTGCGCCCGGGCAGGCTGCAGCTTATCTCCGCCGCACGTCATCCCACCGCTGGAGGACGGCTCAGGCCGAGGTACCAGTGGGCCGTGTCCCGCAGGCCCTCATCGACGGAGAAGGGCGCCCGCCATCCCAGCTTCTGACGCAGGCACCGATCGTCTACACGCAGGGATCCGACCACCCGATCGATCACGGCCTGGCGCCCGGTCAGTGCACCGGCGAGCCGCAGTAGCGGCACCGGCACGGGGACCAGCAGCGGCGTGACGCCCAGCGCCCGGGCAATCCGCCGGGCAAGAATCGGGCTGGAGAGGTCTTCCCCGTCGCGGATCAGGAACGTCGCGTTCGCGGCGGCCGGGTGGGTCAGGCACGCGCGTACGGCATCCACGAGGTTGCCGACGAACACGAGGCTGCGGAGGTTTCGCACGGCACCAAGGGGAAGCGGACGATGCCGCGCGACGCTCTGCATCAGGCGGAGGAAGTTGGCGCCGACCCCTGGCCCATATACCAGGGGCGGTCGAATCGTGCACCACTCCAGCCCCGCCTTGGCGCCGACTTCGGCCAGGGCGAGTTCCGCCTCCCACTTCGATAACCCGTAGCGATCCTCCGGGTGCGGCTCGTCGTCCTCGGTGTACACGCGAGCCGAAGCCTCGCCGTTCACTTTCACGGAAGACAGGAAAACCAGCCGGGCGACGCCATGTCGCGCCGCAGCCTGCGCGAGCCGGCGAGTGCCTTCGACGTTAACCGAACGATACTCGGCCATCGGATCGACGGCCGTTTCCTTCATCACGTGCGCACGGGCCGCGAGATGGGCGACCAGGTCGACATCTGCGAGCGCCTCGTCCCAATCGGTGTGCGGGCCGATCTCTCCCACCACGACGTGTTCTGCGGCCAGGCCGGCGGGCGGACGACGCAGCGCCCTGCGTACGCGGAAACCATGTTCCTCCAGATGCTCGCAGAGCGCTCGCCCGACGAAGCCGCTGGCGCCGGTCACAAGCACCCGAGGTCCGGTGCGGCTTGGAAGATCTACCATTTCGATGTCGGTGGCCGATCACCGAAGCCAGGTACTTCCACCACGCGCCCGCAGAGCAGGCTGCGGTAGAGCTCAAGGGTGTCCGCCACCACCCTTGCGATCGAGAACTCCCCCTCGGCGCGAACGCGTCCTCGCGTACCCATGCGCTGACGCAGACCGGGATCCTCGATCAATCTGATGAGCGCCGTGGCCAGCGCCGCGCTGTCGCGTGCCGGTACCAGGAGACCGTTGTCCCCGTCGTGCACCACCTCTCTGCAGCCCGGCACGTCACACGTCACGATCGGGCGTGCGCAAGCCGCCGCCTCCAGCAGCGCCTTGGGCAGCCCTTCACGGTAGGAGGGCAGACAGACGACACTGGCTTCCGCAAGAACGGCCGGGATGTCATCGCGCCATCCCCAGTACTCGACGACGCCGCTGGCCACCCACTCGGCGAGGCGAGCGGAAGGAATGGATGCCGGATTGTGCGGATCCGGCGACCCCACCAAGGCAAAGCGCGCAGGCGGCCCCGCAGCCCTGATCTGCCGGGCAGCGGCGACGAATTCCTCCACGCCCTTGTCGCGCAGCAGGCGCGCCGGCAGCACTACCAGGGGCACGCCCTTCGGCACTGGCGTAACGGGATAGCGGTCGAGTTCGACGCCGGCACCGCGGATCAATACCACGCGCTCCGGATCGATCAGCTCGTCGGCGGTGAACAATGACAGGTCATCGGGATTCTGCACGATGAGCCGGCTGGTCGGTCGATTCAGCAGCGCGCGGTAGGCGTGAGTGAGGACGGGCTTGAGCAAACGAGCCTTCAGGTCTCGCGACGAAAACACGTATCCGAGTCCCGCGAGCGCATTGACGACTGCAGGGACATGCGTCAGACGCGAAACGAGCGATCCATACAGCATAGGCTTGACGGCGACGTGGTGCACGATGTGCGGCTGGAACCGACGATACGCGCTCGTGATCTGGGCCAGTGTGCGCAACTCGCGCAGAGGATTCCATCCTCCGCGGAGAAACGCAATCGGGAAGGGCCGCAATCCGGCGTTCTGCACGACCGGCAGATGATCCCTGAAGCGTGTCGCCACCGCAACGTCGTAGCCGGCATCGCGTGCTGCGATCGCGAGCTGGAGCCGGTGCGAGCAGAAGTACCAATCCTCGGTCACCAGGTACAACAGTCTGGTGCGCTCGCTCACGGCGCGGTCTGCCAGCGGTCGAGCCAGGACTGGAACATGAGCACTACCCAGAGCCGGTGCTGCCAGTTGCGCGCGCCGGACTGATGCTCCTGCCAGCAGGCGCGGACGACCCGGGGATCGAGATACCCTTCCCGCCGCAGTCTCGCCTCATCCAGCAGGGACTCGGCCCACGCACGCAACGGACCCCGCAACCACTGGTCGATCGGCACTCCGAAGCCCATCTTCGGCCGCTCTACCAGGTCGCGTGGCACGTACTTGTACAGCAACTGGCGCAGGATCCACTTGGTCTCCCCAGCGCGGATCTTAAAGCGAAGCGGCAGCCGCGCGGCGAACTCGAACACGCGATGGTCGAGGAACGGGACGCGGGTCTCCAGGCTCACCGCCATCGCGGCACGGTCGACCTTCACCAGGATGTCGTCGGGAAGATAGCCGAGTGCGTCCCGGTACATCATGCGCTCCGGGAAAGTCTCCAGCGATGCAGGCGGTCGCGGCTGCAGCCAACCGGCGGAGGAAGGCATGCGATGGTCGGCTGATACCACTCCGTCGGACCAGAACGAGACCAGACGGCCGTAGAGCTCGTCATCGCTGCGCGCATCCAGCAAGCCGGCAAGCTTGTGCAGTTTGTCGCCGACCGCCTTGTTCCGCCTCGCTGCAGGCAGAACCATCGCTGCACCATCAGCCAGATCGTCCCATGTCGATGGCGCGATGCACGTGATCGCGTAACGCAACCCGCGTCGGGCCTGAACCGGCATCCACCCGAGTCTGCGCCGCAGCATCTGCCCCCACAGATAGCGGTTGTAGCCGCCGAACACCTCGTCACCCGCATCTCCGGACAAGCTTACGGTCACGTGCTTGCGCGCGACCCTGGAAACCAGGCAGGTTGGTATCTGGGACGAATCCGCAAACGGTTCGTCGTAGATGCCAGCGAGTTCGGGGACTATGCGCAACGCGTCCTCCGGCTCCAGGTAGAGCTCGGTGTGTTCGGTGCCAAGGTGCCGGGCAACGCGCGCCGCATGCTGGGCTTCGTCGTACGCCTGCTCGCGAAAGCCGATGCTGAAGGTTCGAACCGGGCGCGTGCTCTGCACCTGCATCAGCGCCACGATTGCGGAGGAGTCGATCCCGCCGGAGAGGAATGCGCCCAGCGGTACGTCGGCGACCATCTGGTTGGCCACCGCGGTGCGGAGAACGCTTTCAAGCTCGTTTCTGGCTTCGTGGTCGTCCCCGCTGAAGAGCTGCGCATTCATGATCGTTTCGCGGACACTCCAGTACTCCCGCGACTCGGGCAACGTCCCGGTCTCGACGTCGTGGGCGGAGAGGGACAGATACGTGCCCGGCGTCAGCTTGCGCACGCCCTCGTAGATCGAGTGCGGGGCCGGTACGCACCCATGGCGCAGGTAGAGCGCCACAGCATCGCGATCGATCCGGGGGACGAACGACGGATGCACTCGCAGCGCCTTCAGCTCCGAGGCGAACAGGAGCAAGCCGCCCTGCACCCCGTAGTAGAGGGGCTTCTCCCCGAATCGATCACGCGCCAGGTGCAGCACCCGGTCGCGCCGGTCCCAGAGCGCGAACGCGAACATGCCGACGAATCGGCGCAGTGCGGCGTCAACCCCCCACCGCTCGAACGCGGCGAGCATCACCTCGGTGTCGGAATGGCCGCGCCACGCCGGCGCAGACGCGACATCCCTCAGATCTTTGCGCAAGGCGGCGAAGTTGTAGATCTCGCCGTTGAATGCGATGACATAGCGCCCGCTTTCGGACTGCATCGGCTGATGGCCTTGCGCGGACAGGTCCACGATCGACAAGCGACGGTGGCCGAGCGCGACGCGCTCGCTCTCATCCACCCATACGCCGTGGTCGTCAGGCCCGCGATGCGCGAGCCGCGCGGCCATCGCCCGCACCAGCGGCGTCAGTTCGAGCACCGGCACGGGGCGAGTCTGCCAACAGCCGGTTATCCCGCACATTCGCGAAGCTGGTCGGCCGGCTCGTTGATCGCCTGCCAACGCTCTCCCCATTCGGCGGCTGCCCGGGGCGATACGGCGCAGAACCGACGCAGCAGCATGCGGCGGCGCAACCCGAGACCCACCGCTCCCAATGCCACTGCAGCCATGGCGCCCTGCGCGACTGCCGACGCGAGTGCCGGGATGATGCCCCGTTCGTTGCGCTCGACCTGCCACAGCGAGTCCGCGTAGCTACGCCGCCCCAGCAAGGTATTGCGCAACGACAGACTGTTCTGCCGATAGCCGAGCAGCACCTCCGGCAGGCACGCGAACCGGCTGGCCCGATGGGCGCGCAGCAGCAGATCCTGATCCTCGCAACGCACGGCTTGCTCCCGATATCCGAACCGGACAAACCAGGCGCGTCGGCCCATCCAGGTCGGGTGAGGCAGGGGGAAGCCTCTCCACGGTCGAGCGCAGATCTGGTCGTGGCGACCGGCAAAGGGCAGCAACCCGAGCACCGCTCCACCATCCTCGAAGACGATCGCTCGCGTGCCCGCCAGGTCCACCTCGGGATGGGCCTCCAGGAATGCGACCTGTCGCTCCAGGCGCTCCGCGTAGCTCACATCATCTGCATCCATGCGGGCAACGTACTTACCGGAAGCTAGCGCGAGCCCCTGGTTCAGGCGCGCTGGCAGACCACGCCATTGCCCGTCCACGACCACATGCACGCGGGGGTCTCTGACGGTCCGGGCGATGCGAACGCTCTCATCGGCAGACCCATCGTCGAGCAGGATCATCTCCCAATCTCGATAGCTTTGATCCAGGATCGACCGCAAGGCCGCCTGGAGTGTGCGCTCGTTGTTGCGCATCGCCATCACGATGCTCACCTGCGCAGCCATCGGCTAGCACATTCGGCTGGTCAAGTTCGCACGCGACTCACGCGCTCGTACATTCCCAGCGCGTCCAGCCCGGCACGCACCACCGCGCGCACGCGATAGTAGCTGCGCAACCGAAATCCTCCTAGCATCGGCGAGATCAGTCGATTCTTCGTGAGGGCACGTACCGTCTCACTAACGGCGAGCCCGCGGTCCTGCGTGCTCACCCCGCCATGGCGCATTACCGACACCACCACGGGCACGTGGAGCAACGACTCTCGCAGAACGCCGCGCGCGAGAAGTTCGAGGTCCATGGCGAGCTTGAAGCTGAGATCGTACATCCCGTATTGCTCGAAGTATCGCCGATGGAAGAACAGACTGGGGTGGGGCAGGCTGAACCCCCACAGGAAGCGACGACGCGAGAACTGCGGGCGTACATCGTACATCTGCCTCCGAGTGGTGCGCTCGACCACCTGGCAGTCCCCGTACACCAGTGTGGGTGAGGCTGCCGCCGTGATGGCCTGTGCGACAGCGCCGAGCACATTAGGCCCTGCAAGGTAGTCGTCCGCGTTCAAAAACAGCACGTAGTCCCCGTGCGCAGCCCGAATACCCTTGTTGAACGCGTCGGCGATCCCGCGGTCAGGCTCGCTCACCACCTGTGCCAGGTGTGCGGCGTAGCGCGCAATGACATCGAGGGTCCCGTCAGTGGAGCCACCGTCGATGATGATGTGCTCACGTTCAAGATAAGTCTGACTGCTTACGCTGCGCAGCGTATCGTCGATGAAGTCGATGCCATTGCGCACCACCGTCACGACGCTGAGAATGGGCCGGCTCATGCAGCGCCTCCCCCGACCCGCCGCTGCCGAGGCACGCAGGTTGCCGCAATCGCTTCGCTCATCGTCGCGCCACAGCTTCGAGCAGGAGATCCTGATAGTCGCGCGCGAACGCACGCCGGCGCTCCGGCGCCATACGTTGCGCCCCTGCGTACCAGTCGCGCTCCTGTACGGCGTCGAACTGCCGCAGGGCCTCCTCAATCGCGTCGGCAACATCCTCTGGATCGCGGGGGTTGAAGTAACGGGCACGGCCTGGTGCCTGCTCGCGGTGCACCGGAATATCGGACAGCAGCACCAGCTTGCCCATCGACTTGGCTTCTTCCACCGTGGTGCTCCACCCCTCGAAAAAGGACGGGTTGATGACCGCCGCAGCATCGCGCATCAGCCCCATGAGGTCGGGGTATGGCACGACACCGAGGACGCGGAAATCATTCTCGACACCGCGGCGCTTCGCCTCTTCCATCAGGGTGGCAAAATGACCCGGCTGACGATAGTCCCGAGGGTTACCCGTCGCCAGCACCAGTGCGCGGGATCCGCGCCCGACGAGCACCTCCAATGCCGCGAGGATTACGCCATGGTTCTTGTGCGCCCAGAACTGGTTCGGCAACAACACATATGGCTCGCGCACCCCATACGTCGACGCGATGGTTGCGGCATCGGGCAATTGCATACCCTGCGGCGGACCGGAGACGAAATGAAGGATCCTGGATCGCGCAAGCGCATCTGGCGCCACCTGACGTAAGTCCTCCTGGGCAGCCTTGCTGCTCAGGACGATCCGTGCGCACCCATCCAACACCCTTGCAGTGAAGGCCTCATGCATGCGCCTGGCGTCGTCGGTGAAGAACTCAGGGAGGCGCAGGTACTGGAAGTCCGCGATCCAGCCGATGCAGGGAATGGTGGCGCGAGGCCCCAGGGGCTCCGAGTGCGACAGCACATCGATACGCTTCCGCCGCAGCGCCCGCTCCAGCAGCCAGTCTCGACCGATGCTGCGGTAGACGAGCTTGCGGATTAGCCACGCCAGGCTGCCACGATCCAGGATCCGCAGGCGGATCACCTCGACAGACGGAAACCCCTCGAGCAACGTGTCGGGCGTGCGCATCCCGGCAAGGAGGACTGCCGCGATTCTCCGGTCCGGGCATTCGTAAAGCGCACTCAGCAGATTTCGCCGATAGTTGACGCCGCCGAGCCAGCCCGCATCGACCACATCGAATACGAACCCCACTCGTATCACGGTGCGCCTTGCCTGAACCACCCAACGTACTCCTCGACGCCTCGATCGAGGTCCACTTTCGGCGACCAGCCGAGGGAGCGGGCAAGTGCGGCGTCCGCGTGAAAGTTTGCCGGATCGCCCGTTCGCGCAGCTCTGCTGAAATGGGGCGCTGGGACGCCTGGAAATCCTGAAGCGATCCTGGAGAGCACCTCTCTCACGCTGCTTGCTGAGCCGCTACCGCCATTGATCGTGACGCAGTCCACCCCCGCATGCTCGGCTGCGACCGAGAGCAGATCGGTGGCGTCGGATATATGCAGCCAGTCACGCAGTTCCTCCCCCGTTCCGGCGAACTCGGTCTCCCCTTGCGAGAACTTGCGACAGGCATCCCATAGGAGCTGTTTGCGCAGGCCGATGCCGTAGATCGAGAAGAAGCGGACGATCGCGACGTGGATACCAAACTGACGCGCATAGCTACCGGCCAGCCGCTCCGCGACATCCTTGTGCACCCCGTACGGCGACACGGGACGCAATGGGGCGGACTCTCGGATGGGTAGCGACTGCGCGTTCCCGTACACGGCCGCACTGGAAGGCAGGACAACTCGCGCACGGGGCGCGCAGGTCCGCACATACTCCAGCACTGCCGCGGCAGTCTGGACGGTCCGCTGAAAGTCCTGATAGGGGTGCGTCACCGAGAAGCTCACGGCGCCACTGCCCGCGCAATGGATCACCACATCGGGTTCGTGCGCGTACGTCACCAGGGCGTCAAGGGTGATATCCACGCTGTGCCAATCGTCGATGCCCCAGCCCCCCCAATCCTCCCTAGACCAGCTGCCGTGGCCCAACCCAGTGACGCGCCACCCGGCCTGTGCCCAGCGCCGTGCCGCATGTCGGCCGAGGAATCCATAGGCCCCGGTGATCAAGACGTGTCTGCCCATGTCAAGGCTTCTGTGCGACGAACGTGTAGAGTCGGCCGGGTTGATCCAACCGCGAACCCAGCCAGGTCAGCAGGGCGTCGGGGATGAATGCAGAGACTGGCAGGTGCAGCCGTCGCGCGATGCGGCGCTTCATGCCCACGATGCTGTCCGGGAACAGGTTGATATCGGATTCATATGGATTAAGTGTGCGGCGCACTCGCAATCCCGCCGCACTTATCGCGCCGCGGTACTCGTCGAGGAGGTGTGCGTTCTCGCCGCCATATAGTCGATGAAGGGGATGGGCGGCGAGAAACTGCGGGAGATCCTCCTGCCGGGAGATCACGTGCTCCCTGGTGGCCACGAACAATCCGCCTGGTACGAGGACCCGAGCGACCTCCCGGCAAAACTGCGGCATGTCTTGCGCGTGGTGGAGCACTGCTCGGCAGTGGACCACATCGAAGGTGTCAGGCCGGGATGGCAGGGCCTCCCCCACTTGCTCGATGACTTCGATGTCCACACGAGATTGCGCGACCAGCCTGCGGATGGCCGCAGAGCCGACGAGCGCACTTGGATCGGGTTCGACCGCGCACGTGGTCCACCCGTCCTTAGCGAGCGCGTAAGCCGCTATGCCGCGCCCTGCGCCAAGATCGAGCGCGCGTCCCGGGACGGAGGGCAGCAAACGGCGGACGGCCTGCCATTCCGTGCTCGCACGATATCGCTCCGCCGCCTCCACCAAGGGGTCATCATAGAAGCAGGCACGAACGAACTCGGCTTGCTCTGGCTGCGCGCGAAGTGCTGCTACCGCTTGCTCCCAGCTACCCGCCAGATCTGTCGTCACCTGGTATCTTTCGAATGATCTTCGCCGGGTTTCCGGCCACCAAGCAATAGGGCGGAACACTCTTGGTTACTACCGAGCATGCACCGACTACTGCCCCCTCCCCGATCGTGACGCCCTTCAGGATCGCAACGTTGAAACCTATCCAGGCACGATCGTTCACGACCACTGGGCTCCGCACCACATTGCTCCAGTCCTTCGACCCGACAAACCAACCCAACACGTCATTCTGACGCTGCATCCATTCCATCGGGTGTGAGTCATGGTCTACGATCGTGCAGCCCCACGAGATCAGAACGTCGTTGCCGATGATGATGCGCTCGGCGCTGATGATACTTGACGCACCGATGAACGTTCTATCTCCGATGAGAATGGATGCACCATCCCGATCGAAGATCAAGTTGGCTTCAATAATGGATCCACGGCCGATGGCCAGTCCGCATCCCGGCTTCATCGAGATCCTTCTAAAATTCACGCGCGCCGGCCGGGCGACGGCCACACGGCCGAGCGCCCGAATGCGTCGCGAGGCATACCAATTCAGTACTTGGCGCGCCGCGCTGCGCACGTCATCACCTCTCGAAGCTTTCGCCGAACTCTTGTCATCGTACTCCGCTGTGATCGCAGGTATGCATAGACCTTGGCCTCCCCTTCGGCATCCGCGGCGACCGGCGGGAAGTGCTCCACCTGGAAGTCTTCATCAAGCACGTCACTGCAACCGCCTGTCGATCGGTGCTCCCCTGAGCCATCCAACCCCGCGTTCTTGACCATTGTCCGGGCCGGATAGAGGACCAGTCCAGCGTTAAGAAAGACGCTCAGGTACCACCGCACCGCCCACGAATCGATCTTGCCAGCAAGCTGAGCCTCCAACATGGCGTAGTAAGGATAGCTCCCAAGAAGGTCGAAGCGATGCTTGAGGCGTGCGTCAGTGCGAAGTCGCTCATGCCCGGACGCGTCCGGATCGAACATGCGCCATGCACGATCCCAGGTTGACCACCCCCATGACGTCACGAACGGCAGGAAGAAAGCTTCCGCGTCGACCCTGATCTCGACCGGGAACATGTGGCCGGAAATCTGCATGACACGCGGCTCGTCAGCATAGCGCACCAACGCAGCGTTCATGTACGAAAGGAAATGCGGTGAAACGACCAGATCGTCCTCCAGGACGATGGCCCGCCCATATTCCGAGCAAAGCCTGCCAACGCCATCAATGACGGATCGCGCAAGACCAAGGTTGATGTCGCGCTCGACAACTTCGACGCAACGAAATCCGGAGACTGCCCGCACAAAGCGGCGCACTCTGGCAACATCCTGCTCTGTCCTGGCATCCCGCGGACCATCGGAGAAAATCACAAGATGCGTGTCTTGCGCCTGAGCATTGCGTAGCAGCGCGTGGACGGCGGCCTCCACATGCGCAGGACGGCGATAGACGAATAGTGCGACCGGGGCCGGGTTCAAGATCCGCCCCCCAGATCAGCACCATTACGAGCAGCGCTATCGACCGATTCGTCATGGATTGAAATACGCCACGACTTCGCAGCGCTACCGATCAGGGGCATTGTCCAGCGATGCGCTCGTAGTGGGAAGCCAGACGCGCCCCCTGGATCCGGGCGTCGTACTCGCGTTCGACATGCCGCCGCGCGGCCATTGCCAAATCATGGGCGCGCTGCGGCTCCTTCGCAAGGGCGAGCAGATGCGAAGCGAGTTCGTCCACGTCGCGTTCATCCGCCAGCAGCCCGGTCTTTCCGTCCAGTACGATCTCCGGGATGTCGCAATGGCGGGAACTCACGATGGGCAAACCACTTGCCGCCATGTCGATCAGACTCACCGGCGCTCCCCCCTCTGTGTTCCCATCGCTGGCCGTCACCGATGGGGAGAGAAAGACGTGATGCTCGTACGCCTCTCTGAGCAATACGCCGTAGGGCTGGTAGCCCAGCATCCTGGTGCTGCGCTCCAGCCCTGTCTCGTCGAGCAATCTCAGGATCCGCCCCTTCTCTCGCCGCCCTTCCTCCAAGGGTCGCGCGTCGCCGATTATCGTGATCTGAATTCGCACGTCGGAAGCGATCCTCGCTAGCGCCTCAAGCGCAAACGGTATTCCCTTCTTCTCCGTGAACGTTGCCGCGATCAAGACACGCATCGGCTCATCTCTGGAACGAGTTCGAGGCCGATACGGAATCTTATCCAGCGGCACCCCCAGATGCTGAATGGCGACCTTGGCGGGCGGACATCCCAACTTCACCAGGCACTGCCCCATATGGACGCCCTCGCACAGAACCAGAGAGACCGTCTCAAACAAGCGGTGGAAACGATCCGACCATACTGGATCGACTTTCGGCAGGTTCACGTCGTAGCCGTAGAAGGTCACTACGTGCGGGACGCCTGCGCATCGCGCCGCCTCCATATAGCGCCAGCCCACGTCTCCGAAATGCGAATGCAAGGCGTTCGCCCCCATACCGCGGATGCTGGTGGGCAGATGGCGCAGATGGGAACGAACGCCGAGTCGACGGATAGCGCGGTCCAATAGATCCGTCAGCAATGCCCTCTGCTCGGCGCACTGTACATGGTCGTACGGAAACTCCGACCCATTCTCGCGTCGCTCACACACAACCTCTGCGCGGATCCTCTCCGCCGGGAGACCCAGGATTTGCCAGTACACCCATGGCTGCGTGCGTGGCAGCCAGACCGGCATCCCGTGGACGATCGTCAGCATGGTGCCGGCCCAGCTTGCAACAAGAGCGGCTCACCTCGCACCACCCGTTTCCACCAAAGTGCCAGACTCACGAGGCGCCAAACCGTGGCAGGCGCGGTGTTCACGAATGACTCGTAGACCGGCTCGAGGGCCTCGGTATCGACGTACGGGCACTGCGCGTCCCGCGACAGCTGCAGGACCACCGCCTTGGACTCAAGAAGCCAAGACCTGAGCGGAAACGGAAAACCCATCTTGGTGCGCCGCCACACCACGGACTCCGGCAACAGATCCTCCATCGCTCGCCTCAGGAGCCACTTGTGCCAGCCATCTCTGATCAGATACGTCGTCGGCAGGCGGAAAGCGAAGTCGACCACTCGGTAATCGAGAAACGGCGCACGCGGCTCGATTGGGATGCCGAAGTTGACCTTGTTAGCAGAACGCAACCAGTAGTTCATCTTGGTCTCCCGCATGTGGCTGGCCAGCCGCGCCGAGAGCTCAGCGGGTGGATACGGCCCCAGCGACGCACCGTCGGGCGCGCGATAGACTGCATCGAGCATCGCCGCTTCGCCAGTGCGTCTGCGCCATGCGCGCCTGGACATGCCGGGTGAGACGGTATGGGCGAAGAGGCCTGCGAGCCGGCGCGGCCCCCAGCCGAACTCGGTGTTCGAACGAAGCTCATGGAGCAGCGTGCCAAACCGGCCCTGGCGCAGAAGCTGCAACGCGAACGGCCCGAGATAGTCACCCGCATATCCAGCCAACACCTCGTCGCCGGCAGACCCGCTCACCACCACCTTTGCCCCAAGGGCTTTCATCCGTCGCCGGAGCCGGTTGTTCGTGAAGAGGTTGGGCGCATGGAAGGGCTCCTCCTCAAGTGCGACGAATGCGTCAACCTCGTGCCAGAAGTCGTCGCTCTCCGGACGAATCAGCGTCAGTCGAACGGATTGCCCATAGCGCGCCGCAACGGCCTGTGCGTACGGTGTTTCGTTTGCTTCCGCCTCCTGAAAGTCGATGCAATAGGCAGTGTGGGACCCAGGGATGAAATTGGCGGCGAGTGCCACCAATGTGGAGGAGTCCATTCCACCACTGAGCTCGAAGGCGATCGGCACATCGGCGCGAACGCGAACGCGAATGGCATCCACCAGCAGCTCACGCAGGCCAGTAGCTGCATCGCTCGTGCTGATCTCCGACTCTTTCAGCCGTGCTTGTGGCAACCTCCAGAACGACTGGCAGCGGAGCTCGCTGCCGCGATCGAGCCATGCCCAAGCCCCCGGCGGAAAGTCATGGATGCCTTCCCAAAACGTCCCGCCACGATCCCTCCAGCCCTCGAGGACGAATTCGTGCACAGCCCGAGGATCAACTCGGAAGGCAGAGCTTCCCCCTATTCGAAGTAACGCCTTGATCTCGGATGCCCAGCAGAGCAATCCGTCGATCACCGCGTAGTACAGAGGCGCCTTGCCGAGGCGGTCCCGCGCCAGCAAAACCCGCCCCGACGACTCTTCGTAGAGCGACAGAGCCCACTGCCCGTTGAAGCGCTCGAATGCACCGCTTCCCCACTCTCTCCATGCAGCCAACAACACCTCGGTGTCACTGGTCGTGTCGAAGCGATGTCCCGACCTCTCAAGTTCGGCGCGCAGCTCCACATAGTTATAGATCTCGCCGTTGAAGCTGACGCATGCGCCACCGTCCGCGGTCCACATGGGCTGATGTCCGTGCGGGGACAGATCCACGATCGAATACCGACAGTGCGCGAATGCGCTGTAGTGCCTGAACCCTTCCGCCATCTCGATGTTCGGAAGGGCATCCTGAATCCTCGGGTCTGAGGCTGCAGTAGAGCAGGTGCGGGTGGCCCGAGACGGAGCACCGAACAGCACGATGCCCTGGTCGTCGGGTCCGCGATGCTGTATGGCCTGCAGCATCGCACGGATGGTAGCCGTCGATTCAACTGGCTGCCCAAGGGTGATGTAACCGGCAATACCGCACATGCGATTAGCCCGCGGCCCGAAATGAGCGTTGCGCGAAGCGTAGCACCCAAGGTCCGGCGATGACACCATATGCCACTACACCAGCGATGCTGCCCAGCACCAGCCGCACGAGCGCGTCCTTGTCTGCCAGAAAATGGTTCAGCAGTGCCGCTGCCAGAGCTGCCATGGCGGCCGCAGCTCCGGCTGGCGCTATCGCAGCCAAATACGCCGCCGGCCGCATGCCAAGCAAGTTCCAGCGAACCCAGAACCCGACCGGGAACAGGCCGATGGCGGTTGCAATGGTCAAGCTGCGTGCGACACCTTCGGCACCGCCCCGCGCACCGAGAACCGTTGCGGCGAGGTATAGCATTACCATCCAGACGTTTAGGTAGAAGCCCAACCGAACCCGCCCCTTGGCGAGAAGGACTGCACCAATGGGGTTGCCGATGGCGACAAACATGGCAAGCATTGCTAACCACCGCACTGGGCCCGCTGAATCAGCCCAGGCGGGACCGAGCAGGACGTTGACGACCGCGTCTGCTAGCGCCGCGGTAAGGGCCAACAGCGGAAACAGCAGCAATGCGACGGCACGGATCGCCTCCAGATAGCCTTCCCGCAGGCGCGCGTCGTTGCCTTGCACGCGCGCAAAGACCGGGAACGCGACTCGCTGGACCACGGGACTGACAACCGATAGCGGACGCATCACGAGCTGATATGCAACGTTGTACAAGCCCAGCGCGGTGCTGCCGGCAAGGCCACCGAGGATCAACTTGTCGAGGTTGTAGCCCAGCACGTTGATCGTTCTTTCCCCCAGTTGAAACAACCCAAACGTCACGAATCCACGCAGATGTTCGCGCTCGAACACTGCGCGCGGCTTCCAGCGAGGCCACTGCGCGCAGCAGAACAGCAGGGCCCGAGCTACAACGCTCGCAACCTGCCCCCATACGAGGCCCGCCACACCCCAACCGCGCACGACCAGCATCACAGATGTGGCCAGACCGACAACGGCACCAACCACGTCCGCCGCCGCAAGCGTGCCGAAGCGCAGGTCCCGCTGCAACATCATCTGGAATGGCTGTCCGAGCGGCCCAATCAACAGGATCAGGGCCGCGACGCGCGCGAGAGGTGCCAGATCCTCCCGCCCTAGTGCCACCGCCACCACGGGGGCTGCAATCCAAAACATGACCGCGACCCCCACACCAGCGGCAGCCGAGACCCAATACACTGTGGACAGTTGCATCGCGGTCGCATGCTGCCGATGCACGATCGCACTACTCATGCCGAGGTCTACGTATGCTTGAGCGATACTCACCACGACGGTGATGAGCGCTGCAATACCAAAGTCGGCAGGTGTGAGCAAGCGCGCCACAACGGCCAGTTGCAGCAGTTGCAACCCCAGAGCGATCACACTGGCTGCAGAACTCAGTGCTGCACCACGTACAGCTGCGCGGCGCAGCACTACCGCGTACCCACGGTTCTGACAAGCAAGTCCACTGAAATCTCTCGGCGCCCCAGTCCGTTGGCTACCTCGAATGTCCGCCAAAGGGCGAATGCTCCTGGGAACAGTGGCATGCCCCGTCTCGCAAGCGCAACCTTGAAGCGGTCGAAGTTCTCGTCCTGAATCTCGACCTTCCGGCCCGCCCTCCGTGCAGCTTGTTCGACCCAGCGTCTGACCCTAGGCACGGTGGTGTACTGAATGGTTTCCAGCCCGAGCGTGGGCCTCCCTAGTGCCCGGAGATATGCACGCGCAGCCGCACGCGGGAACAGAGGCAGCCAAGGCAGTTGATAATGGGCTTCGAACAAGCTGCGGTAGTCGGGACACATCAGATGGATCGCTCCACCGGGGCGGGTCACCCGCAGAAGCTCCGCCACTACCCTTGCCGGGTCCTGCACATGCTCGAGGGTCTGGAAGCTGGAGATGTAGTCGAAGCTGGCGTCGGGAAAGGGAAGCTCCTCACCGACGCCCAGCACCATCCTATTCGCCCAGCCCGCCGGTCTCCCGGAAAGCATGATCTTGTGCGACACGAAACTTACGCGCCAAGGATCTGGCTCCAAACCATAACAGTCGAAGCCCGCGTCGAGCGCCGCAAGCAGGAACTGTCCGCAGCCTGCCGCCATGTCGAGGACTTTGTGGCGTCCGGCCTCAACCCGGTGGCGCTTGAGGTGTTGCAGACGCCACTCCTGCTGCCGCTCGTCCCAGAAATACTCAACCGCCGCGGCACTCCAGGCGGCTCGTACAGCGCCGAAATGCGCGGTTCGGGCTCGGGCAATCTGGATCTCGAGCAAGCGCCGCAACTCCATCAAGGTGTCGGCCGCGATGTCAGCCATGCGCTCCACCCGGCTTGCGGGCGACCACCAAGTACATCCAGGTGAACTTTGCGGAGAAGGGGTTGCGGCGCCGGTCGATCCGGTCGAGCCAGGGACATACCGTGTTGTTGATCGCGGTACATGCTCGTGCAATGGGCCCGAATGGCCGGCGAAGCGATCCTGTCAGGTAGTAGCTCAGCTGACTCCCGAAGGTGACCCAGAAGCCGGACGCGGGCGTGATCGCCAAGTCGGCGAAGCGTGCGTGGGAGAAGAGGTGCCGCAGGCCGTGCTCGGTGTAGCGGTAAAAATCGCGTGGCTCCTCGTGCAGGTACCAGAAGAGGGGAACCGTGTAGATTGCTCGCCCCCCGGGCTTGAGCACCCGCCACGCTTCGGCAATTGCGCGTGCTGGCTCCTCAAGATGCTCGAGCACCGCGGTGCACAGCACGCCATCGAAGGACGCATCGGCGACCGGGATCTCGTAGGCCGTCCCAACAAGGTCGGCCTGGGCGAGGTCGTGGAGGGTGTCTGGATGGTCCAATCCTACATACTCTGACACCCCGGGGGGCAACAGGTGGCGCTTTGCTTTGCGTCCACACCCAATATCGAGCACTCTGCCATGCAACTCGGCGTCCATGGCGGAAACCAACAACTCCGCCCCGCGACGCATTACCATCCGGGCGGGATGCGTCAAGTGGAACGGCCGCAGATAAGTTGCGAGGTCCGCCACGGCTCAGCGCGAAGTTCGAGTCTGGTCGGCGGTGCCTCGGCGAAAGACCGTGTCTGCCGGGTCTCCCTTGGCAATCGCCAGATCATCGATGCGACCGGCCAGCCGGACTACGCTGCCGGGCGAGACCCACGCGTCCCGCCCAATGCGAGCGCCCGGTAGTACGATCACGTTGCTGGCGATGCCAGCCCCGTCCTCGAGACGGATCCCGCCACGCAGGACACACTGCTCCTCCGCGCGCGCGCCCTGCGAGTACTTGTAGACGATCGTCGGGTCTCGCCCCTTGTGGTGGTAGCTCTCGGAGAGCAGTAGCGCATTCGGCCCTACCCCGCACTTTTCTCCAATCCAGATCCCACCGTAGCCCAGGATGAGCGCGCCAAAGGCGATTCTGGAGTGATTACCGATACGAACGATCCCCGGTTCCACGCCATGCACCGCGGGCAACTCGCGGACTTCGCGACCATCGCCTTCTACCGCCACCCCGGCATGCACGATGACGTTCTCGCGCAGCATGACATTGTCGCCTACATCGATGTACTGCAAACCGGCGAGATGCACTCCCGGGAGGACAGTGAAGTCGCGACCGCACTGCCGCAGTCGCTTCCGGTAGTACCAACGCCGCAGACGGATGCCAGAAACTCCCGGTAGGTATATCAGCACCATCAGGAACAGGTCGCGCGGTACCTGCCGCAGCTGACGCAGCACGCCCCGCATCAGGGCTGTCTCGCCTCCACGTACTCCGCGATGCGGCGCACTGTGTCGAGGCGGTCGATTTCTGCATCGGGCACACGCACGCCGAGTTGCTCCTGGATCGCGAGGAAGATAGTTGCCACGTCGAGCGAATCGGCGCCAAGGTCCTTGAGCGAAGTATCGACTGATGCGTCGTCCAAAGTTACCGATGAACACACATCGCTGACGATGGCTGCGATCTTAGTCTGTTGTGGAGTCATCTCATGTCTCGATTAAAGCCATTTCCTTCACCCCGCGCGCTCCAGAATGCAAGTCGCCCAGGAGAGGCCCACACCGAAGCCGCTCAACAGGATCCGATTCATTGCCGGATCGTCGAGGTGCTGCTCAAGCAGCAGCGGAATGGAAGAGGACACCGTATTGCCCTGGTTTGCGAGGTTGCAAGGGACCCGGTCAGGCGGCAGTTCAAGCCGACGCACGAGCGTGTCGAGTATGAACCGGCTGCCCTGGTGCAGCGCATACAAGTCGATGTCTTTGATCGCCACCCCGGCGTCGGCCATCACGGCGCGAATCTGCGCCGGTACGACGGTGGCAGAGAACTCGAAGACAGCACGACCATTCATCGCCAAGCGTCCGGACCGGTTGGTCAAGGCTGCGCCGTCCGCCCCACGGGTCCCGAACCTGAACCACCGCGGCAGCCATGTTCCTTTGCCGCTGGAATCCTGCAAAAGGGTAACCGTTGCCGCATCACCGAACAGCAATACCGTGTTGCGATCCGCGGGATCGATGATCTTCGAGTAGGGATCTGCCGTGAACAGCAATCCACATCTCAATCCCGCCGCATGCATGAAACTGCTCACCACCGAGAGTCCATATACATACCCTGAACACCCGAGGGAGATGTCGAACGCCGCACAGGAATCCGGCGCGCCGATCGCGGCTTGCACGATTGCGGAAGTGTGGGGGATCCCGTGGCCATCCGGGTTCTGTGTGCAAACCACTATACAGTCAACGTCCTGTGCAACGACACCGCATCTCTCCCGCAATGCATGCCATGCGCGCACACACATGTCCGCCGTGTCTTGCCCCGGTTCTAGGCGCGACACGCGTTCGACCCCGATCTTCTCAGCGAGAAATTCCTGCGTAAAGTCGAGATCTATCATCCTGTCTCTGTTGGAGAGGGACGAGGGAGGTACGTGGCTGGCGATGGTGCAAATTGCGATCATTGCGCTACGAGGGAGAAGAAAATGTACCCGATCGTTTGTACTCCCGACTTGATCTCCGTGCGCGTGATACGCCCGTGTAGATTGTCGACCAGCCGAAGCGAGAACTGAGGTGGGTCGTCATGCTCGAGGAGGCGGTTCAGGTCCAACCGGGTAAAGATCCATCGCGCGCCTCGGCTCACCGGATAGAGAAATTGATGGAGTTGCTTGGTCATCGCCACCAGCACCTCCACCGGGCGTCCCGGTGGCTCCCGCCACGCGGTGATGCCGTCGCCCGCGAGGCGACAGCAGGCAGCAATGGCTTCCTCGTCATAGGCTATGCGGCATGTCACCGCGTTCCCCGTCTCCGTCAGCCAGCCGGCGACCTTCGCCTCACCAATCGCCGAGAATTCCGCAACCGCATTTGCAGGTCGCTTCGCAGGCAGCGCCCCCGTGCCCCACACCAGTTCCGGCTGGTTTCGAAAGAACTTATGGATCGCGAGCCTCAGATGACATACGCCGGTGCCGAGTTGCGCCCGCGACAGAGCGGCGACGGCGTCGTACACATCCGTACCGTGTAGGTAATCCCGTGAGCCCTTGAAACACAATTCAAGCTTACGGGAGGTCAGACCATCATCTTGTGTCATGCAATCACCGACTGCTCTTCGCGACGCTTGTCATGACGGCCTCGATCACATCGTCCACGTCGCCATCGTCGAGCCGCGCCGACAAAGGGATGCTCACCGTCGTACGGCCGATTCGCATGGCATTGGGCCACTGCTCTGGACGCCAGCCGTAGGTCGCCTGGTAGTAGGGATGCTCTGCGATGCTCAGGTAATGAACGCCGACACCTACGTTGTGTCCGGTCATCCGGTTGAGAAATTCATCTCGCGTAACACCGCACCTCTCCTCGTCTACGAGCAGCGTGTAGAGGTGAAGGGCATGTCGAGTATGAGGTTCCGATGCGGCAGGCCTGACAACGGGAAGATGCTCGAACGCAGCATCGTAGCGGCGCCAGACCTGCAGCCGGCGAAGCCAGTATCGCTCTACGCGTTGTAGTTGATGGATTCCGATGGCAGCCTGTAGGTCCATCATGTTGTACTTGAACCCCGCCTCGACGACTTGGTAGTGCTTGTACCCTTCATCACTGAATCGCTTCCAGGCGTCCTTGCTCATGCCGTGCAGGGCGAGGACCTTGATCCGCGCGATATCCTCCTCGCGCCGGGCGACCACCATTCCGCCTTCGCCAGTTACAACATTCTTGGTCACATAGAAGCTGAAGCACCCGAAGTCACCAAACGTCCCAGCCTTCTGGCCACGGTACTCAGTCTCAATTGCGTGCGCGCAATCCTCGATCAGGCGCAAGCCATGGCACTGCGCGAGATTGAGCAGTTCCTCCATGGCGCATGGACGCCCGGCGAAATGCACAGCAACAATCGCCCGGGTTCTCGGAGTGATCCGACGCGTCACATCGACGGGATCGATGTTCATCGTGACAGGGTCGACATCGGCCAGGACTGGAACGCCACCTGCATGGATGATCGCATTGACCGTCGCGCAAAAGGTGAGTGCGGTCGTGATCACTTCATCCCCCGGCCGGACGCCGCACGCGACCAAGGCGAGGTGCAGTGCCGCGGTGCACGAATTCACGGCTGCCGCATATGGCGCGCAAACGTAGCCGGCAAAGTCTCGTTCAAAGCGTGCTACTTTCGGTCCGGTCCCCAGCCACCCGCTCCGCATGGTAGCGACGACCTCCTCGATCTCCCCATCTTCGATCGCAGGTGCACCGAAGACGAGAAATCGATCCTTCGGCCGAACGGGTTCACCCTCGGGTTTCGTAACGCTCATATCCTCGCGCTTCTCGGTCTCATCGCGCTCTTTTGAGCGCTCCTACTCATGATGGTCGTACGCCGAGAACCCATGCCGCTTCACCAGCTCGTCCCTCTCGGCAGCTTTGAGGTCCTCGCGCACCATCTCCGCGACCAGCTCGCGAAAACCGACCCTGGGCTTCCACCCCAGCCGGTCGCGCGCCTTCGAAGGATCTCCGAGGAGTGTCTCCACCTCTGCAGGCCGGAAGTATCGGCTGTCCACCGCGACCACGCACCGCCCGTTCGCGTCGAATCCCTTCTCCTCGGCGCCTTGCCCACGCCAGCTCAGCGCGATGCCGAGTTCGGCGGCCGCAGCGTCCACGAACTCGCGCACGCTATGCTGCTCGCCCGTGGCGATTACGTAGTCCTCAGCCTCTGGCTGCTGCAGGATCAGCCACATCGCTTCGACGTAGTCGCGTGCATGCCCCCAGTCGCGGCAGGCGTCGAGATTTCCGAGCCACAGGGTGTCCTGCAGGCCGAGCTTGATCCGGGCGAGTGCGCGCGTAATCTTGCGCGTGACGAAGGTCTCGCCGCGGATGGGCGACTCATGGTTGAACAGGATGCCGTTGCACGCGTACAGCCCGTAGGCCTCGCGATAATTCACGGTGATCCAGTACCCATACAGCTTCGCCACGGCATATGGGCTGCGGGGATAGAACGGGGTGGTCTCCTTCTGCGGGATCTCCTGCACCAACCCATAGAGTTCCGAGGTCGATGCCTGGTAGAAACGGCACTTGCGCTCCAGTCCGAGGATCCGGATCGCCTCCAGCACGCGCAGCACCCCCAGCGCGTCGGAGTTGGCCGTGTACTCCGGCTCCTCGAAAGACACGGCGACGTGGCTCTGGGCGGCCAGGTTGTAGATCTCGTCCGGCTGCACGGTCTGGATGATGCGGACCAGGCTGCTGGAGTCGGTCATGTCCCCATAGTGGAGGATGAACCGGCGATCGCGCTCGTGGGGATCCTGGTAGAGGTGGTCGATGCGGTCGGTGTTGAACAGCGACGTGCGCCGTTTCACGCCGTGCACCTCATAACCCTTGTCGAGCAGGAGCTCGGCGAGGTAGGCACCGTCCTGGCCGGTTATGCCGGTGATCAAAGCGACACGTTTCACTTGCAATGTCAAAGGATTATCGCAAGGTGATGATAACACAGTGAACCCCCGGAGCAGGGGCCGGGCATGGTGCGATAATGGTCGCCGGGCGCCACGTCGCCGCTCACCATCCTCATGCGATTGAAAGAGCTACGAGATGCTGATTCCCCTCATCCTGTCCGGCGGTAGCGGCACCCGGCTCTGGCCGGTGTCCCGCGAGGCTTATCCCAAGCCGTTCATCAAGCTGCCGGACGGACAGAGCCTGCTGCAGAAGACCCTTGCCCGGCTGCACCATCTCGGCCCCGTCGAGGAGGTGGTGACCGTCACCAATCGCGAGCACTTCTTCGCCACCCGCGACGAATATGGCCGCACGTCATCCGAGACCAAGCACTTCTTCGTGCTGGAGCCCTGCGCGCGGAATACCGCACCCGCCGTGGCGATCGGCGCCCTGGCTGCGATCGCCCGGCATGGCCGCGATGTCACGCTGCTGGTGCTGCCCGCCGATCACCTCGTACCAGACGTCGAGGCATTCGCCCACAGCGTGCGTGAAGCGCAGTCGCTTGCCGACCAGGGCGCACTGGTGACGTTCGGGATCACCCCGACGTATCCGGAAACGGGCTTCGGCTACATCGAACGCGGGGAAGCGATCAGCGGGACGCGCGGGTTCCGCGTGGCTCGCTTCACCGAGAAGCCAACTCTGGAGACGGCCCGGACCATGATCGAGTCCGGGCGCTTCTACTGGAATTCCGGGATGTTCTGCTTCCGCGCGCAGGACTTCCTCGACGAGCTGGCGCAGCTCGCCCCCGACATCCTCGCTGGCGCTAGCCAGTGCTGGGGGGACATCGCCCCGAACGGCGATCATGTGCACCTCAGCCAGGAGATCTTCTCGCGCATCCCGGATATCTCCATCGACTACGCGGTGATGGAAAAATCCGGGCGAGTCGCCGTGGTACCGGCGACGTTCCAGTGGAGCGACGTCGGCTCCTGGAAAGCGGTCAGCGATCTCGTTCCGCCGGACCAGGACGGCAACCGCGCGCAAGGGCAGGCGATGTTCGTCGGCAGCCGCAACTGCTACGTGCAGAGCGACTCGCGCATGGTGGCCGCAGTGGGACTGGAGGACGCAGTGATCGTGGACACCCCGGACGCGCTACTGGTGGCGCACCGGGAGCATGTGCAGGACGTGAAGAAGGTCGCGCAGCAGCTGAAGCTGGCCAAGCACGACACCTACCTGCTGCACAAGACGGTGGTGCGCCCCTGGGGAACCTACACCGTCCTCGAGGAGGGGCCGGGCTTCAAGATCAAGCGCATCGTGGTCAAGCCCGGCGCCAGCCTGAGCCTGCAGATGCACTACCACCGTAGCGAGCACTGGGTGGTCGTTTCCGGCACAGCGAAAGTGGTCAACGGCGACCGGGAGCTGTTCGTGCGCACGAACGAGTCGACCTACATCCCGGCCGGGCACAAGCACCGGCTGGAGAACCCGGGCAAGGTCGACCTGGTGATGATCGAGGTGCAGAGCGGGAGCTACCTGGGCGAGGACGACATTGTCCGCTTCGAGGACACCTACGGGCGGGTCTAGCGCCCGCTAAGGATAGAACTCGGCGGCCCTAAACGGCGTTCCCGCAGCATCCTTCCGAGAGAGGATTGGAGCGCATTCGAGCTGCCAGTCGATGGCGAGATCGGCATCGTTCCACGCGATGCAGCGCTCCTGCGCAGGTGCATAGTAATCCGTGGTCTTGTACATCACGTCTGCGAACTCGGAGCGGACCGCGAAGCCATGCGCAAACCCGCTTGGGATCCAGACCAGCTGGGCCCGATCACCTGATAGGGGTATGCAGGTCCATCGCCCAAAGGTCGGGGAACTGCGACGGATATCCACGACTACGTCGAGCACCTCTCCCGCTGTGCAGCGAACCAACTTCCCCTGCGCGCTCCGGATCTGATAGTGCAGACCGCGCACCACGCCACGTCGAGAGCGCGACTGGTTGTCCTGCACGAACGGGACGTCAATCCCGGTCCAAGCCTTGAAGCTCCGGCTGTTGTAGCTCTCGTAGAAGTAACCGCGATCATCGGAGAATACCGGCAGCTCAATCACCAGTATACCCGGCAAGGCGGCTTCGGTAACACTCATCACAAATCGCGGGTTGGTAGCTATTGGCAGCTAGTAGACTGGATCCCGGAGGACCCGCATGAGGTACTCGCCGTATCCGCTCTTCCTTAGCGGTGTCGCCAAGGCGGCGAGCTGCTCTGCGTCGATATAGCCCATGCGGTAGGCGATCTCTTCAGGGCACGCGATCTTGAACCCCTGACGCTCCTCGATCGTGGCAATGAACTGCGAAGCAGTCAGAAGCGAGGCGTGCGTGCCGGTATCCAGCCAAGCAAATCCCCTGCCCAGAACCTGCACTTCCAGTTCTCCCAGGTCCAAGTAAATGCGGTTGAGGTCAGTGATTTCCAGCTCGCCCCGCCCCGAAGGCTTAAGGCGTTGGGCGAACTCCACCACACGGTTATCGTAGAAATACAAACCCGTAACGGCATAGCGCGACTTGGGCTGCCTTGGCTTCTCCTCCAGGCTGATGGCTCGGCCCGCTGGGTCGAACTCTACGACCCCATAACGCTCCGGATCATTGACAGCGTAGGCGAATACGGTCCCGCCTGAGCCGCGAGTGGTCGCGCGCTTCAGAAGCGGGCCAAACTCGTGCCCATAGAACAGGTTATCACCCAGCACCAGCGCGCAGGCGTCACTGCCGATGAATTCGCGCCCGATCAGGAACGCCTGCGCCAATCCGTCAGGGGAGGGCTGCTCACGATAGGAGAAGTTCAGCCCCCAGCGGCTTCCCGAGCCGAGCAGCTCCGAGAAGCGCGGCAGGTCCTGCGGGGTCGAGATGATCAGAATGTCACGAATGCCAGCCAGCATCAGTGTGGATAGCGGGTAGTACACCATCGGCTTGTCGTACACCGGCAGCAGCTGCTTCGAAATGCACTGCGTCACCGGATACAGCCGGGTGCCTGATCCTCCGGCGAGGATGATCCCCTTCATACCGCGCGCCGCTCCCCGTAGTGCTCGTCGACCCACTGCTGGTAGGCGCCGCTGGCGACGTCCTCGACCCAGTCCATGTGCTCGAGGTACCAGCGCACCGTGTTGCGCAATCCGGTGTCGAAGGTCTCGCGCGGCCGCCAGCCGAGCTCGCGCTCGATCCTGCTGGCATCGATGGCGTAGCGGCGATCGTGGCCGGGGCGGTCCGCGACGAACTTGATCAGCGACTCGTAGGAACCCGAGGGCAGCGGCCGGCTCACGTCGAGCACTGCGCAGATCGTCTTCACCACCTCGAGGTTGGTCTTCTCGTTCCAGCCGCCAACGTTGTACGTCTCGCCTACTGCGCCGCGCACGAGGACGGTTTCGATCGCTCGGCAGTGATCCTCCACGTAAAGCCAGTCACGCACGTTCTGCCCGTCGCCATAGACCGGCAGGGGCTTGCCGCGGAGGGCGTTGAGGATCATCAGCGGGATCAACTTTTCGGGGAACTGATACGGGCCGTAGTTGTTGGAGCAGTTCGTCGTGAGGGTCGGCAAACCGTAGGTATGGTGATACGCGCGCACGAGGTGATCGGCAGCTGCCTTCGAGGCCGAATACGGGCTGTTCGGCTCGTAGCGGTCGCCCTCCCGGAAGGCGGGATCGGTCGCAGACAGCGAGCCGTAGACCTCATCGGTGGACACCTGCAGGAAGCGGAACGACTCGCGGGCGTCGCCAGTCAGCGCGCGCCAGTAAGCGAGCGACTCCTCCAGCAGGCTGTAGACACCGACGATGTTCGTGCGGACGAAAGCCTCGGGGTCGCGGATGGAGCGGTCGACGTGGCTCTCGGCCGCGAAGTTGAGGATGGCACGCGGACGGTGCTCGGCGATCAGGCTGTGCACGAGCGCGCGGTCGTTGATGTCGCCGCGCACGAAGACCAGGGCCTCGTTGCCTTCGAACTCCGCCAGGTTGCGAGGATTGCCGGCGTAGGTAAGCTTGTCGAAGTTGACGACGCGCGCCGACGGCCGGACACGCATCCAGTACTGGATGAAGTTGGAGCCGATGAAGCCGGCGCCGCCGGTGACGAGAAGGGTATCTTGCACTTACAGGGAACCGGTCCGCTCGGAAGTTGGGCCGATGGTACACCAGCAGCACCGTTGCCGATATGGATCTGAGCGTCGTTCACACTCCGTGATAGCTGCGGTACCACGCAACGAACCGCTTCACCCCTTCCTCGAGCGGAGTGGCCGGCGTGAACCCCACGTCGCGCTGCAGATCCTCGACATCCGCATAGGTCGCGTACACGTCCCCGGGCTGCATCGGCAGCATCCGCTTCTGCGCCGGCTTGCCGACGGCGCGCTCGATCATGGCGATGAACTCGCCCAGCTGCACCGGGCTGTGGTTGCCGATGTTGTAGAGCCGGTACGGTGCGGTGCTCAGAGCCGGGTCGCTCAGGTCCGCCGCCGGATCGGGCGCCGGTACCCGGTCCAGCACCCGCACGACGCCCTCCACGATGTCGTCGACGTAGGTGAAGTCCCGCTGCATGTCACCGTGGTTGAACACGTCGATGGGCTGCCCCTCCAGGATCGCCTTGGTGAAGAGAAAGAGCGACATGTCGGGCCGCCCCCACGGTCCGTACACGGTGAAGAAGCGCAGGCCGGTGCAGGGCAGGCCGAACAGGTGGCTGTAGGTGTGCGCCATCAGCTCGTTGGCCTTCTTGGTGGCCGCGTACAGGCTGACGGGATGGTCGGTGTTGTCGTGCACGCTGAACGGCAGCTTCCGGTTGGCGCCATAGACGCTGGACGTGCTCGCGAACACCAGGTGCTCGCAGCGTGCATGCCGGCAACCCTCCAGCACGTTCACGAACCCGGTGACGTTGCTGTCGGTGTACGCATGCGGGTTCTGCAGGGAGTAGCGCACGCCGGCCTGGGCCGCGAGGTGAACGACCCGCTGGACCCGTGCGTCGCGAAACAGGTTCTCCATGCCCGCCCGATCCGCCAGGTCGAGCAGGCGAAACTCGAAGCCCGGGCGCCCCGTCAGGCGGCCCAGCCTGGCTTCCTTGAGCTTCGGGTCGTAGTAGGGGTTGAGGTTGTCGATGCCGACGACGGAGTGTCCGGAGGCGAGCAACCGCTCCGTGACGTGCATGCCGATGAATCCGGCACAGCCGGTGACGAGAATCTTCATTCGAGCCAGGAGTCGGGGGGAACCGCGGATTGTAGCGAGCCGGGCGCTCCCCCGCTCCGGGAGCGCTTACCGGGGCATCACGGCAAGCTCGTCCAGCGCGAAGGCACGCGGCCGGAAGCCCAGCTCCCGCCGCGCCGGGGTGTGGTCGAAGCACAGGTCTTTCTGCATCCGGTCCGCCATCTCAGGCGACAGGTGGCCGAGACCGGGAAGAAGCCGCGCCGCTGCGAGGACCGTGCGCAGCAGCCGCGGGGGGATGGAGACGATCCGCGCCGGCAGGCGCAATTGGTCGAACACCGCCTCGATCATGCGCCGGCAGGTGAGCACCTCTCCTCCGCTCAAGGTGTAGGCCTTCGCCCAGGAGTTGTGGTCGTCGAGGACACGTACGCAGGCGTGCGCCAGATCATCCGCGTGGACGGGTTGACGCAGGCCGCTTGCCGCACCCGCGACGGGGAAGAAACCGAAGCGGCGGACGAACCCCGCGATCGATGCGATGCCGCGATCGCGTCCGCAGCCGTAGACCAGCGTTGGACGAAACAGCGTCCATGCGATGCCTTCCCGCGCGCAGTACGCCGCCATGTCGTCTTCCGCCGCCGCGATCCGGAGGATACGCGCACGCTCGGCCGCATTGCCCGAGCCCAGCTTGTAGAGCACGCTCGTGGTGCTGAAGGCGACGACGCGCTCGAGTCCCGAGTCGCGCAGCACGGGCAGCAGCGGCGGCAGGACGTCGAGCGGCGCCAGGCAGATCGCAGCGCCGCCCTCGGCCACCCGCGAACGTGTCAGGTCGCCGCGATGCAGCTCGATGACCCTCCAACCGGCCTGATGCAGGTACGGCAACAGGAAGTAGCCGACCTGGCTGCCGGCGCCGATCAGGCGGACTGCCCGATCAGGGACGCGACTGGAGCGGCCCAGCTCGCGTCCGCTGGACGGCATGCGCGTCATCGGTCCCCAGGCCGCGCGCCCCTTCCCCGGCGGACCAGCTCCGCATTGCCGACAGCAGCCCTACCTTGAGTGCGAACCGGCACCACACGGCGCCGATGATCACGGGCATGAGCAGCACCGGGTAGCGGGACCGGAAGAACTTGCGGTAGAAGCGCACCATGCCCCGGTGCTTGTGCCATTCGACGCGCACCGCGCATCGACGCCCGCTCTGCCCCTTCCTGTGAACGATGCGCGCGGCGGGGACGAAGAGCACGCACCAGCCGCGCTCGCGGAAGCGCATGCACCAGTCGAGGTCCTCGCAGTGCATGAAGTAACCCTCGTCGAGGGGGCCCACCTGCTCCAGGGCGGCGCGACGGACCAGCATGAACGCGCCGGAGATGGCTTCGACCTCGATCGCCGCATCCGGCAGCGGCTGGTCCTTCAGCACGAAGCCGCGCGCCCACGATCGGCCGGGAAACCACCGGTGCAACGCCAGCGTGCGTGCGAGCACTCGTCCGGGCGTGGGTACCGCGCGACGGCCTCCGGCCTGCTCCGTTCCATCCGGATTGAGCAGCAGCGCTCCCACCAGGCCTGCGTCGGGCTCATCGTCGAGCGCGCATGCGGCCTGCTCGATCGCGCCGGGCTGTACCACGCTGTCCGGATTGAGCACCAGCAGGTATTCGCCGCGCGCAAGCTGCAAGCCTTGATTTACAGCTTTTGCAAAGCCTACATTGTCCCGGTTACATGCGAGCCGGTCGATCAATCTCGCGTTGGCGCGCAGGCGATCGAGCGTCGCATCCTGAGAGGCATTGTCCACGACGATGATCTCCAGCGGCAGGGTACACCGCCGCACCGAGCGCAGGCACGCGGCGATGTCGTCCTGCGACTGGTAGGTAACGATGACGACCGAGACCCGCGGCACCGGGGGAGGCGGGTGATCGCGCCGCTGGCTCGCGACCAGAGTGGACCTGGAAAGCAACTCGTGCATCGCTGCGCCCCGGATTGACGACTGAGGCCGCACACTTCGTCAGACGAACGGGCGGCGGTGCGCTCCGGTAGCGGGCTTTGTGCCCAGCAGCCCCGGACGTGCGCCCCGCGATAGCTCGGGGCGCGGAGCGTCCCTGCGACAGCGCTTGTCCGGATATCCGCGGTGCATGAGTGCGCGCAGGGTTGCACACGACACGGTCCGCCTCGCCTGGATGGCACGCCGCTTGGCGAGCTGCCGCGGCAGCCCGCGCAGGGCGTCGCGCTTGGCCCGCCACAGCGGCAAGCCCTGCCCGCGCAGCGCGAACCTGCACATGCTGTATATGTTGAGCAGCAGGTGATAGGGCAGGTAAGCCCAGA
Organism: uncultured Burkholderiales bacterium; assembly: GCA_964523885.1. Lineage (GTDB taxonomy): Bacteria > Pseudomonadota > Gammaproteobacteria > Burkholderiales > SHXO01 > SHXO01. Next base: position 42,712 of record CAZFYX010000069.1, on the reverse strand, counting down.
ACATCCAGCCCGGCATGTTCTTCACGTACACCCAGACCAGGTTGCGATGGCCGTGATAGAGCGAGAACGGGCTGCGCACGCCGGTGGTGGCCGAGCCGACGTGCTCGACCACCGCATCCGGCACGTACAGGCAGCGGTGCCCGCGCAGGCGCAGGCGGAAGCCCAGGTCCACGTCCTCGGCGTAGCAGAAGAAATCCTCGTCCAGGCCGCCGGCCTCGAGCACGTCAGCCGTCCGGTACAGCGCCGCGGCCGCGCAGGGCGAGAAGATCTCGCGCGGGGCGGCGTATGCCGCACAGTCCGGGCAGCCATGCCCTTCGCGCCAGTGCAGCCCGCTGGTGTGGAAAGCGTCGCCCACGCCGTCGAGCCGGGTCCGATCGGCAGCGCTCACCATCCGGCAGCCGAAGAAGCTGAACTCGGGGTGCGCTCGCGTCGCGGCGAGCAGGCGCTCGAGCCAGTCGCGCCGGGGAAAGGCATCCGGATTGAGCAGCACCACCCACGGCGCGCGCACGTGCCGGCGCAATGCGAGGTTGTTGCCGGCCGCGAACCCGAGGTTGCCGCCGGCGTGGACGATCTCCACCGGCCGCGGCCCCGGGGGGATCTGCGCCAGGGAGTCGTCGTCGGACGCGTTGTCGACCACGATGATGCGCAGCGCCGCGCACGTCTGCGCGTGCAGCGCCACCACCGCGCGGGCGAGCAGCGCACCGGAGTTGTAGTTGACGATCACGACGTCGACCGAAGACATCTTAGAGGGCTGCGCGCAGCGGACACGGGGCGAGCCCCGAGCAAGCAGCGACCCCGGGCGAGCGGAGCGCTACTTGCTGTCGACGATCCGGCCGCGGCGGCGCGGGTCAGTCTTCGAAGTCGAGGCTGGCGATGCGTCGGGCGGATCGGCGCAGCCAGCGCAGTGCCCCGGGCCGAAGGCGCGAGGCGAGAAGGAACTTGAACCGGCGCCACGGCGCCTTTTCCGCAGCGCCCAGCGGGTTGCGGGCCAGGAAGTCACGGTAATCCCGGTGCGAGAAACCGAACCGCTCTGCAGCGATCGCCACTGCCTCCGGGTGGCGCGCGAACTCGAACATCGAGTCCACGGCGAACTGCTGGTGATGGAGGCCGGGGCGCGTGCCGGCGATCCGTCCGAGCCACCAGCAGACCAGCCGGTCGTCGTCGGGTACCGGCCCTTCGGGGAACATCTGCTGCAGCTCGACGCTGCGCAGGCGCCAGAGATGGCGCAGGAGGAGCGCATGCTCGTAAGTCTGGCGCGCGCGGGTCGGCCACGACGTCGTGCTCATGTTCGCGTGCCGTCGCATCATCCGGTAGCGCGTGAGGGGCGCTTCGAGCACGTGCAGCTCGAAGCCGGCGACCGCCACGCGCGTCCACATCTCCAGGTCCTGCAGCTGCACGTAGCGGCCATCCAGCGGACCGAGCTGGTCGATGCACGCCCGACGCACGACGGCGCTCGAAGCGCACAGGGCGTTGCCCTGTTCGAAGAAGTGCCGGAGCCACTCGCAGCGGGAGCGGTTGCGCGCCTGCAAGAGCGGTTCGAGCGGATGTTCGCCGGGCGCCCACCGGCGTCCCTCCTCGTCGACCAGCGTGACCCGGGTAAAGACAGCGCCGCAGCGCGGATGGGCACCGAGATAGGCCAGCTGGAGGGCGAGCTTGCCCGGCTCCCAGGCATCGTCCGAGTTGAGGATCGCGACGAATTCACCGCGGCAGGCGGCGAGACCGAGCATGGTGGTCGCACCGCCGAGGTTGCGCGGCTGCTCGATCAGGCGCAGCGCCGGATGGTCCAGCCGCTTCACCACCTCGACCGACCGATCCGTGGAAGCATCGTCGATGACCACGATCTCGTCCGGCGGCCGGGTCTGCGCGACTGCGCTGGCCAGTGCCTCGCCGACGTAGCGCTCGTGGTTGAACAGCGTCGTGAAGACGCTCACCGAGCCCGCCTTCATCTCCACTGACTCATCCATGCAAGCCATCGAACCCGTGCAGCGCAACGCCGATCCGCTCGCCGAAGGCGTGCGCCAGTTCCGACTGCAGGGCTGCTGGACCGCTCGCGGCCTGCTGCCCGCCAACCTGGTGCTCGACGTGCGCGCCGAAATGCATGCGGTCTTCCAGCGCCAGTTGCGCTTCCTGGGGCTCGAGCCCAGCCGGCGCATGGACGAGAATGGCCTGCACGACGACATGGCAGCCCTGCTGCGCGCGGACCAGGACCGCTACCTGGCGAGCCTGCGGCTGTGTCCCAAGCTGGTCGGGATCTACCGCCTGTTCCTGCACGAGCGGGTGCAGGCGTTCGCTGCGGAGCTGGGCATCGGGAACGCAGCCTTCCAGACCACTCCCGTGCTGCACGTGATGTCCTCGGACCTGCGGGTGCCCGGCGGCTACTACGGCTATCCGGTGCACCAGGACTGGCCGGCGCTGCAGAGCAGCCTCGATACCGTCACCGTCTGGATCCCCTTCGTCGCCGTGGACGAGTCCAACTACACGATGGACGTCATCCCAGGCAGCCACCTCGGCGGTCTCTATCCCGGCGCCATGACGCCCAACGCCTACGAGATCGCGGCCGGCGCATACCGGGAGGAGGATTTCGTGCCCGTGCGCGCCGAACCGGGTGACGTGTTCTTCATGTCCTGCTTCACGGTCCATCGCAGCAGCCTCCGCGGGGGCGATCGGGTGCGCATAGCAAGCAGCATGCGCTACGAGAACGCCGCGGAGGATGCCTTCGTCGCGCACTGCTACCCATTCGTGCACAAGCGCACGGTGGCGCGCGAGTTCATCGTGCAGGACTATCCGAGCCGCGAGCAGGTCCGTGCGGCGTTCGGCCGGCAGGGCTGAGGCGCATGCGCGTCGCCGTCATGCAGCCGTACTTCATGCCCTACGCCGGGTACTTCCGGTTGTTCGCCGCCGCCGACGTGTTCGTCGTCTACGACTGCGTGCAGTTCCCTCGCCGGGGCTGGGTCCACCGCAACCGGCTCACCACGTCGACCGGCGAGAGCGACTGGCTGACGCTGCCGCTGCAGAAGGCCGACCGGGACAGCACCCGTATCTGCGACCTGCACTTTCGCGCCGGCGCACAGCAGGAGTGGGATGACGCATTGCGGCGGTTCCCGGCGCTCGCGAACCTTCCCGCACGAAGCGAAGCGCTGGCGCGCTGTGCACTGTCGCTGTCCTGCGCGCCGCTCGATTACATCGTGGCCGGCATCGTGTGCGTCACCCGTCTGCTGGGTGTGGAGCGACCGGTGATCCGCTCCAGCAACCTCGGCATCGATCCCGCCCTGAGGGGCCAGGAGCGCATCCTCGAGATCGCCCGCCGGCTGGGCGCCCGGGAGTACGTGAACGCCCCAGGTGGCCGGGAGTTGTACGACGCAGCCGCGTTCGCCCGCGCCGGCGTCCGCCTGCTGTTCCTGCCGGAGTACCGCGGCCGGTTTGCGAGCGTGCTCGAGCGCCTTGCGCTCGAGTCGCCGGACGCCCTGCGCGCGGAACTGGAAGCCAACCTGGCGCTGGAGCCCGCGCAGCCGGACGTCGCGGTGCCGGTCGATCCGGCCCTCACCGCTCGCGCGCACGACTCGCACGCGCCAGGCTTCGGAAGAGGACGGCCTCGTTGAGCGCAGTCACCTCGCTGGGCACGGTCTTGACCAGGGACCCGGGCGGCACCTCTCCGCTCAGGATCGCGCCATGACTGACCCAGCAACCCTCGCCGATCCGGGTGTTGTTTGCCAGCGTGCTGTTCACCCCGAGGAAGCAGTAGCGTCCGATCTCGCACCATCCGGACACCACCACGTGCGAGGTGACGAAGCAGTGGTCGCCGATGCGCGAGTGGTGCCCGACGTGGTTCCCGCTCCACAGCACCACGTTGTCCCCCACCGTGACGAAGGGCTGCACCGTGTTGTCCTCGAACACGAAGCAGTGCTCGCCGAAGCTCGCGTTGCGCCACACCGAGGCGCGCGAGCTGATGTAGCTCGCCAGGCGGTAGCCCTGCTCTCGCACCCGTTTACACACCGCTTCGCGCAGCCGGTTGAGCCGTCCGTACACGATCGCCACGTAGACCGAGTGCGACGCCGGATCGAACCGCGCCGTCATCTCCTCGGACGTCACCACGGGCAATCCAAACAGCTCGGTGCGGGTGCGGTACTGCGCATCCACCGCGAATCCGACCACTTCGTAGCCGGAATCCACGGTGAAGTATTCGCAGGCCAGCTGCGCGAAATCCTGATCGCCGAAGATCACCAGCGGCCCCCGGTTCTTCTCCATACGGTCTCCTGTCTCGTGCACCCGGCGGGACGCCGGTGCGCCGCATCGCGTTGAGGACGTCCGTCATGCCCTGGCACAAGCTCGGACGCGTCCACTGCCTGGAGCCCTCGCCCCGGCGCTCCACCACCCACATGCAGGTACCCACGCCGGTCCTGCTAGGGTCCCGCATCCGGGTCTACTTCGCAGCAAGAGACATGCGGGGCGCGAGTTATCCGGCATACCTTGATGTCGATGCCCGCGATCCGCTGCGCGTGCTCGACGTGCACGAGGCGCCCGTCATGCCCCGCGGCCCACCGGGGACCTTCGACGACGAAGGCATCATGCCGGCGTGCGCCGTGCAAGCCGACGGCGCAGTGCGCCTCTACTACAGCGGCTGGAATACCCGGCGCACGATTCCTTATCACAACAGCACGGGCGTGGCGGTCAGCAGCGATGGCGGCCGATCGTTCGCGCGGATGTTCGACGGCCCGATCCTCGACCGCACGCCGCACGAGCCCTACATCGCAGTCACGCCCTGGGTCCTGCGGGAAGGCGCGCATTGGCACATGTGGTACGTGTCGGGGACCGCGTGGAAGCAGGTCGAGGACCGCTTCGAGCCGGTGTACGCGATCCGGTACGCGAACTCCGAGGACGGCATCGGATGGCGTCGCGCCAACACCCTGGCGATCCCGCAGCACCATCCGGACGAGGCGTGTGCCCATCCCACGGTGGTGAAGCGTGACGGCCGCTACCACATGTGGTTCTGCCATCGCGACACCGTGGACTTCCGCAACGGGGCGGGCAGCTACCGGATCGGCTATGCCCGCTCGCTCGATGCAGTGCGCTGGGTGCGCGACGACGCCTGCGCCGGCATCGAGGTCAGCCGCGAGGGCTGGGATGCGCGGATGCTGTGCTACCCGTCCGTCCTCGAGGTCGACGGCCGGTTGCTGCTGTTCCACAACGGCAACAGCTTCGGCCAGACCGGCGTGGGCTGTGCCGTCTGGGAAGGACCGCTTCCATGAAGCGCCCCGGCTTCATCAAGCGCCTGCTGGCCACGCGCCGCTGCTTCCGCAAGGTACGCGGCTCGTGGACGCCCCGTCCCTCGCTTCCTCCGGGGGCGCCCAAGGTCAGCATCATGCTGGTGACCTACAACCATGCCCGCTACATCGGCCAGGCGCTCGACGGCATCCTCATGCAGGAGCGCGACTTCGACATCGAGATCAACGTCATCGACGATGCCTCCACCGACGGGACGCAGGAGATCGTGCGGGAGTACCAGCGTCGCCACCCGGACATCGTGCGCTGCCTGTTCAATGCCGCGAACGTCGGGCACATCGCCACGCAGCTGAACACCTACCGCGGCTTCCAGAGCTTGCGCGGGCAGTACTTCGCCCTGCTCGAGGGGGACGACTACTGGTCGCATCCCGCCAAGCTGCGCACGCAGGTGGCCTTCCTCGACACCCATCCCGAGTACGTCGCGTGCGCGCACGATACGCTGAAGGTGTACGAGGACGGCTCGCGCCCCCCGGAGCACTTCCTGCCGTTCAAGGCGTTCGGCCGCACGCGCGCGACGATGTCCGACCTCATCGGGCTGGCCGGCGTCTTCCACCTGAGCAGCCTGCTCTACCGCAACGTGTTCGGCGCGCACCCGCCCCAGTGCCTGTCCGACCGGTTCAGCTGCGAGGCCACCATCAACATGGTCTACGGGCAGTTCGGCGACTTCCGCCACCTGCCCGGCTACATGTCCGTGTACCGCGTGCATGGCAGCGGGGTGTTCTCGGGACAGAGCCTCGAGCGCATGTGGCTGTTCCACCTGCACGGCTTCCGCCGCTTCGCGCTGTACCTGGGCTCTCGCTACGCGTACGACTTCCTGCGGGCCGTGTCGGGGTTCTCGTCGTATGTGCTCGGTGCGCACCGGCGCTCCGAGGTACGTTTGCAACGCCGGACCCGAGCGATCTTCCTCGTGCACCTGGCCGTGGCGAAGCCGGTCTACCTGGTGCTGCATGCGGTGCGCTGCGCATGGCTGGCGGCGGTGGCGGTACGCTACGCAGTGAGCGAGCTCAATCGCGGCCGCGACGCGCGCGGCCGCTCCAGTGGTCGCCCGGAGGACTTTCCCGGGCTGGCGGTGCGGGTGGTGCGAACGCAAGGCGTGCTGCGCGCGGCCCGGGAGCGGCGGCAGGCCCGGGCGGCGGCGCCGCACACATCCGGACCGCGAGTCAGCGTGGTGCTGCTCGCGCACAACCATGCTGCGACCATCGCCCATGCACTCGACAGCGTGCTCGCGCAGCGCCGCGACTTCTCCATCGAGATCAACGTGGTCGATGCCGCGTCCACCGACGGCACGCAGGCGCTCGCGTGCGACTACCGCCGCCGCTATCCGCACCTGATCCACTGCCACTTCCGGGCGGCCGGCGAGGGCTACAGCAGCTGGCAGTTGAGCCTCTGGCGCGCGCTTCGCACCGCGCGCGGCACCTATGTCGCACTCCTCGACGGCGGCGACTACTGGTCCGATCCGGACAAGCTCGCGCGCCAGGTAGCGTTCCTGGACGCCAATCCCGGCCACGCCGGCTGCGGCCACGACATGCTCGAACTGCCCGCGCGCGCAGCCATCTCCAGTGCCGTGCCGGATCGTCACCACCCGGGTCGCAGCGTGACGATCGGCACCAGCGAGTTGCTGGAGCAGTCGGTGGTGCTGCACCTGAGCAGCCTGGTGCTGCGCAACGTCTTCGCCGGCGATCCGCCGCTCTGCCTAGCCGACCCCTACGCGAGCGAGGCGACGATGAGCGCGGTGTACTCGCGCTTCGGCCCGCTGCACCGGTTCCCCGCCAGGATGGCGGTGCGCCGCGCGCAGCCCGCGGGCGTGCAACGCACCGACCTGCAGCTGCACCAGTGGCGGTTCCAGCTTCGGGGCCTGCAACGCCTGGTGCTCTACCTGGGCCCGAACGGGCTGCATCCCGTCGCGCGTGCGATCGCCACCTTCTCCCGTCACGTGCTGCAGTCGGCGCAGGCTCGGCGAATCGGGCTTCCGCTACGCATGCGGCTGAGCCTGCTCGCCAACCTCGCCTGCGCCCGGCTCCTGGCCCTCTGCACGCGCCCGGGCGAGGGCTTCGAGCGGCTGCGCCGCCGGACCCGCCTCCGGCTGCGCGCGCGGCTGGCGGCCCGCGGGCACGTGCCCGGCAGCCGGTTCACGCCCTACCGGCTGCTGGTGCTCGTCGCCCCGCACTGGCTGCTGCGCGGCGTGGTCCGGATCGAGGTGCGCTGGCCGGCCCTCCGGGCACTGCGACGCCGCCGGCGCTACCCGCAAGAGATCCAGTTCCACCCTTGAGGATGACCCCATGGACCAGGCCGTGACGCAGCAGCAGGCTTCCTACCAGATCGAAACCACCGCATCGCGCGAGCAGCAGTCGGCCCGCGCACGGCTGCTGCAGATGTTCGAGCACAGTCCGCTGCCGGCCGAGGACCGGCTGTTCAACCTCGGCCTGTACGTGCGCAGCTCGGTGCTGGTGAAGTTCCTCGTGCTGAGCCAGCTGTACGAGCGCATCAAGGACCTGCCCGGCTGCCTGGTCGAGTTCGGCACCTGGTGGGGCCAGAACATGGTCCTGCTCGAGAACCTGCGCGCGATCCACGAGCCGTTCAACAAGCAGCGCACCATCCTCGGCTTCGACACGTTCACCGGCTACACCGGGAGGGCCGAGCAGGACCGGGAGAGCGAGGTGTGGAAGGAAACCTCGTACAGCACCGGCCGCGAGTACCTCGGCTACCTGCGCGAGCTGCTGGAGGTGCACGAGGCCTCCAACGTGCTGGGACACGTGCGCGGACGGCACCAGCTCATCGAGGGGGACATCGAAGTGACGGCGCGGGAGTACTTCTCCACGCACCCGGAGGCGATCGTCGCGTTCGCCTATTTCGACGTGGCACTGTACCGGCCCACCCGCGCAGCGCTGGAGGCGGTCAAGCCGCACCTGGTCTCCGGCAGCGTGCTGCTCCTCGACGAGCTGACCTGGCCGGAGTCGCCGGGAGAGGCGATCGCGTTCAAGGAAGTCTTCCGGCGCGAGGAAGTGCGGGTCGAGAAGTGCGCACTGTACCCCTCGAAGACGATCGTGACGGTCCGCTGAACCGTCTCAGCCCTCGGCTCGCCCGGCTCGCAGCGGGGTGAGGTCGTCGACGGCGCGTGGCTGCGGGTGCTCCGCCGGCAGCACCACCGCCACCCGCGCGCCGCGACCGGCATGCCGGCGCGGCATCTCGCGGCGCAGGAATGCCAGGATGTCGCACAGCCGCTCCACGGTGTCCGCCCCCATGTCGCCGAAGAACGGCAGGCAGAGCACCTGCTGCGATGCCTGCCTTGCGTGCGGCACCTCACCGACCTGCGATCGCGCATACGGCACATAGTCCACGCAGAGCGGATGGAAGTACTTGCGGGCATAGACGTTGAACGAGAGCAGCTCGCGGTACAGCTCGTCGCGGCTCAACCCGTAGGCGGCCGCCTCGATCCGCACCGGCATGTACTGCAGGCTGTCCTTCACGCCGGGCGGCACCCGCAAGGCTTCGATGCCCTCGATCTGCTGGAGGCGCTCCAGGTACAGCGCGCGCAACCGCTGCCGCGACTGCCGCTCCGGCTCGATCTCGTCGATCATCGCCAGTCCCACTGCCGACTGGATCTCGTTGAGCTTGGCGTTCAGTCCCGCCATCAGCACGCTGTTCTCGTCGCGGATGCCGAAGTTCTTCAGCAGGTCCAGGGTCGGACTCAGGGTGGCATCCGCGTACACCAGGCAACCGCCCTCGGCGGTGTGGAACAGCTTGGTGGCATGGAAGCTGAACATGGTCAGGTCGCCGAACGCCCCGATCGGAACCCCGCCGATCTCGGCGAGGAACGCGTGGGCTGCGTCGTAGATCACGCGCAGCCCGTGCCTGTCGGCGATGGCCTGGATGGCGGCGACGTCGCAAGGGATCCCGTACACGTGCACGCCGAGAATCGCCTCCGTCCGCGGCGTGATCGCACCCTCGATGGCGCGCGGGTCGATGCACAGGGTGTCGGGGTCGACGTCGCAGAACACCGGCGTGGCACCGTTCCACGTCACCGCGTGTGGCGTCGCAGGGAAGGTGAAGGGCGTGGTCAAGACCTCGCCGCGCACCTGCAACGCACGCAACCCCAGCGCCAGCGCCAGCGTGCCGTTCGAGAACAGCGTGACGTTGGGCGCCCCGAGCAGCGCGCGCAGCTCCTGTTCGAGCAGCTTGTGCTTGGCGCCCTGGTTGGACAGGATCCGCGAGGACCAGAGATCCTCCAGGTGCCCCACCACCCGCTGCAGCGGCGGCATCACGGGCCGGGTGACATAGAGCGGCGAGGCGAACGAATCGGGACGGGTCTTCATGAAGCCGCCATGGAGTTGGGAAGGGAGGTCAGCGCGGCGGCAGGAGCGGCCGCGGACGGGCCGAGGCAGCGGCTCTCCTCGGCCAGCACGCGCCCATGCTCCAGCCGGACGACACGATTGCAGAGCGTGCGCACCAGTTCGGCCGAGTGGGTTGCGAGCACCAGGATGCTGGAGCGCTCCACCAGCTCCAGCAGGCGCTGGTGCGCCTTGCGGGCGAAGCCCTCGTCGCCGGCCGACAGCCACTCGTCCATCACCAGGATGTCGGCGTCCACGCTGGTGGCGACGGAGAATGCCAGCCGCAGCTGCATGCCCGAGGAGTAGGTGCGCACCGGCATGTCCAGGTACTCGCCCAGCTCCGAGAACGCCGCGATCTCCTCGGTACGGCTGCGCATCTGGCTCGCGCTGTAGCCCATCATCATCCCGCGCACCTGGATGTTCTCGTAGCCGGTGGCCTCGGCATCCAGGCCGAGCGACAGGTCGAGCAGCGAAGCCACCCGCCCCTCGATGCCGAGCTCGCCCGCCACCGGCTCGTAGGCACCCGCCAGCACGCGCAGCAGGGTGGTCTTCCCGGAGCCGTTGTGGCCCATCACGCCGACGCGATCGCCCTCGTGCAGGTCGAAGCTCACGTGGTCGAGCGCAGTCACCGTCATCCGGCGCCCCGAGTCCCGGGCCACCTTGCCACCCGTGGTCGCGTGCAGCACCGCGTTCTTGAGCGAGCGGGTGGAGGCCGAGTAGATCGGGAACTCGACCAGGAGGTTGCGCGCACGGATGCGGGCCACGGCGTCAGATCCAGTAGGCGATGCGGGCGCGGAAGCGGGCCAGCAACAGCAGGGCGACCACGAGCCCGCCCGCGGTGAAGGCCGCCACGTACGCCCAGGACAGTGCCGAGGCCGGCTCTCCCAGCAGCGGTGCGCGCACGATTTCGATCATGTGGTACGCCGGGTTGGTGTCGACCAGCCAGGTGCGCTCGCGCAGCAGGCTGGTGTGCCAGATCACCGGCGTCACGAAGAACAGCACCTGCAGCAGGCTGCCGGCGAGCTGGGGAATGTCGCGGAAGCGCGCCGACAGGGCCCCGAGCACGGCGCCGATCCACCAGCCGTTGGCGACGAGCAACGCGAGGGCGACGGGCAGCAGTGCGACTTGCCAGTGCGGCACGCGCCGGAAGAGCACCAGGACCAGCACGACGACCACCGCGTTGTGCCCCAGGATGATCAGGTTGCGCCAGAGCGGCCGCCACACGTGCACGCTGAGCGGCATGCGCACCTGCTTGATCATCGCTTCGGCAGCGATGAAGGCCTGGCAGCCGTCCGTCACGAGGCTGCTGAGGAACCCCCACATCACCAGGCCGATGGTGAGGAACGGCAGGTACTCGGCGAGGCTCTGCCCGAACAGCTGCGAATAGAGCACGCCCATCGAGGCGGTCATCACCGCCATCGACAGCGTCACCCAGAACGGCCCGAGCACCGAGCGGCGGTAGCGCTGGCGGATGTCCTGCCAGCCCAGCGTCACCCAGAGATCACGCTGGCGCAGTCCGCCGGCCGCGTCGAGCAGCCCGCGTTCGAGATGGGCGATCATCGACGCCTCCGTGCACCGCATCGCGCGGCTGCAACCCCTGCCGCAGCCGGCGTGAGGCGGGGAAGGCGCACGAAAAAGCTACAATCCATCGAGTGAGCTGGCTCCCATCGAGTAGTGACATCAACTGTGTCGGGTATCGCCTCCGGAGAGGCGATGCGCACGCATGTCGCTGCGAGTCGCCGACGCGGTCGCGCGCGCCAGCGCTCGAACGCGCTGCGCGGCAAGTCGCGCTCCCGGCCGCGGAGCCGTGCAGGCTCGCATGTGCCCATCCCATCCAGCCATCGCGCGCCCGGCAGGTGCCGGCATGACCGGCGCGTGGCGTCTCCTCTACACGACCCTGCTCACCCTGGTCACGCCGCTCGCGCTGCTGCGGTTGGCATGGCGGGCCAGGCGGCAGCCGGCGTATCTGCGCCATGTCGGGGAACGCTTCGGCTCCTACCCGCCCGCGCCGTCGGTGCGGCCGATCTGGCTGCACTGCGTGTCGGTCGGCGAGACGCGGGCGGCCGAGCCGCTCATCGCTGCGCTGAGAGCGGCCTACCCGGAGTATCCGATCCTGCTTACGCACACCACGCCCACGGGACGCGAGCTGTCCGAGCAACTGTTCGGCGATCGCGTCGCACGCTGCTACCTGCCCTACGATCTGCCCTTCGCCGTGCGGCGCTTCCTGCGCCACTACCGGCCGCTGGCGGGCCTGCTGATGGAGACGGAGCTGTGGCCGAACCTGATCGGCGCGTGCAGGGCCCACGGCGTGCCGGCGCTGCTCGTGAATGCACGCCTGTCGGAACGCTCGGCACGGCGCTATGCACGGCTCGCCGCCCTCACCGCCAGCACCCTGCGGCAGCTCACTGCCATCGGCGCACAGGCCAGCGCGGATGCGGATCGCCTGCGCGCGCTCGGTGCGGTGCAGGTCGAAGTCACCGGCAACCTCAAGTTCGACCGGGCGCCGACAACCGCGGACATGCAGCACGGTGAAGCGCTGCGGGCACTGTTTCCCTCCCGCTCCGTGTTCCTTGCCGCCAGTACCCGCGACGGCGAGGAGGCGCTGGTGCTGCAGGCGGTGCGCGATGCGCCCGACATCCTGCTCACCGTGATCGTGCCGCGCCACCCTCAGCGATTCGACGACGTCGCGCGCCTGCTCGAGCGCGAGGGCGTCGCATACCAGCGGCGCAGCACCGGAGAGGCCGTGGCGGCCTCCACCCGGGTCCTGCTCGGCGACAGCATGGGCGAGCTGTTCGCCTACTACGCCGCGTGCGACGTGGCGTTCATCGGCGGCAGCCTGCTCCCACTGGGAGGACAGAACCTCCTGGAGGCGTGCGCGGTGGGCAAACCGGTGCTGATCGGGCCGCACACGTTCAACTTCCAGCAAGCCAGCGCGGTCGCGATCGAGGTCGGTGCGGCGCTCCGCGTGCACGAGGTGGAAGATCTGCGGCGTGCACTGATGCAACTGCTGGACGATGCGGGCCTGCGTGCAAGCATGGGCGAGGCCGGATTGGCGCTCATGCGCGCGCACCACGGCGCCACCCAGCGCACGCTCGCACTGGTGCAGCGGACCGTGCTCAGCGCGAAGGCGTGAACGTTCCGGATTCGGTGACGATGACGTCGACGCGCACGTCGTTCGCCTCTTCCGGCACGGTGTCGAGCAGCTGGATGCCGTAGCACGCGGCGAGCACCGGGGGGCGCGGCTGCCAGGGGCCGAGCAGGCGATCGTAGAAGCCCCCGCCGTAGCCCAGGCGTGCACCGCGGGCCGTGAACGCGACACCGGGCGCCAGTACCACGTCGATCAGGTCCCGGTCGGCCAGCGGGCAGCGCGCCGGGATCGGTTCGCGAATGCCCCAGGTGCCGGGAGCCGTGTCCTCGGAGAGATCATGCACGACGTGCAGATCGAGGCGCCTGGTCTCGCGGTTGACCCGCGGCAGCGCCAGGCGCGTGCCGCGCGCGACCAGCACCCCCAGCAGGGGATGGGTGTCGACCTCACTGCCGAAGGAGAGATAGCCGAGGACCCAGCGGGCCTGCGCAACGGCAGGCTGGGCGAGGAGGTGTTCGGTGATGCGTTCGGCGAGGCCGGCGCGCAACGGCGCGGGCAACGCGTCGCGCTGCGCGAGCACCGCCCGCCGCAGCGCAACCTTGTCGGAGTTGGGCTGCGGCACACCCGTCACGCTACTGCTGCGACGGTTGAGGCTTCGGCTTGGGCTTGGCCGCCGGCTTGGGCTGCGGCTTGGCGGGCACCGGCTGCGCCGCCTGGGACGCAGGGGCCGGCGTCGCGGCCTGGGGTTGCGCTGCTTGCGGCTGCGCGGCCTGCGGCTGCGTGCCCTGCGGTGCCGTGCTCTGCGGCTGGGGCTTGACCGGTGCGGGCTTCGGCGCAGGCGTGGTGCCCAGGTCAGGCGGTGTGGTGCCCGCCGGCTGCAGCAGCTTGTTCACCGCCTCGATGTCGGCCTCGGTCAGGCGGCCGACGTTCTGCTTGAGCTTGAGCTGGCCCACGATCGTGGTGTAGTAGGCGCGCGCCAGGTCGCGCTGCGCCTGGAACAGCAGGCCCTGCGCGTTGAGCACGTCCACCTGTGTGCGCACCCCGACTTCCTGGCCCAGTTTGCTGGCCTCCACCGACAGCTTGTTGCTCGCGACCGCCTGCTGCAGCGCGTTGATCTCGGACAGGCCGGTGTTCACGGCGAGAAACGCCTGGCGCGTGGCCTGGGCCACCTGCCGGCGTGCGTTCTCGAGGTCCTGGTCGGCGCGGGTACGGTTGGCGATCGCCTCGCGCACCTTGGAGCTGATCGAGCCGCCGCTGTAGAGCGGCACGGCGACCTGCAGGCCGACGACGGCGCTGCGTACGGTCTGCGAAGTGTTGAACCCGGAGTCACCCTGGTAGTTGTAGTTCAGGTTGCCGACCGCGTCGAGGGTCGGATAGTGGCCGTAGTTGTTCTTCTCCACTTCCTTCTGCGCGAGCTCGACGTTCGCCCGGGCGATCTGGACCTGCTGGCTGGAGCCATACGCGGCCTCCACCCACTTCTCGCTGTCGTTGGGCTGGGGCGGGTTGAGCGTCACCGGCCCGCCCAGGGTGGCAAGCGGCCCGGGCTTGCGCCCGATGAGCACCTGCAGCGCGTTCTGGCGTACGGCGATATCGTTGCTGGTGGCCAGCTCGCGCGCGACGATCAGGTCGTAGCGCGCCTGGGCATCGTAGGTATCGGTGATGGTCGCGGTACCGACCTCGAAGTTGCGCTTGGCCTGCGCCAGCTGCTCGGCGGTGGCGGCCTTCTGCGACTCGACCGTGAGCAGCTCGAACTGCGCGAGCAGGACGTCGAAGTAGGCTTGCGCCACGCGGATGATCAGGTCCTGCCCGGCCTGGGTCAGCTGGCTCTCCGCCTGCCCGACCTGCACGCCGGCCTGCTCGTAGGTGACGTTGTTCTGCTTGCGGTACAGCGGCTGGGTGAGGTTGACCCCGCCGGTGTAGGAGTCGAAGTCGCGGTTGCCCTGGAAGGTCTGGGTGCCCGGCTGGTTCTGGCCGAACTCGGTGTCCTGCCAGTTGTAGTTCAGGCTGCCGTTGGCGTTCATGTTCGGCAGCAGCAGGGCCCGCGCCTGGACCTTGCGCTCCTTCGCCGCCTCGTACTGCGCGCGCTGCGCCGCGTAGACCGGGTCCTGCGCCAGCGCCTCGCGGTAGATCTGCATCAGATCGTCGGCATACGACGGGCCGCACATCATGGCTCCGATCAGGCTGGCAATCACTTTCAGGCGCATGTTTTCCCCATTCTTCGATCGTTCATTGCTGTGTTGGGCGGATCGTGAGCCGTTTGCCACGGCCTCGCTGGCGGCCGAGCCGCCAGTCCGAGCAAACACCGGGCCAGTTGACGGCCGTTCGCTCAGAACACGAATCGCTCCGGTTGCACCGCATGCTGGAGGGGCCGGATGCAGGTCTCGAACAGCCCCGTTTCGTTGTACGCGCCCTCGGCCATGCAGGTGACCAGCGTGGCGGTCATCGCCGGCGGGTCGCCGACCACGGCCAGGAGACGTCCCCCGGGCCGCAGCTGGGCCTTGAGCGGCGCGGGCAGCACCGGCACCGAGCCGGTCAGCAGGATGACGTCATAGGGCGCGTGCCGCGACCAGCCCTGGGCGCCATTGGCCACCTCGAGGGTCACGTTCTCGATGCCCGCACGGTGCAGCGCAGCCGCGGCGGCGGCAGACAGCTCCGGATGGAGCTCCACGCTGTAGACGTGCCCGGCCAGACTTGCCATGAGTGCGGTCATGTAGCCGCTGCCGGTGCCGACCTCGAGCACGCGGTCGCCGGGACGCAGGGTCAGTTCCTGCAGCATCCGGGCTTCGAGCTTGGGCGCGAGCATGACCTCGCCGTGGCCCAGCGGGATCTCCATGTCGACGAAGGCGAGCGGCCGGTACTTCTCCGGCACGAACTGCTCGCGCTTGACGGTGGAAAGCAGATCGAGGACCCGTTGATCCAGCACCTCCCAGGTGCGGATCTGGCTCTCGATCATGTTGAAGCGTGCGCGCTCGATGTCCATCGTGCTCCCTGCGCCGGCCACCGGCCGGCGTTCCCGTCCTGCTGCCCGATAGCCGGGCCCGCGGCGCGGTTGCAATTATCACATAAATCTATATGCTTGAATTCAAACGTAGGGGTCCGGTCCATTTTCGAGACAGGCCGGTGAGAAATACCCTTTGAACCTGACGCGGATCATGCCGCCGGAGGGAAGCGTTCAGACTGCGCTCCTTCACGGCCGGCAGGCCGTTCCGAAGGAGCACTCCATGGTCGCCAATCCCAAGTTCCTTGCCGCCACCGCCCATGTCGACGAGGCCGCGGTGCATCCGCTGCCCAAGTCGCGCAAGGTCTACGTCCCGGGCTCCCGGCCCGACCTCCGGGTACCGATGCGCGAGATCACGCAGTCGGACACGCCATCCGGCTTCGGTGCGGAGAAGAACCCGCCGCTGTGGGTGTACGACACCTCCGGCCCCTACACCGATCCGGCGGTACATATCGATATCCGCAACGGCCTGGCTGCGCTGCGCGCGGCGTGGATCGAGGAGCGCGGCGACACCGAGTTGCTCGCCGCGCCGACCTCGGAGTACGGCCGGGTCAGGTTGCAGGATCCGAACCTCGCGGAGATGCGCTTCAACCTCAAGCGCCAGGCCCGGCGCGCGCGGCCGGGGATGAACGTGACCCAGATGCACTACGCGCGGCGCGGGATCGTCACGCCGGAGATGGAGTACATCGCCATCCGCGAGAACCAGCGCTGCGAGGGCCTGCAGGAGATGCTGCTGCGCCAGCACCCCGGCCATTCCTTCGGCGCCGCGCTGCCAGCGAGGATCACGCCGGAATTCGTGCGCGACGAGGTCGCGCGCGGGCGCGCGATCATCCCGTCGAACGTGAACCACCCGGAAAGCGAGCCGATGATCATCGGCCGCAACTTCCTGGTGAAGATCAACGCCAACATCGGCAATTCGGCAGTCTCCTCGGGCATCGGCGAGGAGGTCGAGAAGATGACCTGGGCGATCCGCTGGGGTGCGGACACCGTCATGGACCTGTCCACGGGCAAGCACATCCACGAGACGCGCGAGTGGATCATCCGCAACAGCCCGGTGCCCATCGGCACCGTGCCGATCTACCAGGCGCTGGAGAAGGTCGACGGCCGTGCGGAGGCGCTGACCTGGGAGATCTTCCGCGACACGCTGATCGAGCAGGCCGAGCAGGGCGTGGACTACTTCACCATCCACGCCGGCGTGCGCCTGCCGTTCATCCCGCTGACCGCCAGGCGCATGACCGGGATCGTGTCGCGCGGCGGCTCGATCATGGCGAAGTGGTGCCTGGCGCACCACGAGGACAGCTTCCTCTACACCCGCTTCGAGGAGATCTGCGAGATCATGAAGGCGTACGACGTCGCCTTCTCCCTGGGCGACGGGCTGCGCCCGGGTTCGGTCTACGACGCCAACGACGAGGCCCAGATCGCGGAGCTCAAGACGCTCGGCGAGCTGACGCAGATCGCATGGAAGCACGACTGCCAGGTGATGATCGAAGGGCCGGGCCACGTGCCGATGCACCTGATCAAGGAGAACATGGACCTGCAGCTGCAGCACTGCCACGAGGCGCCCTTCTACACCCTGGGGCCGCTCACCACCGACATCGCGCCGGGCTACGACCACATCACTTCCGCCATCGGCGCGGCGATGATCGGCTGGTACGGCACCGCGATGCTGTGCTACGTCACCCCCAAGGAACACCTGGGACTGCCCGACAAGGACGACGTCAAGGACGGCATCATCGCCTACAAGATCGCGGCCCACGCCGCCGACCTGGCCAAGGGCCATCCGGGCGCCCAGGTGCGCGACAACGCGCTGTCCAAGGCGCGCTTCGAGTTCCGCTGGGACGACCAGTTCAACCTGGGGCTCGATCCTGACAAGGCGCGTCAGTTCCACGACGAGACCCTGCCGCAGGAGGGCGCCAAGCTGGCCCACTTCTGCTCCATGTGCGGGCCGCACTTCTGCTCGATGAAGATCACCCAGGACGTGCGCGACTTCGCGGCGAAGCAGGGCGTCAGCGACGAGGACGCGCTCAAGCGCGGCATGGAGCTGAAGGCGGTCGAGTTCGTGCAGCAGGGCGGGCAGCTCTACCACAAGGGCTGAGTCGCGCGCGACCCGGCACGATCCGTGCACGCGGGGGCCGGCCTCTGCCCCCGCGTCCCGATTCCGACGCCTCGTCACCGGGGCGCACCGTCAGAACTTCCGCATGGATCTGCCACTGCTGGTCAAGGCCCTCATCCTGGGGGTCGTCGAAGGCGTCACCGAGTTCCTCCCCATCTCCAGCACCGGGCATCTCATCCTCGCCGGGCAGCTGCTCGGGTTCACCGGCGAGCGGGCCGAGGTGTTCTCGATCGTCATCCAGACCGGCGCCATCCTGGCGGTGGTCTGGGAATACCGCCAGCGGCTGCTCGATACCGCGCGTGACCTGGGCACGAAGCCGCAGGCGCGCCGCTTCGTCCTCAACCTCGCGATCGCCTTCCTGCCGCTGGCCTGCCTGGGCCTGCTGTTCGGCGAACGGATCAAGGCGACCCTCTTCCATCCGGTGCCCGTGGCGCTGGCGTTCATCGCCGGCGGCTTCATCATCCTGTGGGCCGAGCGGCGCCGGCACACCATCCGGGTGGAGCGGGTCGAGGAGATGACCTGGGTGGACGGGCTGAAGCTGGGCGTGGCGCAGGCCTTCGCGCTCATTCCCGGGACCTCGCGGGCGGGCGCGACGATCATCGGCGGCCTGCTGTTCGGCCTGTCGCGCAAGGCCGCGACCGAGTTCTCGTTCTTCCTGGCGATGCCCACGCTGATCGTGGCCGGAGCCTACGAGCTGATCAAGTACCGCGCGCTGTTCCGCGCCGGCGACCTCGACATGCTGCTGGTGGGCCTGGTCGCGGCCTTCGTGAGCGCGCTCTTCGCGGTGCGCGCGCTGCTGAGGTTCATCAGCACCCACGACTTCACCGCGTTCGCGTGGTACCGGATCGCCTTCGGCCTGCTGGTGCTGGTGACCGCCTACACCGGCCTGGTGGACTGGGGCGCCGGACTCTAGCCGGAACGCCGCCCGGGCGTCACGACAGGTACTTCCGCTCCGCCTGGCTGATCCAGGCCGACGCCATGAAGAGGACGGGGGCGAGGGATTCGTAACCCTCCTCGAACGAGGGCACCATCCAGTCGATCTCGGGCGGATAGGTGATGCCGAAAATCTGGCCGAGCACGGCCTTCGAGCGGTCGACGATCTTGGTGGCGATCAGCATCGCCCAGGCGACTGCCAGCCACTTGCCGCTGCGCGACCTCAATCCGCCCTCGCGCAGGAGGAAGCGGATGGACACGACGATCAGCGCGTAGACGCACAGGCCGATGAAGAACAGCGCAATCATGCCGGCGATGACCCGCACCATGGCCGGATCGGTTCCGTGCTTGTAATAGTCGAGCTTGAAGATCCCCTGCGAGGTGAAGCGCTTGTGCAGGTCATCCTCGCGCGCGGCGAACAGGATGAACAGGACGACGAACGCCAGGGTGCGTCTGGTGAACGGCCGGATGCGCACCGCCAGCACGGCGGCCGCCGCGAGCCACAGGAACGGCGCCGCGATCTCGATCGGCCCGGCCTCGGACACCCACCACTTGTAGGTGGGATAGGGCAACCCGAGCGGCAGCCAGAAGATGAATGCGGAATAGGCGATGACGCCGAGGATCAACAGGCGGTCGGAGGTCGTGAGCATGTCGGCGTCCAGTGCTGCGGGTACGCGAATTTCTCACGAAACCCCGGCGGTGCCAACGGCAAGTCCCGTCAGCCCTGGTACCAGGGCAGCCCGGCGGCCCGCCAGCCCCCGACCGTGTCGCGGTGCCCCTGCGCATCCTTGTCGCCCTGGAAGCCCTCGAGCACGTTGTAGCACTGGGTATAGCCGGCACTGCTGGCCGCCGTTGCGGCTGCGTGCGATCGCGCGCCGCTGCGGCAGATGAACATGACCAGCGCCTCCGGGTCGACCTGTGCGCGCAACTGGGCCAGGAAGTCCGCATTGGGCGTGCCGCCCGGATAAGTCTGCCACTCGATCTCGACACTGCCGGGAATCCGTCCAACGTAGTCGAGTTCGGCGCGGGTGCGCACGTCCACCAGCTTCGCGCCCGGCGCGCTCCCCAGCAATGCATGCGCCTCCGCCGGCAGCAGCGCGCCCTGGTAGCTCAACCGAAGCGGTTCCACGCGGGCCTTCGCCCGCGCCAGGGTCTGGGTGATGCTCGCCATGCCGGTCTCCGTATTAAGATGTGCGCCGCGTCGTGGTTTCAGTCTAGTGCGCACCGCTCGGGTTCGCCAGCCAGGCGTATGCACTATACTGGTGCGCACTGATATGAGACGCTCCATCGTGGTGCGCGGCGGCTGTATCCTGTGAAGTCAACCCCCTGAAATGATGCGTCTTTTCATGCGCGAGGGATGGGCATGCTTCCTGCGAAACGGCGCCCACTTCCAGTCCCGTTACTCGAAGAACACATTATTTTTCCCTAGGAGAACCTGATGACATCCCCCGCCGACGTCCTCAAGATGATCAAGGACAATGAGGTCAAGTTCGTCGACCTCCGCTTCACCGATACGCGCGGCAAGGAGCAGCACGTGTCGGTGCCGGCCCACCAGTTCACGCAGTCGAAGTTCGACGACGGGCATGCGTTCGACGGGTCGTCCATCGCCGGCTGGAAGGGGATCCAGGCCTCCGACATGCTGCTCATGCCCGACGCGGGCACCGTACGGATGGACCCCTTCACCGACGAGCCGACCCTGATCGTCACCTGTGACGTGCTCGAGCCCTCGGACATGAAGGGCTACGACCGCGACCCGCGCTCCATCGCCAAGCGCGCGGAGGCCTACCTCAAGTCCAGCGGGCTGGGCGACGTGTGCTACGTGGGACCGGAGCCCGAGTTCTTCATCTTCGACTCCGTGACCTGGAACGTCGACATGTCCGGCTCGTTCGTCAAGGTCGTGTCGGAAGAGGCACCCTGGTCGTCGGGTCTCGACCTGGAAGGCGGCAACAAGGGCCACCGGGCGCCGATCAAGGGCGGCTACTTCCCGGTCCCGCCGATGGATTCCCTGCAGGACATCCGCTCGGCCATGTGCCTGGCGCTCGAGGAGCAGGGCGTCGTGGTGGAAGTGCACCACCACGAAGTTGCGGCGCCCGGCCAGTGCGAGATCGGCACCAAGTTCGCCCCGCTCGTGCAGCGTGCCGACTGGATGCAGATCATGAAGTACACGATCCACAACGTGGCCCATTCCTACGGCAAGACGGCCACCTTCATGCCGAAGCCGATCGTCGGCGACAACGGCTCGGGCATGCACTGCCACCAGTCGGTGTGGAAGGAAGGCAAGAACCTGTTCGCGGGCAACGGCTACGCCGGCCTGTCGGAGTTCGCCCTGTACTACATCGGCGGCATCATCAAGCACGCCCGGGCGCTGAATGCGATCACCAATCCCGGCACCAACTCCTACAAGCGCCTGGTGCCCGGCTTCGAGGCCCCGATCAATCTGGCCTACTCGGCCCGCAACCGCTCGGCCTCGATCCGCATCCCGTACGTGGCCAGCGACAAGGCCCGCCGCATCGAAGTGCGGTTCCCGGACCCCACTGCCAACCCCTACCTGGCCTTCTCCGCGCTCATGATGGCCGGCCTGGACGGCGTGCAGAACAAGATCCACCCGGGCGACCCGATCGACAAGAACCTGTACGACCTGCCGCCGGAAGAAGCCAAGAAGGTCCCGAACGTGTGCTCCTCGCTCGACATGGCCCTGGATTACCTGGACAAGGACCGCGAGTTCCTGACCCGGGGCGGGGTGTTCTCCAACGACATGCTGGACGCCTACATCGAGCTGAAGATGGAGGAAGTCACCAATTTCCGGATGACGACCCACCCCATCGAGTACGCGATGTACTACAGCCTCTGATCGCAGGCTGTCGCAACCGCAACAAGGGGGGGTGGGCGCGAGCCTGCCCCTTTTTTGTGCGATCCGCGCGAACGGGCCCCTCCCACCCGCCGCGCGCTGGAACATCCGGGTCCGCCCTATTCCTCCCAAGGCGATTTGATCGGTGTCCGAGGCTGTCATAGACTGGTGCGCATCTTGCGGGGACGAACCTCCCTGCCCCCGTGGCTACGCCCAGTCAGCCCATGAGATTGCTCGCCGCACTGATCCTCCTGCTCGCCGCCGGCGCGGCCAGCGCCGACACCTGCAAGTACGTGGATCCCGAGGGGCGCGTCATTTATTCGAACGTGCCGATCAAGAACGCCCGCAAGGTCAGCTGCTTCGCCCCGTCGGCGCCGCCGCCCGCCCAGGCTGCCCCACCGCCTTCGCAGCAGAAGGAAGACACGTCCAGGGAGACGGCCAAGCCGCGCGTGGACGAGGCGACGCAGAAGCAGCGCGACGCCGGCCGGCGCAGCATCCTGGAGGCCGAACTGAAGGCCGAGGAGGAGCGGCTGGAGGCCGCGAAGAAGGATCTCGCCGAGCAGGAAGCCACCCGCATGGGCGACGAACGCAACTACCAGCGTGTGCTGGACCGGCTCAAGCCCTACCAGGAGGCGGTCGAGCAGCACGAGAAGAACGTGGCCGCGCTGCGCCAGGAACTGGCCACCTTGCGCTAGTCTCCCACGCGCGCCACCTCGGCGCGCCGGCCGTGCATCACCAGGCCGGGGGCGGCCAGCGGTGACGGCCTTCCCGTCCCCGGGGCTGGATGCCCTGGCCACCGCGGTGATCTTCCTCGACCGCAACCTCGTGGTCGAGTATGCCAATGCCGCGGCCGAGAACCTGCTCAAGCTCAGCGCGCGGAGCATCGTCGGGCACCGCATCGGCGAGGTGTTCGACGACTGCCAGCTGGTCGCAGCCATCGAGCATGCCGCCGAGCGCCACGCCAGCTACATCCAGCACGACCTCGTCCTGACCGCACCGTATGGCGAGAAGCTCGAAGTCAGCTGCACGGTCACCCCGGCCGAGATCGGCGTGTTCGACGGCTTCCTGCTGGAGTTCACCGAAACCCACCAGCAGCTGCGCATCGCCCGCGAGGAGCGCCTGCAGGACCAGACCGAGGCCAGCCGCTCGCTGATCCGCAACCTCGCCCACGAGATCAAGAACCCGCTCGGCGGGCTGCGCGGCGCCGCCCAGCTGCTCGAGCGCGAGCTGGACCGGCCCGAGCTGACCGAGTACACACAGGTCATCATGAAGGAGGCGGACCGGCTGCAGTCCCTGATGGATCGCCTCCTCGCGCCGCACCGGCGCGCGCAGCCGGTGCCGCTCAACATCCTCGAAGCGCTCGAGCGCGTGCGCAGCCTGCTGCTGGCCGAGTATCCCCAGGGGCTGAAGATCGTGCGCGACTACGACGTGAGCCTGCCGCAGGTGCGGGCAGACAAGGAGCAGATCATCCAGGCGCTGCTCAACGTCGCCAGCAATGCCGCGCAGGCGATGAAGGGGCGCGGGACGATCACGTTCCGCACCCGCGTCGCGCGCCAGGTGACCCTCGCGCGCAAGCTGCACCGCCTGGGCATGATGGTGCAGATCATCGACGATGGCCCCGGCATCTCCGAGGAACTGCGCGACAAGATCTTCTTCCCGCTGGTGTCGGGCCGCGAGGGCGGCACCGGCCTGGGGCTCACCATCGCCCAGAACTTCATCCACCAGCACGGCGGCCTGATCGAGGTGGAGTCGGCGCCCGGTCGCACCTGCTTCACCATCCTGCTCCCGCTCGAACCCGCAACCGAGGAGCCGGCCCTGCCCGGCGGCTCCGCGCGCAGAAACCAGTGACGCACACACCATGAGACCTGTCTGGATCATCGACGACGATCGCTCCATCCGCTGGGTGTTCGAAAAGACCCTGGCGAAGGAGGACATCCCCTTCAAGACCTTCTCGTCCGCCCAGGACGCGCTCAGCGCGCTGCCGTCCGGCGCCCCGCAGGTGGTCGTCAGCGACATCCGCATGCCCGGCGGCTCCGGGCTCGAGCTGCTGCAGAGCCTGAAGGAACGGCATCCACACCTGCCGGTCATCATCATGACCGCGTACTCCGACCTGGAGAGCGCAGTCGCGGCCTTCCAGGGCGGCGCATTCGAGTACCTGCCCAAGCCCTTCGACGTCGACCACGCGGTGGACCTCATCCGCCGGGCGATGGAGGAGAGCCTGCGCCAGAACGACGAGGCGGAAGTGGCTGAGGCCAGCCCCGAGATCCTGGGGCAGGCCGGATCGATGCAGGAGGTGTTCCGCGCCATCGGCCGGCTCACCCAGTCGCATGCCACCGTGCTCATCAACGGCGAGTCGGGAACCGGCAAGGAGCTCGTTGCACGCGCCCTGCACCGGCACAGCCCGCGCGCGTCCAAGCCGTTCATCGCGATCAACACCGCGGCGATCCCGAAGGAACTGCTCGAGTCCGAGCTGTTCGGCCACGAGCGCGGCGCGTTCACCGGCGCGCAGAACATGCGCCGCGGACGGTTCGAGCAGGCCGAGGGCGGCACCCTGTTCCTCGACGAGATCGGCGACATGCCGCAGGACCTGCAGACCCGCCTGCTGCGCGTGCTGTCCGACGGCCATTTCTACCGCGTCGGCGGGCACCAGCCGATCAAGGCCAACGTGCGCATCATCGCCGCCACCCACCAGGACCTGGAGAACCGGGTCAAGCAGGGGCTGTTCCGCGAGGACCTGTTCCACCGCCTCAACGTCATCCGCATCCGCCTGCCGGCGCTGCGCGAGCGGCGCGAGGACATCCCGCTGCTCGCCAAGTACTTCCTGCAGAAGAGCGCGCGCGACCTGGGCGTGGAAGCGAAGCGGCTCACTGACGCGGCCATGAAGTACCTGCAGAGCCACGACTTCCCGGGCAACGTGCGCCAGCTGGAGAACCTGTGTCACTGGCTCACGGTGATGGCGCCGGGCTCCAACGTGGACATCCCCGACCTGCCGCCCGAGTTCCGCCTCGAGCAGCGCGCCCTGACCACGCAGAGCTGGATCAGCGCGCTCGAGCGCGAGGCCGAGCTCGCCCTGAATCGCGGCGAGCAGAGCATCATGCCGGAGATGAGCCGTCAGTTCGAGCGCGCGCTGATCGTGAAGGCGCTCGCGCACACGGGTGGCCGCCGCATCGAAGCCTCGCACCTGCTCGGCATGGGGCGCAACACGCTGACGCGCAAGATCCAGGAGCTGGAGATCGAGGGCAAGGACGCGCCGGCGGAAGAATAGGGCAGACTCTACCTCGTCTACCGCAGAGGAACTGCGACAAGATCGCTCCCTGCACCCCGCTCGGCGCCGGCCGCAGCACGCAGTACCGCAAGGTCAGAGAGAGACGGAGACGCGTTCACGCTCGAGGATGCGGGCGAGAACTCATTTCACGAAGCTCCTCTGCGCCCTCTGCGTCCTCTGCGGTGAACGCAGTACGCAGTTGATCTAGATCTCGGTAACTACCGGCGCGTGATCGGACGGCCGCTCCTGCGCGCGCACGTCGCGGTCGATGAAGCTCGCCTTCGCCTGCGCCGCCAGCGGCGCGGACAGCAGGATGTGGTCGATGCGCAAGCCGATGTTGCGCCTGAACGCGTTCATGCGGTAATCCCACCAGCTGTATGAGCGCTCCGGCTGCTCGAACAGCCGGAAGCTGTCCTTCAGTCCCACCTTCAGCAACGCCTCCAGCGCGGCCCGCTCGGGCTCGCTGAACAGCACCTTCCCCTCCCACAGACGGGGATCGTGGACATCGCGATCCTCCGGTGCGATGTTGAAGTCGCCCAGCACCGCCAGGCGCGGATGGCGCTGCACTTCCTCGGCCAGCCAGTCGCGCAGCGCGGCGTACCACGACAGCTTGTACTGGTACTTGGGCGAGTCCACGCTCTCGCCATTGGGGCAGTACACGCACACGACCCGCACGCCGTCGATGGTGGCCGCCAGCACCCGCTTCTGCACGTCCTCGAAGCGCGGGATGCAGTTCACTGCGTCGATCGCACCGGTGCGCGACAGGATGGCGACGCCGTTGTAGGTCTTCTGCCCGCAGTAGAGCGGGCGGTAGCCGGCCGCTTCGATCTCGGCCACGGGAAAGTTGTGGTCCTCGAGCTTGGTCTCCTGCAGGCACACCACATCCGGCTCGCGCCGGGCGAGCCAGGCGAGCAGTTGCGGCAGGCGCACCTTGAGTGAGTTGACGTTCCAGGTCGCGAGCTTCATGACGGACGGCCGCAACCAAGGTCCCGTGTGCGAGTGCCGGATACGGGGCAGTCCAAGCGCAGGATTGACATCCAAATGAGAATAGTTATCATATCCATTCCCTTACACGTACAATACCAGAGCCGACCATGCGCCTGACCCTCCTGCGCGGCCCCGCCTGCCTGCTGCTCACCGTCCTGGCCACGGCCACGTATGCCGAGGATACGTTCACCGTCGCGTTCAAGGATCACAAGATCGTGCCGGCGGAGCTCGTGGTGCCGGCCGGCAGGAAGATCAAGCTCATCGTCGACAACCAGGATCCGACGCCGGAGGAGTTCGAGAGCCACTCGCTCAATCGCGAGAAGGTGATCCCCGGCAACTCCAGGGCGACCCTCTACATCGGCCCGCTCAAGCCCGGCAGCTACGACATCTTCGGCGAGTTCAACGAGAAGACGGCCCAGGGCCGCATCATCGCCCAATAGGCGGCGCTGCGTCATGCTCGCCGCCGGCATCGTCGTCTTCCGTGAGGTCCTCGAGGCCGCGCTCATCATCTCCATCGTGATGGCGGCCACGCGCGGTGCACCGCGCCGCGGCCTGTTCGTCGTGGCCGGGGCGGGGGCCGGCATCCTGGGCGCCTGCATCGTCGCCGCGCTCGCCGGTCGCATCGCGGAAGCGGCGGAAGGCATGGGCCAGGAGCTGCTGAACGCCACCATCCTCGGCGCGGCAGTGCTCATGCTCGGCTGGCACAACGTCTGGATGAGCCGGCACGGCCGGCAGATGGCGCGCGAGCTGACCGAGGTCGGCCGCAAGGCCACGCTCGGCGCAGTGACGCTCTGGGCGGTCGGCGTGGCCGTCGGGCTCGCGGTCCTGCGCGAGGGCGCCGAGGTGGTGCTGTTCCTGTACGGCATTGCCTCGGGCGGCACGGCGCCGATGCAGATGCTGCTCGGCAGCCTCGTCGGGCTGGCGGCAGGCGCGGGCGTCGGCGCGCTGATGTACTTCGGCCTGCTCGGCATCCCGATGCGGCATTTCTTCAGCGCCACCGGCATCCTGCTGCTCTTCCTCACCGCCGGCCTGGCCGCCCAGGCAGCGGGTTTCCTCGTCCAGGCCGGGTATCTGCCGGCACTGGGCGATCCGGCCTGGGACACCTCGCACGTGCTGTCCGACCAGTCGGTCCCGGGCCAGTTCCTCAAGGCACTGATCGGTTACACCTCGCGACCCGCGGGTATCCAGGTGCTCGTCTATGTCGTCACGCTGGCAACAATAGGGGCTTTGATGAGAACAATAGGCCGGACCCACGCGGGTACCGGAAAGCTCGCGACCACCGCAGCGGTCGTGCTCGCAACGTCAGCCGCGCTGGTCGGCGCGCCGGAGTCCGCACCCGCGGCTCCGTTCAAGGTCTACTCGCCCACGGTGGTGAAGGGAGAGGTCGAGCTCGAGTACCGCGGCTACCACGACTTCGACGACAACGACGATCTGAACGGTGCCGAGAAGCAGTTGCTCGGGATCGGTTACGGCCTCACCGACTGGTGGTCCACCGAGGTGTACGCCGAGTGGGAGAAGGAACCGCACCAGTCCACCAAGTACGAGGCCTGGGAGTGGGAGAACAAATTCCAGATCGGCGAACAGGGCCAGTACTTCGCCGACTTCGGCCTGCTGATCGAGGTGGAGAAGCCGGACGACGACAGCTACTACGAGCTCAAGCTCGCCCCGATCATCGAGAAGCAGTTCGGCGAATTCGTGGCAACCGCCAACCTCTGGTTCGAGCGGGAGGTGGGCACCGACGCGGGCGGGGGCACCACCTTCGCGTACGGCGCACGCGTGCGCTACCTGCTCAGCCCGTACTTCGAGCCCGCTATCGAGGCCTACGGTGAGCCGGGCCACATCGGGCACTGGGGCTCATACAAGCACCAGGAGCACTGGATCGGCCCCGCAGTGTACGGTGCCGTCAAGACGGGGACCAAGCAGAAGCTGCAGTACAGCTTCGCCGTGCTGTTCGGCGAGACCAGCGTGTCCAGCGATGAGCGCGTGGTCGCCCGGCTGGAGTACGAGTTCCACTGAGGCAGCGCGCGGCGGCCAGGGCGGGCCGCGCATCGCTCAGTTGGTCGCGCCCTCGCCGCTGGTTGCCGCCTCGCCCGGGGCAGCCTTCGGTGCGGCCACAGGCGCCTTGCCCTCGACCTGGCGGGCGAGCTTCGCATCCTTGGGCATGACGGAGCTGGACGGGTAGCCCGCTACGTCCAGTGCCCGCCCCCACGCCCCGGCCTCGAATCCGCGCAAGGCGTCCGATCCGACAGTCAGCACCGGCACTTCCAGCTTGCCGCCAGTCAGCTTCATCAACTCGGCGCCCTGGGTCGGTTCGCGCGCATCCTTGACGTCATGCGGAATGCCGCGCTTGCTGAGGTAGGCGCTCGCCGCCTTGCAGGCCTCGCCGCAGTCGGTCGACGTATACAAGGTAACCGGGAACTTGCGCTGCGCCTCCTGCAACGCGTAGGGCACCGCGGCCTCGGGCGGCTTGTCACCCAGGCGCTTGCGCTCGGCGTTGCGGGCGTCCTTGGGCGGCAGCTGGTCGCTGTAATGGACGTTGCCGGCGGCATCGACCCACTTGTAGAGCTGCCCGCCGTGGGCAGCCGCTGCCGCGCACAGCAAGCCTGCAACCATATAGATCAAACGCATAGGACCTCCAGCACCCCCGGCAGGGGCGGAGGCCCCTCTCAAGCAACGGCCATGCCGCTGTGCTTCAGCAAGGCTTCGATGCTGGGCTCTCGGCCCCGAAAGGCGACGAACGACTCCAGCGCCGGACGGCTCCCGCCCACGCTCAGGATCTCCCGCCAGAAGCGCTCGCCCACGTCCGGGTTGAGCACACCCTGCTCCTCGAACAGGCTGTAGGCGTCGGCCGAAAGCACCTCGGCCCACTTGTAGCTGTAGTAGCCGGCGGCGTAGCCTCCGGCGAAGATGTGCGAGAAGCTGTTCGGGAAGCGATTCCAGGCCGGGGGAACGATCACGGCCACCTGCGCACGCACTTCGCCGAGCAGCTGCAGCGGCGTCCTGCCGGCGCCGGGCGTGAAGTCGTGGTGCAGGCGCATGTCGAACAGCGCGAACTCGAGCTGGCGCACGAACTGCAGCCCATTGTGATAGTTCTTCGCCGCGAGCATCTTGTCGAACAGCGCGCGCGGCAACGGCGCCCCGGTGTCCACGTGCGAGCTCATGTTCTGCAGCACCTCCCACTCCCAGCAGAAGTTCTCCATGAACTGGCTGGGCAGCTCGACCGCATCCCACTCCACGCCGTTGATCCCGGCCACGCCGCGATGCTCGACGCGCGTGAGCAGGTGGTGCAGCCCGTGCCCGAACTCGTGGAACAGCGTGGTCACCTCGCTGTGCGTGAACAGCGCGGGCCGCCCGCCCACCGGCGCGGAGAAGTTGCAGGTCAGGTAGGCGACGGGCTTCTGGATGCCGTGGTCACGCCGCTTGCGCGTGATGGCGTCGTCCATCCATGCGCCGCCACGCTTCGAGGGTCGCGCGTACAGGTCGAGGTAGAACTGGCCGATCAGTTCGCCGCCCGCGTCGAAGATGTCGAAGAACCGCACGTCCGGATGCCAGGTCGGCGCGTTGCCGGGTGCGATGCGGATGCGGTAGAGCGTCTCCACCAGGCGGAACATCCCGGGCAGGACCTTGCTCTCGGGGAAGTACTGCTTCACCTCCTGCTCGGAGAACGCATAGCGGGCCACGCGCAGCTTCTCTGATGCGTAGGCGACGTCCCACGCCTCGAGCCGGGGCAACCCCAGCTCCTCGCGCGCGAAGCGCTGGAGATCCTCGAGCTCGCGCTCGGCGAAGGGCTTCACGCGCTGGCCGAGGTCCTCCAGGAAGGCGAGAACCTGCGCCGGCGACTCCGCCATCTTCGGCGTGAGCGAGAGCTCGGCGTAGCTGCGGAACCCGAGCAGCGTGGCCGCTTCCCGGCGCAGGCGCAGGATGTCGTCGATGAGCGGACCATTGTCCCAGTCGGCGTTGCCGAACTCTGAGGCACGGGTCACGTAGGCGCGGTACATCAGCTCGCGCAGCGGCCGATGATCCGCGTACTGCAGTACGGGCAGGTACGACGGCATGTGCAGGGTGAACTTCCAGCCCTGCTGCCCGTCCGCCTCGGCGGCGAGACGGGCCGCTTCCACCACGTCGTCCGGAATGCCTGCCAGCTGCGCCGGCTCGCCGACGAGATGGGAAAAGGCGTTGGTCGCATCGAGCACGTTGTCGTTGAACTTCGAGGACAGCTTGTCGAGCTCCGCGCGGACCGCCTTGAAGCGCGCCTTCTGCTCGGGCGGCAGCTCGGCGCCGCCGAGGCGGAAGTCGCGCAGCTCGTTGTCGATGATCTTCCTGCGCTCGCGGTCCAGCTGCGCGAACTGCGGCCCGTCGCGCAGCGCCTTGAAGCGGGCGTACAGGCGCTCGTCCTGGGACAGCTCGGTGTAGTAGGCGCTGATGCGCGGCAGGTTGCCGTTGTAGGCCTCGCGCAGCTCCGGCGTGTTCATGACCGCGTTGAGGTGCCCGACCTGGCCCCACGCGCGCGAGAGGCGCTCGTTGGCGTCATCCAGCGGGGCCACGAAGCCCTCCCAGGTCGGCGGCTCCGGCGAGGTGGCATGCTGCTCCAATGTGGCGCGATTCTCCGCGAGCAGGGTGTCCACGGCCGGGGTGACATGGGCGGGGCGGATCTCGCCGAAGCGCGGCAGCCCGGAAAAATCGAGCAGGGGATTCATGCGTGCAGTGACCTCGTGCAGGCGACCCGCACCGGCCCGGACGTCGCCCGTGCCTGCGGGTCGAAGAGATTGCTAACGTTCGAAGACGACTTCGCCGCCGACCAGCGTGCAGCGCACCCGGCCCTGCAGCTCGTGACCGGTGAACGGACTGTTGCGGCCCTGGCTGTGGAGGGCGGCGGGCTCCACCTTCCACCATGCCTGCGGGTCGAACACGCACAGGTCGGCCGGCGCTCCGGGCTCCAGCCCGCCGCCCCCGAGCTGCAGGACGCGCAGCGGCTCGGTGGTGACGCGCGCGAGCGCGGCGGCCCGCGACAGCTTCGCCTCCTGTGCCCATTTGAGCGTGAGCGGCAGCAGCAGTTCCAGCCCGGTGGCGCCCGGCTCGGCTTCGGCGAAGGGCAGCTGCTTGGCGTCGTCGTCCACCGGGGTGTGGTCCGAACAGATCGCGTCGATCACGCCGTCAGACAGTCCGTCCCGCAGCGCATCGCGATCACGCAGGGAACGCAGCGGCGGCACCAGGTGGCAGTTGGAGTCGAAGTAGCCGATGTCCATCTCGCTCAGGTGCACGTGCGCGGCTGACACATCGCAGGTCACGCGCAGCCCGTCGTGCTTCGCCTGGCGCATCAGGTCGACCGCCGCGGCGCTGGAGATGCGTCCCACGTGGATCCGGGCATCGGCCTCGCGGGCGAGGATCAGCATCGAGGCCAGCGCCACCACCTCCGCCGACACCGGGATGGTGGGCAGGCCCAGGCGCGCAGCGACTTCGCCGTCGTGCGCCACGCCGCCTCGCGCCAGGCTGGCGTCCTGCGGCCGCAGCCACACGCAGAAGTCGTAGGTGCGGGCGTACTGCAGCGCTCGCGCCAGCACCCGGTTGTCCACGAGCGGCGCGTCGGCCTGCCCGAAGCCCACGCAGCCGGCATCGCGCAGCTCCGCCATCTCGGTCAGGCGCTCGCCCTTCAGGCCCTGGGTGAGCGCCCCCAGCGGGTGGACCCGCGCCTGCCTGAGCGAGCGCGCCCGGAACCTGAGCATGTCGACCAGGCCCGGCTCGTCCAGCGGCGGATCGGTGTCCGGCGGGCATACCAGGCTCGTCACCCCGCCGGCGACGGCGGCCTGCATCTCGCTGCGCAGCGTGGCCTTGTACTCGAAGCCGGGCTCGCGCAGCCGCGCGGAAAGATCGACCAGGCCCGGACACACGCACAGTCCGGTCGCGTCGATCACGCGATCCGCGCGTGCGCCGGCGGCGGATACGATCCGGCCGTCGGCGACGAACAGGTCACCGGTGCGCTCGGTGCCGGCAGCCGGGTCGATCAGGGTGGCGTTCTTGATGTGGAGCATCCAATCCTCTGGTGGGACCAAGTGAAGAGGTGAAGAAGTGAAGAGGTGAGCCCCCTCACCCCGGCCCTCTCCCCCGACGGGGGAGAGGGAGCGCTTTGTTCACCTTTTCACTTCTTCACTTCTTCAC
The DNA here is from genome assembly GCA_964523885.1 of uncultured Burkholderiales bacterium. GTDB lineage: Bacteria > Pseudomonadota > Gammaproteobacteria > Burkholderiales > SHXO01 > SHXO01. The sequence goes on along the minus strand of CAZFYX010000069.1, from coordinate 10,719 downwards.
TTCTTCACGCGCTACGCGCCGAGCATGCTCATCACCGCCATGCGCACCGCGATGCCGAAGGTGACCTGCGGCAGGATCACCGACTGCCCGCCGTCGGCCACGCTGGAGTCGATCTCGATGCCGCGGTTCATCGGCCCCGGATGCATCACGATCGCGTCCGGACGCGCGACGGCGAGCTTCTCGGGCGTGAGGCCGTAGTACTTGAAGAACTCCTGCGCACTGGGCAGCAGGGCGCCGTCCATGCGCTCGTTCTGCAGGCGCAGCATCATCACCACGTCGACGTCGCGCAGGCCCGATTCCATGTCGTGGAACACCTTCACCCCGAGCTGCTCGAGCTGGCGCGGCACCAGCGTGCGCGGGCCGATGACGCGCACCTCCGGCACCCCCAGGGTGGTGAGGGCGTGGATCTCCGAGCGCGCCACGCGCGAGTGCAGGACATCGCCCACGATCGCCACGCGCAGGTGGTTGAACGCGCCCTTGTAGTGGCGGATCGTGTACATGTCGAGCAGCGCCTGGGTGGGATGGGCATGGCGCCCGTCACCGGCGTTGATCACGTTGATGTGCGGCCCGGCGTTGCGCGCGATGAGGTGCGCGGCGCCGCTCTGGCTGTGGCGCACGACGAACATGTCGGCGTTCATCGCGGTCAGGTTGGCGACCGTGTCGAGCAGGGTCTCGCCCTTGGTCTGCGACGAGGTCGCGATGTTGAGGTTGACCACGTCGGCGGAGAGCCGCTTCGCGGCGATCTCGAAGGTCGTGCGGGTGCGCGTGCTGGGCTCGAAGAACAGGTTGAAGATCGCTTTTCCGCGCAGCAGCGGCACCTTCTTGACCTCGCGCTCGGTCACCGACACGAACGAGGTCGCGGTGTCGAGGATCTGGATCAGGATCTCCGCCGGCAGGCCCTCGATGGTGAGCAGGTGGCGCAGCCGGCCGTCGGCGGTGAGCTGGGGATTGTTCGCCATCACTGCTCGGCCTTGCGCGTGAGGGTCAGGCTCAGCCGCCCGCCGTCGTCGCGGCGCAGCTCGACCGATTCGTTGCGGCCCACGGTCACCGTGGCGCCCACGTACTGCGGACAGATCGGCAGCTGGCGCTCTCCGCGATCGATCAGTGCCGCCAGCCGGATCGAGGTCGGGCGTCCGTAGTCGAAGATCTCGTTGATCGCTGCGCGGATGGTGCGGCCGGTGTAGAGGACGTCGTCGACCAGGATGATGTGCGCATCCTCCACCGGGAAGCGGATGTCGGAGGGACGCACGCCGGGCGCCAGGCCCTTCTTGCGGTAGTCGTCGCGGTAGAAGGCGACGTCGATGGTGCCGACCGGCGCCTTGACGCCCAGCCGCTCGTGCAGGCGCTGGGCGACCCACACGCCGCCGGTATGGATGCCGACGATCGCATGGTCGGGGCGCAGGTCCGCACGGATGCGCGCCGCGAGCTCGTCGAGCAGGCGTTCTGCGTCAGGAAGCGTGGCTGTGGTCACTGGAGCTGTCCAGATATTCTTGCAGGATGTGCTGGGCGGCGACCTGGTCGAGCATGTCCTTCTGGCGGCGCCCGTGCACGCCGGCCTCGCCGAGCGCCAGGCCGGCCGAGTGCGAGGTGAAGCGCTCGTCGACCAGCGCCACCGGCACGCCGAAGCGCTGCTGCAGCTGCTGCGCGAAGCGCCGGCTGCGCTTCGAGCTGGGCTGCTCGCCCCCCTCCAGGGTCAGCGGCAGGCCGACGACGAACCGGACCGGCGCCCATTCTCTCACCAGGCGCTCCACCGCCGCCAGCCGCGCGGCGCCGGACTGGGTGACGATGGTCTCCAGGGGATGTGCCAGCCCCAGCTCGAGTTCGCCCACCGCCACCCCGAGGCGGCGCTCACCGAAGTCGAACGCCAGCACGGTGCCGCGGCGCACCGGAGCGGCCGCGCTGCTCCCGCTTGCCGGCGCGGCGGTGGTCAGGCGTGCCCCACGTCGTCGGACAGGCGGGCCGGGTCGATGCCCAGCAACTCCATCGCCGCGCCGAAGCGGCGTTCGGGCGGCAGCCGGAAGATCACGTCCAGATCGGCGGGCACCGTCAGCCAGGCGTTCTGGCCGATCTCCTGCTCCAGCTGGCCGGGCGCCCAGCCGGCATAGCCGAGCGACACCTGCAGCTGGCGCGGCCCGCGGCCTTCGGCCACCGCCTCCAGGATGTCCTTGGAGGTGGTCAGCGCGATCTCCTCCGACACCGCGAGAGTGGACTGCCAGGCCCCGGCCGGCCGGTGCAGCACGAACCCGCGATCGACCTGCACCGGTCCCCCGTAGAACACCGGCAACCCGGCCAGTTGCCCGTCCGGGAGCGCGATCTCGATCTGCTCGAACAGCGCGCCCAGCGTCATGTCGATGGGACGATTGACGACGACACCCAGCGCGCCCTGGTCGTTGTGCTCGCAGATGTAGGTCAGCGAGCGGGCGAAGTTGGGGTCCGCCATGTTCGGCATGGCGATCAGGAAGTGGTGCGTGAGATTGACCGATTGCATCGACATTGCAGCCATGCCCGATTTTATCGCGCCTGACTGCGCCGCGCGCGTTCGGCGCGGGCCCGCGCGCGGACCCCGATTTGCTACCATGGCGCACCGTTGCCGGGTGGGCAGACGCCCAAACAAAGGTCACACTCTGGCTACAGAACAGGAGCTTGCAGCGTTCCTGGCGGAAGTGGAGCGGCGCGCGTACAAGCAGGCCGTGTTCGCGACGCGGGACGAACAGGTCGCGCTCGACCTGGTGCAGGACGCCATGCTGCGGCTGGCCGAGAGCTACGCCCAGCGGCCCGCGGCCGAGTTGCCCCTGCTGTTCCAGCGCATCCTCCAGAACGCCATTCGCGACTACTACCGGCGCCAGCGGGTGCGCTCGCTGTGGACCACGCTGCTGTCGTCCCTGCGCGGGAAGGACGACGAGGACGACCAGGATCCCCTGGAAACCCTCGAGGTCAAGGAAGGCGCCAACCGCTGGGGCGGGCCGGACGAGCAGACCCAGCGCAGCCAGGTCATGGGCATCATCGAAGCGGGCCTGGCGGCATTGCCGACCCGTCAACGCCAGGCCTTCCTGCTGCGTTACTGGGAGGAACTCGACGTATCGGAAACGGCTCAGGCGATGGGTTGCTCGGAGGGCAGTGTGAAGACCCACTGTTCCCGGGCCACCCACGCCTTGGCGGTTTTCCTGAAGTCGAGAGGAATTGACCTGTGAACGAACAGGAACTGGGACGCAAGGTCGCACAACTGCTGGAAGCCGGGCTGGATGACATCCCGGCCCGGCAGCGCTACCGGCTGGGCATCGCCCGGGCGGCGGCGCTCGCACGTGCACAGGACCGCGCCCTGCCCCTCGGCCCCCGGCAGGGCAACGCACTGGTCGCCGGCCTGGGCCGGCGTCTGCTCGCCCCCGGCCTGGCGCTCGTACTGCTGCTGGCCGGCATGCTCTACTGGCAACAGGCGCAGCGCATCCAGGGCCACGCGCCCGACAACGCAGAGGAAGATGCCGCACTGCTCACCGACGATCTGCCGGTGACTGCGTACCTGGACCAGGGGTTCGAGATTTGGCTCTATCACGAGACACCGGCCTCCGACGCGCGCTGACTCTTGCCCGCAGGCCCGGCCTTCGGTCCGCCCGCCGGGTGTCGGTGGCGCTCGCCCTGTGCGCGGCCATGGTCTGGGCGGCCCCTGCGCTGGCCCAGGATTGGGCACAGCTGACTCCCGACCAGCAGCGCATCCTCGCACCGCTGCGCGACGAGTGGGCCAACATCGAACCTGCCAGGAGGCAAAAGTGGCTGGAGATCGCCCGGCGCTATCCGTCGATGGCGCCGGCGCAGCAGGAACGGCTGCAGACGCGCATGCGTCAGTGGGCGGCGATGACGCCGCAGGAACGGGCGCAGGCTCGCGAGCGCTTCCGCAAGCTGCGCGAGCTGCCGCCGGAGAAGCGCGAGGAGATCCTGCGCAAGTGGCGCGAGTACGACTCCCTGCCGGAGGAGGAGAAGGACAGCCTGCGGCAGGCCCACCCGGCGGCGAAGCCGGCCAAGCCCTGAGCCCCGAGGCGGCCGCGGCGCTGCCCGCCGCGCGCCTGCGCGTGCGGCTCGCCAGCCTGGTCTACGAGATGGTGCTGCTCGTCGGCGTCCTGTTCCTCGCCGCGCTGGCCTTCCTGCTGGTCGCGAAGGACGCGTCGGCAGGCTGGAAACGGGCACTGTTCCAGCTCTGGCTGCTGAGCGTGCTCGGCATCTACTTCGGCTACTGCTGGACCCGCACCGGCCAGACCCTGCCCATGAAAGCCTGGCGCCTGCGCGTGCAGCGCGCCGACGGCGGCGCGCTGCTCAATTGGCGGCAGGCCGCATTCCGCTTCGTCACCGCATGCTGGACGGTGGCGCCGCTCGGGCTCACCTTCTTCTGGGCGCTGTTCGACCGCGACCGCCAGTTCCTGCACGACCGTCTCGCCCGCACCCGCATAGTGCGCCTCAGCGTCGCTCCAGGCGATAGATCAGCAGCATCCCCAAAGTGAGGAACACCAGCGTCGGCGCAGTGGCCGCCAGCGGCGGCGGCCAGCTCGCGAGCGCGCCGATGTGACCGAACAGCCGGCTCAGCACGTGGTAGGCCAGGCCCAGCATCGTGCCGATGAAGATGCGCACGCTGACCCCGCCGTCGCGTACGTTCATGTACGAGAACGGCAGCGCGAGGAACATCATCACCACCACCGCGAGCGGGTAGATGAACTTGTTCCACAGCACGATCTCGTAGCGCTGCGTCTCCTGGTGGTTCTCCTTCAGGTGCTGCACGTACGAGAACAGCGTGAACATCGACATCTTGTCCGCCGGCACCAGCAGCACGCTCAGGATCCGCGGCGTGAGCACCGAGTGCCACTCGAGCTGCCCCGCGCGCATGACGCTGGTGCGGCCCTCCTCGAAGCGGGTGACCACCACATCCTCCAGCCGCCAGGTGTTGTCGCGCTGGTAGCGGCCCACGCGCGCCTGGGTGATGCTGAGCAGGTGATATTCGGGGTCGAAGCGGTAGGCGTGGATGTCCTGCAGGGTGGCGTCATGCAGGATCCGCCCCACATTCACGAAGCTGTCGTCGTCCTTCACCCACAGCCCGGAGCGGAACGACTGCGCGACCACGTTGCTGCGCTGCTTCAGCTTGACCCGCTGCTGCGCTTCCTCGGAGAGCGGCGTGATGAACTCGCCCACCACCAGCGCGGCGCCGGCGAACACGAGCCCAAGCATGGCGAGCACGCCGGCGAGCTTGCCGACGGATACCCCCGACGTGCGCATGACGGCGTACTCGGAGTTGAGCACCAGCCGCGCCAGGGCGAGCAGGGTGCCGATCAGCACGGCCACCGGGAACAGCTCGTACACCCGGCCGGGGATGCCCAGCGCCACCAGCGCCAGCAGGAGCTTCACGCTCACCTTGCCTTCGCCGACGTCGTCCAGCTCGTTCATCAGGTCGAAGAAGGTGAACAGCAGGATCAGCGAGACCAGGACGAGCAGCACGCTCGCCAGGATCTGGCGCCGGATGTAGCGGCCGAGGATCTTCATGCGCGCCGCAGGAGCCGGCGCCAGAGGCCCAGGCGCCAGGCGAACACGACTACCAGCACGGCCAGCATCACGACGTGGACGCTGGCCAGGCCGACGAACGGGTTGACCTTGCCGCGCGAGATCCAGGTCTGCGACAGGCTGACCAGGTTGATGTAGATCATGAACACGAACACCGCCATCAGGATGTTGCCCGAGCGGCCGGTGCGCGGGTTCACCGCGCTCATCGGGATGGCGAGCAGCGCCAGGATGACCGCGGAGACCGGCGCGCCGATGCGTATGGCCAGCTCCGCCACGTTGACGGGATTGGGGTCCTTGATCAGCTCGCCGGTCGGTGCGGAGCGCTCATTGGGCAGGTACTGCTTGGTCTCGCTCTGCTCGATGCGCACCGCGTAGCGCTCGAAGCTGGTCACGCGGTAGTCCGGCTGCCCCGGCGTGCCCTCGTAGCGGCGGCCGTTGAGCAGCACCAGGAAGCGATCGCCGTTCTCGTGCATGTCGAGCTGCCCGCGGCTGGCCACCGTGACGCCCTGCCGCTGATCGTGCTTGGAGTAGACGAAGACGTTGGCCACCTGGGTGAGGGTCGTGGTGAGCTTCTCGACGAAGAAGACCCGGTCCCCGCTCTTGGATTCCTTGAACACGCCGGGCGTGATCGCGCTCACGTCGTCGCGATTCTCCAGTTGCGCGCGGTAGCGCAATGCCTCGCCCACGGCCCACGGGGTCAGATACGTGCTCAGCAGGGTGATCGCGATCACCACCGGCGTGGCGAACACCAGCACCGGCTTGCACCACTGCAGCAGGCTCACGCCCGAGCTCTGCCAGACCACCATCTCGGAGTCGCGATAGACCCGCGTGAGCGTCAGCAGCACCGACAGGAACAGCGTGGCGGACAGCAGCACCGAGACGAACCGCAGTGCGCCGAAGCCCAGCAGCGCGAACACCGCGTCGGGTGGTACCTTCCCGCGTGCGGCCGAGCCGAGCAGGCGGATCAGGATCGACGTGAAGGTGATCGCGAGCAGGACGACGAAGATCGCAACGCCCGATGCGGTGAACTCGCGCAGGGTGGAGCGCAGGTAGATCACCGGGTGCGCCCCGGGATCGCGGAGGGGAATGCCCTCGTGCCGCCGCACTTGCCCGGCGCACGCTCTGGCGCAATAATCGCGCTTGGCCTAACTGTTTCAAAAATCAAGCGAAATAGGAGCACACGTGGAATTTAGCACAAAAGCCGAAGCGCCGGAGAAGTGCAAGGCCGACTGCGTCGTCGCGGGCGTGTACGAAGGCCGGCAGCTGAGCGCAGCCGCGCGCCAGATCGATCGTGCCGCCAGGGGGCACCTCACCGCGCTGCTCCGGGAGGGCGACCTCGACGGCAAGGCCGGGACCACGCTGCTTCTGCACGGCGTTCCCGGCACCGCCGCAAAGCGCGTGCTGCTGGTTGGACTCGGCAAGGCCGAAGAGTTCAACGCGAAGACCTACGCCGACGTGGTGCGCACGGTCGTGCGCACCCTGAATGGCGGCGGCACGGGCGAGGCCGTGCTGTACCTCGCCGAGGAGCCGGTCAAGGACCGCGACCGCCGCTGGGCCATGAGCACGGCGGTTGCCGCGGCGGCCGAGGCGAGCTACCGGTTCGATCACCTCAAGAGCCGCAAGGACAACCACCGCAAGGGGCTCGGGCGCATCGTGCTCGGCGTGCAGAAAGCCGAAGCGGACGACCGCGTCGGCCTGCAGCGCGGCGAAGCGCTGGCGGCAGGCGTCGGCCTGGCGAAGGACCTGGGCAACCTGCCGAGCAACATCTGCACGCCCTCCTATCTCGCGAAGCAGGCCCAGGAGCTCGCGCGCCGGCACAAGCTGGAGTGCGAGGTGCTCGACGAGCGCGCCATGGAGAAGCTCGGGATGGGCGCGCTGCTGGCGGTCACCAAGGGCACCCGGGAGCCCGCGAAGTTCATCGTGCTGCACTACCGCGGCGCGGGCCGCAAGCAGGCCCCGGTGGCGCTGGTGGGCAAGGGCATCACCTTCGACACCGGCGGCATCTCGATCAAGCCGTCGGCCGAGATGGATGAGATGAAGTACGACATGTCCGGCGCCGGCAGCGTGCTGGGCACCTTCGAGGCGGTCGCCCGCATGCGCCTGCCGGTCAACGTGGTGGGGATCGTCCCCACCTGCGAGAACATGCCCGGCGGCAACGCGATCAAGCCCGGCGACATCGTGACCAGCATGTCGGGCCAGACCATCGAGATCCTCAACACCGACGCCGAGGGCCGGCTGGTCCTGTGCGATGCGCTCACTTATGCCGAGCGCTTCGAGCCCGATGCGGTGATCGACATCGCCACGCTCACCGGCGCGTGCGTGATTGCCCTGGGCAGCGTGGCCACCGGGCTGTACGCGAACGACGATGGGCTGGCGCAGGACCTGCTCGCCGCGGGCCAGCGCTCCTGGGACCGGGGGTGGCGCATGCCCCTGTGGGACGACTACCACGAGCAGATCAAGAGCCCGTTCGCGGATATCGCCAACGTCGGCGGGCGTCCCGCGGGCAGCGTGACCGCGGCGTGCTTCCTGGCCAAGTTCGCGAAGAAGTTCAAGTGGGCGCACCTGGACATCGCGGGCACCGCATGGCGCTCGGGCAAGGACAAGGGGTCGACCGGACGCCCGGTGCCGATGCTCACCGAGTTCCTGGTTGCGCGGGCGGATGCGGCCGGGAGTGCGGGGACGACGAAGAAGCCCGCGGCGAAGAGCAGGCGGCGGTGATGGGTAACCCGGACCATCACCCCAATCCCCACCCTGCCCTCCCCTTGAAGGGGAGGGTTCGCGCTGAGCGCTTTCGCTCTCGCCTCTAGCCTCTGGCCCCTCGCCAATGACCCAGATCGACTTCTACATCCAGGTCGACAGCCGCCTCCACACCGCCTGCTCGCTCGCGGCGAAGGCGTTGAGCCGTGGCGTGCGCATGATGATCCTGACGCCCGACGGCGCGACCACCGAGCAGGTCGACCGCCTGCTGTGGACCAACCCGCCCATCGGCTTCCTCCCGCACTGCCGGGCCCAGCATCGCCTAGCTCCGGTCACGCCGATCATCCTCGACCACGTGGCCGAGCCCGTGGTGCACGAGCAGGTCCTGGTCAACCTGCGCGACGAGGCCCCGCCGCACTTCAGCCGCTTCGAGCGCCTGATGGAGATCGTCTCTCGCGACGAAGCCGACCGCGAGCGCGCCCGCACCCGCTTCCGCTTCTACCGCGAGCGCGGCTACGAGATCCGCACCCACGACCTGGGCGCGGCCTAGGTCAGCCTGAACGATGGCGAGCGAACCGCCCAAGGACTACATCGACACCGAGGACCTGTTCGGCAAGCTCGATCAGCTGATCAGCCGGCACCAGGGACGCGGTGTCCCGCGCCCGGCGGCGCAGGGCGTGCCCACGCTGACGGAAGCGGTGGAGCCAACACCGGACGGCTCGGAGCCGCAGATCCCGGTGCTCCACGACGTCGTCGTGCCCGGTCCGGCACCGGAACCGATGCGCAGTTCCACCGCACCGCTCGACCGCCAGCGCCAGATCCAGATCGCGCTCTACCTCCACCTGCGCCAGCGCCTCGACCAGGAGTTGCGCGGGGAAGCCTTCGCGTTCGTGCCCCCGGCGCAGATCAGCCAGCTGTCCCAGGCGCTGCGCAATGCCCTCCCCAACGTCGTCCGCGAAGCGGTGGAGCAGGTGTTCGGCGACGACACGCCCCGAACGAACCTATAATTCGCTGCTCCGCAGCATCCAACCCGCATCCCCCCGCTCCGATGGAACTCGCCAAGAGCTTCGAGCCGCAGGACATTGAGCGCCGCTGGTATCCCCTCTGGGAATCGCGCGGCTATTTCACCGCACACCGGAAGGCCGACGCGCCGGCCTACTGCATCCAGCTGCCTCCGCCCAACGTGACCGGCACCCTGCACATGGGCCACGCATTCCAGCAGACCCTCATGGATGCGCTGATCCGCTATCACCGCATGCGCGGCTTCGACACCAACTGGGTGGTCGGGACCGACCATGCCGGCATCGCCACGCAGATTGTGGTCGAGCGCCAGCTCGAGGCCGAAGGCAAGAGCCGGCACGACCTGGGGCGCGAGGCCTTCGTGCGCCGGGTGTGGGAGTGGAAGCAGCAGTCGGGCTCGACCATCACGCGTCAGATGCGCCGGCTGGGCACCTCCGCCAACTGGAGCTACGCCGACACCGAGGGTCAGAAGGGCGGCTACTTCACGATGGACGCGCGCATGTCGGCCGCAGTCATCGAGGTGTTCGTGCGCCTGTACGAGCAGGGCCTCGTCTATCGCGGGAAGCGCCTGGTCAACTGGGATCCGGTGCTCGGCACCGCCGTGTCCGACCTCGAGGTGGACAGCGAGGAGGAGGACGGGCGCATCTGGGAGATCCGCTATCCCGCCGCCGACGGTGGGCAGGGCGTGGTGGTCGCCACGACCCGGCCCGAGACGATGCTCGGCGACGTGGCGGTGGCGGTGCATCCGGGCGACGAGCGCTATCGCGCCCTGGTCGGGACGCAGCTCCAGTTGCCGCTGACCGGCCGCACCATCCCGGTCATCGCCGACGAGTACGTGGATCCGGCGTTCGGCACCGGCTGCGTGAAGATCACGCCGGCGCACGACTTCAACGACTACCAGGTCGGCCAGCGGCACGGCCTGGCACCCATCGGCATCCTCACGCTCGACGCGCACATCAACGAGCAGGCGCCGCAGCCGTATCGCGGCCTCGACCGCTTCGAGGCCCGCAAGCGCGTGCTCGCGGACCTGAAGGCGCAGGGCCTGCTGGTGTCGGAGAAGCCGCACAAGCTCAAGGTCCCGCGCTCGGGCCGCACCGGCGTGATCGTCGAGCCGATGCTCACCGACCAGTGGTTCGTGAAGATGGAGGGGTTCGCGAAGCTGGGGCTGGATGCGGTCGCCCGGGGCGACGTGAAGTTCTTCCCCGAGCACTGGACCACGACCTACAACCACTGGCTGGAGAACATCCAGGACTGGTGCATCTCGCGGCAGCTCTGGTGGGGCCACCAGATTCCCGCGTGGTACGACGACAAGGGAAACGTGTACGTCGCGCGCAGCGAGGAAGAAGCGCGCGCCAGGGCCGGCGGCGCTGCGCTGACGCGCGACGAGGACGTGCTGGACACGTGGTTCTCCTCGGCGCTGGTGCCGTTCACCTCGCTCGGCTGGCCGGAGAAGACGCCGGACCT
>CAZFYX010000068.1:0-1903 GCA_964523885.1 uncultured Burkholderiales bacterium | reverse complement strand
CCCCACCAGCACCTTGATGAGAGTGGTCTTGCCGCACCCGGACGGCCCGACGATGGCCACCGTCTCCCCGGGCGCCACGGCGAAGTCCACATTGCGGAACACGAACCCCTCCGGCCCGTAGGCGTAGCCCACGCCCTTCGCTTCGATCGTGATCGGTCCGCTCGGCGCCTCCCCGGGAAGCGACGGCCGCGATACTTCCTCCTCCGCGAGTGCGATGTCCGCAATCCGCTCCGCGTGCAGGTCCAGCATCCGGAAGTCGTTCCACTTCTCGACCAGGGCATTCAGGCGCCCCAGGAACACCAGCTTGAAGCCGATGAACGCGTAGAGCATGCCCACGGTGAACTTGCCGTCCATCACGGCGATGGCTCCCAGCCAGATCACCGCGACGTTCTCGAGGCCGAAGATCAGCGCGGCCGTCGCACGCTGGGCGATCCCGACGTTCTGCACCTTCACTCCGGCGTTCACCTGGTCGACCACGAGGTTCTGGTAGGCCGCCCGCCGTTCGTTCTCGCGCAGGTTCAGCTTGATCGCCATCATCCCGCGCAGCGTCTCGATGAAGTGCGTGCCGCTCTTCGCCTCGTGCGAGAGCTGCTCGTCGGTGGCGTAGCGCTGCGGGTAGTAGAGGAGCCAGCGTGCCGCCACGTAAAGCAGCGCCGCGCCCACGACCACGGCCGTCAGCGTCAGGCTGTACCACCCCATGACGACGAGCGTGAGGACGATCATCAGCCCGTCGACCACCGTTTCCACGAACGTGGTGGTGAGGGTGCGCTGCACGGCATCCACGCTGCGGAACTTGGAGACGATGTCGCCGATGTTGCGCTTCTCGAACCACGAGAGCGGCAGCTTCACCAGGTGCGCGAACAGGGTCGAGAGCAGGCGCAGGTTGAGGTTCGTCGACAGGTACACGCTCACCCACGCGCGCACAGCAGTCACGGCGACCGTGATGATGACGAGCGCCCCGAAGGCCACCCCCAGCACCGTGAGCAAGTCCCGGTCGCGCCCCACCAGCACGCGGTCCACCACGAGCTGCAGGAAGAAGGGCATCGCGATCGCGAACACTTCCAGCGCGAGCGACAGGACGAGTATCTGTGCGAGCGTCCCCTTGAGCCCACGTGCCACGCCCAGGAGCTGATAGGCGCTGACCTTCTCGCGCTCGTCGCGCGGCTTGAAGCTCGCGGTCGGGGCGAACTCCATCGCCACCCCGGTGTAGTGACGCGAGGCTTCGTCCAGGGACATCACACGTCGTCCGCGTGCCGGATCGTGCAGGGTGAGCTTGCGGCCCTTGACCCCGACCAGCACCACGAAATGGTTCATGTCCCAGTGCAGCACCGCCGGAAGCTGCAGCTTCCCGAGCGCCTCGAGCGGCGCCTGCACGCCGCGCGTCGTGAGACCCATGCCCTCGGCGATCTGCGCCAGGTTCTTGAGCGTCACGCCCTTGAGCGAGGGCGAGAGGCGCACGCGCATCGCCGAAAGGTCGGTGAGGTAGCCGTGGTGGGAGGCCACCATCGCCAGGCAGGCGATGCCGCACTCCGGCGCCTCGCTTTGCAGGATCACCGGCACGCGGCGGCTGAAGATCCCGGTCATTACATGCGCCCCCGCAGCTGCAGCACCGGTTCGAAGAGCCATTCCAGCAGGGTCCGGCGCTCGAGGAGGATGTCCGCATTCACCAGCATGCCGGGACGCAACGGGATCTCGTTGCCTAGCGCCACGACGCTCTGGCGTTCCAGCTTCACGTCCACACGGTAGACGGGTTCCTTCACGGTCAACGGTCCGATCCTGTCACCGGGGGACCAGACGTTGCGGCCGATCTCGGCCACGGTGCCCTTGTACTGCCCGAAGCGCTCGTGCGGGAAAGCCTCGTAGCGCAGCACCACCTGCTGCCCCTTGGTGACGAAGCCGATGG
>CAZFYX010000067.1:0-48742 GCA_964523885.1 uncultured Burkholderiales bacterium | reverse complement strand
GTTGATGGGCGCGGGGGCGAAGTTCGGGTTGCTCGGGGTGATCTGCAGCGTGTTGGGGCTGCTGGTGTCGTTTTGGCCGGCTGACTTGTTGTCGCGGCGGCCTGGGGCGGCGGCCGGCAACCGCGCGGGCGGCATGACGATGTCCGCGGCACTGGGCGCGGCGGACCAGGCCATCTCGACCGGCGCGTACCAGATCCCCCAGGGCCTGACGGCAGCGGACATCTCGGCCAACCTGGCGCTCGCCTACGGCATCACCTACGTCTGGGGCACGGTCGGCATCATCCTGATCGTGAAGTACCTGCCGAAGATCTTCCGCGAGGATGCACGCAAGGCCGCGCGGGAGTACGAGGAGAAGGTCGGGGTCGGATCGATGGAGGACAGCGGACTGACCGCGTACCAGCGCTTCGGCGCCCGCGCCTACCGCCTGGTGAATCCGCAGTCGATCGGGCAGACAGTGGGCGCACTGCGCGCCAGGTTCCCCGAGTACCGCTGGCTCGGCGTCGAGCGCAGCGGCAAGGCGCTGGAAGCCGCCGACGATCTGGTGCTGAAGGAAGGCGACATCGTGGCGCTGCTCGGCGCCGTGGCCGCGCTGACGGACCACATGGGCATCCTCGGCCCGGAGATGTCCGACAGCAAGGCGCTGCACGTGCCGCTCGACCAGGCCGAGATCCTCATCACCCGCAAGGAGTTCGAGAGCGTTCCGGTCGCCGAGTTGCGTGCGCAGTTCGGCGGGCAGATCCAGTTGACGCGGATGGAGCGCGGCGGCAACCCGATCCCCATCGGCTCCCAGGTGCAGCAACGCGGCGACGTGCTGCACGTGCTGGGCCTGCCCGGTGCCGTGAAGCGCCTGGCGGAGATGGCGGGTGCCATCTCCCGTCCCAGCGTCGCCACGGACCTGCTGGTGCTGTCCATCGGCATGATCGTCGGCTTCCTCATCGGTGCGCTGGAGGTGCCGATCAAGGGCATGCCGATCGGCCTGGGCGCAGCCGGCGGCCTGCTGGTGAGCGGCGTGATCGTGGCCTCGCTGCGCAGCCGCTTCCCGATCTTCGCCGCGACCCCGACCTCTTCGCGTCAGCTGCTGGAGGATCTGGGCCTGACCGTGTTCGTCGCGATCGTCGGCATCAACGTCGGCGCGACCCTCCTGGACAAGCTCAGCGGCACGACCGCGTTGTGGATCTTCCTGGCCGGCTTCGTGGTGACCACGGTCCCGCCGTTCCTGGTCTGGATCATCGGGTCGAAGCTCATGAAGCTCAACGCGGCCATCATGATGGGCGCGACCGCCGGCGCGCGATCGCATTCGGCGCCCTGCCGCGAGGCGGCGGAGGAGATCGGCAGCTCGGTGCCGTGGATCAGCTTCTCGGTGGGCTACGCGGTCTCGGGCGTGCTGCTGACCGTGTTCGGATATGTGGCGATGATCCTGTAGCAACCGCCAGCGGACGTTGGTCTCAGCATCACCGGCCGCGGGGGCCGGCTGTCACGGCACGATGGCCAGGAACAGGAACGCGGCGAACATCACCAGGTGCACCGCTCCCTGCATCACGTGCGTTCGGCCCGTGCTCAGGGTGACGACGCTGACCAGCAGCGTGACCGCCAGCATGACCATTTCCTTCGGTCCGAGGCCAAGGGTCAGCGGGAGGTGGAGCATGATCGATGCGATCACCACCACGGGTATGGTCAGGCCGATGCTGGCGAGCGCAGAACCGATCGCCAGGTTCATGCTGGTCTGGAGGCGGTTGGCCCGGGCCGCGCGCACCGCGGCCCACGTCTCCGGCAGGAGCACCAGCATCGCGATGAGGATGCCCACCACGGCCCTGGGGGCGCCCGCGGCATCTACCGCGGATTCGATGCTCGGCGAGAGCATCTTTGCCAGCCCCACGACCGCAACCAGCGAAACGAGCAGCAGCGCGAAGCTCGCCCAGGTCTGTCCGAGCGTCGGCGGATGGGCATGCACCTCCGGGTTCGCCGGGTCCGTCGCGGGCATGAAGTAGTCGCGATGCCGCACCGTCTGGATGAACACGAAGATGGTCCAGAGGCTGGCCGACGTCAGCGCAACGAATGCCAGCTGCGCGGTGCTGTAGGTCCCGCTCCCCGTGCTGGTCGTGAACACCGGAAGCACCAGGGAAAGCACGGTCATCACGATCAGCGCGGCCAGCCCGGCGCCAGCCCCTTCCACGCGGAAGCTCTGCTCCCGATGTGCGATGCCGCCCAGCAGCACGCATACACCCACGACCCCGTTCGCGATGATCATCACGGCGGCGTAGAGCGTGTCGCGCGGCAGGACCGCCATGTCCTCCCCGCCCGCCACCATCATGGACAGGATCAGCGAGGCCTCGATGACCGTCACGGCGAGCGCGAGGACCAGGGTGCCGAACGGCTCACCCACCCGCTGCGCCACCACTTCCGCATGGTGGACCGCGGCGATGACCACCCCGACCAGGGCGACCCCGCAGATGGCGGCCAGCAGCACCCCGACCGTCGTGACGATCGCGATCACAAGGACCAGCAGCGAAGCCGCGGGAATCAACCAGGCCCAGCGAGGCATCGTGCTACCGGCGGCGCGCATCGTGGGCAGCGGCACAGGACGGGCTGCGGCAGATGCCTTCCTGCACGCGATTGCAAGGCATCACGCACATGCCAGCTCCTTCCTGAGATTCGACGAGATCTACGTGCCGGCTCTGCGTGCCAGGCTGCGCGGGCCAGGGGTGGACGCAATGGTACATCGCTTACCCTGCCGTCACGCGACGGCATGCCTCTTGAAATTGTTCCGATCTTCGCATATAAGACCGGTCGCCCGATTGGCATGCATGGCGAGCCGGAAGCGCCCCTATGCCGCAGCTCGGGTCAACTGATTCCCCCCTCGAAGGAGACGTGCGTGAAAGTGCGCAACCTGCTCGCCCTGCTGGCCGGATCGGGCTTCGCCGTGGCTTCCGTTCCCACCCTGGCCCTGGACCCCATCTCCCAGCAGAGCGGGTTCAGCGGCTACATCCAGCCCGGTGTCGGCTACATGGACATCAAGAGCAACATGATCGCGAAGGTCCTGTCCTTCGACATGTCCAAGGACAAGATCAACAGCCTGGGCTCCGAGCCGGACTCGCAGTCGACCGCCCTCATCTCGTTCCCCTTCAAGCTGGCCTACACCTTCGACGGATCGCAGACCGAAGTCTTCCTCGGCACCGAGGTGGGCGATCTGCTCTCGTTCGACGTTTCCCAGCAGCTGGGCGTCAAGCACAACTTCGGCGACATCGGGGTGATCCAGGCCGGCCTGCTCTTCTCCGGACCCATCGTGAAGGTGTGGAAGGACCCCTACGTGACCGGGCAGGACCGCGAGGACACCAGCCGCGAGAGCTCGGGCGGGCAGGTTGCCTGGGACAAGGTGTTCGGCTCCGACCTCGAGCTGGTGGCAGCCTTCCGCCACATCAGCATCGACACCGAGGACAGCGGCCAATTCCTCGGGCTGACCGATGCGCAGCAGCAGCTCCTCGATCGCAACGGCAACGTGTACAGCCTGAGCGCCGGTTACCGGTTCCAGTCCGGTCCGCACATCTTCAAGCCGGAGATCACGGGCACGTACGCCGACCTGGACGGGGATGCGATGGCGAGCAAGGGCGCAGGCGTGCAGCTGACCTACCTGTATCTCGGCGATCCGGTGAGCGTGATCCTGAACGGCAGCGCCGGCTATGCGGACTACGACAAGCGCAACCCGATCTTCGGCAAGACTCGCAGCGACGACACCTACGGGGCTTCCGCGAGCATCTACTACCGCAACCCGTGGGACTGGAGGCTGTTCGGCAGCACGCCCATGCAGTTCTACGTCACCGCCGCCTACCTGGCCGTGCACTCGAACATCGACTTCTACGAGCAGGAGGCGACGATCGTGTCCACCGGGGTCGCATTGCGCTGGAAGTAGGACCCGGTCGATCCAGCCCGTCGGGGACGAGGAGCGGGTCCGCTCCTCACCCGGCGCGAACACCGCGCAGCGCAGCGGGTGCGCGTCACGTCCTCGGGGGCGCTGCCGGCGCCGGAGCACCGTCGAACAACTCGAGCGAGCGATCGAGACAGGCCCAGCGCGGCGCGCTCGCACTCCAGATGATCGTCGTCGGCTTGATTGCGGACGGATCATCCAGCGTGCCGGTACGAACCACCGTAAAGCCCGGGCGACCCGTGGAGTCCGAGAAGAGGTGCGTGCCGCAGCCGGGACAGAAGCGGCGCGTTACCTCGTTGCCACTGTCGGCAGTCTTCCGGTGCTGGCTGGTTTTCCCGGTAATCTCGATCGACGCGGTGGGAAAGATCACGTTCACCGTCCCGTTGGCCGAGATGCGCTGGCAGTCCCTGCACCAGCAGATGCGGGAGGCGCCTGGCTCCGAGGTGATTCGGTAGCGGATCTGGCCGCAGAGGCAACCGCCGGTGTAGGTGGTCATGGGAGGTCTCTCGTCAGGTTGCTGTGCGCGCGCTACAGGGATAGTGCGCCGATACTGCGGTTGGAGTTTGTACACCTCCGGCGTCCCCTTCAACAGGCAGACGAGGCAGGTCGGGACTGCGGGAGCCGCCCACCAGGCGCTCCGCACGAGCACCCGGTCTGCGCCTTCATTCGACGACCTCGAACGCCCGCTTCAACTCCAGGACCCGATTGCTGTCTGGGTCCCGAAAGACGACCAACACGGAGTATGGCCCAAGCGGATCCCCCGGTCCAAGGCGAATCTCCAGGTACGCTTCGCTCAGCAACGTGAGGCGCGTTGAGGGGACAGGATGCGACCAGACCTGATTCCCCGGGGCGGCGCTGTAGACCGAGCCATCCGGTCGAAGAACGGTGAAGTCAGCGAGTGCACTGCAGTTGCCCCCCGGCTCGCCACACCCCGAGAAGAACAGCAGAGCGGCGATGACCTCGCCGCGCTTCACCTGATCGACCAGCCTCAGCTTCGGTGTGTGGGACTCCGGAGTGCCGTACCACTCGCGCATGAACTCTTCCAGCTGTGCCGTCACAACGAGCGCCGCGCGGAGTTCCCCGTTACTCTTGCTCCATTCACTGTCCAACGTTGCGGCAGCGGCATCGCGGTCATGCGACCAGCCCATGGAATTCATCGCAAGCAGTAGCGCCAGAGCGACGCAGAGGTTCAGCACGTCGCGAGGGACGAAGGGGCTCGCCGGCTTCGTCCACCCGCCCCCGGGGCCCGGATGGTTTGTGTCTGGCGCATTGACACCTCCTCGAACAATCGGCTGGTGCAGCGGAAGCGGTCCGCCTCGCCGTACCCGGCCTCGGCTGTGGCGCGCACCTGTCTGTCCGACGTCACTTCGCGGCGATCCGCGGCTTTCGGGCGTACTCACCTTAGGCGGTGGGCTCTTACACCGAGCATACGTATAGCAAACGTCGCTGTGACCGAATCCCAGCCAGGTGCTGGCGTGGCGAGGGCACCGGGCCAGGAGGCTATTGAGGAGCCGCACCGGCCAGTAGTTGCGCTCGTGGTTGAAGTGGGCGCGGGCCCGTGGCCAGCCTTCAGGGAGAACGATCGGCGCTTCGGCGAAGCTCGGCTGGCGGGAATCCGGCGTCACGGCCATCGGCATGGCACTCACTCCCGACGTCACCAACGCCTCGCAGCGACGGAATAGCGAGGACTTCACGTTCAACATGTCCATCTGAAGATCGTCGGAGACGATCTCGTGGAAGACCGAAAAGATGGGTCCGATCCGCCTATCGACGTGGCGGGAGACTTCGGCGATCAGATTGTCCCTCATTGGACGTCCAACAGAAGGGTCGGCAGAGGATCCTGACCTCAGCTATTGCGGCGCGCGGCAAAGCTGCTCGACCCGCTCCGGAAAGCTGTCCCAATCCGGAGGCTGCACAGACCGCCCTCCGTACCGGTCCCCCACCGCTTTGGCCGCCTGCCACAGGATCCGGTACGGAGCGGGGGCCTCCGCCATCTCGGCCTCGAGCTTCTTCGCTTCCTCCTCGGACCGGGCCTCGCGCGCCCTCGCCTCGTCATAGATCTTCACCTTCTCGAGGACGAACTCCCTCAGTATGGCGCGGTCGGCATCGATCATCTGGCCACCGGGGCACAAGCGTCCGCTGGTGTCCTGCTCCAGCCGCACCAGCAACCGCGGGATCACCTCGTCGACATCACCTATCACGCCCTCCTCATGCAGTCCATTGGGGGCGAGCTGCCTGGCGAAGGCACCGGGCTCGAGCGCATCCCAGATCAACTTGGTCCGGATGTTCGGCGTGGCGTACCCGGCGAAGTGTCCGTCAAGAAGTGTCTGCAGCACCGTGCGGCCCGGTTCGCTCAGCGGGGAATCGGCAGCGATCGGCGCAGACGCATCCACCCCCCTGGCCAGGCCCGCCATCCATCCGGACATCCGTTCACGCGAACCAGGCGGCACATCCTGCTTCCAGGGCATGGTCCATCCGGTGCCCCAGATGCGTTCACGTTTTCCGTCGGCGCGCTCCCGTATCGCGCCGAATCCACCGGCGACCGTCTCACGGCCCAGGGCGAAGCCGGCCGCGTAATCCCGTTCCCAGAACTTCTGATCCGCGCTCGCGAGAAGCATGAATCCGGGCACCAGCGCGACCTGCAGAACCATCCATGCGGTGATCCAATGCGGCCAGCGCTGTCCCTCATGGATTGCCCGGTGCTGCGCGAGCGGGGCGATGACGATGAACGGCAGGAACACTGCGCTCGTCACCAGCAGGATCACGAGCGGCGCCCCGCCCGGGGCACCCTTGAAGAATCCCGTGCGCTCGGCAGGCGACGCCACCGCGAGCAGCAGGAGCGCGATCACGATCGCCGCGAGGACGCGTCCGACGACGAGGATCGCTCGGTAGCGGAACAGCCTCGCGATCAATGCGACGTCCACGACCAGGCCATAGGCGATGCTGAGCAGGAGCGCCAGAAACAGCCCGACGCCGTCCAGTCGCATCTGGCCGTAGTCCG
The DNA here is from genome assembly GCA_964523885.1 of uncultured Burkholderiales bacterium. Lineage (GTDB taxonomy): Bacteria > Pseudomonadota > Gammaproteobacteria > Burkholderiales > SHXO01 > SHXO01. The sequence continues at coordinate 41,819 of CAZFYX010000067.1, read as the reverse complement.
CGTGGGCGGATACGGCGAGCGCGCATGCGGCGAGGAGGAAGACAGCCTTGCTCAGTCGCAGGAGTGGCATGGTGTCGGCCCCTTCAAGGACTGCACTTCCCACCCCGGGGCCCCCTTCGACCCAACGCTGTTGGACTGCCCCATCCGGCACCGCCACGACGCGCATCATCAGCCACCCCCGGCTCAGCGCACCAGCACGCGCTGCAGAAACCTTCTGGTTCGCTCATGGCTGGGCTCACCCAGCACCTGTTCCGGCGGTCCCTGCTCCACGATCACGCCGCCGTCCATGAATACGACCCGATCGGCCACTTGTCGCGCGAAGCCCATCTCGTGCGTGACCACCACCATGGTCATGCCGTCCTCGGCCAGGGTGCGCATGACGTCGAGCACTTCGCCGGCGAGCTCGGGATCGAGCGCCGAGGTGGCTTCGTCGAACAGCATCATCTGCGGCTGCATCGCCAGCGCCCGCGCAATCGCCACCCGCTGCTGCTGCCCGCCGGACAGCCTGGACGGGTACTCGTGCAGCTTGTCGCCAAGCCCGACGCGGGCGAGCACTTCCTGCGCACGCGCCTCCGCCTCGGCCTGCGGCCGTCGCAGCACGTTGCGCTGCGCGATGGTGAGGTTGCCCAGCACGCTCAGATGCGGGAACAGGTTGAACTGCTGGAAGACCATGCCGATGCGCGTGCGTACCGCGTCCAGCTCGCAGTCCGGGTGGCAGATGTCCTCGCCCTCGATCAGGATGCGGCCGCCGCTCGGCTCTTCCAATCGGTTCACACAGCGCAGCAGGGTGGACTTGCCCGAGCCCGACGGGCCGACCAGGCACACCACCTCGCCGCGCGTGATGGCCAGGTCGATCCCGCGCAGCACGTGCAGGGCACCGTAGCGCTTCTCCAGGCCGACCAGCTCGATCGCGTGAGCGGCCGCCATCAACGCACCGCCTCCTTCTGCCGGCGCTCCAGCCAGGCAACCGCGCGCGTCAGCGGCAGCGTGATCGCCAGGTAGACCAGCGCGACGGCCACCAGGGGCGTGCCGTTGAAGCTGTTGGCCACTGCGTCACGGCCGTACTTGGCCAGCTCCACGGTCTGCTCGGTGGTGCCCAGGACGAACAGCAGCGAGGTGTCCTTGAGCAGCAGCACCAGTTCATTGGTCAGCGGCGGCAGGATGATGCGGAACGCCTGCGGGATGACGATGGTGGCCATCGCCTGTCCCTGGCTCATGCCGAGCGAGCGCGCCGCCTCCATCTGCCCCTTCGGCACCGCCTCGATGCCGGCGCGGATCGTCTCCGCGAGATAGGCCCCGGCGACCATCGCCAGCGCCACGCTGCCCGGACCGTAGGTGCCGGGCACGCGCACCTGCAGCGCGATCGGCAGCACGAAGCCGATCAGCACGATGGTGACCAGCGCTGGCAGGCCGCGAAACAGCTCGATGTACGCGACGGCCGCCCAGCGGTACGGCGCCGCCGGCGACAGACGCATCAGCGCGAGCAGCAGGCCGATCGCCAGCCCGCCGCTGAAGCCGAAGAAGGTGAAGATCAGCGTATTGCGCGCCGCGCGCGTGAGGATGTCCGGGAACAGGCTCCAGAAGATCTTGGGGTCGAAGAAGTTCTGCTGCAGCCGGCCCCAGTCCGTCGCGACCGCCAGCCAGGCCAGGAGGAGCAGCGTCGCCGCGTAGACGGCATAGCGGATCAGCCGTGCCCGCTGGCGTGGGGTAGCCATGCCCGGCCCCGTCGGGTCCTGTCAGCGGTCGCCGAACCAGGCCTTGTAGACGGTGTCGTAGCCGCCGGATGACCGCAGTCCGGCCAGCGCCGCGTCGACGGCCTCGACCAGCCTGGGGTTGTCCTTGGTCATGGCGAAGCCGTACTGCTCACCGGTCTTGAAGGTCTCGGTAACGGCGAACTTGTCGGCGCCCTGCAGCACCCGGTACTTGTTGACGGGGAAGTCCTGCAGTACGGCGTCGATGTCCCCCGAGGTCAGCGCGTTGAACAGGTCCTCGGCGCCCGGGAAGTCCTTGATGGTGGCGCCCTCCGGCTTGTGGGCCTTGGCGTAGGTCTCGCCGGTGGTGCCGGACTGCACGCCGATCTTCCTGCCCTTCAGGTCCGCCAGCGTCTTGTACTTGCCGGCCTCCCCCACCCGGATCAGCAGCGACTGGTCCGCGTCGAAGTAAGGCGCGCTGAACGCGACCTTCTGCCGGCGCTCCTCGGTGATCGTGGTGGCCGACGCCACCAGGTCGCAGTTGCCGGCGGCCAGCGAGGCGATGATGGTGTCGAAGGGGGTGGCCTTGAACTCCGCCTTGAGTCCCAGCTGCTGCGCGATGGCGCGGACCAGCTCGACGTCGAAGCCGGTCAGCTTCTCGCCCTGGCTGAACTCGAACGGCGCATACGGAATGTCGGAGCAGACGGTGAGCTGGCCCGCGGTCACCAGGCGCGCGTCCCTTATCGCCGCGGCCCCGGGGCCCGCAGCAGCGGGAGTCCCGCCGCCTGCCGGCTGCTGGGGTGCATTCTCCTGGCCCTTGGAGCAGGCGCCCAGCGCACAGGCGAGTACGACGCATGCCAACAGGCTGGCCGGATTCGTTCTCATCAGTTCTCCCTGCATGGTGTCCCCGAAGCGAACGGTATCACAGCCGGCCCGACGGGCAGGGCGCGCGCGACACCGCCTCACGGCGTCGCATGTCATCATGGTGCGTTCCGCGCAGGCCCCGGCCAGACATGCGGACGACAGGACGTTCACGATGGAGCAGGCAGACATGGCGAAGAAGCGGGCAGCAATCGAAGCGTTCATCCGGCAGTTCCAGGTCGAGCCGGGCCGCAAGGTCCGCCTGCGCGATCACGACGCCGGCTGGATGGGCACGCGCGAGCTGCACGAGCTGGGCAAGGACGAGCTGCGCGAGCGCGCGGCGCTCTACCTGCAGCGGACGGTCGACGAGCTGTCCGAGGCACAGGAGCTGCTCTACGCCAACGACATCTGGTCCGTTCTGGTCGTCTTCCAGGCCATGGACGCGGCCGGCAAGGACGGCACCATCAAGCATGTGATGTCGGGCATCAACCCGCAGGGCTGCCAGGTGTTCAGCTTCAAGGTGCCCTCGGAGGAAGAGCTCGATCACAACTTCCTGTGGCGTTATTCCAAGGGCCTGCCCGAGCGCGGCCGCATCGGCATCTTCAACCGCTCCTACTACGAGGAGGTGCTGGTGGTGCGCGTGCACCCCGAGATCCTCGCCCGCCAGAAGCTGCCGCCGGGCAAGCGCGGGACCGGGTTCTGGCGCGAACGCTACCAGGACATCAACGCCTTCGAGGAGCACCTGGCACGCAACGGCACGCTCATCGTCAAGTTCTTCCTGAATGTCTCGAAGGCCGAGCAGAAGCGCCGCTTCCTGGAGCGCCTCGACGATCCGGACAAGAACTGGAAGTTCTCCACTGGCGACGTGCGCGAGCGCGCGTTCTGGAACGACTACATGCAGGCGTACGAGGAGATGATGGAAGCGACCAGCACGCCCTGGGCGCCGTGGTACGTGATCCCCGCCGACCACAAGTTCGTCACCCGTGCGCTGGTCGCACGGATCCTCGCCGAGCGCATGCGCGAGCTGGGGATGGAGGCGCCGAAGGTCAGCCCGGAGCAGCGCGGCGCCTTCGCGGAGGCCAGGAAGCAGCTGATGGCGGAGAAGGACTGAAGCGCCGCCAGCCCCTGCAGACTGTGCGCCAGTCCAAGCGGTCAGAACGCCGCGACGCCGCCGTCGCTGCGGGGATCCGCACCGCCCTCGAACACCCCGCTCGCATGGCGCACGATTGCGCCGGCGTGCCCGACGGTCTCGTCGAACGGCTGCAGCAGCTCGACCTCGTGCCCCATCCGCTGCAGCGCGGCGACCACCTCTGGCGCGAAGCGCGATTCCAGCTTGAGGCTGTCGCTGACCTGCCCCCAGGTGCGTCCTAGCAGCCAGCGCGGCGCGGTGATCGCAGCCTGGGGGTGCATGCCGAACACCGCGATGCGGCTGAACACCGCGCTCTGGCTCTGCGGCTGGCCGTCGCCGCCCATGTTGCCGTAGACCATGGTGCGGCCGTCGTTGAGCAGCGCAAGCGCCGGGTTCAGGGTGTGGAACGGCTTCTTTCCCGGCTCGAGCACGTTGATGTGCGCCGGGTCGAGGGAGAAGCTGCAGCCGCGGTTCTGCCAGGTGACGCCGGTCGCATCCAGCACCACACCCGAGCCGAACTCGTGATAGACGGACTGGATGAAGCTCACTGCCCGGCCCTCGCCGTCGATCACGCCCATCCAGATGGTGTCGGCCGGCCCCCTGCCCTTGCCCCACGGCATGGCACGGCTGCGGTCGATGCCGCGCGCAAGCGCGTCGAGACGCTCGGCCGAGAGCAGCGACTGCGCCTGCACGTTCATGCGCGACGGATCCGTGATGTGCGGATCGCGCAGGTTGCGGAACGCCTGCTTCGTGGCCTCGACCGCGAGATGCACGAAGTCGGCGCCGACCGGGTCCAGCGCTCCGGTCCCGAGGCGATCGAGCTGACCGAGGATGGCGAGCGACACCAGGCCCTGGGTCGGCGGCGGCACGTTGTACACGCGGCCGAGCGAATGCTCCAGCACCAGCGGCGTGGTCCACTGCGCACGATGTGCGTTCAGGTCGGCCAGTGCGATCGGCGAGCCGGCGCGTCCCAGCGCTTGGGAGTTTGCCTGCGCGAGCTCGCCGCGGTAGAAGTCCTCGATGCCGGCCTGCGCCAGCCGCCGCAGGGTCGCAGCCAGGGGCTTCTGCACGAACAGGCTGCCCGCCGCGGGCACCGCACCGCCCGGCAGGAAGGTCGCGGCGAAGCCCGGCTGCGACTCGAGCTCGGCGCGCTTGGCGGCCGTCGCGTTGGCCTGGCTCGTGGTGACCGGCACACCGTGCTCGGCGTAGTGGACGGCATCGGCGAACAGACGCGACAGCGGCAGCGTTCCACCCAGCGCTCTGGCGCGCTCGTGAGCCAGTGCCCAGCCCGACAGCGTGCCCGCTACCGTGTTCGCCGCGATTCCGCCACGAAACGGAATCGCCCTGGTGACGCCACGCTCCCTGTACCAGTCCAGTGTGGCGGCCGCGGCATTGGCACCGGAAGCGTCGATGCCTTGGGGCGCAGCGCCCGGCACGTGCACCAGCCAGAAGGAATCGCCGCCGATCGAGTTCATGTGCGGATAGACCACTGCGATGGTCGAGGCGGCAGCGATCATCGCCTCGAGGGCGTTGCCGCCTTCGCGCAGCACTGCAACTGCCGACTGCGACGCCAGCGCGTGCGGCGCCGTGGCCATGCCGCGGGTTGCCCGGATCGTGTGCATCATCGGTACGCCCCGCTCATTTGCCCAGCGCGGCGACCACCGCCGCGACCAGCTGGTCCTGCGCGAACCGCTTGCCCTCCGGATCGACACCGGTGCGCACGATGATCAGGTCGTGGCCCGGAACGATGGTGACGTACTGGCCCTTGCGTCCCGCGGTGGTGAACGTGCCGGGCGGCACCCCGGGCATCTGGTCGAGCAGCCAGAACTGCGCGCCGTAGCCGAACTGTCCAGCCGCGGGCGGCCGGGTCGGCGCCGGCGTGCTGGAGAACTTCACCCAACCCTCCGGCAGCAGGCGCTTGCCGTTCCACACGCCGTCGTTGGCCAGCAGCAAGCCGAAGCGCGCGAGGTCACGTGCGGTGGTGTACATCTGGCTCGAGTTGACGAAGTTGCCAAGGTGATCCACTTCGAAGCGCGAGTGGTACATCCCGAGCGGGTGGAACAGCTCGTCGTAGGGGAAGCGCAGGTAGCGCAAATCGTCGCCGAGCCGGTTGCGCAGCGCGCGCATGAGCAGCAGCGTGTCGTTGTTCGCGTACTTCCAGCGCGTGCCGGGCGCCACCTCCAGCACGTTGCGGGTGGCCGCGCTGATCACATCCTGGCCGCCGAAATAGACCGCGTAGCTGTTGTCGCCACCGCTAAACAGCCCGCTCGACATCCACAGCAGGTGCTTGTAGGTGATGGCCTGGCGCGGATCGCCGGGATAGCTCCACTCGGGGATCGCGGCTGGATCGCCGAGATTGAGGATACCCTGCTTCGCGGCGATGCCGATCAGCGCCGCCGTGATGCTCTTGGCGGTGGACCAGGTGCGATAGCCGCTGTGGATGCCGAAGCCCGGCCGGTAGCGCTCCGCGACGATGCGGCCGCCCTTGAGGACCAGGACCGAGGTCGTCACCACACCCGGAGCGTTCGTGTAGCCGGCGCTGTCGAGCGCGCGATCGAGCACCGGCGCCAGCGCTGCGTAGCGCTCGTCGATGCCGTTCGCGGGCAGCTCGACGCGGTCCCCGGCCGGAAATGGCAGGTCGCGCACGTCGGGCGCCTCGGGGTAGGCGACGTACGGCAGGCGCGGCACGTCGGCCAGCCCCCAGTCCGGCGGCAGGACCGTGCACCCCATCGTGTCTCGGTATGCGGCGATGCTCACGGTCTTCCCGGTCGGGTCGCTGGCTGTCACCAGCTTGCGGCGCTCGTCGATCACCGGGTCGGGGAAGCCGAGATTCGACATCTCCTCCAGCTCGATCTTCTTGATGTCGTCCAGGGGCCGCCCCGCGAAGAAGTGGGCCGAGCAGGCGAACAGCGCCCGATAGCCGGCGACGATCTGCGCTTCCTTGAGGTCGGCGATGCCGGCCGGGCGCTGGTAGGGCGGGGCCGCAACGGCCGGGACGGCGAGCGCAACGGCAAATGCTGCGAGGGCGAGCTGCTGGTTCATCTTTGCGAAGTCCAGGGTGGTTGTAGTTGGAATTGTTGCGACACGCGCGCCGCCGTTCCGCGGACGCCGCTCAACGGCTCAGCAGTTCCGCTGCAATCGCACTCCATTCGTCGTCGAGGCTCGCGTGCGATTCCGCGCGCTGGGCACGGTTGTACCAGTAGCGTGCGTTCGACAGGTCGCCCTCGACACGATGCAGGTGCGCATGCACCCACGCGCTGTCGGCGTCGTCCTCCTCCTGCACGATGGCGTGCGCGGCTTCCCACTCCTCACGCGCCAGGTGCCAGAGCGCGCGCACGGGCGGGATCAGGCCGGCCGGAGGCTGGGGCTCCCCGAGCGTGCGCCGCAGGGAGTCGATGTCCATGATGGGTTCTCCGTCTCGCGGGGCCTTCGGGCCCTGCGCCACCGGCTCCCCGTGCGGCAATGTTAGCGCGCCGTGGGCGGCAAAGTCTCCGTCGATCCTCGCCGCCCACGGCGCAGCGTCCGCAGGCTCGGCATCGGCCTCCTGCTCCCAGCTGTAGCGCTTCACCGGTGGCGGCGGATCGAGCTTGCGCAGCAGGAAGGCCAGCACCGCGCCAACGATGGCTCCGGCCAGGTGGAACTCGTGCGAGATCGCCGGATTGCCGGGCACGACGCTCCAGACCATGCCGCCGTAGAGGAAGAAGGCGACCAGCGCCAGCCCGATCGCGCGCCGGTCCCAGCGCAGCACGCCGATGGTGAACAGGAAGAACATCATCCCGACGGTCAGTCCGCTCGCGCCGATGTGCGAGCCGTCGCGTGCGAACAGCCAGACACCGAGTCCGGCGACGGCGAAGAGCGCCGGCAGGAGGACGCGCGCCGCCCGGGGATAGCCGTAGAGCACGGCGGTCCCGAGGATGACCAGCGGCAGCGTGTTGGCGATGAGGTGCTTCGCGCCGTCGTGGATGAGGGGCGCGGTCAGCAGCCCGAGCAGGCCGATGGGCTGGCGCGGGTGGATGCCATACTCGCCGAGCGCGATGCCGGTGACCGACTCGAACATCAGCACCACCCACAGGAAGCTCGCGAACAGGCCGGCCAGGACGAACGCCGTCGCCAGGCGGTCGCGGTCGGCCTGGATCGAGGCGGGATCGTGGGAGTCGTCGTTCATCGCGTCGATGATAGCGCCCTGCCATGACCGCTGACCGGCACGCGCCTGCCGACACGCGATCGCCTTTGCGCTATCGTCGCGCCTGGCCACGCCCGACCCGGGTGGGCCGCTCTCCTGTTGCCGGACTTCGCGCCATGTTCGCCGAAAGCACGCTGCACACCTCCGATGGGCTGGCACTGTATGCCTGGACGCGGCAGCCGGCGGAGACCACGGGCGGAGTCGTTGCCCACGTGCACGGCATGGGCGAGCACAGCCGGCGCTATGATCATCTGACTGCGTACTGGGTGGCACAAGGCCATGCCACGGCCGGGTTCGACCTCCGCGGCCACGGGCGCTCTGGCGGTCCGCGTGGACACACGCCCTCCTACGAGCGCCTGATGGAGGATATCGAGCTGTTCCTGGACCACGTATCCCGTGCCTGGCCGGGACTCCCGGTGACGCTCTACGGACACAGCATGGGCGGCAACCTGGTGCTCAACCACGCGATCCGGCGGCGTCCCCGGCTCGCCGGCGTCATCGCCTCGGCCCCGTACCTGCGCCTCGCCTTCGAGCCGCCTGCATGGAAGGTACGGCTGGCGCAGTGGACCCGTGGCTTCGCGCCGTCGCTGAGCCAGCGCACCGGCCTGGACGTGAACGCGCTCTCCACCGATCCGGAGGCCGTGCGCCGCTACCAGGCCGACCCGCTCGTGCACGACCGCATCACCGCCGCGTTCTTCGCCGAAGTGCATCCGGCCGGCGAATGGGTCATTCCGCACGCTGCAGAGCTCAGCGTACCGGCTCTCCTGATGCACGGGGGCAGCGACCGGATCACGAGTGCGGCCGGATCGCAGGCGTTCGCTGCAGCCTCCGGTGGCAAAGCACAGCTGAAGATCTGGGACGGCATGTTCCACGAGATCCATAACGAGCCGGGTTGGCGCGAAGTCGCGGCGTTCGCCCTCGACTGGATCCGCAGGCAGACACCCCCGCGGTAACTCGCATGGATCGCCGGCGAGTTCCATGGCGCGTCCGGTCCAGGGAATGGCATGCCCCGTAAAGTCCGGCCGGGCCCAGTCGCGGAACATCGCGGGTTTGATCCCGCAGATGGAGGACCGCAGGTGGCATCGGACGAACGCAACGGCACGGGCGTACGCACCTCGAAGACCGGGCACACAGGCGCTGCAGGGCGAGGGAGCGCACAGTGACCCCGGAGGAGCGCAAGACGATCAACCGGCTGCACCTGCGGGTGGTGAACGCGCTGATGCGCCTGCACCGCTTCACCCTGAGCCGCGAAGAGCACGACAAGGCGCTGGAGGGCTACGAGCAGGCGGTCAAGGAGTGGGAGGCCTACGTCGTCGAGGGAGTCGGTAACGGCGGGCCGGTCTGACGCCAACGCTCGCCTTCGACCCGGAGCAGGCGGCTCAACTGCCGCTTGACGCTCCGACAGAGGTCAGGCGCTGCGCCAGCCTCGGCGTCAACTCGAGGATCCGGTCGATGATCATGCGGATGTGAGCCTCGGCGGCAGCAACGTTGCGCTGGTAGTCCGGCACCGCCTCCTCCACGTCGGGAAGCGGGGCGCCGGAGACACCACATGCTTCGGTGAACAGCGGCACGTCGGCACGGCCGAACCGCCTGGCGAGGAAGGTGCGGTGATCAGTGCTCATTGCGATCACCGGCCCGTCGTCGTCGAGGATCTCCGCCGTCAGGGTGCGCCGCCGATGCGGCGTGACGTCCAGGCCGCGAGCGAGCAGGTAGTCCCGCACCACGGGCCGGATCACGTGCGGAAAGTCTTCGGTCCCGGCCGATGCGACCAGCAGGTCGGAGCCATCGCCCAGCGCGCGACGCAGTGCGTACTCGGCGGTCAGGCTGCGGAAGATGTTCCCGGTGCAGACGAACAGGACCCGGCGCATGGGATGATTCGAAGCGGGCGGCACAGCACCCGGAGCCGGTACCTTACACCAGCGGCGTCCGGCGGATGATCAGGGAACCGGCGCTGTCAGGAAGCGTCGACGCGGCACACCCGCACGGTCGAGCCGCTCAGGCGGCGACGCGCGTCTCCTCGAACGGCAGCGTCGCCTGGGCGTTGGAATGCGCCACCACGCGATTGCGCCCGGAGCGCTTGGCCCGGTACAGCGCGCCGTCGACCTTCTCCAGCATGGTCGCCGCATCACTGCCATCGGCCGGATAGCTCGCCACCCCGATGCTGACCGACGTGCGCGTGATGTGCCCGCCGACGTCGATCCGCGCGTCCTCGATCGCCTGCCGGATGCGCTCGGCCACTTCCAGCGCACCGGAGGGTCCGGTCTGCGGCAGCAGCGCGATGAACTCGTCTCCGCCATAGCGGGCCACGACGTCGGAGCCCCGCAGCGCGTCGCGGATGCGGTTCACCACCTGCACCAGGAGGCGGTTGCCGGCCTCATGACCGAAGCTGTCGTTGATGCCCTTCAGGTTGTCCGAGTCGATCATGACCAGGGACAGCGGCTGCGAGTAGCGCGCGCTCTGCCGGAAGCTGCGTTGCAGGATCATCGAGAACGCCCGCATGTTGTACAGCCCGGTCAGCTCGTCGGTGTCGGACACCTGCTTGATCTTGTCGAGCGCGTAGCGGATGTCCGCCGACAGCATGGTGGTGATGTACGCGACCAGGATCACGGGCCCGAGTTGCGCCAGCATCGCGCCGAACCAGGGAACGGGATGCGCAGTGAGTTTCGCCGAGTCCCATCCCAGCAGGACGAAGCAGAGCGCGATGCCGCCGATCTTGATGAACGTCATGAGCTTGCCGAAGATCAGCGCGCTGGCGATCACCGGCAGCAGGTAGAGGTTGAGCAGCGGGCTCTCGGTCTTGCCCGTGCTCCACGCGACCCAGGTGACGAAGACGATCATGGTCCACGTCTCGAACGCCAGCTTCGGCAGCGACTCGTGCTTGTAGAACTGCACGTAGTGGAAGCCGAGGATCAGCGCGCCGAAGAAGAACAGCGCCATCTCCATCGCCGCCACCGCGGAGGGCGGGACACCGGCCACCACCAGGTAGATCAAGGTCAGCGCGAGCAGCAGCCACTCGATCTCCGCCAGCGTTCTCGAGAAGCCCTTGAGCTGGTCTTGTTCTACCGGGAGTCCGATCGGAAGCAGGGGGCGCATAGGTACGAGGTGAAGGCGGTCGGGCGAAGCCGAAAGCAACCTTCAGACCCGCGAGCGCACTGGGCGATCCGCCGTCGCCGCAGGGCGAAGCGGTCCAGTCGCCGCGAGCCGGAAACGGCCGGCGCCGCAGGCGTGACTGCAGCGACAGCGTGCGGATCACCTGATCACCCGATCTGCCGCGGATCAGGACGTTGGGGCGCGAATTGTTTCGGGGGTTTGACCGTTCGGTCGCCTGGCGCCGACCCATCGACAGTGTTTGACGATTCCCGGACCACGGGCTTCGGACCGTATCCGGTTGCGCCGGCGGGAGGAACGACTGGAGCGGGACCGGCCGTGGAGATGAGGCTGGTCGGCCAAGCCCCTCACGCCTGGCGTTGGGCCTCGAGCGCCGCCAGCCTGCCCTTGAGCTCCCGGACCTGCGCGCGCAGCTCCTCCAGCCTGCGCAGGGACGCCTGCGCCTTCATGTAGTCCTTGATCGGCATGATCGGCGCCCCTGCATACGTGCCCGGCTCCCTGACGTCGCTGCTGACGCCCGCACGATGGACGAAGATCACGTCATCGCTGATGTGCAGATGGTTCAGGATGCCGGTCTGCCCGGTCGCGATCACGCGCTTGCCCAGGGTGGTGGTCCCGGCGATCCCGACCTGGGCGGCGAGGATGCAGTCCTCGCCGAGCTGTACGTTGTGCGCGATGTGGCACAGGTTGTCCAGGATGCTGCCGGCACCGATGCGGGTCTCGCGGAACGCCGCGCGGTCGATGCAGCAGGACGCGCCGATCACCGCGTCGTGCTCGATCACCACCCGACCGATCTGCGGCACGCGGTGGTTGTGGCGCTTCGCGTCCTGCGCAAAGCCGAACCCCTCGGAACCGATCACGGAGGTCGCCATGATGATGCTGCGCGCACCGATCTCGCACTCCCAGCCGATCACGGCATTGGGATGGATGACGCAGTCCTCGCCGACCACTGCGTCGCGCTCGACCACCACGCCGGCGAGCAGGACGGCCCGCTCGCCGATTCGCGCACGCGGCCCCACGACCGCGTGCGGGCCGATGCTGGCGGATGCGGCGACTGCGGCGCTGGGATGGATGACGGCGCTGGGATGGACGCGTCCCCAGCCCTCGTCGCGTGGATCGTGATCGAAGAAGCGCTGCAGGATGTGGGCCTGCGCCAGCCGCACGTTGGGCGCGGTGAGCACGGTGAAGCCCGGCAGGCGGTCGACGAATGACGGATGGGTCACCACCGCAGCCGGCCGGCGCTCCAGGATGGGGGCGAGATACTCGACCGCGTCCGCGAAGACGAGATCGCCGGGGCCGCAGTGGTCGGCGGCCGAGACGCGTTCGACCGCCACTGCGGGCCCGATGTGGCCGGTGATCAGGCCGGAGCCTTCGAGAGCCTCTGCCAGTTGCGACGTCGTGAGGGTCTGCATGCGGCGGGAGTCTACCCGATCGCGCCTGCCGCTACGTCACGTGCGCCGCCGCGCAGCTGGCGCAACCACGGGTCAATTCGGGTTGGCTGAGCCGAGCGTCTCGCCGAAGGTGACCCGGACGCTGTCGACCGCGTCCTTGAGCGTCTCTTCCGGCAGCGAGTTGATCACGCCGGCGAGGATGTCGGCGGCCTCGTAGGTGTTCTCCGGCAGCGCGTGGGTGTCGAGCTTGGCGACGAACATCGCCGCGGCGCCGGCAGTGCGCAGCAGGTGCTCGCGCTCGGCCATCAGCATCTCGATCTCGCTGCGCAACATCGCGAGCTCTTCCTCGCGCTTGAAGTCCTCGACCCGGCGGCCGGGGTTGAGGCGGCGTTCCTGCGTCTGCATCATCTGCTGTTCTCCCTCAAGTCACCCTTGATCCGTGTTTCCTTAATCCTTCTCGATCGCGACGCTCACCAGCCGCGCCTCGAGCAGTGCCTGCACCCGGCCCGGCTCGATGCCGACCAGGTAACCGCGCTTGCCGCCGTTGATGTAGATGCGCGGCAGCCGCAGGATGCTCTCCTCCATGTACACCGGCAGCGGCTTGCGCGTGCCGAACGGCGAGGTCCCGCCCACCATGTAGCCGGTGTGCCGGTTGGCCGTCTCCGGGCTGCACGGCTGCACCGTCTTCACGCCCAGCACGCGGGCCAGTTCCTTGGTCGACACCTGCCGGTCGCCGTGCATCAGCACGATGAGCGGGCTGTGCTGCTCGTCTTCCATCACCAGCGTCTTCACGACGCTGTGCTCGTCCACGCCCAGTTCGCGGGCGGAGACTGCGGTGCCGCCCTTCTCCTCGTACTCGTAGAGGTGATCGGTGAAGACCACGCCCGCGGCGCGCAGCTGGCGCACGGCCGGCGTGACGGGCGCCTTCTCCTTCGTCACCTCCCGTCGCCCAGGACGCTGTACAGCGAGAACAGCATGCCCGCCGTGGCACCCCAGATGTAGCGGCCGCCGTGCGGCATCGCGTAGTAGTTGCGGCACCGGCCGTTGACCACGTCGCTGTGGCGCTGGTGGTTGCCCGGATCGAGGAAGTGCGCCAGCGGCACTTCGAACACTTCGGCGACTTCGAAGGGATCGGGCGCGAGCTCGAGCGGGGGCTCGATCCAGCCCACCACCGGGGTGACGCGGAAGCCGGTCGGGATGTCGTAGTCGGGCAGGATGCCGATGACGTGGACCTGGTCGCGCGGCAGCCCGGTCTCTTCCTCGGCCTCCCGCAGGGCGGTATCGGTACGGTCCAGGTCGCCCTCGTCCACGCGCCCGCCGGGAAAGCTGATCTGCCCGGCATGGTCGTTGAGGTGCGCGGTGCGCTGCGTGAGCAGCACGGTGATGCCATCCGGCCGGTTGATCAGCGGCACGAGCACGGCCGCCGGCGTGACCGGACGGTCGGGCGGGTGGATGTAGCGCACGAACCCGGGGTCCGGCGCGGGGTCCACCGGCTCCCGGAGGCGCTCGACCACCCATTCACGGGTCAAGGGAGGCGAGGCGATCAGGGACACGGGCAGGTCGTGAAGCAAAGATGATTCCATACCGCCATTGTAGAGTGCCACGGGGCCGCCGTCGCCGTCGTTTCGCCGCGACGCAGCGTCGGCAGGCACGCGGAACACTTTTGCGCGTATGCTGATCCAACGGTCGGTTGCCCCCCCGCAACCACCGCCATCACCCCAGGAGGAACCGATGAACATCCGCAGCCTCATCGCCGCGCTGGCACTGACCCTCTCCAGCGGCCTCGCGTTCGCCAACCACTGCCCGATGGACATGAAGGAGATCGACGCAGCGCTCGCCAAGCATCCGCAGCTGAGCGCCGAGCAGCTCGCCCAGGTCAAGCAGTACCGCGCCGAGGGCGAAGCGCTGCACAAGGCCGGAAAGCACCAGGAGTCGGTGGATACCCTGGCGAAGGCCAAGAAGATCCTCGGGATCTGAACCGCGGCGCCGGGGTCGCCTCTGCGGCGGCCCGGCGCCTGCCTCACCCCACCGCGGTCATCCGCCACCCGCATGCTGCAAGCGACCGGGTCCGCCGTCGCACTGGCCATCACGGCCGTTCTCGCCTCCCGGGGTGCGCATGCGGACTGCACATTGGAACTGGAGCTGCTCGGCACCGAGCTGCGCCAGGTCCGCATCACCCAGCTCCAGGGACAGCAGCTCGCCCCGTTCGTGGAGGACGCGCTGCGCTACTGCCGCACCGGGCACGATGCCCTGGCGGTGCAGGCGATCGACAAGGCCCGCACCATCGCGCACATCACCAGGCGCGACCCGCTGGACGAGCCGCCGGCGGAGCCTGCCGACACCCGGCGCTAGCGGCCGCGGCTGCTAGCCTGGCGGGATGCGCTCGATCGGGTCGCCGCAAGCGATCGAACCGCCCGCCAGCACCGCCGCCGTGATGCCCCCATGGCCGCGCATCGCGTTGTAGCCGCCCGCCCCCAGCACTTCCTCCATGCGCGAGCACGGGTGACACAGGCCGGTGTAGCGCAGCACTGCACCGCCAATCCGGAAATGGCAGTCCTTGAGTGCGAGCAGGTTCAGGCCCGAGATCACGATGTTCCGGCGCAGCAGGGCGGGATCGAGGTCCGGCCGCCCGAGCAGGCGCGCGACCGCGTCGAGGTGCTCGTGCTGGACCAGGGTCACCTGCCGGGTGCCGCCCGGCGCCCCGGACCGCGCCAGGCGGCGGTCGCCTTCGAGGCCACGCCCTGCCACCGCAACGGCGTGCGTGACGTTGCAGACCGGCTCCCGCCGGGCCGGGCGCACGCCGATCCACTCCACGCGCCCCGCGCGCGGGAACGTGCGCAGCAATACCCCCAGCGCGCTGCCCGGTGTCCGTTCCACCTAGTGGGACGTTCCGCCGAGAAGCTGCTCCATGCTGGTGCGTGCGCTGTCCAGATGGGGGTTGACGCGCAGCGCGGCCTGGAACACGAACAGCGCGTCGTCGCGCTCGCCGCGGCTGGCGCAGATCTCCGCCAGCCCGCACAGGGCGCCGAAGTGGCGGGGCTCCAGTTCCAGGGTGCGGTGGATGTCGCGCACGCTCTCCTCGTCACGCTCGAGCAGGTAGTAGAGCGTGGCGCGCTTGTTCCAGGCTTCCGGGAAGTCGGGACACGCACGCACCAGGCGCTCGAGCCGGGTCTCGGCCAGGTCGAAGCGTTGCGCGGCGATGTCATCGGCGGCGCGGTCCAGGGCGATCGCCGCGCGGCGATGCGGATGGTGCATCCACACCTGCCAGATCTCCTCCTCGAGGTCCTGCGCATCGCACTCGGGCAGGGCGAGGTGCCGGAAGAGCTGGTCCAGCCGCGCGGGCAGGACCGGGGCGGGTCTGCGCTCGGGCAGGCGGGCCACGAGCTTGAGCGTTTCGGCGTACATGCAGGACTGCTCCGACGACCGTATGCCGCGATATTCAAGCAAAGCGAATGCCGAAAGGGAAGGGCGGTTGAAACGTCTGCCGCCGCCCGCGGGAAGACCAGGCAGCTCAGAGGGCCGGGCGCCGACGTGACAGGTGCAGTGGAAGCCGGCGCGCTACCCGCGCACCGCCCCCACGTCCACCACGCTCAGCGCGGTCATGTTCACCAGCCGCCGCACGGTCGTCGTGGGCGTGAGGATGTGGCAGGACTTCGCCGCGCCCAGCAGGATCGGTCCGACCGTGATGCCCTCCCCTGCAATCACCTTGAGCAGGTTGAAGGAGATGTTCGCCGCATCGAGCGTGGGCATGATCAGCAGGTTGGCCTCGCCCTTGAGCCGGGAGTTGGGGAAGATCTGCATGCGGATCTCCTCCGACAGCGCGGCATCCCCGTGCATCTCGCCCTCCACTTCGAGCCGCGGGTCGAGGCCCGCGAGGATCTCGCGCACCCGGCTCATCTTCTGCGCCGAGGGCGTGCGCGCGCTGCCGAAGTTCGAATGCGAGCACAGCGCGACCTTGGGCACGAGGCCGAAGCGCTTGAGCTCCTCCGCCGCGAGCAGGGTGATCTCCGCCAGCTGCTCGGCGGTCGGGTCGGGATTGACGTAGGTGTCGCAGATGAACAGGGTGCGGTCCTGCAGCAGCAGCATGTTCATCGCCGCGAACTGCTTCACGCCCGGCTGCAGGCCGATGACGTTGCTGATGTAGGTGAGGTGGGTGGCGTGCTCGCCGTAGGTGCCGCAGAGCATCGCATCCGCGTCGTTCTGGCGCACCATCAGCGCCCCGATCAGGGTGGTGCGGCGGATCACCTCGCGCTTGGCCACCTCCACCGTCACGCCCTTGCGCTCCATCAGGTTGTGGTAGAGCTGCCAGTAGTCGCGGAAGCGCGGGTCGCTGTTGGGGTTGATCAGCTCGAAGTCCCGGCCGGGCCGCGCACGCAGGCCCAGCTTCTCCAGGCGGGGCTCGACCACCTCCGGCCGTCCGATCACGATCGGCCGGGCCAGGCCCTCGTCCACCACCACTTGCACTGCGTGCAGCACGCGCTGGTCCTCGCCCTCGCAGTACACCACGCGCTTGGGATTCTTCTTCGCCGCCGCGAACACCGGCTTCATGATCAGGCCGGAGTGGTAGACGAACTGCATCAGCTGCTGGCGGTAGGCCTCGAGGTCGGCGACCGGCCGGCTGGCCACGCCGCTGTCCATCGCCGCCTTCGCCACCGCGGGCGCGATCTTGACGATCAGGCGCGGATCGAACGGCTTGGGGATGAGGTACTCTGGCCCGAACGACAGGCTCGCCTCGCCATAGGCGATGGCGACGATGTCGGACTGCTCGGCCTGTGCCAGCTCCGCGATCGCACGCGTGGCGGCGAGCTTCATCTCCTCGGTGATGGTGGTGGCACCCGCATCCAGCGCGCCGCGGAAGATGAACGGGAAGCACAGGACGTTGTTGACCTGGTTCGCATAGTCCGAGCGCCCGGTGGCGATGATGCAGTCGGGCCGCACCGCCTTCGCCTCCTCCGGCATGATCTCGGGCACCGGGTTGGCGAGCGCGAGGATGAGCGGCTGCGGGCCCATCCGCTTGACCATCTCGGGCTTCAGCACCCCAGCCGCCGACAGGCCGAGGAAGACGTCGGCGCCATCGATCACCTCGCCCAGCGTGCGCGCGGCGGTGTCCTTGGCATAGCGGGCCTTGAACTCGTCCATCTCCTCGACGCGGCCGCGATACACCACGCCCTTGATGTCGGACACGGTGATGTTGTCGACCGGCATGCCGAGGCTGACCAGCAGATCCAGGCAGGACAGCGCCGCCGCCCCAGCGCCCGAGCACACCAGCTTCACCTTGCGGATGTCCTTGCCGACCACCTTCAGGCCGTTGAGCACGGCGGCGCCGACGATGATCGCGGTGCCGTGCTGGTCGTCGTGGAACACCGGGATCTTCATGCGGCTGCGCAGGCGCCGCTCGATGTCGAAGCACTCCGGCGCCTTGATGTCCTCCAGGTTGATGCCGCCGAAGGTCGGCTCGAGGCTGGCGATGATGTCCACGAGCTTGTCGGGGTCGCGCTCGCTGATCTCGATGTCGAAGACGTCGATGCCGGCGAACTTCTTGAACAGCACGCCCTTGCCTTCCATCACCGGCTTGGCGGCCAGCGGGCCGATCGGGCCCAACCCGAGCACGGCCGTGCCGTTGGTGATGACGCCGATCAGGTTGCCCCGCGCGGTGTAGTCGGCGGCCCGGTTCGGGTCGCTGACGATCTCCTCGCATGCGGCCGCCACCCCCGGGGAGTAGGCGAGCGCGAGCTCGCGCTGGTTCATCAGCCCCTTGGTGGGGGTGACCGAGATCTTGCCGGGCTTGGGCAGGCGGTGGTAGTCGAGTGCGGCCTTGCGGAAGGAGGGATCCATCGGGTGTCAGCAGGCGTTCGGTTGTGGGGCGCGCGCACGAGCGCGGGAGGATCGCGCAGGCATTATAAGCGGCAGCCCATCCGTCACCTTGAACCATCCGGGCTACACTTGCGGCTCGACCCCTCCGGGAGCTCCACTTGCACCTGACATTCCTGCGCGACCTGCGTACCCTCTTCACGCTGCTCGCCGCCCTCCTCGCCGCATGCGCGCATGCGCAGGGCGGAAGCACGCCGCTGCTGTACGAGGTCAAGTCGCAGAGCACGACGGTCTACCTCTTCGGCACCATCCACGTCGGCGCGAAGAAGCTCTATCCGCTCGGCGCTGCCGTGGAGATCGCCTTTGCCGGGTCGAAGGTACTGGCGCTCGAGGCCGACCCCGATGACCAGGCCTCGCTCATGGACGCCATGCGCAGCGGCATGTACCGGCCGCCGGACGAGCTCTCGAAGCACATCTCCCCGGCCCTGTACGCGAAGCTCCAGGCGGCGCTGCCGAAGATCGGCCTGCCGATCGAGTACGCGCGCGCGATGAAACCCTACCTGCTGGGGATGACGATCGCGATGATGGAAGTGCAGCGCGAGGGCTACGACGCGCAGCTCGGCCTCGACGTCCACTTCGCCACCCTCGCGCGCCAGGAGGGCAAGCAGATCGTCGAGCTGGAGTCGTTCGCGGAGCAGATCGCGCTGTTCAACGACATGCCGGCAGAGGTGCAGGAGGCGGTGCTGCAGACCTCGCTGGACAGCATCGACGACGGCTCGTTCAGGAAGGACCTGGACGCACTGGTGACGGCGTGGTCGCAGGGAAACGCGGAAGGGATCCTCGACAGCACCAAGCGCGAGATGGACGACCTGCCGGATGTCACCGCAAAGGCCCTCTACGAGCGCATCTACGACGAGCGCAACGCGCGCATGGCGAAGAAGATCGAGGGCTTCCTCGGCGACGGACGCACGGTGTTCGTCGCCGTGGGCGCCGGACACCTGGTCGGTCCGGCCGGGCTGCCCGATCTGCTGCGGGCGAAGGGTTACGCGGTGCGCCGGCTCTAGCCGGCGGTGCGCGTCCCCGGCTAGGCCTTGAGGTCGACGCTCGGCGGCGCGTCGTCGGCCGCGCGGCGCCGCTTCGCACGCCGCTCGCCCACCCGGGTATCGATGAGCACCGGCACCTGGCGCTTGCGCCGGTCCTCGCCGCGGCGGACGTCGTCCTGCCGCCGTTCCGCCTCGCGTGCACCGGGTACCGTCGGCGGGACGGGTACCGGCAGCGTACCCGGCAGCGGTCTTGCGGGGGCCTCGCCGGCGCCGGGACTGCGCTGCTCGACGGGCCGGGCGGCACGGGCCGGGCCCACCTCGAGCGACTGCTCGGGGATGGTGACAGGCGGGGCGCCGACGGTGTTGATACGCATCAGCGGGCCGTCGAAGAACTGCTTCGCGGCGCGCCTCGAGGCTTCACCGGTGGGAGGCGCGAAGGGCGGAGCAGGTTCCACCGGCCCTGGCCGGTGGAAGCGACCCCGCAGCAGATCGAGCGCGCCGGGTCCAGCGCGTCTCCATGCGTGCCTTCGCGGTCGGATCCCCGTAATCGGGGCCCCTCCTCCACGCTGCGGCGCGCACCCGCGCAACGAGCGACGGAATGAGGGGGACCCGACATCGGTTCAACTGCCCGCTCCGCAGACGGCAATCGCATTCTTCCTCACCCTCTCAGGGATTGCCGGGCTTGGCGGAGTCCTGGATCGCCTGCAGCGCCGACTTCTGCATCTCCAGCGTCTTGATCGTCATCTGCAGGAAATTGAGGTTCAGCTTCAGCCAGCTCTCGACGCTGCGCATCTCGGCGATCTTCTTCTCGACCTCCTCGATGCTCATGGTCGGGACGAACATGCCGGGCATGGCGAAGCCGGCCGGGTTCCACATCTTCTGGAACGATTCCCAGAATTCCTTGGTGCCGAAGTCTTCGGACATGACGATTGCTCCGCAATCGAGGCGCTAGGTGCTAGGCCCTAGACGCCAGAAGTAAGTCGCGCCGCGAAGCCCCTGGCGTCTGGCGCCTAGGGCCTCGCGCCTGCTGCGACCTACATTGTAGGTCCCAGCACCCAGGGCGCGAACTCGTCGTCGCCGTAGCCGAAGATCTCGCTCTTGGACGGCTGGCCCGACGCGGTCTTGAGGATCATCTCGAAGAACTGCTGGCCGACTTCCTGGATGCTGGCCTTGCCATCCACGATCACGCCGCAGTTGATGTCCATGTCCTCTTCCTGGCGCTCCCACAGGGCGGTGTTGGTCGCAAGCTTGAGCGAGGGCGAGGGCTTGCAGCCGTAGGCCGAGCCGCGGCCGGTGGTGAAGCAGACCATGTTGGCCCCGCCGGACACCTGGCCGGTGGCCGACACCGGGTCGTAGCCGGGGGTATCCATGAACACGAAGCCCTTCGCGGTGACGCGCTCGGCGTACTTGTACACCGCCATCAGGCCGGTGGTGCCGCCCTTGGCCGCCGCGCCGAGCGACTTCTCCAGGATGGTGGTGAGCCCGCCCGCCTTGTTGCCCGGCGAGGGATTGTTGTTCATGTCGCCGCCCAGCTTGGTGGTGTAGTCCTCCCACCAGCGGATGCGCTCGATCAGCTTCTCGCCCACCTCGCGGCTGCAGGCACGCCGCGTGAGCAGGTGCTCGGCGCCATAGATCTCGGGCGTCTCGGACAGGATCGCGGTGCCGCCGTGCTTGACCAGCAAGTCCACCGCAGCGCCGAGCGCCGGGTTGGCGCTGATGCCGCTGTAGCCGTCGGAGCCGCCGCACTGCAGGCCCAGGGTGATGTGGCTCGCCGGCGCCGGCTCGCGCTTCACCTTGTTGGCTTCCGGCAGCAGTTCCTTGATCCGCGCAATGCCGTTCTCGATGGTCTTGCGCGTGCCACCCGTGTCCTGGATGGTGAAGGTCTGCAGCTGGTTGGTGCGCTTGAGCCCCTGCGCGGCGAGCAGGTCGTTGATCTGGTTCGCCTCGCAGCCCAGGCCGATCATCAGGGTGGAGTGCACGTTGACGTGCGTGGCGTAGCCGGCCAGCACCCGGCGCAGCACCTCCACGGGCTCGCCGGTGGAGCCCATCCCGCAGCCGGTGCCGTGGGTGATGGCGAACACGCCGTCGACGTTGGGGTAGTCGGCCATGCGCTCGCCGGTGAAGTACTCGGCGATCTTGCGCGACACGTGCGCCGAGCAGTTCACGCTGCTGACGATCGCCACGTAGTTGCGCGTGGCGAAGCGGCCGTCGGGCCGCTTGATGCCCATGAACGTGGCCGGGTTGGCGACGAACTCGGTGGCCTTGTAGTCCACCCCATAGGCGTAGTCGCGCTCGAAGTGGGCCATGCCGAGGTTGTGCACGTGGATGTGCTCGCCGGCGCGGATCGGCTTGGTCGAGTAACCGATGATCTGGTTGTAGCGGCGCACCGGCTTGCCCTCGGCGATGTCGCGGATGGCGATCTTGTGGCCGGCGGGCACGTTGGTGGCGACCCGCACGCCTTCCTTGATCAGCTCGGTGCCGGCGGGAATCTCGATGCGGGCGATCACCACGTCGTCCGCGGGGTTCAGCTTGATGGTGATGTCCGCAGTCTGCAGCATGTTCGTGCTCTCCTCGGGTTGCCAGATCGGCCCCTCGAAGGGACCGCTTCGATCAATCCATAAGTATAGCGCCCGGGCCCGGGCGGGGTCGTCAGCGGTGCGGCCGGGTGCCGGACAGCGGCGCGTGGCGGAAGCAGGTCACGACGTGGTCGTTGACCATGCCCACCGCCTGCATGAAGGCGTAGAGGATGGTCGAGCCGACGAAGGTGAAGCCGCGCCGCTTCATGTCCTTGCTCATGGCGTCGGACTGGGGCGTCTGCGCCGGGACCTGCGAAAGGTCGTGCCAGGCGTTCTGCAGGGGCGTGCCGCCGACGAAGCTCCACACATAGCGATCGAAGCTGCCGAACTCCTTCTGCGCGGCGAGGTATGCACGGGCGTTCTTCACCGTGCCTTCGATCTTGAGCCGGTTGCGCACGATGCCCTCGTTGCGCATCAGCCGTTCGACGTCGCGGGTAGCGAAGCGCGCAACGCGCGCCGCGTCGAACCCGGCGAACGCGGCCCGGTAGCCCTCGCGCTTCTTCAGGATGGTCGACCAGCTCAGGCCGGCCTGCGCACCCTCGAGGATGAGCATCTCGAACAGGTGGACGTCGTCGTGCGAGGGCACGCCCCACTCCTCGTCGTGGTAGGCGACGTAGAGCGGGTCGGTCCCGCACCAGGCGCAGCGCGGGCGCCCTACTTCTTCTTTTTCTTGCGCGCCAGCAGGGTTCCGCGGCACTTCTTCGACCCGCAATGGCACGGCCAGGCTTTCTTCTCGGCGCGCGTGACGGGCTCCTCGATCTGGATGCGGTAGTCGTAGCCGAGCTCCTCACCCGGCCTGATCTTGCGCAGGGCCTCGATCCAGACCCGGCCGTCTTCCTCGATGGCCTGGCAGTTCGGATCGCAGGAATGGTTGATCCAGCGCGCCGCGTTGCCGCGCTGGTTGGCGTCGATCACGCGCCCGTCGTCGAGCGAGAAGAGGAAGGTGTGGGTCGGCTCGCCCTCGACCGGCGCGTACGCCTCGGAGGCCCAGTCCCAGTCCACCCGCTTGCCGCGGTACTCGATGATGCGGGTGCCCTTGCGGATCTTCTGCGCCGCGAACACCCCCTTGCCGTGGATGGACGAGCGGCGCACGGTGTACAGGCGGGCGGGCTTGGCGCCGTTGACTTCGGCGGTGCTTGCAGTTTTCTCGGTGGAACGGCCGGAATTGCGGGTTGGCATCGACGACTCGGAATGGTGCTTGAAGCGCGAGAAGGGGGCGAAGTGTAGCGCAAGTGGACGCGGGTCCGACACGTGGCGAACCGCGGTGCAGGGCGCATGCAGGGCAGCGGCAACCGGGCCCGCCGCCCCCGGGTTCAGCGTCAGTGCGACTCCCTCGGCACCGGCGCCCCGCTGCCGCCGACGAGGAAATCGAGGTCCACGCCCTGGTCGGCCTGGTTCACGTGGTCGCAGTACAGCTTCACGTAGCCACGCACGTCGTGGGGCGGCGGCGCCTTCCACGCCTTGCGCCGCTGCTCCAGCTCGGCCTCGGGCACGTCCAGGTGCAGGCGGCGCTTCTCCACGTCGAGCTCGACCATGTCGCCGTTGCGCACCAGCGCGAGCGGGCCACCGACGGCGGCCTCCGGGCTCGTATGCAGCACCACCGTGCCGTACGCCGTACCGCTCATGCGTGCATCGGAGATGCGCACCATGTCGGTGACGCCCTGCTTGAGGATCTTCTCCGGCAGGGCCATGTTGCCGACCTCGGCGAAGCCGGGATAGCCCTTCGGCCCGCAGTTCTTCAGCACCATCACGCAGGTCGCGTCGATGTCGAGCTCGGGATCGTCCACGCGGGCGTGGTAGTCCTCGATGTTCTCGAACACCACCGCGCGCCCGCGGTGCTTCATCAGCGCAGGCGTGGCAGCCGACGGCTTGATCACCGCGCCGGTCGGCGCCAGGTTGCCGGTCAGCACGGCGATGCCGCCCTGCGGCTTGAACGGCTTGCCCACGGACCAGATCACCTTGTGGTCGTAGTTGACCGCATCCTTGACGTTGTCCCACATGGTGTGGCCGTTCACGGTGAGCGCGTCCTTGTGCAGCATGCCCGCCACGCCCAGCTCGCGCAGCACCACCGGCAGGCCGCCGGCGTAGTAGAAGTCCTCCATCAGGTACTCGCCGGAAGGCATGAGGTTGACGATGCAGGGCACCTCGCGCCCGAGCCGGTCCCAGTCCTGCAGCTCGAGGTCCACGCCGATGCGGCGGGCCATGGCGAGCAGGTGCACGACCGCATTGGTGGACCCGCCGATGGCGCCGTTGACCCGGATCGCATTCTCGAAGGCCTGCATGGTCAGGACCTTCGACATGCGCAGGTCCTCGTTCACCATCTCGACGATGCGCCGGCCTGCCATGTGCGCTAGCACGTAGCGGCGCGCATCGACCGCGGGAATGGCGGCGTTGGTCGGCAGCGCCAGGCCCAGCGCTTCGACCATGGAGGCCATGGTGGAGGCGGTGCCCATGGTCATGCAGTGCCCGGCGGAGCGCGACATGCACGCCTCGGCCTCGAGCAGGTCCTCCATGCTCATCTGCCCGGCCTTGAGCATCTCGGTGAACTTCCACACGTGGGTGCCCGAGCCCACGGTCTGGTCGCGCCAGCGGCCGTTGAGCATCGGGCCGCCGGAGACCACCAGCGCCGGCAGGTCGCAGGAGGCCGCCCCCATCACCAGCGCCGGGGTGGTCTTGTCGCAGCCGGTCAGCAGCACCACGCCGTCGAACGGGTTGGCGCGGATGCTCTCCTCCACATCCATCGCGGCGAGGTTGCGGAACAGCATCGCGGTCGGCCGCATCATCGGCTCGCCCAGCGAGGTCACCGGGAACTCGAGCGGGAAGCCGCCGGCCTCGTACACGCCGCGCTTGACGCGCTCGGCCAGGTCGCGGAAGTGCGCGTTGCACGGCGTCACCTCGCTCCAGGTGTTGCAGATGCCGATCACGGGCCGGCCGTCGAACAGGTGATGGGGCAGGCCCTGGTTCTTCATCCACGAGCGGTGCACCATGCTGTCGCGGTCGGGCTTGCCGAACCACTCGGTGCTGCGCAGTCGCTTCTTCTTCGCGTCGTCGGCCACGTTCGTCTCTCCCTGTTCGAGTGCGGCGGATGGTACTGCAACCGCCGCGCGGCACGCCACTGCCGCAGGCGGGGTGTGCAGCGGCGCTGTGGCATACTAGCAGCCCACTTCCGGGCACACCGGAACCAGGCGAGAGCGGGGAGGAGAACGTGAGCGGCAGACTGAGCGGCAAGACCATCCTGGTCACCGCAGCCGCGCAGGGCATTGGCCACGCCACGGCGCTGGCCTGCGCGCGCGAAGGTGCGTCGGTGATCGCCACCGACATCAAGCTGGACAAGCTCGAGCCGCTGGCAGCCACGCCCGGCATCCAGGTGCGTCGGCTCGACGTCACCGACGACGGTGCAGTGATCGCCCTGGCGGCGGCCATCCCCGCCCCGGGCGCGCTGATCAACTGCGCCGGCTACGTGGCCAACGGCACCATCCTGGACTGCACCGACAAGGACTGGGACTTCTCCTTTTCCCTGAACGTGCGCTCCATGTACATGATGATCAAGTCGGTCCTGCCGCGCATGCTTGAAGCCGGCGGCGGCTCGATCGTCAACATCGCCTCCGTCGCAGGCAGCATCAAGGGCATCCCCAACCGGTTCGTGTACGGTGCGACCAAGGCCGCGGTGATCGGGCTCACCAAGTCGATCGCGGTCGACTACGTCAAGCGTGGCATCCGCTGCAACGCGGTGTGCCCCGGCACCGTCGACACCCCGAGCCTGGGAGAGCGCATCAACGCGTTCGCCGACCCGGTGCAGGCGCGCAAGGACTTCATCGCCCGCCAGCCCATGGGCCGCCTGGGCAACGCCGAGGAGATCGCCGAGGCGTGCGTGTACCTGGCCTCGGACGAGTCCTCGTTCATGACCGGGCAGAACTTCATCATCGACGGCGGCGTGACGCTCTAACTCGCTCACCAGAAACGCTTCAACCGCAGAGGACGCAGAGGGCCGCAGAGGCTTGATGCACTCTGCACCGCAGCCAGCCGACCTGCAGTCCGGCGCCCTTCCTCTGCGAGCCTCTGCGTCCTCTGCGGTGGATGAGGTCATTTTCAACAGGAGACAACGACATGAGACTGGTACGTTATGGCGAGGCCGGCAAGGAGAAGCCCGGCATCCTGGATTCCACCGGTGCGATCCGCGACCTGTCGGGCGTGGTGAGCGACATCGACGGCAGCGCGCTCACGGCCGAGGGGCTGGCGAAGCTGCGCGGGGTCAACCTGGATGGCCTGCCGAAGGTTTCCGGCACGCCGCGCTACGGCGCGCCGGTGGGCAAGATCGGCAAGTTCATCGCCATCGGCCTGAACTACGTGGACCACGCCAAGGAGTCGAACCTGCCGATCCCCAAGGAGCCGGTGGTGTTCATGAAGGCGATCTCCTGCATCAGCGGCCCCAACGACACCGTGGTGCTGCCGAAGGGCTCGGTCAAGGGCGACTGGGAGGTCGAGCTTGCATTCGCGATCGGCAAGCGGGCCAAGGCGGTCTCGGAAGCCGACGCGCTGGACCATGTGGCCGGCTACATGATCTGCAACGACGTGTCCGAGCGCGAGTGGCAGCTGGAGCGCGGCCCGACCTGGGACAAGGGCAAGGGCTTCGACACCTTCGGGCCGATCGGCCCCTGGCTGGTGACCAGCGACGAGATCCGCGATCCGCAGAACCTGGCGATGTGGCTGGACGTGAACGGCCAGCGCATGCAGACCGGCAACACCAGGACCATGATCTTCAGCGTCGCCAAGCTGGTGTCGTACGTGAGCTTCCTGTTCACGCTCGAGCCCGGCGACGTCATCACCACCGGCACGCCGCCCGGCGTGGGCATGGGCATCAAGCCCAACCCGGTGTTCCTGAAGAACGGCGACGTCATGCGCGTGGGCATCGACGGCCTGGGCGAGCAGCGGCAGCAGGTGGTCGGCGGCTGAACGCCGCACGACCGCGTGAAGGCGCTGCGCGCTGTGAAGACGGCAGCGCCTGGGATGCTTGAAGGCGCTCCGCGCTGTGAAGGCGGCTGCGCCGCTGTGAAAAGGTGAACGACATCCCCCTCTCCCCCGCACCGGGGGAGAGGACCGGGGTGAGCGGGCTTCACTTCTTCACCTTTTCACCTCTGTCACCTTTTCACCTCTTCACTCCTTCACCGCTCAACTTCCTCACCTTCCTCCCTGCCGCATCTCACATTTCACCTTTGTGCGCCGGGCTGGCACAGAGGCTGCATCGAGTCGTGTCGACCACCTGGATGGGAGGTTGACGATGGGAAGCAGGGATCTCGATCCGATGCTGCGCAAGGCGCGCCCGATCCTCAACGAGCGCGACTACCACGCGGCGAAGATATTGCTCGAACGCGAGATGAGGCACACCCACAGCGAGAAGGTGTGGGACCGGCTCGAAGCGCTGATGCAGGAGGTCGCCGACTACGAAGCCCGCTTCGTGCAGGGCGAGTCGGAGGACGCCGCGCCCTGGCTGCGCTACGCCTACGAGAGCGCGCTGGAAGACCACGACGACGGCCTCAAGCGGCGCTGGACCGACACCGAGATTCCCTGACCACTCGCCGGCCCGGCGCCGTTCTTCAGCGGTTCACGGGGCGATCACGCGCGCGGCTCCAGGCAGGACGCTGAAGGTCACCGGCGTCTCGCCCAGCAGTTCCCCGTCCGCCTCCACCTGCGCGGGCGGATCCGCTTCGACCCGCACGCAACCGGACCGGGTCACCCGAACCTTGTGGTACTGCGGCAGCGTCCCGTCGAACAGGCGGCGCACGTTCAGCAGCAGTTCGAGCCGCCCGATTTCGCCCACCGTCACGACGTCCAACAGGCCGTCATCCGTCCGGGCGCCGGGCGCGACATGCATGCCGCCGCCGCAGTATTGCCCCACGGCCGCGAAGGCCAGGAACATCCGCTCCGCCTGGACCGTGCCTCCCGCCTCGATGCGCATCCGCGGCGCACGAAAGGTCGCGAATCCGCGCAGCAGCCCCGCAAGATAGGTGAGCCGCCCCAGCCGCAGCGCGCGGGTCTGCGCGACCACGAAGGCATCGAACCCCGCGCCGGCGACGTTGATGAAGTGGCGCTTGCCCTGCGGCCCGGCGAGATCGAACGCCGCCACGCCGATGTCATGTGCGACGGTGCGCCCGCGCGCGATCAGCGCAACGGCCGCAGCGATGTCGCGGGGAACGCCGGCAGTCCTCGCCCAGTCGTCGCCGCGTCCGACCGGGACCAGCGCGAGCGTGGGCGCCACGCCGGCGGCCAGCGCACCGTTGAGGATCTCGTGCAGCGTGCCGTCGCCGCCGATGGCGATGAAGCGCCCGAAGCCGCTGCGCGCCGCCTCGCGCGCGAGCGCGACGGCATGACCCGCGTGTTCGCTCACCGACAGGCGACATTCGATGCCGTGCGCATGCAGTGCCGCCTCGATGCGGGCGCGGTCACGCAACGCGCGCCCGCCGCCCGAGACCGGGTTGAGCACGACGAACCAGCCGCCTTCGCGCGTCACCGGCACCGCGTCGCCCATCGCTTGCCGAGCCGCGGCGGGTCAGCTCCGGAACGAGG
This sequence comes from uncultured Burkholderiales bacterium, assembly GCA_964523885.1. Taxonomy (GTDB): domain Bacteria; phylum Pseudomonadota; class Gammaproteobacteria; order Burkholderiales; family SHXO01; genus SHXO01. Next base: position 13,462 of record CAZFYX010000067.1, on the reverse strand, counting down.
GATCCTGGCGGTCGAGGCGACGCAGCAGCGCCGGCCAGGCCAGTTGCCCGCCCAGCCCGCGGGTGACCTGCTCCGCAGCGGCGAGGATGCCGTCGACGATCGGCTGCGGTACGCGCACCAGCTCGCGGCCGCCGGACTGTGCGAGCAGCTGGATGCGGCAGGCGCGCTCCAGCACGAAGATGCGCAGGAACGCGTCGGCCACGCTCGGCCCCACCGCGAGCGTGCCGTGGTTGCGCAGGATGAGATAGATGCGCGTGCCCAGGTCGGCCACGAGGCGCGCCTTCTCGTCCTCGCGCAGGGCCACACCCTCGTAGTCGTGGTAGGCCAGCGACGCGAGCGGGAACAGTGCGTTCTGCGAGATCGGCAGCAACCCGTCCTTCTGGGCTGACACCGCCACGCCGGCATCGGTGTGCAGGTGAATGACACACTGCGCGTCCGCGCGGGCCGCGTGGATGGCGCTGTGGATGGTGAATCCCGCCGGATTGATCTCCCAGGGCGAGTCCAGGACCTTGCGGCCGGACAGGTCAACCTTGACCAGGCTGCTCGCCGTCACCTCCTCGAACAGCATGCCATACGGGTTGATCAGGAAGTGATGCTCCGGACCCGGGACCCGCGCGGTCAGGTGGGTGAAGACCAGATCGTCCCAGCCTTGGGCCGCCACCAGCCGGTAGCACGCCGCGAGGTCGACGCGGACCTGCCACTCCTCCACGCTGACCTGCGACTTCACGTCCGACACCACCCGCTCGATCGCCGTGTTCATCGCAGTGCCCTCCTCATGTGCGCACAGTATGCAGGAAGGCGCTGCACGATGCCGGCTCCGGCAGGCGCGAGCCGTCGGCTGGGCGTTGCCACCGTCATTCGATGCAATTCAGGCAGTTGCCCCGGCGGCCGTCAAATCTCGCTGACATTTCTAGACACCACGTCCCGAATCATCACAATCGTCTCCGGAAGCCCCGGCGGGGGACTTCGAATAACAAGACCGGGGAGAGGGAGATGGGGAGCAGATTTCTGGCGGCGTTCGCGCCGCTGGTGCGCGCCAAGGCACGGCCGATCCTGAGCGGCCGGGACTACGACCAGGCCAAGCAGCGCCTCGCCGAGGCGCTGGGACAGCCCGCCTGGATGCAGGAATCACACCGCATCGAGGCGCTGTCGATGGCGATCAACGAGTTCGAGATGCGCTATGTCGCGCGCGAAGTCCAGCTCGCCGTCGAATGGGCCGAGTGCGTCTTCATCCCGCCCCTGGACACGCCCGAGCGCCAACGCCGACGCTGGAACGACTGATCCTGCGCCGGGCCCCGCGCTCACGCGCGATTGCTGCGGCGCACGTAGCGGCACCCTACCTGTCGCTACAATGGCGGGGATGACTCCCGCCTCGCACCGGTTGTGCACGGCACCGATGATGGACTGGTCGGACCGGCACTGCCGATACTTCTTCCGCCAGCTGGCGCCCCACGCCCGCGTGTACACCGAGATGGTGACCACCGGGGCGCTGGTGCACGGTGACGTCGGGCGCCACCTGCGCTTCGACCCCGCCGAGCATCCGGTTGCTCTGCAGCTGGGAGGAAGCGAGCCCGATGCGCTGGCCCACTGCGCCCGGCTGGGCCAGGAGTGGGGCTACGACGAGATCAACCTGAACTGCGGCTGCCCCTCGGAGCGGGTGCAGCGCGGCGCATTCGGGGCATGCCTGATGGCCGAGCCCGGGCTGGTCGCCGACTGCGTGCGGGCGATGCGCGCGGCGTGCTCGATCACGGTGAGCGTCAAGCATCGCCTGGGCGTGGATGCCGTCGAGGACTACGGTTTCGTGCACCGCTTCGTCGACACCGTCGCACGTGCCGGCTGCACGACCTTCATCGTGCACGCGCGCAATGCCATCCTGAAGGGGCTGAGCCCGAAGGAGAACCGCGAGGTGCCACCACTGCGCTACAGCGTGGTCGAGCAGCTCAAGCGCGACTTTCCCGGACTGACCATCGTCGTCAACGGCGGCCTGCACGACGACGACGCGATCGACGCGCAGCTGGCCTCACTCGATGGCGTGATGCTCGGCCGCGCGGCCTATCACGACCCGTGGTTCCTCGCGCGCACCGACGCCAGGCTGTGGCGGCACGCGCCGCCCTCGCGCGCGCTGGTGGTCGAACGCATGCTCGACTACGCCCGAGTGCAGGTGCGCGCAGGCGTACCGTTGCGCAACATCACCCGCCACATGCTCGGGCTCTATCACGGGCAGCCGCGTGCCCGCGTGTGGCGCCAGATGCTGTCGGATGCCGCCGCGCTCGCGCCCAACGATCCGCTCCTGCTCGCCGCGGCACGCGACGTGGTGGAGCGCGGTGCGCTCGCCGCCGCGCTTTAACAAAGTTTCCGTAGCCGCACGCCTGCCGCTACACTGCTGCGCATTCGGTTCGTGACGCTCGCGCCAGCTCGGCGCGACCGCGCACGATGCACCGGAGGTGACGGACATGCAGAGCGCGGTGGGTGGCCTGGCTGTGCAGGCAGGCAGCGATGCGGTGGTGAAGGTCGAGACGGTGGTCCCGTTGCCGCCGGTGTCCGTGCCGGCGCCAGTCGCGGACGCTGCGGCAGCGGGCGGCTTCGCGCAGTCCAGCCGCGAACTGCTCGGCGAGCAGCGCACCCAGGATTTCCTCGTCATCACCTTCTGCGCCGCGTTCTCGCTGATCGGCTGGCTCATGATCGCGCAAGGCGTCGAGCAGATCCGGCTGACCCGCTCGGTGATGGAGTGGCCCACCACGCAGGGCATCGTCGAGTCGGCCGAGGTGTACCCGACGGAAGGCTCGCAGGGCGCACGCTGGCGCCCGCACGTGATCTACTCGTATGCGGTGGGAGGCCGGGTGGTGACCGCGACCCGCCTGTCGCTCGGCAAGGCGCCGATGGAATCGCAGGAGGTGGCTGCGGAGCGCTTCCTGACCCGCTACCGGCCTGGCAGCACCGTCACGGTCTACTTCAACCCGCGCGAGCTCACCGAGTCGGTGGTCGACGTGACCCTGCCGATGAGCGTGTACGTGAACATGGCCTTCGGCGCAGTACTGGCGCTGGTGGGGCCGGGCCTGCTGGTGCTGTTCGGGTTCTGGCCGCGTGGCGCACGCGGCCCGGGCAACGACGGCCGCTAGGCGGGGATGGTGATGGCCGGGTCGGCGCAGGCGCGCCGCCCGGGTGCGCGCCGGTCAGTTCAGTTGTTGAACTTGATCGCGTCGCCGTAGCAGAGCAGCTGGCCCTTGGCCGCGTAGCCGGCCGCATCCAGGCACATCACGTTCAGCAGTCCGGTCGCGCCCAGCGCCGCCGCCTTCTGCTTCATCGCGTTCACGCCCTCTTCCGCGGTCGAGAAGGTCGGGATGCTGACGTTGCTCTTGAGCTCATCGGTCCAGATGTGGTCCACGATGGTGTACTGGTTGGGCACCAGCTGGGTGGTGCTGTACACCTGCACCTCCGACGCCGGGCCGGTGGCGGCCGGCTGCTGCTCGGTGGTGGCGCACGCGCCCAGCAGCGCGGTGGCCGCGAGCACGGTGACGACGGCGAGGGGGCGAACGTTCATGTTGGGCCTGCTCCGCATCAAAGTGGAAGGATTGTGAAGATCACGCTGGAAAGCGGCGCTGCAGCGCGTCGACCTGGTCGGGCGTGAGCAGCCGCAGCTTCTCGCGCCGGAGCATCAGGTACAGCCTGGCGGTCTCTTCCAGCTCCTCGGTCGCGTACACCGCGGTCTCGAGGTCCGCCCCTGCAACCACCGGGCCATGATTGGCCAGCAGGACGGCGTGATGGCGCTGGGCCGCCTCGCGCACGGCACCGGCCAGCGCCACGTCCCCGGGCGCATAGTACGGCAACAGGGCGAGCTTTCCGATCTTCATGACATAGTACGCCGTAATGGGCGGGATCGGCTCGTCGGGATCCACGTCCGCCAGGACCGAGACCGCGACCGAGTGGGTCGAGTGCAGATGCACGATCGCCCCTGCGCCGGACCGCTGCTGGTACATGGACAGGTGCAGGAAGGACTCCTTGGTCGGCTTGTCCCCCGATACCGGGTTGCCCGCATGGTCGACCTTGGCCAGCCTGGCCGGATCGAGCCGGCCGAGGCTGACGTTGGTCGGGGTCATCAGCCAGCCATCGTCCAACCGAACGCTGAGGTTGCCCGAGCTGCCGAAGGTCAGCCCGCGGTCGAACAGCGACTTCCCGAACGCGCAGATCTGCTCCCGCGCCCTGTTCTCGTTCACGTTAACGTCACCCCGGCAGCAGCTTGAAGGCCTTGGAGAAGAAATCCGGGGCGCCGAAGTTCCCCGACTTCAGTGCCAGGGCCAGGGTGGGCTCGCCGAGGCTGTAGGTCCAGGGCACGCCCGGGTCGATCTCCCCGCCGATGCGCAGGCCCTCGACGCCCAGGGCGCTCACCACGGCCCCCGAGGTCTCCCCGCCGGCCACGATGAGCCGGCGCACGCCCGCGGCCACCAGGGCCTGCGCAATGCGTCCCAGGGTCTGCTCCACCATGGCGCCTGCCTGCTCGCGCCCCAGGCGCTGCTGGATCGCCGTCACCTGCTCGGGCGCGGCGGTCGAGTACACGAGGATCGGCCGCCGGGCCGACAGACGCGGAGTGGCCCAGGCGATCGCCTCGCCGGCCACGTCCTGGCCTGAGGCGATCGCGAAGGGATCGACCTCGAACGCCTCGTGATCGCGCTTCATGAGTGCCACCTGGCCCTGGGTGGCGACCGAGCAGCTGCCGGCGATGACGGCAGCCGCACCGCTCACGGTCGGCAGGCCGGCCTGCTGTCCGCGGCCCAGCGCGCCGCTGCGCATGAAATTGGCCGGCAGGCCCATGGCCATGCCCGAGCCGCCGGTCACCAGCAGCAGGTCCGCGCAGGCCTCGCCGAGCGCGTACAGATGCTCGTCGCTCAGCGAATCGAGGATCACGTGGCGCACGCCGGCCTTGCGCAGCTCGGCGAACGCCGCCCGCACCGCCTGCGGTCCCTGCCGCACGGTCGAGTACTGCACCAGCCCGACCTTGTGCGGGGTCTGCCGCTGCAGCACCCGCACCAGGGACGGATCGGTCATCGGCGTGAGCGGGTGGTGGCGCATGCCGGACTCGGACAGGAGCTCGTCGCCGACGAACAGGTAGCCCTTGTAGACGGTGCGCTTGTTGGTCGGAAAGGCGGGATTGAAGACGGTGAAGTCGGCGCCCAGCGCGTCGAGCAGGGCGTCGGCGACCGGCCCGATGTTGCCGCGGTCGGTGGAGTCGAAGGTCGAGCAGTACTTGAAGTAGAGCTGGCGCACCCCGGCCGCCTGCAGCCAGCGCAGTGCCGCGAGCGACATCTCCACCGCTTCGGGTGCAGGGTTGCTGCGCGACTTGAGCGCGACGATGACTGCGTCCGCGTCGGGGACCGGCAGGTCCGCGCGGGGGACGCCGAGGAGCTGGACCGTGCGCATGCCGGCCTTGACCAGGGTGTTGGCGAGGTCGGTGGCGCCGGTGAAGTCGTCTGCGATGCTGCCGAGGAGCGGTTTCATCCGCATATGTTAGCGAATGCGCGCGGGGACCGGCATGTGCGATGGCGATCGGGGTGTCAGGGGGTGGCCGGCGCGTCCCCGGCGGGCCCCGGAGCGGGATTCTCCGGCGCAGGCGCGGCCGGGGCTGGCGCAGCCGCACCTGCGCCCGGCGCGGCCGGCTCGTCGCGGCTCACCTCTGTGGCCAGGTACTCGACGATGGCCTTGCGCTCCTCGGCATCGCGGCAGAAGTGGGTGGAGAGGAACCGCTCGAGCTGCGCAGCGCGGTCCGCCGGGGCGATCTTGCGCGCACCGTCGAGGGCGCGGCTGGCGCCATGGCACACCGTGCACTTCTGCGCGAACAGCAGCGACCCTGGAGCGGGGTCCTGCGCCATCGCGCTCGCCGCAGCGAGGCCCGACGCGAGCAGCAGCGCAGGCGCACGCACGCTCAACGGGTCGTGCGGCGGATCGTGGCCCCGCTGGGAGAATAGGTGGACGGCGGCAGGCCGGGGCGCGAGACCGGCGGCGAGTAGGTCCTGCCCGAGGTCACGGGCGTGCTCCCCGGCCGATACGTGGACGGCGAAGACGCGGGCCGCGTGGCAGGCGGCGTGTAGGTCTGCGGCGAGCCGGCCGGCCGGATGCCCCGCACCGTGTACGGCGCGGTGTCCGCCGCACAGGTCCCGGCACCCGCAGCCAGGGCCGCCAGCAGCAACGCGCCAGCGTGGATGCTTGTCATGGTGTTCTCCCAGGTCTCCGGGGCGGCTGCGATGTTGATCCCCGCGGTGCGCCCCGCTGCCATCCTAGCATCGAGCAGCCGGCACGACTGTCAACTCTGTGGCTGCGCCCGGACGCTTCACTTCCAGTGCGGCGGCCAGGTCTTCTGGAAGTACGGCAGCGCCTCGACCCGCTTCATCCAGGCCTGCAGGCGCGGGCCAAGCAGCGCGGGCACGTCCAGATCGGGCTTCTTCTTCTGCATGCGCAGCGTCAGCGCCAGCAGCGGATAGAGCGTGAGATCGGCGGCGCTCGCGGCGCTGCCGGCGAGGAAGTCGTGCGCCAGCAGTTGCTCCCACTGCTCGAGCTCCTTGCCGAGCTTGCCGCGGGCGGCGTCGATCGCGCCCAGGTCCCACTTGTCCGGCGCCGTGAACAGCACCTGGTCGACGATGTGCTCCATCGCAGTGGCGTAGTACTGGTCGGCCTCCTGCACCATCCGACGCACCAGCGCGCGCTCGCGCACGTCTCCAGGGAACAGCGCCGGGCCGCCGCGATAGCGCTCGTCGAGGTACTCGACGATCGCGGTCGACTCGTACAGCGCGAAGCCATCATCGACGATGGCGGGCACTTTGTGACGCGGATTGATCGCCAGGAACTCCGGCTTGCGCAGGTCGCCGGCGGAGAAGGACATGACCTGGAGCTCGTAGGGCACCTGCTTGTGCTCGAGCGCGAGCCAGACGCGCCACGCGTAGGGAGAGCCGGAGCCGTAGTAGAAGGTCAGTGCCATGCTGTGTCCTCGGGTCTGGTGTGTACCATGGGCCGGATGCTACTCCCGCGCGCGCCATCGCGCCCGGCGGGTACGATAGACGCAGCCTCTCCGCACGAGGCGAGGGAGGCCTCAGGAGCTGAAGACGTGGACGAAGCCGTATTGCGCGCGATCGCCAGGTGGCCCGATGTGCCTGCGCGCCGCGGACTCGTTAGCCGCAGGCCCGTTTGCGGGAAGCGGCGCAGGGCTGCGGGCCCGGGGAGCTGAAGACGTGGACGACGCCGTATTGCGCGCGATCGCCAGGTGGCCCGATGTGCCCGCAGCCTACGGCTGGCTCGCGCTCGACCGCCGCGGCGACTGGCACGTCAAGGGTGATCGCATCACCAATCCGGCGGTGATCGACTTCATCGGCCGCAACTACGCGTGCGACGAGGACGGCCGCTGGTTCTTCCAGAACGGCCCGCAGCGCGTGTTCCTCGCGCTCGCCTACACGCCCTTCGTGCTGCGGACGGACCCGCACGGCGCACCGACGTTGTGGACCCACACCCGGGCGCCAGCGACAGCGCTCACCGGTGCCTGGCTCGACGAGGACGGCGCGTTGCTGGTGGGTTGCAACGGCTCGGTAGGACTGGTGCACGACCGCGACCTCGACGCGCTGCTGGCGCGGCTGCGCGATCCGGCCGGCAGGCCGCTGCCGGATGAACTGGTGGAAGCGTGGCTGGATGGCGCGCCGGTCAGCGTGCGCCTGCAACTCGAAGGCGGCGAGTTGGCGGTGGATCGCATCGCCAGCGCACAGGTGCCCAGCCGCTTCCGCTTCGATCCCGCGCCGGCTCCGCGCCCGGGTGAGCCGGAGTGCTGACGCAGGTGGGGACGGCTATTTCAGCCGCTTGCGGCTGTACTCTTCCTCGATGTTGTCGCGGTAGTAGCTGACGATCGACGGGGCCGCCAGGAAGCGGCGGTGGGTCTCGGAGGGGACCCGGGAGTACTGCCAGATGCTGCCATCGCTCAACTCGACCTCGAGCGTCTGTGCGCCCGCGTCGTATCCCACCGAGCGGATCTGGCTCGAGCTGACCTTCTTGCGTTCCATGGGCTGGACCCTCCAGCAGCAGGGTGCGGGGAGCTCATCGTACAGCGCCTGGGACGGCACATGGAGCGCCTGCGCGGCGCGCCGGATGCGACGTGCGCCCTGCCGGGCGGCGGGGACGGTGCTGCTGCATGCTTCAGTGACCGGCGCCGGGCCGATCGATGCAGCGGGTGGGTCGCTTACCGACCCTCGGTTCCGCGCAATGGCGCGCCGAACCGGAAGACAAAGCCCGCGGAGGTGACTGGGATCCTCACGGATGCAGACCTCGCGCGAGCATCCTGGAGCTAGAGCTTAGTTCGGCCGGTTACCAGAAACCGGGAACGGCCAAGCTGCCGGCGCGGGAGCGGGCTTCGGAGCTGCCGGGGCAGCTTCTGCAGAGGCGGCTTTCTTGGGGGCAGCCTTCTTCTTCGACGCTTTTTTCGCGCCGCCCTTTTTGGCAGCCTTCTTTTTCGCAGCCTTCTTGGCCGGCTTCTTGGCGGCCTTCTTGGCGGCCTTCTTGGCAGGCTTCTTCGCCGCAGCCTTCTTGGCCGGGGACTTCTTCGCCGCCTTCTTCGCCGCCTTCTTGGCCGGCTTCTTCGCAGCCTTCTTCGCCGCCTTCTTTGCCGGCTTCTTCGCAGCCGACTTCTTCGCCGGGCTCTTGCGAGCAGCCGACTTGCGCGCCGGGGCCTTCTTCTTGGCCGGGGACTTCTTCTTGGCAGCGGACTTCTTGGCAGCAGCTTTCTTGACAGCCATGTGTGTTACTCCTTAGTTGAGTTGACGTACCAACGCACGCGCGTCCGGCGCACCGACCCGAAGGAGGGTGACATCGTGCACCCGTGCGACCACACTGCCCGCCCATCCCGTCGAAACGGTGCTGGCGGACTGCGCAGTTCTGCCGGCTGCATCGCCCCGCGCAGCGGCGCGCGCGGAAGCAATGCAAGAAAGGGCCGTCGCGCCCGGGGTGCAACCACCCCGAGCGCCGCCGGCCCTGCCTGACTTTGCCGTTCCCCGGCCCTGCGGCCGGAGGTTGTGTGTCGAGCCCTGGTCTCTACTCATCAATCCCAGTTCAGCGCACCCCCGGTCTGGTACTCGATGACGCGGGTCTCGAAGAAGTTCTTCTCCTTCTTCAGGTCGATCATCTCGGACATCCAGGGGAAGGGATTGGTCGCGCCCGGGAAGAGCGGATCCAAGCCGATTTGTTGACTGCGCCGATTGGCAACGAAACGGAGGTACTCCTTGAACATCGGGGCGTTGAGGCCCAGCACGCCGCGCGGCATGGTGTCCTCGGCATAGCGGTACTCGAGCTCGACGCCCTTCTGGATGAGCCCGCGGATCTCGTCCCGGAACGCCGGGGTCCACAGGTGCGGGTTCTCCAGCTTGATGGTGTTGATGACGTCGATGCCGAAATTGCAATGCATCGACTCGTCACGCAGGATGTACTGGTACTGCTCGGCCGCCCCGGTCATCTTGTTCTGGCGCCCGAGCGCCAGGATCTGGGCGAAGCCGACGTAGAAGAACAGGCCTTCCATGATGCAGGCGAAGACGATCAGGCTCTTGAGGAGCTTCTGGTCGGCCTCCAGCGTGCCGGTGCGGAAGGACGGGTCGGTGAGGGTTTCGATGAACGGGATCAGGAACTGGTCCTTGTCCCGGATGCTGGGGATCTCGTGGTAGGCGTTGAAGACCTCGCCCTCGTCCAGGCCGAGGCTCTCGACGATGTACTGGTAGGCGTGGGTGTGGATCGCCTCCTCGAAGGCCTGGCGCAGCAGGTACTGGCGGCACTCCGGCGCGCTGATGTGGCGGTAGGTGCCCAGCACGATGTTGTTGGCGGCGAGGCTGTCGGCGGTGACGAAGAAGCCGAGGTTGCGCTTGATGACCCGGCGCTCGTCCTCGGTCAGGCCGTTGGGGTCACGCCACGTGGCGATGTCCCGGCTCATGTTGATCTCCTGCGGCATCCAGTGATTCGCGCAGGAGGACAGGTACTTTTCCCAGGCCCATTTGTACTTGAACGGGACCAGCTGGTTGACGTCGGTCTTGCCGTTGATGATCCGCTTGTCGTCGACCTTGATGCGGCCGTCGCGATCAGCAAGAGGACGGCCATCGTCGGCAACGACGGGCGCAGCAGGCGTCGACGGCATGAAGCCGGACACGGGCTGCAGCCCCAGTGCCATCTTTCCCGTCGTCGTGTCCTCGAATGAAAGCATCGTTTTCTTCCCGTGGTCGGTTTGCGTAAGCAATGTTTATGCCGTTGAGTTTCAGGCGCTAGGCGCTAGGCTCCAGACACCAGATCATCACTGCGCTTCGCGCGTTTTTCGTCTGTTCTGGCGTCTGGCACCTAGGGCCTGGAGCCTCACTACTGGCACGCCTCGCAGGTCGGATCGTCGATCGCGCAGAACTTCGGTTCCTCCGCGCCGGCAGCGGCCATCGCCGGTGCTGCTGCCAACCCGCCATCCGCGGGCACGGCGTTCAGCTGGCCCGCCTTCACCGTCGACTTCTCGGCGTGCGTAGCACCCAGGGTGCGCAGGTAGTAGGTCGTCTTCAGGCCCCGCACCCAGGCGAGCTTGTAGGTCTCGTCGAGCTTCTTGCCGGAGGCGCCCGCCATGTACAGGTTGAGGGACTGGGCCTGGTCGATCCACTTCTGGCGGCGGGAGCCCGCCTCCACCAGCCACGCGGGCTCGACCTCGAAGGCGGTCGCGTAGAGCGCGCGGATCTCGGCCGGGATACGGTCGATCTTGGCCAGGCTGCCGTCGAAGTACTTGAGGTCGGCCACCATCACCTCGTCCCACATGTTCAGCTTCTTCAGGTCGGCCACGAGGTATTCGTTGACGACCGTGAACTCGCCGGACAGGTTGGATTTGACGTACAGGTTCTGGTAGGTCGGCTCGATGCTGGCGGACACTCCCACGATGTTGGCGATGGTCGCGGTGGGCGCGATCGCCAGGCAGTTGGAGTTGCGCATCCCGTACTGGCGGATGCGGGCACGCAGGGCCGACCAGTCCATGGTCGATGTCGTGTCGACCTCGACGTAGCCGCCGCGCGCCTCCCGCAGCAGCGCCAGGCTGTCCTGGGGCAGGATGCCCCGGTGCCAGAGCGACCCCTCGAAGGTGGAGTACGGCCCGCGCTCCTCGGCCAGCTCGGTGGAGGCGAGGTAGGCGTAGAACGACACCGCCTCCATCGACCGGTCGGCGAATTCGACCGCATCCTTCGAGGCGTACGGGACGCGCATCTGGTGCAGGCAGTCCTGGAACCCCATGATCCCCAGCCCGACCGGGCGGTGCTTGAGGTTGGAGTTGCGCGCCTTGTCCACCGCGTAGTAGTTGATGTCGATGACGTTGTCGAGCATCCGCATGGCGGTGGAGACGGTGGCCTTGAGCTTGTCGAGGTCCAGGCGGCCGTCCTTGATGTGGGCGGCCAGGTTGACCGAGCCCAGGTTGCAGACCGCGATCTCGCTGTCCGAGGTGTTCAGGGTGATCTCGGTGCACAGATTGGAGCTGTGCACCACCCCCACGTGCTGCTGCGGCGAGCGCAGGTTGCACGGGTCCTTGAAGGTGATCCAGGGGTGGCCGGTCTCGAACAGCATCGAGAGCATCTTGCGCCACAGCTGGACCGCCGGGATCTTCTTGAACAGCTTCAGCTCGCCGGCGGCGGCCTTGCGCTCGTGCTCGACGTAGGCCTTCTCGAAGGCCTTCCCGAACTTGTCGTGCAGGTCCGGGCAGTCGGAGGGCGAGAACAGGGTCCACTCGCCGTTCTCCATCACACGCTTCATGAACAGGTCCGGGATCCAGTTCGCCGTGTTCATGTCGTGGGTGCGGCGGCGGTCGTCGCCGGTGTTCTTGCGCAGCTCGAGGAACTCCTCGATGTCCAGGTGCCAGGTCTCCAGGTAGGAGCAGACCGCGCCCTTGCGCTTGCCGCCCTGGTTGACCGCCACCGCGGTGTCGTTGACCACCTTGAGGAAGGGCACCACGCCCTGCGACTTGCCGTTGGTGCCCTTGATGTGGGAGCCCAGCGCCCGCACCGGGGTCCAGTCGTTGCCCAGGCCGCCGGCGAACTTCGACAGCAGCGCGTTCTCCTTGATCGCCTCGTAGATGCCCTCGAGGTCGTCGGCGACCGTCGTCAGGTAGCAACTGGACAGCTGCGAGCGGTGGGTGCCGGAGTTGAACAGGGTCGGCGTCGAGCTCATGAAGTCGAAGCTCGAGAGCACGTTGTAGAACTCGATCGCCCGGGCCTCGCGGTGGCTCTCGTTGAGCGCCAGGCCCATCGCGACGCGCATGAAGAAGGCCTGCGGCAGCTCGATGCGGCGGCCCTCGACGTGGATGAAGTAGCGGTCGTAGAGGGTCTGAAGGCCCAGGTAGCCGAACTTGAAGTCGCGGTTGGCGTCCAGGGCCGCGCCCAGCGCCTGCAGGTCGAAGGTGCGCAGGCGGGGGTCGAGCAGCCCGGCGGCGATGCCCTTCTCGATGAAGGTGGGGAAGTACTCCGCGTAGCGGGTCTGCATGCCGGCGTGGGTGACCTCCTCGCCCAGCACCTCGAACTGGATGCTGTTGAGCAGCAGGCGGGCGGTGACGTAGCTGTAGGCCGGATCCTTCTCGATCAGCGCACGGGCGGAGAGGATGGCGCACTTGCGCACCTCGTCCATCGGCACGCCGTCGTACAGATCCTTTATCACGCTCTGGAGGATCAGCTCCGGCTCGACGCCCCGGCCCAGGCCCTCGCACGAGTCCTTCACCAGCCCCTGCAGGGCATCGAGGTCGAGCGGACGGGTGACGCCGTTCTCGACCACGTTGACCACGTGCTGCTTGGGTGCCTGGACCGCCTTCTGCTGGGCGCGCAGGCGCGCCCGCTCCTCGCGGTAGAGCACGTACGCACGCGCCACGTCGTGCTCGCCGGAGCGCATCAGCGCCAGCTCGACCTGGTCCTGGACGTCTTCGATGTGGAAGGTGCCGCCGGCGGGCTGGCGGCGCATCAGCGCGTTCACCACGCCCTCGGTCAGTCCGGCCACCTGTTCCCGGATGCGGGCTGACGCCGCGCCCTGGGTGCCATTCACCGCCAGGAACGCCTTGGTCATCGCGACCGTGATCTTGCCCGGCTCGAAACCCACCACCGCACCGTTGCGGCGGATCACCCGGTACTGCGCGAAACGCGGATCACGCACCTGCGTTTCGGCCTCGATCGCCAGCATCGCGACGGAGCCCGTCGTCGCGACTTCACTCGCAGTCTGCATCAAGCTCTCCCCTGAACTTCGCTTGTCTCTTGGATGCCGCGGCGACGAAGGGCCGCGGTGTCGTGGCGCCGCGACAGCGGCCTCTGCCGCGTTCCCTTGCAACCACTAGATGTTGTGTTTGCATGCGGCCGTAACCACTAATTCTAGTGGCACGTGCATGCATGTCAAGGAATTTAGGTTGTGCCGCGCAGCGCGCGGCACAACCAGTGAAGAGGTGAGAAGGTGAAGAGGTGAACAA
>CAZFYX010000066.1:0-18882 GCA_964523885.1 uncultured Burkholderiales bacterium | reverse complement strand
TCTCAAGGACATCGCCAAGCAGATGTCCACCGGCGAGGCCAAGGCCCGCCGCGCCAAGCGCGAGATGACCGAGGCCAACCTGCGCCTGGTGATCTCGATCGCGAAGAAGTACACCAACCGCGGCCTGCAGTTCCTCGACCTGATCCAGGAGGGCAACATCGGCCTGATGAAGGCGGTGGACAAGTTCGAATACCGCCGCGGCTACAAGTTCTCGACCTATGCCACGTGGTGGATCCGGCAGGCCATCACGCGCTCGATCGCCGACCAGGCGCGCACCATCCGCATCCCGGTGCACATGATCGAGACGATCAACAAGATGAACCGCATCTCGCGCCAGATCCTGCAGGAGACCGGGCAGGAGCCCGATCCCGCGCTGCTGGCGCAGAAGATGGAGATGCCCGAGGAGAAGATCCGCAAGATCCTGAAGATCTCCAAGGAGCCGATCTCCATGGAGACGCCGATCGGGGACGACGACGATTCGCATCTCGGCGACTTCATCGAGGACGTCGGCACCATGGCGCCGGTCGAGGCGGCGGTCTACACCAGCCTGCGCGACGCGACCAAGGAGGTGCTCGACACCCTCACGCCGCGCGAAGCCAAGGTGCTGCGCATGCGCTTCGGCATCGAGATGAACACCGACCACACGCTGGAGGAGGTCGGCAAGCAGTTCGACGTCACCCGCGAGCGCATCCGCCAGATCGAAGCGAAGGCGCTGCGCAAGCTGCGCCACCCCTCGCGCTCGGAGCGGCTGCGCAGCTTCCTCGACGGCGAGTGACGCGGCCGGCGCCCGCACAGGCGGCGACCCACGGGTCGCCGCTTCGCCTTCATGGCGCCGTCTCCGCGCGCTTAACAACGCCGGGCGATTCTGATCTAATCGGTCCTCCCCGGGCGGGCCTGTAGCTCAGTCGGTTAGAGCAGAGGACTCATAATCCTTTGGTCCTGGGTTCGAGTCCCAGCGGGCCCACCAGACCGGCGCGCGACGCGCATGCGCGTCCGGCGTCGGCTCCCGCGCGTGAATGCGCCTGGAATGCCGGCGTCGATCGCCCCGGCCGCCCTGCGACGAGGGCTATACTTCATCACTCGTCGCACCGCGTCCCGACTTCGATGCCGCGCTTTGCCGCCAACCTTCACTACCTCTTCATAGAGCACCCGTTCCTCGACCGCTTCGAGGCCGCTGCGCGCTGCGGCTTCCGCGGTGTCGAGTTCCAGGTGCCCTACGATTACCCAGGGACCGAGCTGCGTGCGCGGCTCGACGCTCACGGGTTGAAAATGGTGCTGTTCGATGCCCCCATGGGGAACTGGGGGGCCGGGGATCGCGGCCTGGCTGCGGTACCCGGACGGGAAGCGGAGTTTCGCGCGTCGCTCCCGCACGTGGTCGAATACGCACAGGCACTCGACTGCGATCTCGTGCATGTGATGGCCGGCGTCGTCGGCGCTGACGCCGACCTCGCGCGCGCGGAGCAGGTCTACATCGAGAATCTCCGTCATGCGGCGACGTTCCTGCAGCCGCACGGCGTGCGCGTCGTGATCGAGCCCATCAACCGCCGCCTCGGCATCGTGCAGAACGGACCGTCCTACACGACCGAGGGCATGCACGGCTACTTCCTCAACCACAGCGACCAGGCGCGCCGGATCATCGAGCGCGCGGGCTGCGAGAACCTGTACCTGCACCTGGATGTCTACCACATGCAGATGCTCGAAGGTCACCTTGCGGAGACGCTGGCCGCGAATCTGGACCTGCTGCGCCATGTGCAGATCGCGGGTGTGCCCGGCCGTCACGAGCCGGACGTGGGCGAGATCCACTATCCCTACCTGTTCGAGCAGTTCGACCGGATGGGCTACGACGGCTGGGTCGGCTGCGAATACCGCCCGCGCGATGCCACCCTGTCGGGCCTCGGCTGGGCGCGTCCCTACGGGATCGCGGCCTCCGGCCGTTCCTGATACGCACAGGCGGCCGGGGCGGGGAGTGGTTTATCATCGCGCTCTTCACGGCGGTCCCGCCCGCGGGCCCCGCAGGACGATACTGCAGATCGGAGGAGTGTGTGATGCGAGCGCGACTGATGCTGGCGATGCTTCTGGCCTTCGCCAGCTCCGCCCAGGCCGACTACCAGTCCGGCCTGGACGCCTGGAACAAGGGCGATTACCGCACCGCGTACGACCAGTTCAGGGCAGCGGCGGAAGCCGGTGACGCCAACGCGCAGTTCTACCTCGCCGAGGCCTACAACCTTGGGCGTGGGACCGTGCAGGACTACCTGGAAGCCTCCAAGTGGTACCGCAAGGCCGCCGACCAGGCCCAGCCCGACGCCATGGAGAAGCTGTGCAGCGCCTACTTCTTCGGCGAGAACATCATCCGCAAGGACGAGGCCGCTGCGGCGAAGGTCTGCGCTGGCGCAGCGGAGAAGGGCCGGGTCTATCCCGCGTTCCTGGCCGGCTACATGTATGACTTCGGCAAGGGCGTCGCTGCCGATCCGGCGCAGGCCGCGCACTTCTACACCGTGGCCGCGGAGGCCGGCAATGCCGATGCGCAGGAAGCGCTTGGCCGCATGTACTTCTTCGGCCAGGGGGTGGGCCAGGACTACGCACAGGCGGCGAAGTGGAACGCCAAGGTCGCCGAGGCCGGGCGCGTCTACCCGCAGTACCTGATGGGCTTCATGTACGACTATGGCCGCGGCGTGCCGCAGGATCACGCCCAGGCGGCCAAGTGGTACCAGAAGGCCGCCGAGCAGGGCGACGCGCGTGCCATGGCCGCCCTCGGCTACCTGTATGCGCAGGGCAACGGGGTGCAGAAGGACGAGGCGCAGGCGCTCAAGTGGTACCAGCAGGCTGCCGAGAAGGGCGAGAATTCGGTGAACGCCCTGCTGGCCTGGGCCTACTACCAGGGCGCAGGCACGCAGAAGAACGTCGACGAGGCGATCAAGTGGTTCCGCAAGTCGGCTGAGCAGGGCGATGTCAACAGCCAGTACATGCTGGGCTACCTGCTGGAACAGACCAAGCAGTACGGCGAAGCGGTGATGTGGTACGAGAAGGCCGCCGAGCAGGGGCTGGTCGGGGCGCAGGAGAGCCTGGCCGGGATGTACTTCTCCGGGCAGGGCATCCAGCGCGACTACGCCCAGGCGGCGAAGTGGTACCGCAAGCCCGCGGAGGGCGGAAGCACGCATGCCCAGTACATCCTCGGCTACATCTACGAGGGCCGCGAGGGCGTGCCGGCCAACCTCCCGGAAGCGGTGAAGTGGTACACGCTGGCTGCAGAGAAGGGTGACGCACGCGCCCAGCTCGCGCTCGGCTACCTGCTGGCTGACGCGAAGGTCGGCAAGGCCGACTTCATCGCTGCGCACATGTGGAGCAACCTGGCTGCCGCCAATCTTTCCGGCGAAGAGCGCACTGCCGCGGAACGGCAGCGCGATTTCATCGCGACCAAGCTCAGCCCCGACCAGCTGGTGAAGGCGCAGCAGATGGCACGCGACTGGAAGCCGAAGACCTGAGGCGCCACCGACCGGGCGCCGACCCGGCCGGGTCGGACTGGATCGAGGCCTGATCTGCAGCTGTCATCCGCCCGTGCGTCGCGCGGCTTCCGGCATGCAGCCGCATAGTGCGCAACCCGCGTTTCCCCTCGGCGACGGGGCGCGCCGCGGGTATCGATATTGCTAAAGCCTCCGCCCGTTACGGCCGTCCTGGCCGGTTCAATCTGCTCTCGAGAAAACCATGATGAAAAGATACCTCGCAGGCCTCGTCGTCCTCTCCATGATCGCGTCCGGCTGCACCAGTGACGGCAGTGCGGACGGCAAGCGCTCCATGAACAACATGGAGATGGGGGCCCTGATCGGCGCAGCGGGCGGCGCAGCCATCGGTGCGGTCGCCTACAAGAAGAACCGCACCAAGGGCGCGATCGTCGGCGCGGTGGGCGGCGGACTGGCCGGCGGCGCGGTGGGCGCCTACATGGACAGCCAGCAGAAGGACCTGCAGAAGAACCTCGCCAAGGAGATCAGCGGCGGCCAGGCGCAGGTCGAGAAGCTGCCCAACGACGTGGTGCGCATCACCATGACGAATGCCACGGCGTTCGACGTCAACTCCTCGCAGATCAAGCCGGGCTTCTACAGCAGCCTGGACAAGATCGCCAACGTGGTCATCCAGTACGGCAAGACCACCCTGACCATCGTCGGGCACACCGACAACACCGGCAAGCCCGAGTACAACCAGAAGCTCTCCGAGGAGCGCGCGCTGGCGGTCGCCCGCTACCTGGAATCGAAGAACGTCAACCCGATGCGGCTGGCGACCTCGGGCAAGGGTGAGACGGCGCCGATCGCGAGCAACGCGACCGAGTCGGGGCGCCAGGCCAACCGCCGCGTGGAGATCTACGTCGAGCCGGTGGTGGCGAACTAGCGTCGCGCGGCGCGGTTCAGCGCTCGTCGCGCCAGCCCTGGTATTCCCACTCGAACAGCCGGTCTGCCTCGCGCGGGCCGAAGCTTCCCGCCGGGTAGGTGTGGATGAACTCGCGCTCCTGCGCCCAGAACTTCAGGATCGGATCGATCACCCGCCACGCCCACTCGACCTCGTCGAAGCGGATGAAGTTGGTCTGGTCGCCGCGCACGATGTCCAGCAGCAGGGCCTCGTAAGCCTCGATGCGGCGGTCGTTGTCGCCGCGATAGCCGGCGTTCATCCGCACCATGCGGGTGTGCAGCCCCAGCCCCGGGTTGCGCGCATGGATCTCCAACTCCATGGTCTCGCTCGGCTGGATGCTCAGCACGATCCAGTTGGGATCCATCTCCTCCAGCGGGGTCTCGCGAAACAGCTGCTGCGGCGGATGCTTGAACCGGATCGCCACGTACGACTCTGAGCGTGCCAGGCGCTTGCCGGTGCGCAGATAGAAGGGCACGTTGCGCCAGCGCCAGTTGTCGATGAGCAGCTTGGCGGCAACGTAGGTCTCCGTGATCGAGCCGCGCGGCACGCCGGACTCGTCCTTGTAGCCCGGCACGCGCTTGCCGTCGACGCTGCCGGCGGCGTACTGCGCGCGGAATGCATGGGCGTGCAGGGCGCGCCGGTCGATCGGCCGGATCGAGCGCAGCACCTTCACCTTCTCGTCGCGCAGCGCGTCGGCTTCCAGCGCTGGCGGCGGCTCCATCGCCACCAGCGTCAGCAGCTGCATGAGGTGGTTCTGCAGCATGTCGCGCAGCGCGCCCGCGCCATCGTAGTAGTCCGCCCGCGTCTCCACCCCTGCGCTCTCGGCCACGGTGATCTGCACGTGGTCGATGTAGTTGCGGTTCCACAGCGGTTCGACCAGCAGATTGGCGAAGCGGAACACCAGCAGGTTCTGAACCGTCTCCTTGCCCAGGTAGTGGTCGATGCGGAAGATCTGCGACTCGTCGAAGTGGGTGTGGAGCAGCTGGTTGAGACTCTTCGCGCTCTCGATGTCCTCGCCGAACGGCTTCTCGATCACGATCCGGTGCAGCCCGCGCGGCCGGTTCATCCCCGCCTGCGCGAGGTTCGCCACCACCGCGCCGAACTCCGAGGGCTTGATCGCCAGGTAGAAGACGATGTTGGAGCACACACCGGTCTTCGGCTTGCCCAGCTCGGCGAGCAGGCGCTGGTACGCCTCGGGGTCGCGCAGGTCGCCGCTCACGTAGCTGAAGCGGGCGGCGAAGCGGCGGAAGAGGTCTGCATCGAAGCGCTCGCCCTGCCGCGCCCGCAGCCACGCCTCGATCTGCCGCACCCAGCTCGCATCGTCGTGGGGGCGGCGGGCGAACGCGATGAAGTTGGTGACCGCGGGCAGGCGCCCGGCCGCCTCGAGGTCGTAGAGCGACGGCAGCAGCTTGGTCGCCGACAGGTGCCCGGTCGCACCGAAGATCACGAAGCTGCAGGGATAGAGCTCGTCGCCATCGTTCACGGGACCCGCCTCCTGGGTGTGGGCCATCGACGCACAAGCATAGCGGATAGAATCGAGCCATGACCCGCCGCGCCTGGCTGCTCCTCGTCCTGCTCATCTGCGCGCGCGCTGGTGCCGCCGATCGGCTGGCCGGGCAGGGCGCCCAGCCGGCCGGCGTGACCGTATCCGGTGTCTCCGCCGGCGGCTACATGGCGGTGCAGTTCCACATTGCCCACTCCCGCGCGGTGGACGGGGTTGGCGTGCTGGCAGCCGGCCCCTACTATTGCGCGCGTGGCAGCGCGTGGTCCGCGCGCTACAACTGCATGGATCCCGGCCGCTGGACGCCGCTGCCTGCAGTGAGCGAACTCGTCGGCGTCACGCGCACGCTCGCAGCAGCCGGCCAGATCGATCCGTTGTCCGGCCTGCAGCCCGACCGCATCTGGCTGTTCAGCGGGCGGCAGGACCGCACCGTGCGGCGCGAGGTGACCGAGGCGTTGCGGCAGTACTACGCTGCGCTGTTGCCGGTCGCGCAGATCGCGTTCATCACCGATGTCGATGCCGGCCACGCGATGGTGACGGCTGACTACGGTGCAGGTTGCGCGACCACTGCGGCGCCATTCCTCAACGACTGCGACTTCGACGCCGCAGGGGCGCTGCTCGCCCAGCTCTACGGCGTCCTCCAGCCGCCCAGCGCGCACCCTTCGGGTCGGCTGCTGGCGTTCGACCAGCGCGAGTTCGCGCGCTCTGCATTCGCGGCCAGCATGGATGATCAGGGATTCGTGTACGTGCCCGAAGCCTGCTCGACCGATGCGTGCCGGGTCCACGTCGCCTTCCACGGCTGCCGCCAGGGCCGCGAGAGCGTCGGCGATGCCTTCGCGCGTCACGCGGGGTACAGCCGCTGGGCCGACACGAACCGGCTCATCGTCCTGTTTCCACAGGTGATCGCACGCAGCGGCTGGGGTCCATGGCCGTGGCCGAGCAGCTTCGTGTACAACCCCAGCGGCTGCTGGGACTGGTGGGGCTACACCGGACCGCTGTATCACACCCGCAACGGCCCGCAGATCCGCGCGGTGCAGGCGATGGTGGAGCGGCTCGCGCAGCCCCGCTGACCAGGCCGGAAGAAGGTGCCTAGCCGGGCCGGCAGAAGGTGATCGACTCGTAACCCACCCAGCACCAGGTCGTGGCGGTCATGGGTTCCGCGTCGGCGTCGATGCGCCAGTCCTGGCTGCTGGTGAATGGCCCGACGACCCGGTGCTCGACGACCTCGCACTCGGGGTGACCGTTCTCCGGATGCGTGCGGGCGGCCTGTTGGGCCTTCTCGCGGCGCGCTTCGAAGGCGCGCCGGAAGGCCTCCTGCGCATCCTCGACGGCATCCTGGCCGATGCCGTTGCCGACCACGAGCTCACAGTGGAACCGGGCGATCGGCGGGCAGGCGAGCACTTCCACGATGCCGTGGCGCGGGCTCTCCTTGCGCTTCTTGTCGCGCTTGCGCCCCTTGGGGTCGGGCTCGAGCCGCTTCTCCTCTTTCTTTCCCATCGCCGTGTCCGCCTGCCGGATGACACAAAATCGACATGTGGCGGGATGGTGGATACCCGTACATGGCGCGCTACACCGGCGCGGCTGACTTTAACCGTGAGGCATAGGGCCGTCAACCTCGCGCGCGAGCGCAGCGGACAGCAGGTACAGCACGGCGCCGTTGAGGAGGTGCCATGCAAAGTGAGTGCCGAGCGGAAAACGTTCGCAGACCAGCGGGTCGACCGTGCGTACCGTCAATGCGACGAGAAACAGTCCGATGCCCGCCACGAAGGAGCCGAACGCCGGGCGCCTGTGCGCCCGCAGCCAGGCGGCGATGCCGGACAGGCCGGCCAGGTAGGGCAGGTAGGCGCCCGACTGGTTGAGGAAGCCGGCTGGCAGCGCGCGGGGCGTGAAGTAGCTCAGAAGGCTGAAGACGATGGCGCCGGATGCCGCCACGGCCACGCCGAGGCGAGCCGGGTGGCGCAGGAACGCATACAGGAACACGCAGCCGTACAACAGGATCGCGAGCTGGTCGGCGAGGCCCGCCCACATCGTCCCGAGCGTATGGAACAGCAGGCTGCAAAGTCCGATCAGCGCGAGCAGCGAGGGCAGCGCGCTGATCGAGGCGGGCAGCTTGGTGCCGGCGCGGCGCAGGGTCGCCAGTTCGCGTGCGAGGAACCAGGCGGCCACGAAGAACGCGGCGTTGGTCAGTGCATTGACCGGCTCGGCCCACATGCCCGGGTCGGTGCGCTCGCAGTAGAGGTCGATGCTGTCGCTCAGTGCCATGCAGGATCGCCGGACGATGTGGATGGCTAAGGTACCGGGACGCGCCCGCCCGGGCAAGGCAGCGGCGCACCGGGCACGCCGCATGCGCACATCCGGGGAACCAATCCGCGCAGCGCATTGACGAAGCTATCGTCAGGCGACTGCGGTGCTCGAGGCATTCGCCCATCTCCAATCCCGTGCATGCGGCGAGCGGCCGCGCGCAGGGCCTCGGGCTGGCTGCCGCCTCACTTGATCGAGGAGAATCTTGATGAACCTGAAGTCGAAGCTCGTGAGCACCTCCACCGCGCTCGCGCTGGTGGCGGGTGGCTGGGGCCTGGCCAACGTCGAGTGGTCCACGCTGGCGCACGCGAAGCCCGAGGACAATCCTGCCGCCGCGGCCGTACCGCGCGGCGCCGCCGGCATCCCCGACTTCACTGCGCTGGTGCGCAGCCAGGGTCAGGCGGTCGTGAACATCCAGGTGGAGCGCGCAGGCCCCGCGCCGAGCCAGGGCGCGGTGCCGCCGAATCAGTCCGGCCCGATGCCGTTCCCGTTCCCGTTCGACCCTCAGAATCCGGGTGCCCCGAACCAGGGGCCACGCGAGGCGCAGGGGTCGGGATTCATCATCACCCCGGACGGCTTCGTCCTTACCAATGCCCACGTGGTCAGCGGCGGCGGGGACATCACGGTGAAGCTCACCGACAAGCGCGAGTACAAGGCCAGGCTGATCGGCAGCGACCCACGCACCGACGTCGCGGTGCTCAAGCTCGATGCGAGCGACCTGCCGTTCGTGAAGCTGGGCAATCCCGACCAGACCCAGGTTGGTGAGTGGGTGGCGGCGATCGGATCGCCGTTCGGCTTCGAGAACACGATCTCGGCGGGCATCCTGAGCGCCAAGGGCCGTTCGCTGCCCTCGGAGACGTATGTGCCGTACCTGCAGACCGACGTCGCGGTGAACCCGGGCAACTCGGGCGGGCCGCTGTTCAACCTGAACGGCGAGGTGATCGGGATCAACTCCCAGATCTACAGCCGCACCGGCGGATACATGGGTCTGTCGTTCGCGATTCCGATCGACATCGCGATGGATGTCGCAAACCAGCTGCGCGAGACCGGCAAGGTCACCCGCGGACGGCTGGGTGTGCAGATCCAGGGCCTGACCCAGGATCTCGCCCGCTCCTTCGGCCTGCCCAAGCCCAGCGGGGCACTGGTTTCCTCGGTCGAAAAGGACAGCCCCGCACAGCGCGGCGGCGTGGAGCCGGGTGATGTCATCCTGCAGTACAACGGTGCGACGGTGGATGACTCGAAGGACCTGCCCGTGCTCGTGGCGCACAGCAAGCCCGGGTCGGATGCCACGGTGAAGATCTGGCGTGGCGGCAAGGAACAGACGCTCACGCTGAAGGTCGGCGAGCTGCAGCCGGAGAAGGTGGCCGCAGCTGTGGCGCCTCAGTCGGCCCAGACCGGCAAGCTCGGGCTCGCGGTGCAGGATCTGCCCGCGGAACGGCGCCAGGAACTCGACATCAAGGGCGGCGTGGTGGTTGGGGCCGTGCAGGGGCCGGCCGCGCGGGCAGGCATCCAGCCGGGCGACGTGGTCATCGCAGTCAACGGTGAGCCGGTCGAATCGGCGAAACAGTTCCGCGGACTGGTGGACAAGGCCTCAGGCGATCGCCCGCTGGCGCTGCTGATCCAGCGCGGGGAAGCCCGTATCTACGTACCGGTGACGGTGAGCTGAGCACGCCGTCGGTCCGAGGAATCCAGCGGAGACTGCGGTCTCCGCTTGTTTTTGTCGCGCAGCGCGACCGTCAGGCCGCCGCTGCGTGAGGCGTGGGGCTCAGGGGCACCAGCGTCCCATTGGCATCGAACGCCAGTGGCGCCGGTGCGGTGACGACCTCGAAGCGGTCCGCGCGCGCACTCACTTCCGCGAGCATGTTCTCGGACACCTGGATCTCGGCGAGCTGAAGCGTGTTGCGGATGCGCACGATCCGGCAGTCCTGCGGCTTGACCCGAACCACCGTCTTCACCGCCAGGGCTATGGCGTCGTGGTCGGTGTTCATGATGATCGGGATGCCGGCACCGTCAGGTTGCACGAGGTGATGATGTTGGCGTAGGTGGAGGGCACGTCGAGCTCGCGATAGAGCCGCATCGTGATCACGTCGGCGGAGCCGACTCCGGTCGCATTGCCCATGGTCTCGCGGGTGAGGCCCAGCACCACGATCTTCTTCACCAGCGGGCGCGCGTTCCACTTCACCGCGCGCCGGTTGCGGTCGGTGATGTTGGGGTCGAACTCGGCGCTGCTGATGTTCTTGCCCATCTCGTCGATGATGAGGACGTCGATCTCGTCGAAGTCCAGGTTGGGCATCATGCGCTTGGCCATCTCCTGCAACTGGGGCTCGCGCGTGGCCAGCTTCTCCGCGGGCACCAGCTCGATCAGTGCGGTCTCGTCGTAGGCGTTCTCGACGATCCCCACGCCGAACAGGACGTTGCGGCGGGTGATGTTCACGTCCCGGACCTGCGGCAGCAGCTCGGGGAAGCGGTCCATCCCGTGGGTGTGGTAGGTGGCCGCCCCGATGATCTTGCCGATCCCGATCGCGAGCATCTTGGTCAATCCGCTCTCGGTCGCACCGCGGAACGCGGTGTGCGGCTTGATCCGGTTGATCACCACCACCGCGTCGGCCTCGGCGGCGTGCTTGTCCATGTGCACCGGCGTGCCATCCGACAGCGAGCCCACGATCGTGGTCTCCATCGACGCCCGGATCGGCACCCCCGTGGCGGCTTCGGTGATGCCGTAGCTCTCCAGCACCTTCTTCTGCCCCTCGGCGGTGGCGGCGCCGTGGCTGCCCATGCAGGGGAAGATGAACGGCTGGGCGCCGAGTGCCTTCAGTTCGAGGATGACCGACTTGACGATCTCGGCGATGTTGGCGATGCCGCGGCTGCCGCACCCCACGGCGATGGACTGGCCGGCGAGCACCCGGCTGCGGATCTCGGGCCGCTGGAACTCGCGCGCGATCACGCCGCCGATGTCGTGGAGCCGCGCCGCCTCGAACTTCTGCCGCACGTTCACCATCCGCGGCATGGTGATCTCGAGGCCGCCGGCAATCTGGACCTGCACCTGGTCAGGGATCATGCGGATACCTTTCTCGCGAGGCACTGGAATCGATCAGTCTACCAAACACCGCTTGCCCCCGTGCCCCGGTCCATGCGCCCAGGGAATGAGTGCCATGCCCCCGGTGCGTCTTCCGCGCTGGGTCTTGCTGCCGTTACCTTGCAGCATGTGGTCGTGCGTGCAACCGGCCTCGACCACGCACAGGACGAAACAGAACATGGTCAACGCTGCCCCAGGCCTTCCCCTGGCCAAGGACTTCTTCGAGGTGACGACCGACGAGGTGCGACTGAGCAGCCGCAGCCTCGGCTGGGGTCCGCTGAACTTCCAGCGCCGCGAGACCGAGCCGGCGCAGAACTGCCTGCCCCACGGCAGCCGCCAGCACCTGGTCTTCCTCAGCCTGGGCGGCGGGCGCGTGTGGCGCGAAGTCGACGGGGTGTCGTTCGAGTCCGAGCTCGCGCCCGGGTACGTGGCGATCCAGCCCGGAGAGGTGCCGGTGTGCTGGGCGTGGGACACCCGCTTGAACTATTCCGTGATCGGGCTCGACCCGGTTTTTCTGGAGAACGTGGCCTTGCGCGTGTTCGGCCTGCAGCCCGATGGCTTTCAGCTGGTGCCGGTCGAGCGCGAGCACGATCCGGTGATCTCGAACATCGCCGGTGTGCTCGCGCGCG
The DNA here is from genome assembly GCA_964523885.1 of uncultured Burkholderiales bacterium. GTDB lineage: Bacteria > Pseudomonadota > Gammaproteobacteria > Burkholderiales > SHXO01 > SHXO01. Next base: position 6,977 of record CAZFYX010000066.1, on the reverse strand, counting down.
AGACGGTGCGCGCAGACGCGGGCAGTGCGCTGTATGCCGAGTCGCTCGCCAACATCCTCGCCGTGCACCTGCTCCGCGACTATGCCGTCAGGCACCAGCCGGATGCCGCGGCGCACCCGGAGGGGGCAACCGGGTCGGTGCAGGTGGCCGATCCGTCGCGGCCGGTGCTGGAGGCGATCCGCCACATCGAGCGCAACTACGCGCGCGAGATCACGCTGCGTGAGCTCTCGGCCACCGTGCACCAGAGTCCTTTCCACCTGGCGCGCCGGTTCAAGCAGGTGACCGGCGTGTCACCGCACCAGTACCTGATCGAGGTGCGTCTCAAGGCGGCCCGCGCGCTGCTGGACGCCGGCTCCGGGCGCCGTTCGCTGGCGGAGGTCGCCGCCGCAGTCGGCTTCGCCGACCAGAGCCATCTCACCCGGCACTTCAAGCGCCGCTTCGGCATGACGCCCCGTCAGCTGCGCGGCGGGCATCAGCGCGCCGCAGCGCGCACGCCTGCGCACGGTGCCCGCCCGCACCTGCGCAACCGGAGCACGAATCTCGCCTCGTGAGCGGTCAGGCCCGCGCTTCCTGCGGGCGGTAGACCGGAATGACGTAGGGGCCCTCGGGAATCACCGCGAGCGCGGCATCACCGGAGGCTGCGACCGTGTCGGCCACGGTCCGGTCGAGGTCGTCGATCATGCCGACTCCAGTGAGCGTGCGGTCCTGCGGGCGCAGGCCGCCCGCATAGAGCCGCACCGACCCCACGCGCATCGGCTTGAGCTGCATCTGGGTCTGCCACTCGTCGATGTCGGCGTGCGACTTGGCGCTGATCGCCTCGAGGAAGCCCTGCGGCCCCGAAGCGATCAATCGGCGCTGCGCTTCCACGTACTCCGGCGAGCCGATCCCCTCGGAGCACTCCGATACCACGATGAGGGTGCCCCCGGGCTCCAGGATGTCGAGCGGGCCCACCATGCCCTTGACGGTCTGGTAGTAGGTCTTGTCCAGCGGGTACCCGGCAGCGCTGGTGACGACGGTACGGTAACGGCGTGCGACCGGCACCTGCGCGAAGCCGCGGGTGAACTCGACGGCCTGCAGATGGCTCTGCACGACCTCGCCGAAGTTGACGAACGACAGCCGCCGGTGCTCGTCCAGAACGGTGTTCACGGCGAGGACCTTGCCGAGCATGCGCACGATCTCGAGCTGCTCGCGGTGCAGCGGGTTGCCGTCCAGCACGCAGTTCTCCGCCAGCGGGTGCGACATGAACCGCGCGTTGTGGAACGTGGTGATGGTCTCGCGGTGCGCGATGCCGGGCGCGATCACCTTGCGGCCGCCCGAGTAACCGGCCATGAAGTGCGGCTCGACCAGGCCGGTCACGATCTTCAGGTCGGCATCGACGAAGCGCCGGTCCAGACGGACCACCGTACCGGCCTGCGTGGTTCCAACCAGCACATGGCCGGCGTCGTCGCGCGCGAAGTGGTTCTCGACCCGCACGGTCTGGAGCACCCAGGGGTCGCCGACCAGTTCCTCGAGCTCGGCGCCCTCGTTGGGGCGGTGCAGGCCGGTTGCCACCAGCACGCGGATGGCCTCTGCGGGCAGCCCGGCAGCAAGCAGCTCGCGCAGGATCGCCGGCAGCAACAGGCCGTTGGGCACCGGGCGGGTGATGTCGCAGATGAGGATGCACGCCGAGCGCGCACCCCGCGCCTCGTCGCCCAGGCTGCGGCTGCCCACCGGCGCCCTCAGCGCCGTGCGCACGGCGTCGGCTGGATCGGGCAGCACCGGCATGGCCGGCTTGCGGATCACCTCGACCTTCCAGTTGTCCGGCAGGGCCATCGCAATCGACCCCCGCCCATAGCTCAGCTCAACCTGCATTTGCGCCTCAAAATCCATGCTTTCCTGCCGATAGTAGACCAGCATGGTCAGCGGCGTCAGGCGGGGATGGTCCCCGATCTGAAGCCGTGCCTGAATACGGCCGTCTAAGCTCTTGTGTCGTAGGAGATTCCAGGGCTAGACTGTTGCGCGCGGTTCGTCTAGGAGAGCAAGCATGACCGTCTGGAAGAAGATGATCCTGGTTCCGGCCCTGGCAGTGGCCGTGAATGCCACTTCCGCCCTGGCGCTCGACCAGGAGCAACTGGGGCGCGAGCCGACCACCAACGAGGTGATGGCCGACGCCCTGCTGGCCAGGCCGGCCGGCCTGATCGCCCTCGGGCTGGGCGCGCTCACCTATGTGGTCGCACTGCCTTTCACGCTCCCGAGCGGCAGCACCGACACCGCCTACGACACCCTGATCAAGCAGCCTGCGCAGTACACCTTCAAGCGGCCGATCGGGCAGATGGATTCCTGCCTCGCGCTGCCCGAGTCCTGCAAGTAGTCTCCCACGGCTTGCCGGGGCGCTGACGGCGCCCCGGTCTGCCGGCAGGCAGGGCCCCTGCGCCCTGCCCAAACCTCCCCCGCACAGTACCGCCCATCCGGCAGCGATGCCCGGTGGCGACGCTCGGCTATACTCGCGCTGCCCACAGGGGCGCCCGAAGGGGCACAGATCCATAGAACAACAGCCGTGCACCGCACAGCGGCGACGAGGGGAGGAGACGAATGGAGCTTTGGTCCCAGAACTACGACCCGCTGGGCAGCACCGTGCTGTCCACGCTGGTGTGCGCGATCCCCGTCCTGATCCTGCTGGGCGGGCTCGGGTTCTTCCACATCCGGGCACACATCGCCGCGATCGCCGGCCTCGCTGCGGCTGCCGCGATCGCCATGTTCGTGGTGGGCATGCCGGCGCCGCTGGCCGGGCGTGCCGCGTTCTACGGCGCCCTGTTCGCCACCACCACCATCTGCTGGATCATCTTCAACCTGATCTTCCTGTACCGGCTCACCCTCAAGGCCGGCCTGTTCCAGATCCTGCAGGACAGCATCGGCGGAGTGACCAACGACCGGCGTCTGCAGCTGGTGCTCATCGCGTTCTGCTTCGGCGCGTTCTTCGAGGGTGCAGCCGGCGGCGGCACCCCGGTCGCGGTGACCGGTGCCATCCTCATCGGCCTGGGCTTCTCGCCGCTGGCGGCGTCCGGGCTGTCGCTGATCGCCAATACCGCACCGGTCGCATACGGTGGCCTGGGCACGCCGATCATCGTGCTGCATGCGGTGACGCAGCCGGAGAACCCGGACTACCTGCTCACGCTGTCCGCGGCCGTCGGCCGCCAGCTGCCGTTCTTCTCGGTGCTGGTGCCGTTCTGGCTGATCGTGACCTTCTGCGGCTTCCGCGGGATGCTGCAGGTGTGGCCCGCGGTGCTCGTGGCCGGGCTGGGATTCGCCATCCCGCAATTCATCATCTCCAACTATCACGGGCCCTGGCTGGTCGACATGGCCTCCGCCATGATCTCGATGGTGGCGCTTGCCGTGTTCCTCAAGACGTGGCAGCCGAAGCAGGTGATGCTCGATGCATCCGGCTCGGGCAGCACGGTGTCCCTGCAGGAAGCCCGGCGCGGCCAGGCCCATCACGGGCATTCGCGGGACATGGTGATCAGGGCCTGGCTGCCTTGGATCATCCTCACCGTGGTGCTGTTCCTCTGGGGGTTGCCGCAGGTCAAGGCGATCCTCAACCTGAAGGGCCTCACGTACTGGGAGTGGGCGATCCCGGGGCTGCACAACATGGTCCAGCGGGTCGCGCCCGCGGTGGCTTCCCCGCACACCGAGCCCGCGGTGTGGAAGTGGGGTTTCGTCTCCGCCACCGGCACGGGCATCCTGATCGCCGCCGTCATCAGCGGCTTCATCATGGGCTTCAAGCCGCGCGACATGGTCAAGACCTGGTTCGAGACCTTCGGCATCATGAAGTACTCGCTGCTCACCATCCTGGCCATGCTGGCGTTGGGGTACACCACGCGCTACTCGGGGATGGATGCCACGATGGGGCTGGCCTTCGCCAACACCGGCTGGCTGTACCCGTTCTTCGGCACGCTGATCGGGTGGATCGGGGTCGCGTTGACCGGCACCGACGCGGCGTCCAATGCGCTGTTCGGCAGCCAGCAGGTGATCACGGCCAACAAGCTGGGCCTCAATCCCACCCTCATGGCGGCGGCGAACAGCTCGGGTGGGGTGATGGGGAAGATGATCGATGCGCAGAGCATCGTGGTGGCATCCGTCGCCACCAACTACCAGGGCAAGGAAGGGGTGATCCTGCGCTACGTGTTCCGGCACAGCCTGGCGCTGGCCGCTCTGGTGGGGGTGCTGGTGATGCTGCAGGCCTACGTGTTTCCCTTCACGGCGATGGTGCCGTTGCCCAAATGAGCGCACCGCGGGGAGGCGAGGCGCCCCCCGCAGGGCGAGCTCAGTGGAAGCGGACCGGTTGCACCATGAGGGATTCGAAGCCGCCGAGGAACTCGTCCACGGAATCGATGGTCGGGTCCTCGGAGATCAGTTGCTCCAGCGACAGGCGGAAGGCATCGGCGACGTCGCCCTCGAGGTAGCCGGTCAGGCCGAGCGTCTTGTCGATCAGTTCGTACCCGTTGCGACCCGGGTATTCGACGACGTGGTAGTGCTGGCTGTTGTAAACGATGTTCATGTCGCTCACACTCCTTGTGCTCAGGTCGCCTTCGCGCCACGTGACGGGAACCCACGCGCACTGGATACGTGGTGCGCACCGACACGGTTTCAAGGGCATCGCCCCCGTCCTGCCTCCGAACACTTCAGCAACATGCAAGCTTCAGCAACTTTCAAGCCACCGGCAAGGGCCGTTTTCACATGCATATTGAACAGAGACTCCAGGAGCTCGGGCTTGCGCTGCCCGTGCCCGTCAAACCCGCCTTCCAGTACGTGGCGGTGGTCGTCCACGACGGCCTCGCCTGGGTCGCCGGCCAGATCCCGCGTGCGGGGGAGCGCATCCTGATGACCGGCAAGGTCGGCGCCGAGATTTCCCTGGAGCAGGCGCGCGAGGCGGCGCGGGCGTGCGTGCTCCAGGGGGTGTCGCAGCTGAAGGAGGCCGCAGGCGGCCTCGATAGAGTCGAGCGCATCGTCAAGGTGGTGGGGTTCGTGGCATCCGCGCCCGGCTTCACCGACCAGCCGAAGGTGCTCGACGCCGCTTCCGAACTGCTGGTCCAGATCTTCGGCGAGGCGGGCCGCCACGCCCGTAGTGCCGTGGGGGTGGCCGAGCTACCGCGCGGCGTTCCAGTCGAGGTCGAGTTCGTGGCGGCCCTGAGGAAGTAATTGCTTACATACGCTCAAGCCGCTGCTGCAAAAGAAAAATACCAGAACGGGAGAGTAAATGGAGTATCGCAAGCTGGGCCAGGGGGCGTTGTCCGTGTCAGAGATCTGCCTGGGCACGATGACCTTTGGCGAACAGAACGACGAGAGCGAGGCACACGAACAGCTCGACTACGCGGTGTCCCAGGGCATCAACTTCATCGACGCCGCGGAGATGTACCCCGTACCCCCGCGCGCCGACACCCAGGGCCGCACCGAGCAGATCGTGGGCACCTGGCTGAAGAAGGGGCGGCGCGACCGCGTCGTGGTCGCCACCAAGATCACGTCCACGGGGCGGGGCTTCGGCTGGGTGCGTGGCGGGCCGACCGGCATCGACCGCAAGTCGGTGGAGGAGGCTGTCGATGGCAGCCTGAAGCGCCTGCAGACCGACTACATCGACCTCTACCAGATCCATTGGCCGGACCGTTACGTCCCGAGCTTCGGGACCTGGTCCTACGATCCGGCCCAGGAGCGCGCGAGCGTCGCGATCGAGGAGCAGCTGGAGGCCTTCGCCGCGGTCGCACGGGCGGGAAAGGTGCGCTGTTTCGGCCTGTCCAACGAAACCCCCTGGGGCGTCATGGAGTTCGCCCGGCTGGCTGGCGAGAAGAAGCTGCCCCGCGTCGTGTCGATCCAGAACGCCTACAACCTGCTCAATCGCACGTTCGAGATGGGCCTGGCCGAGGTGCACCGGCACCTGGATGTGCCGCTGCTCGCCTACAGCCCCCTCGCGTTCGGACATCTGACCGGGAAGTACCTGGGTGGTGCGAGGCCGGAGGGGGCCCGGCTGACCCGCTTCCCCGCCTTCGGCCCGCGCTACGCGCGGACCAATGTGCCGGAAGCCACGGCCGCCTACGCCGACCTGGCCCGCAAGTCGGGCCTTTCACCGGCTGCGCTGGCGATCACATTCGTGCGCTCACGGTGGTTCACCGCCAGTACGATCATCGGCGCCCGGACGCTCGAGCAGCTGCGGGAGAACATCGCGGCCGGAGGACTCGCCCTGGCGCCGGAGGTCCTGACGGCCATCGATGCCATCCACGATCGCTATCCCAATCCGGCCCTTTGAGGGAGAGAGGGCCTGGTTTCCGGGCAAGGAGCGCGCCAGCATTTGACACTGGGGCTCGGAATAGCCAAAATTGCGAGTTTCGTTCGGAGGGGTTCCCGAGCGGTCAAAGGGAGCAGACTGTAAATCTGCCGGCCATGCCTTCGAAGGTTCGAATCCTTCCCCCTCCACCAAGTAGCTGGCAGCTGCAGCCGGAGGCGTGGCCAATGCGGTTCTGGGCGCGATGCGGGTGTAGCTCAATGGTAGAGCAGAAGCCTTCCAAGCTTACGACGAGGGTTCGATTCCCTTCACCCGCTCCACCTTTTGCCGCGCGCAGCGCGGTCGGGGCGGCCGGGAAACGGTCGGCGCGGATGGCTGCAAGGGTCGCCGGCGGGGTGCGCCGGACGGCCCGGAGTTTCGATCGACAAGCGCCCATGTAGCTCAGTGGCAGAGCACTCCCTTGGTAAGGGAGAGGTCGAGCGTTCAATCCGCTCCATGGGCACCAGAATTCGTGGTTCGAGGGTTGGCAGGATCAGGGCGCCGGTGCGGCGTTGACTGAAACGAGTGGCGAGACGAGAGGGCGGGAATGGCTAAGGGAAAATTCGAGCGGACCAAGCCGCATGTGAACGTGGGGACCATTGGGCACGTGGACCACGGCAAGACCACTTTGACGGCGGCCATCACCAGCGTGCTCTCGAAGAAGTTTGGCGGCGAGGCCAAGGCCTAC
>CAZFYX010000065.1:0-23317 GCA_964523885.1 uncultured Burkholderiales bacterium | reverse complement strand
CGGCGGGGTGTCGGAGGAGGAGATGCTGGTGCCGCTGATCATCGCCGAGCCGTAGCCGGCGCGACGCGTCGGCTGCGCTGCACGGCCACTGCACTCCCCGCGGCCCGGACCCGCTGCGCCCGCAGCGCGGCGGCGCCGTGGTAGTACCGCCGAAGCCGACGCATCAGTCGTTTCAGGCAAGGGACCCCGCTCCGGCTGCTGCGGCGTCAGGGGCACCCTCGCTTCCCTCCCGGGCCCGGGGAGATTTCCCTGGCTCACTTGCTGAGCCACGTCGCGATGGCACAATCGCACCATGTCCGACGTTCTCCAGCACTTCCATCCCGCCGTCGCCAACTGGTTCCGCCGGGCGTATCCGCAGCCGACGCTGCCGCAGGCCCGGGCCTGGCCGCTGATCCAGTCCGGCCGCAACGTGCTGATCGCCGCACCCACCGGCTCCGGCAAGACGCTGGCGGCCTTCCTCGCCGCCATCGATGCGCTGGTGCGCCTGGGCGTGCGCGGTCAGCTGCGCGACGAGACACGCGTCGTCTACGTCTCGCCGCTCAAGGCCCTGTCCAACGACATCCACCGCAACCTCGAGCAGCCGCTGGCCGCGATCCGCGACGAGCTCGTCCAGCTCGGCTACCCCGACGTCGACATCCAGACCCTGGTCCGGACCGGCGACACCCCGCAGGCGGACCGCACCCGCATGCGCCGGCGCCCTCCGCACATCCTGGTGACCACGCCGGAGTCGCTCTACATCCTGCTCACCAGCGAATCGGGGCGCCAGACGCTCGCCACCACGCGCGCGGTCATCGTCGACGAGATCCACGCGCTGGCACCCAACAAGCGTGGCGCACACCTCGCGCTCACGCTGGAGCGCCTGGAGGAGCTGACCGGCACCAGGCTCACGCGGGTTGGCCTGTCGGCCACACAGAAACCGATCGACGAGGTCGCGCGCTTTCTCGTGGGTGACCACACCCGCCCCGCCCGCAGCCTGCTCGACGAGCTCGGGCCGGCAGTGGACCTGTTCGACCGCGACGGCGCCGCCATCACCGGCGACGCCAGCGCTCCACATGACCCGCTGCCGGTCGTCGCCGGCTGCACCGTGCTCGACACCGGCCACGTGCGGCGCCGCGACCTCGCCCTCGAGTTGCCCGGGGCACCGCTGGAAGCGGTGATGTCGGCCGAGGTGTGGGGCCTGGTCTACGAGCGGCTCGCCCAGTTGATCGCCGAGCACAGATCCACATTGGTGTTCGTGAATACACGCCGGCTCGCGGAGCGCCTCGCGCGCGCGCTGTCCGAGCGCCTGGGCAAGGACGCGGTGACCTCGCACCACGGCAGCCTCGCGCGCGAGCAGCGCCTCAAGGCCGAGCAACGCCTCAAGAACGGCGAGCTCAAGGCGCTGGTGGCCACCTCCTCCCTCGAGCTGGGCATCGACATCGGTCACGTCGACCTGGTCTGCCAGATCGCCACGCCGCGGGCGATCTCGGCGCTGCTGCAGCGGGTCGGGCGCTCGGGCCACGCGGTGGGCGGGCTGCCGAAGGGGCGGCTGTTCCCGCTCACCCGGGACGACCTGGTGGAGTGCGCAGCCCTGCTGGATGCCGTGCGGCGCGACGAGCTGGACCGCCTGCGCCTGCCGCGCAAGCCCCTGGACGTGCTGGCGCAGCAGATTGCCGCCGAGGTCGCCTGCCGCGAATGCGACGAGGGCGAACTGTACGCGCTGTGCCGGCGCGCCCATCCCTATCGCGACCTCACCCGCGCGGAGTTCGACGCCGTCGTGCAGATGCTCGCCGACGGCTTCTCCACCCGCCGCGGCCGCAGCAGCGCCGTGCTCCATCGCGACACGGTGCAGGGCACGCTGCGTCCGCGCAAGGGCCTGCGGCTGACCGCCATCACCTGCGGCGGCACCATCCCCGACACCGCCGACTACAACGTCGTGCTCGAGCCCGAGGGCCACATCATCGGCACGGTGAACGAGGACTTCGCCATCGAGAGCATGGCCGGCGACGTGTTCCAGCTCGGCAATGCCTCCTACCGCATCCAGCGCGTGGAGCGCGGCAGCGTGCGGGTCGAGGATGCCCAGGGCCAGCCCCCATCGATCCCGTTCTGGATCGGCGAGGCACCGGCGCGCACCGACGAGGTCTCGTTCTCGGTCTCGCGCCTGCGCGAGGCGCTCGACGCGCGCCTGGACGATCCGCTGGGCGCCCTGGACTGGCTGCTGCAGACGCTGCAGCTGCCACGCACCGCCGCCGAGCAGATCGTCGACTACTACGCCGCCGCGCGCGCCGCGCTCACCCGCCTGCCCACCCAGCAGCACCTGGTGTTCGAGCGCTTCTTCGACGAGTCCGGCGGCACCCAGCTGATCATCCACTCGCCCTACGGCAGCCGGATCAACCGTGCGTGGGGGCTGAGCCTGCGCAAGCGCTTCTGCCGCAAGTTCAACTTCGAGCTGCAGGCCGCCGCCACCGAGGACGCGATCATCCTGTCCCTCACCGCCACCCACAGCTTCCCGCTGGACGAGCCTGCGCGCTACCTGCATGCCGACAGCGTGCGCGACCTGCTGGTGCAGGCGCTGCTGGATGCGCCGATGTTCATCACGCGCTGGCGCTGGAACGCGGCGATCGCACTGGCGCTGCTGCGCTTCCGCGGCGGCAGCAAGGTCCCGCCGCAGCTGCAGCGCATGGAGGCGGAGGACCTGGTCGCGGCCGTGTTCCCCGACCAGCTCGCCTGCTTCGAGAACATCGTCGGCGAGCGCCAGATTCCCGATCACCCGCTGGTGCAGCAGACCATCGACGACTGCCTGCACGAGGCCATGGACATCGAAGGCCTCGAGCGCCTGCTGCGGGCGCTGCAATCCGGCGCCGTGGAGGTCACCCCGCGCGACCTGCCGATGCCGTCACTGCTGGCGCTCGAGATCCTCGCCGCGCGCCCCTATGCGTTCCTTGACGACGCGCCGCTGGAGGAGCGCCGCACCCAGGCGGTGGTGGGGCGGCGCTGGCTCGATCCGGAGACCGCGGCAGATCTCGGCCGGCTCGACCCCGATGCCATCGAGCGGGTGCGGCGCGAAGCCTGGCCGCAGCCCGAGAATGCCGACGAGATGTACGAGGCCCTCGCGCTGCTGGGCTATGTCACCGAGGAGGAAGCCGAGCGCAACGTCGGATGGACGAGGCTGCTGCGCGAGCTGGCGGACAAGCGGCGCGCGGCGCGGATATCGGTGCAGGGCACGAGCGGCGGGGAGACCCATCTACATCCTTGCCCTCCCCTTGAAGGGGAGGGAACGGCGGCTGCACAGGCTGGCTCTGCAACTGCGCCCCTCCCCCTTCAGGGGGTGGACCGTGAGGATAAGCCTGGCGCCAGCCACGGGCCGCGGTGCTCGCTCTGGGTTGCCGCGGAGCGCGTGCCCGAATGGCTCGCGGTGATTCCCACCGCAGCGATCGACCCGCCCCTGCAGGCACCGCGCGACGCGAAAGCCTGGGAGCGCGAGACCGCACTGGTCGAGATCGTCCGCGGCCGGCTCGAAGGCGTGGGTCCGACCAGCGCCGCGGAGTTCGCCGCGCAGCTGCAGTTGCCCGCTGCCCGGCTCGACGCCGCGCTGATCGCGCTGGAAACCGAAGGCTTCGCCATGCGCGGCCAGTTCACCTCGACGCATGCAGGCACCGAATGGTGCGATCGCCGCCTGCTGGCGCGCATCAACCGCTACACCGTGAAGCGGCTGCGCGACGAGATCGAACCGGTATCCTCGGCGGAATTCATGCGCTTCCTGCTCGGCTGGCAGCACGTGCGCCCCGGCGAGCGCATGGACGGCCCTGACGCAGTCGCGGCCCTGGTCTCGCAGCTCGAAGGCTACGAGGCCCCGGCGGCCGCGTGGGAAGCCGAGATCCTGCCGGTGCGCATGCAGGGCTACGAGCCGGCCTGGCTCGACGACCAGTGCCTGTCCGGACGCGTGTTGTGGAGCCGCCTGGAAGCCCCGCGCCCCAACCCCGAGCGCGAGCGCGGCGTCAGCGCGGTGCGGGCGACACCCATCACGCTGCTCACGCGCAAGAACCTCTCGGTCTGGTCCGCCCTGGTGCGTGCGGCCGGTCCCGACGACCTGGGCCTGAGTTCGCGCGCGCGCACGGTAGCCGACTACCTCCGCGAGCACGGCGCGTCGTTCTTCGATGACATCGTGCACGGGCTCGACCTGCCGCGAACCTTCGTGGAGGAAGCGCTCGGCGAGCTGGTCGGGGTCGGGCTGGTGAACTCCGACGGCTTCAGCGGGCTGCGTGCGCTGCTGCTGCCCTCCGACCGCCGCAAGCCCTTCTCCGGCGCAGGCCGGCGCCGCGCCGCCGTGCTCGGGGTCGAGGATGCCGGGCGCTGGGCCCTGATCCGCCGGCGCAGCGAGGCGACCGAGGCAAAGCTGCCGCGCGAGAGCGTCGAGCAGATCGCACGCACGCTGCTGCGCCGCTACGGCGTCGTGTTCTGGCGCGTGCTCGCGCGCGAAGCAGAGTGGCTGCCCGCATGGCGCGAGCTGCTGCTGGCCTACCGGCGCATGGAAGCGCGCGGCGAAGTGCGCGGTGGACGCTTCGTGGCCGGGTTCTCCGGCGAACAGTTCGCGCTGCCCGAGGCCGTCGCGGCGCTGCGTGCCGCGCGCCGCGCCGGGCAGCCGGAGGAGAGCGTCGTGGTGTGCGGTGCCGATCCGCTCAATCTCTCCGGCATCCTTACGCCCGGCATGAAGGTGCCGGCCCTGTACGCGAATCGCGTCCTGCTGCGCAACGGGCTGCCTGCGGCGGCGTGGATCGCCGGCGAAGCACACTACTTCGAGCCGATGTCGCCCGAGCAGGCATGGCAGGCCCGCAACCTCATGCTGCGCACGCCCACCTTCGCGGGCAGCGAACGCCAGGCAAGCGCCGCCACCGCCACCCCCGAAGGAGGCTGATCCCCGCCGCTCGCCGGCTTCCCGCCTCACCGCCCCGGTGAGCACTCATCCCGGTGGCCCGGCTGTTGCTAGGCAGGTCATCTGCCCGGCGCGGACCAGGTGGCTGCGCCCATCCCTGCCGAGTATGATTCGGAGCGCACGCCCAGCCCAGGCCAGATCGTGAAGCTGCACCAGATCAAGATCGAGTTCGACGCCGCGCAGGACCGCCTGCTGATGCGCGTCTCGACCCAGAGCGCCGAGGAAGCGCTGCTCTGGCTCACGCGGCGCTGCGTGCTGCGCCTGTGGCCGCTGCTGATGGGTGGCGCCGAGGCAAGTCCCCAGGTGGTCACGCGTGCCGCAGACCCCGAGGTCAAGAAGGCGCTGCTCGAGTTCCAGCACGAGAAGGCCATCAGCCAGGCGCAGTTCGGCAAGCAGTACGAGGAGCTCCCGCGCAGCCGCCCGCTGGGCGACCAGCCGCTCCTCATCGCCAAGCTGCAGCGGCGCACCGACGAGGCCGGAAGGGTCGTGCTCGGGCTGTTGCCCAACGACGGCCAGGGCATCTTTCTCACCCTGGACGAGCAATTGCTGCACGGCTTCATCAAGCTGCTGCAGCAAGCGGTCGTGCGCGCCGAGTGGGGCTTCAAGCTCGATCTGCCCTGGGGTGACGGCGAGGTCTCGCCGTCGGGCACCACCGAACGCACGTTGCAGTAACGCCGACAGCGCCCTGACCGGGCCGGCGGCGCCTCGGTCCCGCAGCCGCTCGCTCTCCCGGCACGCGGGTTGCCCGCATGCGCTCCGCTTCAACACGACGCGCAATCCGATGCGTGCTGCCCGGCTCTCGTGCGCGGCCACCAGCCTGACGGTCACACTGTTGATCGCGCTGGCGCACGCCACGGCGATGGCAGGCCCGGCCACGCGCACTGCACCCCGGCTCGATGCGACCCTGCTCGACGGCAGCAGCTTCAGCCTTGCACAACAGCGCGGGAAAGTGGTGCTGGTGAACTTCTGGGCCAGCTGGTGTGCGCCCTGCCGCGAGGAGATGCCGGCACTGGACAGCTTCCATGCCCGCCACCGCGCCCGCGGCCTGGAGGTGATCGCGATCAGCCTGGACGACCCGCGCGACCTGGCGAAGGTGCGGGACCTCGCCTCCGCGTATCGCTTTCCGGTCGCCATGGCTGCGCAATCGCGCCACGAGGGGTTCGGGCGCATCTGGCGCCTGCCCATGACGTTCGTCATCGATCGCACGGGGGGCTGCGCGCAGACCTCACCGCCACGGTGCTGCAGGTGGACCTGCCATTCCTCGAGGGGCAGGTGGCGCCACTGCTCGAGCAGTGAGGCGACGCATCTCCCGCCTGTCGGAGGATCGACCATGAAGGCTCGTCACTGGGCAGCGATCGTCGCGCCAATCGCCGCCACACTCCCGGTCGCAGCGCAGGCAGCCTGCGGCGCCGCATCCTGCCTCATCAACACGGACTGGAATGCGCAGGGCATCTACTCGGAGCACGGTGCGCGCGTCGAGGTGCGCTACGAGTACCTCGACCAGGACCAGCTGCGCTCGGGCAGCTCGAAGATCAGCACCGGCGAGACCCAGCAGCACCACGATGAGGTCTACACGCGCAACCAGGCGCTCTTCGCCACGCTGGACTACAACTTCGCGTCCGGCTGGGGCATCAGCGCGGTCGTTCCGGTCCTGGATCGCCAGCACGAGCACATCCATAACCACCACGGCGAGCAGATCCCGGAGAAGTGGGACTACACCGAGCTGGGCGACGTGCGGGTGGTGGGCCGCTACCAGTTTCCGCTCGGGACACCGGACGCAGCGCGTCCCCAGCTCGCGGGCGTGCTGTTCGGCGTGAAGCTGCCCACCGGCTCGACCACCGTCGAGAACGACGAGGGCGAACGGGCAGAGCGCTCGCTGCAGCCGGGCACCGGCACCACCGACGCGCTGCTCGGCGCCTACTACCAGGTGCGGCTGCCTGCCGACGGCCTGAGCTTCTTCGTCCAGGGCGGTGTCGGTGTGCCGCTGAACGAATACCGCGAGTACAAGCCCGGGAACCGCGTGACGGCAGATCTGGGGATGAGCTATGCAGCGACCGACAAGCTGTCGCTGCTGCTGCAGCTCAACTCGCTGTGGAAGGCGCACGACACCGGTGGGGAATCGGAGCCGGACGACAGCGGCGGCACTTTCGTTTTCCTGAGTCCCGGTATCAGCGTCGCGCTCGGCCGCAACGTGCAGGTGTTCGGGCTGGTGCAATTGCCGATCTACCAGTACGTCCGGGGCGTCCAGCTGACTGCGGACTGGGGGGCGACCGCCGGTGTCGGCTATCGGTTCTAGCCGTTCGGCGCGGGTGCGCCCGCGGCGCGCCGCCTACTGCTTCGCCGTGCCCTTCAGGTACTCGTCGAGCGCGCGGGAGAAGTTGTCCGGCCGGGACATCGCGGCGGCAAGCCCCTTTGCAGCTTCGACCTCCTCTGCACGCATCCCGCGCTCCATCTGCGCGCGGTGGTTGAGCGACGGGTTGTTCGGCGAAGCCGCCACCGCGGCAGACACGCTGTACAGCGCATACGCGGCCACCTTGCTCCGCGGCACCCCCTGGCCCAGCTGATAGAAGTTTCCGAGCAGCAGCATGGCGCGCGCGTCGCCCTGGTCCGCGGACTTGCGGTACCACTTCGCGGCGGTCGCGGGATCGGCGGGAACGCCCACCCCGCTCTCGTAGAGCACCCCGAGCAGCAGTTGCGCGCCGGGATTGCCCTGCTTCGCGGCGCGCTGGTACCAGCGCACCGCCTCCTTCATGTCCTTCGCCACGCCGTCGCCGTTCTTGTACATCTCGGCGAGGGCGAACTGCGCCTGCGCGTGGCCCTGCTGCGCGGCGCGGCGGTACCACTGCGCCGCCAGCTTGTAGTCCTGCGTCACGCCCTGGCCGAGGTCGTACATCTCGCCCAGGCGGTACTGAGCCTGGGCGTCCCCCTGCTTCGCGGCTGCCCGTGTCGCCGGCACATCGGGGGCGGTCTGTGCGCCTGCGTCGGGGGAGAGGAAACCAAGTGTGATCGCGACAGCAAGCGCGCAGAACAATGTCTTCATCGTGAATGCGGGGCGTAGGCGAGTGACGGCATTATCCCTGAGATGGTTGCGTAGCCCTCACCCCCGCCCCTCTCCCGCAAGCTTCGAGGGGAGAAAGGCGTCCGCGTCGAGCCGCAGCCCGTCAGGAGACGGCTTACGCAAGCGCTGATCACCGTGCAACGCGACTCGCCGCCTCGGCGGCGATGGTGACCAGTTCATATCCGCCACTCGCCCGCGACGAGGCGCGGGAGCAGCGGGTGGAAGATGCGATAGCTGGCGCCCCAGAGCTGCTCGTCCCCGACGCGGTAGAACGGCACGCGCTGCGCCTCGAGCGAGGACATGGACTGTGTCACGGACGGCTGGTGGGCCGCCGCGAGGTCCGACAGCCTGACCTCGAGGATCCCCGCGACCTCGCGCGCGCAGGGCGCCAGCTGCACGGGCCGGATCACGCGCGCGAGGAACGGGTGGATCCTGAACCCGCTCGTGCGCGTTTCGATGGGCGGCAGGTCGGCCAGCAGCTCGATGGCGTCCGGCGGCAGCCCGATCTCCTCGTGCGCCTCGCGCACGGCCGTGTCACGCAACGATGCGTCTCCTGGATCGCGCTTGCCGCCCGGAAAGGCCAGGTGGCCTCCGTGGATGCCGCCTGCACCGCGCCGGATCAGGATGACGCGGGCCGCACCCTGCGCATCGCGGCAGACCGGGATGAGCGCGGCGGAGTCGATCAGGGCCATGGGACCGTTGGCTGCATGCGTAGCCGGATCGGGTGCTAGCGCAGCGGTGCGCGCACCGGCTGGCCCGGAACGGCTCCCGCCACGACCTTCCCGTCGCGCACCACGAACTGGCCGTTGACCAGCACGTGGCGCATGCCCTCGGAGTACTGCGCCGGCTGCTCGTACGTCGCGACGTCACGCGTGGCATCCAGGTCGAACACGACGATGTCCGCATCCGCCCCCCGTCGCAGGCGCGCCTTGTTGCGCATGGCCGGCACGCGCGCCTCCAGGCGCTGCGCCGGCATCAACGTCATCTTGCGCAGCGCGAGCATCAAGTCGAGCGCCTTCTCCTCCCGCACGTACTGGCGCAGCACGCGCGAGAATGTGGCCGCGGAGCGCGGATGCGCCGCCGGCAGGATGTCGAAGCCGTCGCTGGCAATGATCGTCGCGGGGTCGACCGTCGCGATGCGCACGCGCTCGTCGGTGTTGGCGTGGATCAGCACGTAGCCACCCTGCTCGCGGTACCTGCGGAACGTCTCCTTCGTCAGCCGCTCCCCGGTGGCCACCCATTGCAGCTTGCCGTACTCCGCCTCGGGCTTGTCGGTCCAGCTGTCGAACAGGAAGGACTCGATGCGCGTCATCCCCGCGGTGTACGGGTAGGCCTCGGTGGTCACGTCCACGCCGTGGCGCCGCGCCTCCGCGATGATGTCGAGCATGCGCTGGATCGCCTCCTGCGCGGTGCTGTTGATGTGCGCCACGTGCACCGGCGCGCCGCTCACGGCGCTCTCCGCGATGACCTCGAGCAGCCCTTCCTCGCGGTCGGCGCTGCCCGCGCTGGAAGCGCCGCGCAGATGCACGAACGCGGTGGCGCGGTAGCGCGCGGCCGCGCGGAAGGCTTCCAGGATCTCCCAGCGCGAGGCCGCGGGTGTGTAGGCGAGTCCGAAGCCGACCCCGACCGCACCGCGCTGCAGGCCGCGCTCCACCTCCCGCGCGATCTGCTGCACCTGGGCGTCGGTCGCCTTCTTGCGCGCGGCATCCGCGGCCGGCACGAACGCCCCCGGATCGTTCATCACCGCCATGCGCACCGGCGCGTGACCTACCGCGACGCCGTAGTGGATCGGCATGCGTGCCGTGCGCTCGTCGTACCAGCGGTCGACGTCGGCCACGCCGATCTCCAGCTCGAACGTGGCGGTGACGCCGTCCATCGCCTGGTAGTAGCTGCTGGCGGGCTGCACGCCGTGCCAGTGCAGGTCGATGAAGCCGGGGGCGACGATCATCCCGGTGGCGTCGATGGTCTGTTCGCCTTGCAGCGGGCTGCGGCTGAGCACCTCGATCGTGCCGTTGCGGATGCCGACATGGCGGATCGCATCGAGGCCCGATTCGGGATCCATGACGCGACCGTTGGCGATGACCAGGTCGTACGATTCCGCTGCGGTTGCCGAAGACCAGAAGCTCTCACCGCCCAGGACGCACAGGACGCCAAGGAACAGCGACAAGCCTCTCAGCCGGGAGACCCGCCGCAGGGAAGGCATGAGTCCCATCATTTCCTTCGCGCCCTTGGCGTCCTTGGCGGTGAGCAGTTCGCTCTGGTCTTTGTCGACACTAGTACAGCTTGTCCGCGGCGCGGTCCATCTGCACGTCGATCAGCCAGGGCTGATCCGACGCATACGCCTGCGCCAGCGCAGGCGCCAGGTCGGCCGCATGCTCGACGCGCATCGCATTGCAGCCGAAGCCGCGCGCGACCTCGACGAAGTCCACGCCCGGCACGTCGCTGCCGGGCATGTGCGCGATGCCCATGCGAGCGCCGAGCGACTTCACCGCGCCATAGCCGGCGTTGTTGAGGACGACGAAAGTCACCGGCAGGCGGTTCTGTGCAGCGCTCCACAGGCCCTGGATCGTGTACAGGCTGGAGCCGTCGCCCACCACGCAAACGACCTTGCGGGTCGGATCCGCGAGCGCGACGCCCACCGCGGCCGGCAGCGCGAAGCCGAGCCCGCCGCTGGCGCACGCATAGAACCCGCCGCTGGTACGGACCGGGAAGTGCTCGTGCAGGGCGTTGCGGTGCGACGGCGCCTCCTCCACCAGCACCCCGTTCTCCGGGAACGTCGCGGCCAGCACGTGCATCGCCAGCTCGCCGTTGATCGGATCGTGGATGGGGGGCGGCATGGGACGTGCACGCCCACGCGCCGGCACGCGCCGCACGTCGGAGATCTGCGCCAGCAGTTGCTCCATGCCGAGCTGGATGCTGCTGAGCAGCGCCGTCCCCACCGGCGCCCGCGCCGCCTGTTCCGGATCGTCGGTGAGGTGGAACAGCCGGGTGCCGGGCGCGAGGAACCGCCCCGGAACGTGCACGTGGTAGGTGAACACCGGCGCTCCGATGACCAGCACGACGTCGTGCGCGGCGAGCCGGTCCGCGATCGGCTGCCGCAGCGGCGGCAGGAAGCCGGCGAACTGCGGATGGTCCTGCGGGAAGCTGCGGCGGCCGGCCATCGGGCTTTCCCACACCGTGGCACCGAGCTTCTCTGCGAGCTGCACCGCGAGCGGCCAGCCGCCATCCTGGTCCACCGCGGCGCCGACCACGAGCGCGGGCGCGCGGCTGGCGTTGAGTGCGTCCGCCAGGCGGTCCAGCGCACCGGGGTCCGGCGCGAACTGCACGTGCACCTCGCGCGGTTCCACCGGATCGGTCAGCGCGTCCCAGTCGTCCTCGGGCACCGACACGAACACCGGTCCGCACGGACGCTGCAACGACGTGTAGATCGCCTGCGCGATGGCGTGCGGCACGTCCTCGCCGCGCGCCGGCTCGACGCTCCACTTGACGTAGGGGCGGGGGAACTCGGCGGCCTGGCGTGCGCCGAGAAACGGGTCGGTGGGCAGCATCGCGCGGGTCTGCTGGCCCGCGATGATCACCAGCGGGGTCTGGTTGCGCCAGGCGGTGAAGACGCTGCCCAGAGCGTGCCCGACGCCGCCAGCCGAGTGCAGGTTGACCAGCGCGGGGACCCGCCGGGCCTGGGCGAAGCCGTCGGCCATCGCCACCACCACGCTTTCCTGCAGGCCCAGGATGTAGCGGAAGTCCTGCGGCCAGTCGCGGAACATGCGCAGCTCGGTGGAACCGGGATTGCCGAAGATGGTGGTCATGCGGAACGCACGCAGGAGGTCGAACACCGCCTCGCGCACGGTCACCTGCCGGGTCGGCGCTGCCGCCGGCATCGGCTCAGGAACGTGTTTCTGCATGTGCAGCCTGCAATGGCACCTCGTCCGCCGCCTGCTGCCGGTGCCTGCCGTCGAGCAGCGTGCTGACGTTGATGTCGCCCATGACGTTGATGGTGGTGCGGCAGCGGTCGAGGAACCAGTCGACCGTGAGCAGCACCGCGATGTACTCGACCGGCAGCCCCACGGCCATGAACACCATGGTCATGGTGACCAGCCCGGCCTCGGGGATGCCGGCGGCGCCGATCGACGCGGCCATGCTGGTGACGACCACGAGCAGCTGCTGCTGCAGGTTCAGGTCCAGGCCCAGCACCTGGGCGATGAACAGCGCCGCCATCGCCTCGTACAGCGCGGTGCCGTCGTTGTTGAAGTTGGATCCCACCAGCGCACCCAGGCTGGCCGAGCGCTCGCGCAGCCCGACCTTGTCCTTCAGGCAGGCGTAGGTGACCGGCATGGTCGCGGTCGAGCTGGCGGTCGAGAACGCCATCACCAGTGCGTCGCGGGTGCCGCGCAGCAGCGCGAGCGGCCGCACCCACGACTTGACGCGGACGCGCACCAGGTACCAGGTGGCCTGCAGCAGCAGCGCCACGATGACCGCGACCACGAACCCGCCCAGCGGGATGAAGGCGCTGAAGCCCTTGGTGCCGACGATGGCGGCGATGATGCCGAAGATCCCGAACGGAATGATCTCGATGATCCAGTGCAGCACCCGGATGATCGCCTGGAAGCCCACCTCGATGCCATCGCGCACGGTGCGAACGGGCAGGTCACGCACGCCGCGCAGCGCCACGCCAAAGGCGATCGCGATGAAGATCACCCCGATCACGTTGCCGTTGTCGGTGAGCGGACCGAGCAGGCTGCGCGGCACGTTGTCGAGGAACTGCTCGAGCGGGTTGAGGACGTTCTTCGAGGCGGACGCCGGCGGCGTGGGGCCCACCGCGTGCCACGTGCCCGGCTGCATCAGGTTGGCCACCGTCAGCCCGATCACGATCGCCATGCTCGAGTTGAGCGCCAGCAGCCAGGCGATGCGGGGCGCAGTGCCGCGCGGCAGCTCCGCGTTCACCAGGGCGCGCAGGATCGCGAGCAGGATCAGCGGTGGAGCGATGGCGGACAGCAGGCGCAGGATCAGCTTGGCCGGCGTGGCGAGCACGGCGGCGTGCGGGCCCAGCACCACCCCGGTGACGAGGCCGAGGGCGAGGGCGAGCAGGATGCGGAGGTAGAGCGGCGCCGCGGTCCAGCGGCCCCACACACCGCGCGATACGGTCCCGTGCGCGGCGGATTCATTCGTCTGTAGCATGGCGGAACGTAGGGTAACCTAGAATGCGTGTGGCGGTCCGCCGCACACCGCGAGCCGAGGCCTCGATGTCCCAGGAAGACCTGTGCTTCACCCCTGCCACGGAGCTCTCGCGCGCGATCCGTGCGAGGCAGCTCTCGCCGGTCGAGCTGATGCAGGCCGTGCTGGCGCGGGCCGAGCGCCTCAACCCCGCCCTCAATGCCATCTGCACGCCGACGTTCGATGCCGCCCTGGCCGGGGCAAAGCGGGCCGAAGCGGCGCTGACGCGAGGCGCGCCGGTGAGATTGCTCCACGGCCTGCCGATGACGATCAAGGATCTCGCCCTCACCCGCGGGGTGCGCAGCATGGGCGGCTCGGTCCTCTACCGCGAGCGGGTGCCGCAGATCGACCATGTGCACGTGGAGCGCCTGCACGCAGCGGGCGGGATCATGATCGGCAAGACCACCGTGTCCGAGCTGGGCTGGAAGGGCAACGGGGACAGCCCGGTGACCGGCATCACCCACAATCCCTGGAAGCGCGGGATGAATGCGGGCGGGTCGAGCGGCGGCGCGGCGGCGTGCGCGGCCGCCGGCATCGCGCCGCTACACCAGGGCTCCGACGGCGCCGGCTCGGTGCGCATGCCGGCCGCGTTCTGCGGCGTCTATGGCTTGAAGCCGTCGTTCGGACGAATTCCCTACTACCCGATGCCCAACAACGGGCTGATCTCGCACGTGGGCCCGCTCACCAGGACCGTCGCCGATGCCGCGCTGATGCTGCAGGCCATGGCCGGCCCCGACGACCGCGATGCCACCAGCCTGGAGGCCGCGCCGGCGGACTACCTGGGCCGCCTCGACGACGGCATCGCGGGGCTGCGCGTCGCCTACAGTCCGGACCTGGGCTACCTGAAGGTCGATCGCGAAGTCGCCGAGCCGGTGGCCGCCGCCGCGCGCGCCTTCGCCGGCCTGGGGTGCACGGTCGAGGAGGTCAACCCGGGCTGGGGCGATCCGATCGCGCTGGAGCACTGCCTGTTCGCCGCCAGCTACGCCGGCATGATCGGCCACCTGCTCGACGAATGGGGCGATCGCATGGACCCCGGACTGGTTGCGATCGCGCGCCATGGCCTCACCTTCAGTGCTGCGGACGTGTTCCGCGCACAGGGCGAGCGCCTGGCGTACTACGACAGGGTGAACGCGTTCTTCCAGCGCTACGACCTGCTGCTGACCCCGTCGCTCTCGGTGGCGGCCTTCCCCGCCGAGCGCCTGATCCCGGAGCACTGGGAACAGCATCCGTGGGACTGGCTGCGCTGGGCCGGCTTCAGCTATCCGTTCAACCTGACCGGGCAGCCCGCCGCCACCTGTCCGTGCGGCTTCACGCCGGCAGGGCTGCCGGTCGGCATCCAGATCGTCGGCGGCCGGTTCCAGGACCTGCGGGTGCTGCAGGCCTCGCGCGCGTTCGAGCAGGCGCGGCCGTGGGCTCACGCGCGTCCTGCGCTTTGAGTGCAGCGACCTGTCCTCGCGTTGTGTGCGGAACCATCGCGCTTTCCAATGCTCTCACCGCCAAGGACGCAAAGGACACCGTGACATGCAGCCCTGATATGGTCCTGGTTTTCCTTCGCGTCCTTGGCGTCCTTGGCGGTGCGCGCTTCTCGCCTTGACGCGTGACCGACCCGATACATGTTCACCGACCCGCTCATCCTCGCGCGCGCCCAGTTCGGGCTGAACATCGCGTTCCACATCCTCTTCCCGAGCATCACCATCGGCCTGTGCTGGTTCCTGGTGTACATGCGGATCCGGGCGAACCGCACCGGCGCGAAGTGGGCGCTGGACGCCTACAAGCTCTGGGTCAAGATCTTCGCGCTGTCGTTCGCGCTGGGCGTGGTGTCGGGGATCGTGATGAGCTTCCAGTTCGGCACCAACTGGCCCGGCTTCATGCAGCGGGCCGGCAACGTCGCCGGGCCGCTGCTGGGCTACGAGGTGCTGACCGCGTTCTTCCTCGAAGCCACCTTCCTCGGCGTGATGCTGTTCGGCCGCGACCGCGTGCCCGCGTGGCTGCACCTGCTCTCCGCAGTGCTCGTGGCGGTGGGCACGACCGCGTCCGCGTTCTGGATCCTCGCGCTCAACTCGTGGATGCAGACGCCACAGGGCTTCGAGATGATCGACGGCACGCTGCACGTCACCGACTGGTTCGCCGTCATCTTCAACCCGAGCCTGCCCTACCGGCTCACCCACATGCTGCTCGCCTCCGGGCTCACCGCGGCGTTCCTGGTGGCCGGGGTCTCGGCGTTCCAGCTGCTGCGCCGGCGCGACCACGAGCCGGCCTGGCGCATGCTGCGCACCGGCAGCACCGTCGCGGCCGTGCTCATTCCCGCACAGATTGCGGTCGGTGACCTGCACGGCCTCAACACGCTGGAGCACCAGCCGGCGAAGATCGCCGCGATCGAGGGGATCTGGACCACCGGCCGCGACGTGCCGCTCCTGCTGTTCGGCTGGCCCAACCAGCAGGAGCGCCGCAACGACTACGCACTTGAGGTGCCCGGCGGCGCCAGCCTGATCCTGCGGCACGACCGCCAGGGGGAACTGCAGGGCCTGGACGCGTTCGAGGGCCGCCATCCCCCGGTCGCGCCGGTATTCTTCTCCTTCCGCGTGATGGTCGGGGTCGGCATGCTCATGCTGCTGGTGTCCTGGCTCGGCGCCGGCTTCTTCCTCGCGCGGCGCAGCTTCCCGCGCTGGCTGCTGCTGGCCTTCGCGGGTATGACCTTCTCGGGCTGGGTCGCCACCCTCGCCGGCTGGCTGGTGACCGAGATCGGCCGGCAGCCGTACCTGGTGTACGGCATCCTCTCCACCGCCGAAGCCGCCTCGTCGGTGCCCGCCTCCAACATCGCGATCACCTTCGTCGGCTATGCCATCGTCTACACGCTGCTGCTGCTTTCGTATCTGGTGGTGCTGACGCAGCTCGCACGCGGGGCGGCTGGGGACGCGCAGGTGGCGCCGCCCACGGGGGAGATGCAGCCGACATGACGCCGGTGGCAAGTGAAAAGGTGAAGAGGTGAACGGGTGAGGGCTGAGGTCGTTCCGATTGTCCGACGAATGCCAGGCAGCGGGCCCGGACGCCGTGAAGCACATCGTCGTTTCACTTGCTCACCTTTTCACCTCTCCACGTGAGCATGGACCTGCCACTGATCTTCCTCGTGCTGATGGGCCTGGCGATCCTGGCCTACGTCGTCCTCGACGGGTTCGACCTCGGCGTGGGCATCCTGCTGCCGGCCGGGACGCGCGAGGAGCAGGACCTGATGGTGGCCTCGATCGGGCCGTTCTGGGACGCCAACGAGACCTGGCTGGTGCTCGGCGTGGGCATCCTGCTGGTCGCCTTCCCGCTCGCCCACGGCGTGATCCTCTCCGCGCTCTACCTGCCCGTCGCGGGGATGTTGCTCGGGCTGATCCTTCGCGGCGTGGCGTTCGAGCTGCGCTTCAAGGCCACCGGCTGGCACCGCGAGGTGTGGAACCACGCCTTCTTCTACGGCTCGGTGATCGCCGCCGTGGCGCAAGGCGTGATGCTCGGCGGGGTGGTGACCGGACTGAAGCCGGGGACGGCCAACCTGCTGTTCGGCCTGCTGGTGGGGGTGGGACTGGCCAGCGGCTACGCGCTCCTGGGCGCGACCTGGCTGGTGATCAAGACCGAAGGCGATCTGCGCGCGCGCGCGCTGCGCTGGGGCCAACTTGCGCTCACCGGCACGGTCGTGGGTGTCGCCGCGATCAGCCTCGCCACGCCGTTCGCGAGTCCGCGCATCTTCGAGAAGTGGTTCGACTGGCCGCAGGCGCTGTGGCTCGCCCCGCTGCCGCTGCTCACTGGGGCCGCGTGCGTCGGCATCTGGCTCATGCTGCGCCGGTTACAGGCCGGCGCGTCGCGCTCGGACTGGCTGCCATTCGTCCTCGCCGTGTGGGTGTTCGTGCTCGCCTTCGCCGGGCTGGCCTACAGCCTCTACCCCTACCTGATCATCGACCGGATGACGATCTGGCAGGCGGCGGCCGCGGAGAAATCACTGCGCTTCGTGCTGGTCGGCACCGCCATCGTGCTGCCGCTGGTCATCGGCTATACGCTGCTGTCCTACCGGGTGTTCTGGGGCAAGGCGCGGACGCTGACGTACGGGGAGTAGGTCGGCCGTCCGGATGACGGCTTCAGCTCAACCGCTGCGGGTGCGCGTAGACGTTGTGGCGCTGGCCGCGCGCGAAGCCGACCAGCGTGAGTCCGGCGCTCCCCGCCAGGCGCACCGCGAGTGCGGTCGGCGCCGAGATGGCCGCCAGCAGGGGAATGCCGGCCATGGCCGCCTTCTGCGCCATCTCGAAGCTCGCGCGGCTGGTCACCAGCGCAAAACCATCCTGCGGCCGGCGGCCGCTGCGCAGCAGCGCCCCGATCAGCTTGTCCAGCGCGTTGTGCCGCCCCACGTCCTCACGCACCAGCTGCAGCATGCCGTCCGCGTCCGCCCAGGCTGCCGCGTGCACGGCCCCGGTAAGCGCATTCAGTGTCTGACGTTCGGACAGGGCATCGAACGCCCGATGCAGGGCAACGTGCGTGGTGCGCATGCCATCGGGCACCGCGTGCGGCTGCCGCAGCGCCTGCTCGATGCTCTCCGCCCCGCACAGGCCGCATGCGGTGCGCCCGGCCATGTGCCGCCGCTGTGCCTCGATCCGCTCCACGCACGCCGGATCGACCTGCATGCGCAGCAGCATGCCCTCGTCCAGCGGCAGCACGTCGATCCCATGCAGCTGCGCCGGCGCCGCGATCACACCTTCGGTGAGGCTGAAGCCGAGCGCGAAGTCCTCCAGGTCTGCCGGCGAGGTCATCATCACGGCATAGGCCAGGCCGTTGTAGTTGAGCGAGACGGCGACCTCCTCCACCACCCGTTCCGCAACCGGCTGCGTGTGCGCGCCGTCCCAGCGTTGCGCCGGACACTCGCTGAACAGGCCGGGTGACTGCGGCTTCGCGGGAGCGTTCATGAGCCCATGCTAGCACGGGGGCGATGCCGCTCAGCGCGGGAACGCGGACTGGTTTTCCGGCGCGGGTGGCGGGGTGTCCTCTTCAGAGGGAAGGTCCGCGTCCGGCCGCCCGTCCTCGGAGATTGCGGGCAACCGCGGCTGGGCCTGGGTCGGTGCCGCGCCGCCCTGCGGCGCGATCGGGTTCAACGACGCGGAACCTGCCATAGCCGGCACCCCGGGCAGCGATGGCATGGGCGGTGCGCCCGCACCCGGCGCGCCCGCGGCCGGGACGGCAGCGCCGCCGGGACTGGTGCCCGGCCCCATCTCCTGCGCGATGAAGCGCCAGTCGGTGTACGCCCTGGCATCGGCGAACGCGGCGAGTGCCTGCGGAAAGCGGCTCTTGCGCAGCGGCGCCTGTTTGGACAGGCTGTACACGCCGGCGATGCCACCGGTAGGCAGCCGCACGAGGCCCCACTCGCGGCGGCCGGTCATCGGATCGGCGTAGATCCTGCGCAGGTAGCGCTGGGGCGGATTCTGCCGCTCGTCGAGCAGCAGGTCGCTCAGCTCGCGCGGCAGCTGGTCGCCGAGCGCCTGGTTCTTCTGGCGGTAGTTCTCGATCGCGATGCGGAACTGCTCGCCGACGAAGAGCAGCTCTGCCTCGCGCTCGCGCTGGCTGGCGGTGCTCGCGACGCTGGCAACTTCCGTCAATGCCAGGCCGCTCACCACGACCAGGGCCAGCAGGCCGAGGTAGATGAATCCGCGTTCCCGTCTCACCCCATCACTGTAAGCCGCTGCGAAAGCGCGGGCAATGGGCGACATCCGAGTCGCACCCCGGCAACAGCCGCGTGCGATGGCGGAAGAGAGTGGGAGTCGAACCCACCAAGAATCGCTGGCGACCCTTGCACGGTTTTGAGGACCGGCCGCCCCACCAGGGAACGCTTCTCTTCCACGCTGCGGCGAGCCCGACGCAACGGCCCACGCGCAGGCGGATTATAGGGGCGGCGCGATGCGCTCGGGATGCGCCGCCGGGGTCGTCGCGTCCGCCACGCTGAACAGCGCCGGGTTGCGCAGCGCGTGCCGGTCGCCGATGCGCCGGGTGAAGCCGACCCGGTCGAAGAACTCGAGGATGTGGATGGCCAGCTTGCGGCCGGTGCCGATGCGATCCCGGAACGTCGCAGCGGTGGCACCCGCGGCGTCCGCCTCCAGTTCGCGCACGAAACCGGCGAGCTCGAGCACCGCTGCACGGGTGAAGTAGTGGTCGTGCGCAACCGGATACACCTCGCCCAGGCGTGCGGCGGCCTTCAGCGCGCCGCGCACCAGCAGCTCGTCCAGCGCGCCAGCACGGGCGATGTCGCGCACGCGCGGCGGCTGCCAGGGATGCGCCTCGAGCAGCGGCCGGATCAGCTGCCAGCGCGCGTCCTCGTCCGCGCTCAGGCGGACGTGGTGCCCGGGGTCATGCAGCCACGCGCCGGTGACTGCGATCGCGCCGCGGGCAATCAGCTCCGCGAGCACGGCGTCGTACACGGCTGCGTGCAGCGCGGGAGCGGTGAGCCGGCGCAGCCGCTCCCGCCCCACGCCGACCATGTCCGGCGCCCGCGTGTGCTCGGCGCTCAGCGCGAGCATCACCCTGTCCTGGAGCCCACGCCACGCATCCTCGGAGAGCGCGATGCGGGCCTCGCCATCCTGCACGATGCGCATGCGCAGCGCGCCATGCAGCCCGGCGCGCTGCGCTTCGCCCAGGTTCCAGGCCACGGCGAAACGCGCGAGATCGATGCCCAGCGGCTCCTGCTCCAGCGCCGCCAGCAGTGCTGCCCGGGGGTCGAGCGCGACACTGGCCTGCAGCATGCGCAGCCGCGCCGGCCTGCGCCGTCCGCGCTGGGGCGGGAACGGGTCGAGCACGACACCCCCGCCCAGGGTGCGCGCCGCCGATTGGTCGCGCAGGATGAAGCGATCACCGGCCAGGGCACCGATGGCGCGATCCAGCACCAGCTGCGCGAGTGCGCCCGCGCCCGCCGCCAGGGTCTCGCTCTCCAGCAGGGCCACGCGGCCGGTGAGATCGGCGGCGCCGAGGTGCACGTGCACCGGCGTCCAGTGCGCGAGTGGGCGCGCCTCGGATGCGAGCAGGCGCAGCTGCACGTCCACGCGCTGCACCGGCACGTGCAACGGCGCGGACACGACCCAGTCCCCGCGCCGCACGAGCGCCTTCTCGAAGCCCGGTCCGGCCAGGTTGAGCGCGCAGCGCTGCCCCGTCTGCCCGAGGTCCGCAGGCCGATCCTGCGCATGCAGGCTGCGCACGCGCACGCGCAGCCCGGGCGGCGACAGCACCAGCTCGTCGCCGACCTTCACGCTGCCGGCATGCACGGTGCCGGTCACGACCACGCCGGCACCTTTCAGCGTGAAGCAGCGATCGATGGCGAGGCGGAAGCCGCCGCGCGATGCGGCGTGCACGCCGCTGGCGGCCGCCTGCTCCAGGTGCCGCTGCAGCGGCTCGACGCCCGCGCCGGTGCGGCTCGAGAGGGGGAAGACCGGTGCGCCTTCCAGCGTCGTCCCGCGCAGCAGATCCTGCACGTCGCGCCGAACCGCCTCCAGGCGCGCGGCATCCACCACGTCGATCTTGGTCAGCGCCACCGCCCCGCGCCGCAGCCCAAGCAGGTCGACGATCTGCAGGTGCTCGCGGGTCTGCGGCATGGGACCGTCATCGGCCGCGATGACGAGCAGCACGAAGTCGATCCCGGTCACGCCCGCGACCATGTTGTGCACCAGGCGCTCGTGGCCCGGCACGTCGACGAAACCGAGCACTTCGCCGGTGGCCGTGGGCACGTAGGCATAGCCGAGGTCCAGGGTGATCCCGCGCGCCTTCTCCTCCGGCAGGCGGTCGGCGTCCACGCCGGTCAGCGCCTTCACCAACGCCGTCTTGCCGTGATCGATGTGGCCGGCGGTTCCGACGATCATTGCGCCTGCCCCGCCCCGCCCGCCAGCGCATCGAGCTGGGCGAGGAAGCCGGCTTCGTCCTCCAGGCAGCGCAGGTCGAGCCACAGCGCACCGTCATGCACGCGGCCGAGCACCGGCACCGGCAGGTGCGCGAGCCGGCTCTGCAGCGTGCGCAGCGCACTGCCCTGGCCCTTGCGCCCGCCGCGCGGCGCAAGCACCAGCGCGACGCTGGGCAGCCGGTCGACCGGCAGCGAACCGCTGCCGATCTGGCTTTGGCAGTCGCGCAGCGTGACCTCAGCCTGGGCGCCCAACACGTTGTGCACCGGCGCCAGCAGGCGCTGCCCGGCACGACGGATGTCGCCGGCATCGCGGGTGAGCTGGCGCAGCGTGGTGAGGCGCTGGCGCAGCCGGTCCGGATCGCGATAGAGCTGCAGCACCGCCTCGAGCGCGGCCAGGGTCATCTTGTCCACCCGCAACGCCCGCTTGAGCGGGTTGCGGCGCAGGCGCTCGACCAGGTCGCGCCGCCCGACCACGATGCCGGCCTGCGGCCCGCCCAGCAGCTTGTCGGCGCTGAAGGCAACCAGGTCCACACCGGCGGCCAGCAGCGCGCGCGGCGTGGGTTCGTCAGGCAATCCATACTGCGCGAGGTCCACGAGCGCACCGCTGCCGAGGTCGACGAACAGGGGCACTCCGCGTGCATGCGCCACCGCCGCGAGGTCGGCCTCGCTCACCGCAGCGCTGAAGCCCTCGATCGCGTAGTTGCTCGGACAGACCTTGAGCAGCATGCCGGTGCGCGGGCCGAGCGCTGCCTCGTAGTCGCGCAGATGGGTGCGGTTGGTGGTGCCGACCTCGACGAGCTTCACGCCGGCGCGCGCCATGATGTCGGGCAGGCGGAACGCCCCGCCGATCTCGATCAGCTCGCCGCGCGAGACCACCACCTCGCGCCGCGACGCCAGTGTGTTGAGTGCCAGCACGACGGCGGCTGCACAGTTGTTGACGACGGTGGCGGCTTGCGCGCCGGTGAGCTCGCACAGCAGCGGCTCGACCAGTTCGTCGCGCTCGCCGCGCTCGCCGGTGGTCGCATCGAGCTCGAGCGTGACCGGGCTGCGCATGGCCTGGGCCACGGCGTCCACGGCCTCCTGCGGCATGAGCGCGCGGCCCAGGTTGGTGTGCAGCACGGTACCGGTGAGGTTGAACACCGGCCGCAGCCGCGCCTGCGACGCCGCGTCGAGGCGCGCATGCAGCTCGCATTCGAGCCAGGCATCGCCCGCCGGCCAGGCGGCCTCGATTGAGGTTCCGCCCAGGATCGCCGCGCGCTTGTCCCCCAGCAGCCCCCGCACGGCCTGCTGCACCGGCTCGCGCCCGTACTGCTGCGCGAGGGCCTGCACCCCGGGGCGCGCGAGCACCCGATCCACCGACGGCAGGGCAGCGGCGCCCGGGCGCGCGGCGAGCAGGGCTGAGGGGTTCGGCTTGGGCAAAGATGAAGAACTCCGGAGGCCCTGAATTCTAGCCCGGATCGCCGTGCTCCCCGCAGGCCCGCGGGCCGCGCCGCGCCCCTTGCCGCCCCCGGCATCCGCGGCTACGCTGCGCCTCATATCCCACCGGAGAAGGCCCATGAGATTGCGCAGCCCCGTCCTCGCCCGCCTCGCCGCCATCATCGCCCTGGTGTGCGCAGCGCCCGCCTTCGCGCAGGACCTGGCGAAGATGGTGTTCCTCACCAACTGGTACGCGCAGGCCGAGCACGGCGGCTTCTATCAGGCGGTCGCCGAAGGCACCTACCGCAAGCAGGGGCTGGACGTCGAGGTGAAGATGGGCGGGCCTCAGGTCAATGTCGTGCAGCTGCTGGTCGGCGGCCAGGCCGACCTGGTGATGGGCTACGACCTGCAGACGATCAAGCTGATCGAGCAGGGGCTGCCGGTGGTGACCGTGGGGGCGACCTTCCAGAAGGACCCGGCTGCCCTCATCGCGCACCCGGACGTGAAGGCCCTCCCCGACCTGAAGACCCGTACCCTGCTGATCGGCCAGGCCAGCGAGACCACGTTCTGGCCCTGGTTGAAGGCCAGGTACGGCTTCACGGACGACCAGAAGCGACCCTATGCCTTCAGCGTGCAGCAGTTCCTGGTCGACAGGAACGTCGCCCAGCAGGGCTACGCCACCTCCGAGCCCTACACGATCGAGAAGACCGCCAACCTGAAGCCCAAGGTCTTCCTGCTGGCCGACAACGGCTACCCCAGCTACGCCGCCCTGGTGCTCGCGCCGGCGGACCGCATCGCCACGGACCCGGCCCTGGTG
>CAZFYX010000064.1:0-40959 GCA_964523885.1 uncultured Burkholderiales bacterium | reverse complement strand
GCGCGCTGATCACCTTCTCGCTCAGCTGCGCCCCGGACAGGTCCGCGCGCGCCGGCAGCCGCACCAGCGCGTTCTCCGAGCTGCCGAAGTTCTGCACCGTGGCATCGGCCAGTCCGATCTTCTCCAGCGTCGTGCGGACCTTGTCGAGGTCGGCCGAGTGGCCGTAGTGCAGCTCCATCACCGTGCCGCCGGTGAACTCCACCCCCAGGTGCAGGCCGCGGGTGGCGAGGAAGAACACCGACAGCAGAAACACGACCAGCGAGATGATGTTGAACACCATCGCGTGCTTCATGAAGTTGATGTCGTGGCGGATGCGGAAGAATTCCATTGTCGTTCCTATGTCGGCTGGTCCGGCGGCTGGTCGCGCTGCGCTCAGGCCGGCTTGGGCGTCTTGCGGCTCCAGTCCACGTTGCCGATCGGCAGCTTGTCGAGGCGGCGCTTGCGGCCGAAGGTCAGGTTCACCACGGCGCGCGACACGACCACGGCACTGAACATCGAGGTCAGGATGCCCAGGCAGTGCACCACCGCGAAGCCGCGTACGGGGCCGGTGCCGAAGGTGAACAGCGCGATGCCAGCGATCAGCGTGGTGATGTTGGAGTCCAGGATCGTTGCCCAGGCACGGTCATAGCCGGCGCTGATCGCCGCCTGCGGCGTGACCCCCGCACGGAGCTCCTCCCGTATGCGCTCGTTGATCAGCACGTTGGCGTCGATGGCCATGCCCAGCGTGAGCGCGATCGCGGCGATGCCGGGCAGCGTCAGGGTGGCCTGCAGCATCGACAGCAGCGCGACCAGCAGCATCAGGTTCACTGCCAACGCGATGACCGAGATCACGCCCACTGCGCTGTAGTAGACGATGATGAACAGCGACAGGGTCGCGAAGCCGATCCAGGTGGCGTGGAAGCCGCGCTTAATGTTCTCCGCCCCCAGGCTGGGACCGACGGTGCGCTCCTCGACGATCTCCATCGGGGCTGCAAGCGCGCCAGCGCGCAGCAGCAGCGCGATCTCGCGCGCCTCGGTGGTGTTCATGCGGCCGCTGATCTGGACCCGCCCCCCGCCGATCTCGGTCCTGATCACCGGCGCGGTCACCACCTCGCCCTTGCCCTTCTCGACCAGCACCATGGCCATCCGCTTGCCTACGTTCTCGCGGGTGAGCTGCTGGAAGATGCGGGCGCCGGTGCCGTCGAGGGTGATGTGCACCGCGGGTTCGCCGGTCTGCTGGTCGAAGCCCGGCTGCGCGTCGTTGATGCGGTCGCCGGTGAGCACGACCTGGCGCTTGAGCAGCACCGGGGTGCCGTTGCGCTCGTACAGCAGCTCGGAGCCCAGCGGCGGCTGGCCCGCCTGGGCGGCCTGGATCCCGGCGAGGTTGCTGTTCTCCTCGTCGACCATGCGCACTTCGAGGGTGGCGGTGCGGCCCAGGATGCGCTTGGCGTCGGCCGTGTTCTGCACGCCCGGCAGCTGGACCACGATGCGGTCGAGGCCGGCCTGCTGCACGATCGGCTCGGCCACGCCCAGCTCGTTCACGCGGTTGCGCAGGGTGGTGAGGTTCTGCTGGATCGCGAATTCCTTGATCCGCTTCTCCGCCTCGGGCTTGAGCGTGCCGACCAGGGCACGCTCGCCGCCACGCTCGTCGTCGCGCAGCAGCAGGTCCGGATAGTTGCGCTCGATGAGGTTGCGCGCGTTGTTGCGGGTGGCGTCATCGCGGAAGCGCAGCACGATGGTGGCGCCCTCCCGCGAGATGCCGCTGGCGCGCGCGTCGTCCTGCCCCCGCAGCGTGGTGCGGATGCCGGTCGACGAGCTGTCCAGCGCCTTGGTGATCGCCCCCTTCATGTCGACCTGGAGCAGGAAGTGCACCCCGCCGCGCAGGTCCAGGCCCAGGTACATCGGCTTCGCGCGCAGCGCGGTCATCCAGCGCGGCGCGTTGGACAGCAGGTTCAGCGCCACGGTGTAGTCCTCGCCCAGCGCCTTCTCCACCAAGTCCTTGGCCTTGAGCTGGGTGTCGGTGTCCTTGAAGCGTACCTTCGCGCTGCTCTCGTCGAGGTAGGCGTCGTCGAACGCGACGTTCGCGCCCTTGAGCACCTCCTCGGTGCGCGTCAGCAGTGCCTGGTCGATCTTGCCCGAGGAGCGCGCCGCGGAGATCTGGATCGCGGGCGACTCCGGGAAGAGGTTCGGGGCGGAGTAGAGCACCCCGACGCCGACGACGATGGCAACCAGGATGTAGACCCAGAGTGGATAGCGGTTCATAGAACGGTCTGAAAGGGCGGCGTGTCACCCCGCGGCGGCTGCCGCAGGGCGCCTCGCGCGGCGGTTAGCTCGCGCTCTTGATGGTGCCCTTGGGCAGGAGCGTCTGGATGGAGGACTTCTGGACCGTGATCTCGACGTTGGGCGCGATCTCGACCCGCACGTAGCTCTCGGCGACATTGGCGACCTTGCCGAGCGTGCCGCCGCCCGTCACCACCTCGTCACCCTTCTGCAGCCCGGCCACCATGTTGCGATGCTCCTTGGCGCGCTTCATCTGCGGCCGCATGAGCAGGAAATAGAGCAGCACGAACATCAGGACCAGTGGCATGAGGCCCAGGAAGTCCATGCCGCCGGCACCGGCGGGGGCTGCCTGCGCGTACGCTAGGCTGATCATTTCGAATGTCTCCTCTCTGGTGGCGCGCCCTGCGGGGTGTCGGAGCGGTCGCGTCCGGGGTCGTTCGACGCTGCCCGCACGGCCGACGCTCGAGGCCGGCCGCCCGCAGGCAAGTCGCGGATTCTAGCACCTTTGTCTGGCCATTCCGGGCCTCTGCGGAGGGACTGCGCGCCGGCCGCGTCCTATTCCCCCGGATCGGCACCGGGCAGGGTGAACTGCTCCAGCCGTCCATCGCGGATCGCGGCGCGCAGGCCGCTCATGAGGCCCTGGTAGTAGTGCAGGTTGTGGATGGTATTGAGTCGTGCCCCGAGGATTTCGTTCACCCGCTGCAGGTGGTGCAGGTAGGCCCGGGTGAAGTGCGCGCAGGTGTAGCACGGGCAGGCCGGGTCGGCCGGGCGCAGGTCGGTGCGGTAGCGGCTGTTGCGCAGCTTGACGATGCCCTCGCTGGTGAACAGCCAGCCGTTGCGGGCGTTGCGGGTGGGCATCACGCAGTCGAACATGTCGATCCCGGCCCGTACCGCATCCAGGATGTCCTGCGGCGTGCCCACGCCCATCAGGTAGCGCGGCCGGCTGTCCGGCAGCGCCGGGGCGGTGTGGCGCAGGATGCGCTGCATGTCCTCCTTCGGTTCCCCGACCGACAGGCCGCCGATCGCATAGCCGTCGAAGCCGATCTGCAGGAGCCCGGCCAGCGACTCGTCGCGCAGGCGCTCGTGCATCCCGCCCTGCACGATGCCGAACACGGCGTTGGGGTTGCCTTCGTGGGCGCGGCGGCTGCGCTCGGCCCAGCGCAGGCTCAACCGCATCGACGCGGCCGCCTGGCGCTCGTCAGCGGGATATGGCGTGCACTCGTCGAAGATCATGGCCACGTCGGAGTTCAGCACGCGCTGGATGCGCATCGCCTCCTCGGGCGAGAGAAAGCAGCGGTCACCGTTGACCGGCGACTGGAACTGCACGCCCTCCTCGCTGATCTTGCGCAGCGCGCCCAGGCTGAACACCTGGAAGCCGCCCGAGTCGGTGAGGATCGGGCCGTCCCAGCCCATGAACCGGTGCAGGCCGCCGTGCAACCCGATCACCTCGAGTCCCGGACGCAGCCACAGGTGGAAGGTGTTGGACAGGACGATCTGCGCGCCGATGCCGCGCAGTTCCTCCGGGCTCATCGTCTTCACCGCGCCGTAGGTGCCCACCGGCATGAACGCCGGCGTCTCGACCGTTCCGTGCGCCAGCGTGAGCCGTCCGAGGCGGGCGGGTCCGCAGCGGCCGATCACGTCGAAGGTTACGCTCATGGGCGCTCCGCGCGCGTGATGAACATGGCGTCGCCGTAGGAGAAGAAGCGGTAGCGCTGCGCGACTGCGTGACGGTAGGCGGCCAGCACCTCCGGCAGTCCGGCGAACGCCGCGACCAGCATCAGCAGCGTCGAGCGCGGCAGGTGGAAGTTGCTGACCAGCGCATCGACGACCTGGAACCGGAAGCCCGGGGTGATGAACAGGTCGGTGTCGCCGCCGCCGGGCCGCACCTGCCCACCCTGCGCGGAGGCTTCCAGCGCACGCAGGCTGGTGGTCCCCACCGCGACGATCCGGCCGCCCTGCGCGCGTGCGCGCGCCACGGCAGCGGCGGTCTCCTGCGGAATCCAGTAGCGCTCGTGGTGCATGCGATGGGCCTCGAGGCGCGCGGCGCGCACCGGCTGGAACGTGCCCGCACCCACGTGCAGTGTCAGGAAGGCCAGCCCCACGCCCAGGCCGCGCAGGTGTTCGAGCATGGCCTCGTCGAAATGCAGCCCGGCGGTGGGCGCGGCGACGGCGCCCGGCTCGCGCGCGTAGACCGTCTGGTAGCGGCTGGCGTCGGCTTCGGTCGCAGCGCGGGTGATGTAGGGCGGCAGCGGCATCTCGCCGTGCCGCTCGAGCACGTCCATCACCGGTGCGTCCGAGGGAAACTCCAGCCGGTACAGGTCGGCGTCGCGGCCGAGCACGCGCAGCTGGACCTGCCCCGCGACCGTGAGCAGCGTGCCCTCGCGCGGCGCATGGCTGGCGCGGATCAGCGCGAGCGCGTGGTGCGCGTCGAGCACGCGCTCCACGAGAAGCTCGACCCGGCCGCCGCTGGCCTTGACTGCGAACAGGCGCGCGCGCATGACCCGGGTGTCATTGAACACCAGCAGGTCGCGCGGCGAGAGCAGTTCCGGGAGATCGGCGAACAGCAGGTCCCTCGTCGCACCCGAGGCGCCATCCAGCGTGAGCAACCGGCTCTCGCCGCGGCGCTGCGCGGGGAACTGCGCGATCAGTTCGGCGGGCAGGTCGAAGTCGAAGTCTTCGAGCCGCATGGCGGCATTATATCGGGCCGGCCGCCCCCGCCCGTCGCGTTGCCGGGGCCCGGCGAATGCCGGATAATCCGCCCTCCCGTGCCGGGATGGCGGAACTGGTAGACGCACGGGACTCAAAATCCCGCGCCTGAAAGGGCGTGCGAGTTCGATTCTCGCTCCCGGCACCACTAGCGCATGAGAGCCGAAGCGCGGGATTTCGGCGCCGGCTAACTTGCGCGCGAGCGCAAGTTAAGCGCAGCGTGCCAGAGCCAAAATCCGCCGCCGTCTACACGGGTGAAGCGCGGTTTGCGGGTTTGCCAAATTTCCTTGCACAGACTCCTAGTGTGCCTCGCGATGCTAGCAGGCACCCGATCGTTTGCCGCCCCCGCCGAGCCGCCCCCCGCCACCCTGCTCTTCCTCGCGGGCCCCGTCACCGCCTTCAGCAAGAACTCCGGCGCCGAGCTGCTCGCGCGCGGCAACGCCTGGCGTGAAGGCGTGGTGCTGCGGACCGGCAACGGCGGCCGGGCCCAGGCCCAGTTCACGGACGGCACGGCCGTCTCGTTGTCGCCGGGCTCCGACGTCCGCCTCGACGCCTATCGCTACGACGGCGCCGCAGGCGCGCAGGACAGCGCGGCGTTCACCGTCTACCGGGGTTCGGTCCGCTTCCTTGCCGGTACCCGGCGGACCGCCGGCAGCACGCTGCGGATCGCGACCCCCTGTGCAGCACTGAGCACGGCGGGCGGCGAGCTGCTGGTCGAGGCCGCCGGCGGCAGCATCCAGGTCAGCGTGGGCAACGGACAGCTGGAGCTGCGCAACGACGGCGGCCGCCTGCTCGCGGGCGCCGGGCAGCGCATTTTCGTAAAGGACCGAGCAACCGCGCCGATTCTGATCGGGACCATCGTGCCGGCTCCGATCTCCCCTGCTGTCCGATAGCCACTACACTCCCAACGCATCGCAATCCGAGCCGGGCAGGACGCATTGAAGCTGGTCATCAAGAAAATGGACGACGACGGGCGCCTGGGCATGGTGCCCGGGTTCCTCGAGACCCCGTGGGAAATCGTGGTCGCCGACAGCGACGACCTGCCGGCGTTCGAGCGCGCGCTGGACGGCGCCGACGCCCTGATCTCGATGTCCTGGACCGGACCGGTGCCCAAAGCCCCTTCCCTGCGGCTGCTGCAGACGCCCGGGGCCGGCACGGATGCGGTGGACGTCTCGCTCCTGGCCCCCCAAACCGCAGTCTGCAACTGCTTCGAGCATGAGATCGGCATCTCCGAATACGTGCTGGGGGCGATGCTCGAGTGGGTGATCGGCCTGCGCCGGATGGACGCCACCCTGCGCCGGGGCGACTGGACCGGCTCCTACCTGTGCGGCCCCCGGCACGCAGAGCTGTACGGCAAGACCCTGGCGATCCTGGGCTACGGCCGCATCGGGCGCGAGAGCGCGCGCCGCGCGCTGGCCTTCGGCATGCGGGTGCTGGCCTGCAGCCGCACGCCGAAGGATGCAGACCCGCTGGTGGGGCGCGTGGCGGGCATGGATGCGCTGCTGCCGACGCTCGCCGCCGCCGACTTCGTGCTGGTGACCCTGCCGCTCGACGACAGCACGCGCAGCCTGATCGACCGCCGGGCCTTCGCAGCGATGAAGCCGGGTGCGGTCATCGTCAACGTCTCGCGCGGGCCGGTGATCGACGAGCAGGCGCTCTACGACGCCCTCGCCGCGCGCCGCATCGGCGGGGCCATCATCGATGTCTGGTACGGCTATCCCGCACAGGGCGAGCGCCACGCCGCACCGGCGCGCCTGCCGTTCCACGAACTGGATAACATCCTCATGACCCCGCACGCCTCGGGCTGGACCGACGGGCTGCTGCCCCGGCGCAACCGGGCGATCGCGGAGAATCTGAACCGGCTCGCGCGCGGCGAGCCGCTCGTCAACGTCGTGCATGCGCCGCGCGCCGAACAGCCGTCGCGCTGAAACAGGGAGAACGCAATGGAACAGAAGTGGCACGAGGCCGCGCAGGTGCTGTGGACCACGTGGCAGGCCGGCCAGCGCATCGATGCGCTGCCGGCGGCGTGCCGGCCGGCAACGCGCGCCGAAGGCTACGCCGTGCAGGCGCAGGTGCAGGCGGTGTCGGGGCGAACCGGGTTCGGCTGGAAGATCGCGGCCACGAGCCAGGCCGGCCAGGCCCATATCGGGGTCGATGGGCCGCTAGCCGGGCGCCTGCTGAACGGGCAGATCCACGACTCGGGCGCCACGCTTTCGCTGGTCGGCAACCTCATGCACGTCGCCGAGCCGGAGTTCGCCTTCCGCATGCAGCGCGACCTGCCGCCGCGCGAGCGCGAATACACCCGGGACGAAGTGCTCGATGCGGTGGGCAGCCTGCATCCCGCGATCGAGGTGCCCGACTCGCGCTATG
This sequence comes from uncultured Burkholderiales bacterium, assembly GCA_964523885.1. Taxonomy (GTDB): domain Bacteria; phylum Pseudomonadota; class Gammaproteobacteria; order Burkholderiales; family SHXO01; genus SHXO01. Next base: position 33,624 of record CAZFYX010000064.1, on the reverse strand, counting down.
CCGACTTCGTGCATGCCGGGGCCGCGCAGCTCATCGCCGACAATGCCTGTGCCCACCAGTTCGTGCTGGGGGCGCCGACCTCCGCCGCCTGGCGCGGCGTGGATCTGAGCCAGCATGTGGTGCAGGGTGAGGTGGCCGGCCGCTACCAGCGTCCCGGCAAGGGTGCCAACGTGCTGGGTGACCCGCGCATCGCGCTGACCTGGATCGCCAACGAGCTGTCCAGGATCGGTGTGACCCTGCGCGCAGGGGAGGTCGTCACCACCGGCACCTGCATGCAGCCGCTCGAGGTACAGCCCGGCGATCACGTCACCGCCGACTACGGCAGCTTCGGCCGGGTCGAGGTCCGCTTCGCCCGCTGAGACAACGCAACCCACCACCCGCCCATGTGGCGCTTCTATCCCAAGTCGTTCCCGATGCTGATCCTGGCGGGCTTCTCGCTCGCCGTGGTGCCGCTGATCTTCGCGCTGGTGAACAACGCGGTCTCCATCCGCGAACTGGCCACCAAGAGCCAGCGCGCGGTGTTCAATGCGGTGCAGGCCACCCAGAGCAGCCGCCAGATGATCGAGCAGATCACCGGCATGGAGCGCAGCGTGCGGCAGTTCTCCATCCTCGCCGATCCGCAGATCTTCTCGGTGTTCGAGACCTCGCACCGCGACTTCCTCGAGACCGTCCGGCGCATGCGGGTCCTGCCGCTGCTTCCCGCCCAGCAGCGGGTGCTCGACCGCATGTCGGAGATCGAGAACCTGCTCTTCACCAGCGTGGCGGGCCTGCGCGACCAGCCACGCCTGGTCGCCGACCTGGTGGACGACTACGTCAGCCTCGGCGAGCTGGCGCGCTCGCTGGACGCGATGGGTCGCGAGTCGGTCCAGCGCGAGACCGCCGCCATGCAGGCGCTGTCGGGCGAGGTCAACACCTTCATCTACTGGCAGCTGGTGGCGCTGATCCCGGTCGCGCTGTTCCTGGTGGTCGGGTCCACCATCCTGATCCTCAAGCCGATCCGGCAGATCGAGGACGCGCTCAAGCGCATCGGCGACGGCGACTTCCAGCATCCGGTCAACGTGTCCGGTCCGCGCGACCTGGAGGATCTCGGCCGGCAGATCGACTGGGTGCGCATGCGCCTGATGGAGCTGGAAGAGCAGAAGACGCGCTTCCTGCACCAGGTCTCGCACGAGCTGAAGACGCCGCTCTCGGCGATCCGCGAGGGCGCGGAGCTGATGGCCGACGGCGCGGTCGGGGAGCTCAAGCCCGCGCAGATCGAAGTCGCCCACATCCTGCACGAGAACACGCTGCGGTTGCAGCGCCTGATCGAGGATTTGTTAAACTTTCACACCGTTCAGTTCCAGCGCTCCGGGATTCATCTGGAGATGGTGCGGCTTCCCGCCGTCATCCAGCGGGTAGCGGATGCCCACCGGTTGCCGATGCGAGCCAAGGACATCCGCCTGAATGTCAACTGCCCGGAGATCGCGCTGCAGGCCGATGAGAACAAGCTCGAGGTGATCCTGGACAACCTGCTCTCCAATGCCGTCAAGTTCTCGCCAGCGTTCGGCGAGATCATGATCAGCGCACAGGCACATGAAAACGAGGTGGTGCTGGACGTGACCGACGAGGGCCAGGGGGTCGCGCCGGCCGAACGCGAACGGGTGTTCGAGCCGTTCTACCAGGGCAAGGCCCGGGCGGAAGCGTCGGTGAAGGGGACCGGGCTGGGCCTGGCGATCGTGCGGGAATACGTGGCGGCACATGCCGGCCGGGTCGAGATCCTCGACACTCACGGCCAGGGCGCGCACTTCCAGGTCAGGCTGCCTGCGGCAGCGCCGGCGGGGCGCTGATGCGCGCACCGGCGGTATGCCTGCTCGGCGGCCTGATTGCCGCAGCCGTGCTCGCGGGATGCATGCAGCCGGCTGCGCGGCCGCAGCCATCGCCGCCCCCGGCCCAGGCCGCGCAGCCGGAGGCCGCTCCTGTCCCGGAGACCGCCCCGGCCCCTGCGCCGCCGGCCCGCGTGAGCGATACCGAGCGTCTGCTGTACTATTACGAGTATCTGCTGGGATTACCGCCGGAACAGGTGGCCCGGGAGGCAGAGAGGACCCAGCGCTTTTTCGGGCAGCACCGCTCGGAATTCGCGCTGATGCAGCTGGTGCTGCTCAAGATATTGCCTGGCGCGACGACCAAGGAGCGCACTCAAGCTGCTGATACGCTTGGGCAATATCTCAAGGACACGCGGGATCGGGGAGCGGACCTGCGGCCCTTTGCACTTTTGCTTGACAATCTGCTGGTCGATCAGCTTAAGTCCGAGGCGGAAGCACAGGCCCAGGCCCAACGGCTGAAGGACGAGGCCAAGCGCTACGACGAGCTCAAACAGAAGCTCGACGCCCTGATCGAAACCGAACGCAAGATGCTGGAACGCAGCAAACCGACGAGGAACAAATGATGAACCAACGTGCGCGCGTAATGCTGGTCGACGATGATCCGGATCTGCTGCGGTTGCTGTCCATCCGCCTGCAGGGTGCCGGCTATGGCGTCACCGCGGTGGAAAGCGGCGAGGCGGCATTGTCCCAACTCGCAGTCGCCAGCCCCGACCTCGTCATTACCGACCTGCGCATGGGCGGAATGGACGGCATGGCGCTGTTCGAGTCCCTGCAGAAGAAGAACCCGGCCCTCCCGGTGATCATCCTCACCGCACACGGCACCATCCCCGACGCGGTCGACGCCACCCAGCGCGGCGTGTTCGGCTACCTCACCAAGCCCTTCGACGGCAAGGCGCTGCTGACCCATGTCGAGAAGGCGCTGCAGGTGAGCGGCAGCCGCGTCGCGGCCAACGACGGCTCGGCCGAAGGCGGCTGGCGCGAGGACATCATCACCCGCAGCCCGGAGATGGAAGCCATCCTCTCCAAGGCCCGCCTGGTCGCCGCCAGCGACGCCAGTGTCATGATCTTCGGCGAGAGCGGAACCGGCAAGGAACTGCTTTCCCGCGCCATCCATCGTGCGAGCCCCCGCGCATCCCAGCCGTTCGTGGCGGTGAACTGCGGCGCGATCCCCGAGCAGCTGCTCGAGTCCGAGCTGTTCGGGCACGTGAAAGGCGCCTTCACCGGTGCGGCCTCCGACTACAAGGGCCTGTTCCAGGCCGCCGGCCGCGGCACCGTGTTCCTCGACGAGATCGGCGACATGCCCCTGCCGCTGCAGGTCAAGCTCCTGCGCGTGCTGCAGGAGAAGGAGGTGCGCCCGATCGGCTCCACCCAGGCGGTCAAGGTCGACGTGCGCATCATCTCGGCCACCCACCGCAACCTGGAAGAGCAGATCAAGCAGGGCAACTTCCGCGAGGACCTCTACTACCGCCTGCACGTGGTCGCGCTGTCGCTGCCCTCGCTGCAGCAGCGCCGCGAGGACATCCCCGTGCTTGCCTCGTACTTCCTGAAGAACCTCGCCACCCGCTACGGCAAGACGCTCAACGGCTTCGCCCAGGATGCACTGGAAGTGCTGGTGAAGCACAACTGGCCGGGCAACGTGCGTGAGCTCTACAACGTGATCGAGCAGGCCGTTGCGCTGGCGACGACCCCGATCATCACGCCGGCGCTGCTGGAGACCGCGATTCGCGGCGAGACCGGCAACCTGTCGTCGTTCGAATCCGCCCGTTTCGAGTTCGAGCGCGAGTACCTGGCCAAGCTGCTCAAGATCACCAACGGCAACGTCACTCAGGCGGCACGACTGGCCAAGCGCAACCGGACCGAGTTCTACAAGCTGCTGCAGCGCCATCACCTGAACCCGTCGATGTTCAAGCCGGGCGTCGCGGCCTGATCATCCGCAACCTGATCAGGCGTCCCGGCCTGATCAGGTATAGCGAGTTCCCCTGTCATTGTCGCACGACAGATTATTCACACTTTTATCAGACGTTTAGCACACGCTTCTAAAGCGCGTCGTTGCACAGTGACAAATCTGTCTCACCTTTCTGCCGCAAGTGCTTGAAAAATAAAACCTCCCGTGTTGGTACGGGAGTTGCAGGCATCGGGATCCCAACAGCTCCGCTTGGTGGCGCGTGCGCGCCCAGCGGGTTCGATCGAGGACAAGATGCGCGTCAGGCCGCGGCAGCACAGTTCCTGGTTGTTCCCTGTAATGGTCGTCGCCGCCACCTGCGTGGTGGCCTTCGGCGTGCTCGGCCTGGCCGTCGTGACCGGCCACGCACGCGGCAAGCAGGGTTCGCCCGCCAGCGCCGACAGTCTCGTGACCGCAGAGGCCGCGAAGGGCACCGCGTCCATGGGCAAGTCCGAGGCGGCCACGCCGCTCAGCCCGGGCGTGGCGCGCAACTAAGGCAGCGACGCGCACCGCAATCGCGTCTCCGGCCCGAACCGGATCCTGATCTTTTCTCTCTTTAATGCCCGATTGCCTCCCTTGTCGGGCATTTTTTTTGGAACCCGCATGCGCCGCAGCTCCCGATCCGCCCTGCGCTCGGCCCTGCTCCTGAGCCTGGCAATCGCCTCGGGCTGCAGTTCCACCGCGTCCAAGCCACCGGAGTCGAAGGTCAACCTGGCCGGCTTCCCGCCCGCCTTTCGCGACGGCTACAACGACGGGTGCAGCAGCGCGAAGGCGCTGATCGGGACCAGGAAGGACGAGAAGCGCTTCGCGCAGGACCGCCAGTACGCCGCGGGATGGCGCGACGGCTACGACATGTGCAAGAAGAAGGGCTGAGCGCGCGAACCGCTCAGCGGGCTTCGCCCACCGCGATCAGGATGCCGCAGGGGGCGTGTTCCAGCAGCGAGGCACCGACCCACCCCTTCCACCAGCGCGCGGCAAACGAGAGCCGGCGCGCGTGCCGTACCACGATGAGCTGTACGCCCAGGCGCCGGGCCGCGGTGCAGATCGCATCGACTGGCTCGCCCGAGGTCAGGATACCCTCGCAGGTGAAGCCGCGCTCGCGCAGCTGACGCACGCCCCGGTCGAGCAGCGACTGCGCCCGCACGCGGTCTTCCTCCAGCACCTCGCCCGGCACGTAGCCTTCGCCCAGGAACAGCCCGCCGGGCATCGGCATCACCGAGACGAGGAAGATCTCCTCGTGCGGGATCCAGTCGAACTCCGGGATGGCAAGCAGTGCATCCAGCCCTTCCTCGGTGGCGTCGTAGGCAGTCAGGATCCTCATCTCACCCTCCGCGCGATTCGAACCGCCGGCATGCAGGCCGCCAGCCATTCTACGCCCCGAGCGTAGCCGCAGCCGGCGGCGGTATACTCCGGCTCCACCCTGCGGCCGTCCGGCCGCCACACGACACGAGCACACCTCATGAATGCACCGCCAGCCAAGCCGGTATTCGCCTGGGAGGACCCCTTCCTGTTCGAGGAGCAGTTGAGCGAGGAGGAGCGCATGGTGCGCGATTCCGCGCGCGCCTACGCCCAGGAGCAGCTGATGCCGCGCGTGCTGGAAGCACACCGCCACGAGCGCTTCGACCGCGAGATCATGACCGAGATGGGCGCCCTGGGCTTCCTCGGCTCCACCCTGGAGGGCTACGGCTGCGCCGGCGTCAACCACGTCTGCTACGGCCTGATCGCACGCGAGATCGAGCGCGTGGACTCCAGCTACCGCTCGGCGCTGAGCGTGCAGTCGAGTCTGGTGATGTATCCGATCTACGCCTACGGCAGCGAGGCCCAGCGGCAGAAGTACCTGCCCGGGCTGGCCACGGGCGAGCTGGTCGGCTGCTTCGGTCTCACCGAGCCGGGCTACGGCTCCGACGCCGGCGGGATGATCACGCGCGCGCGCAAGGTCGACGGCGGCTTCGTGCTGAAGGGCGCAAAGATGTGGATCACCAACTCGCCCATCGCCGACGTCTTCGTGGTCTGGGCCAAGGACGAGCAGGACGTGATCCGCGGCTTCATCCTGGAGAAGGGCTGGAAGGGCCTGTCGGCGCCCAAGATCCAGGGCAAGTTCAGCCTGCGTGCCTCGTTCACGGGCGAGATCGTGATGGACGACGTGTTCGTCCCGGCGGAGAACCTGATGCCGGGCGTGAGCGGCCTGAAGGGCCCCTTTGGCTGCCTGAACAAGGCGCGCTACGGGATCGCCTGGGGCGCGTTGGGTGCGGCCGAGTTCTGCTGGCACGCGGCCCGCCAGTACAGCCTCGACCGCGTCGCGTTCGGCCGCCCCCTGGCCGCCAACCAGCTGGTGCAACTGAAGCTGGCGAACATGCAGACCGAGATCGCGCTGGCGCAGCAGTCAGCGCTGCGGGTCGGCCGCCTGATGGACGAGGGGCGCGCGGCGCCGGAGATGATCTCGCTGATCAAGCGCAACTCGTGCGGCAAGGCGCTCGACATCGCCCGCATCGCCCGCGACATGCACGGCGGCAACGGCATCGCCGACGAGTACCACGTGATCCGACACGTGCTCAACCTCGAGGCAGTCAACACCTACGAGGGCACGCACGACATCCATGCGCTGATCCTCGGGCGCGCGCAGACCGGTATCCAGGCATTCTCGGCTTGAGGAACGTCGCCCAGCTCCCGAGGAAACAAGACTAAACACATTACCGCAGAGGACGCAGAGGAAAAGCGACAGAGCGAGGCGCTGCCAAGCCGGATTTCCTCTGCGTACCTCCGCGTCCTCTGCGGTGAACGCGGTTCAGTGGGTCAAACGCAGCGCCCGCCGTCGACCTCCAGGCAGGCCCCGGTGATGAACTCCGCTTCGTCGGAGGCGAAGTAGAGACACGCGTTCGCGATGTCCACCGGCTTGCTCAGCCGGCCGAGCGGGATGCTGGCGACGAACTTCGCGCGCATCTCCGGCGTGTCGCTGCCCATGAACATGCCCAGCAGCGGCGTGTCGCCGGCGACCGGGTTCACCACGTTCACGCGGATCTTGTCGGGCGCCAGTTCCACCGCCATCGCCTTGCTGCAGATGATCGCCGCACCCTTGCTGCCGTTGTACCAGACCAGTCCGGGACGCGGACGCACGCCGGCGGTCGAGGCGATGTTGATGAACGCCCCACCCTTGCCCTGCTCGCGGAAGTACGGCACGCAATGCCTGGCGCTGTGGTAGATGCTCTTCACGTTGACGTTGAAGACGCGGTCGAAGTCCTGCTCCGTCACCGTGACCAGCGACTGGTTGCGGTGGGTCGTGCCCGCGTTGTTCACCACGATGTTCAGCCCACCGAACGTGTCGAGGGTGAACTTGAGGATCTTCGCCCAGTCAGCGTCCTTTGCGACGTCCGCCTGGACCGCGGCAGCCTTGCCGCCCTTCGCGTTGATCGCCTTGGCGACCCGCTCCGCCGTCTCGGCGTTGAGGTCGTTGACGATGACCTTGCAGCCCTCTTCGGCGAAGCGCTCGACGATGCCCTCGCCGAATCCCTGGCCACCGCCGGTGATGATGGCAACCTTGTCCTTGAGTCTCATGCTGTCTCCCCGATTTGAATCAGAACCGCATTGACCGCAGAGGACGCAGAGGTCCGCAGAGGAAAACCGCGAGAAGCGATCTTCTGTTTCCTCTGCGAGCCTCTGCGTCCTCTGCGGTCGATCGCTGGTGCATCAGCGCGACAGGCTACGCGCGCTCGGTCGCGACGCAGACCGGCCCGTCCTGCTCCACCACTTCCTTGCTCTCCTTCGTGCCGACCAGCTTCAGGTCGACACCGTGGCGCACCGCCGTCATCTCCGCCAGGATCGACACGGCGATCTCGGGCGGCGTCTTGCTGCCGATGCGCAGCCCGACCGGACCATGCAGGCGGTCGAGCTCGGCCTGGGATAGGTCGAAGCCGGCGAGGCGCTGCTTGCGCTTGGCGGTGTTCAGGCGCGAGCCGAGCGCGCCGACGTAGAACGCGGGTGACTTCAGCGCCTCGATGAGCGCGAGGTCGTCCAGCTTGGGATCGTGCGTGACCGCCACCACTGCGCTGTGGCTGTCCAGGTTCAGTTCGCTGATCACGTCATCGGGCATGCCGCGGGTGAACTCGCACCCGGGCACGTGCCAGGTGTCGGCGTACTCCTCGCGCGGGTCGCACACGATGATGCTGTAGTCCAGCGCCATGCCCATCTGCGCCAGGTAGTTCGAAATCTGCCCGGCGCCGATGATGAGCATGCGCCAGCGCGGGCCATGCACGGTGCGCAGCATCTCGCCGTCGAAGGCCATGCCGTCGCTGCGGCTCGCAGGCGCGAGCGCGACGCGGCCGGTCCGCATGTCCAGCTCGCGCGCCACCAACTCGCGGCCGGCCACGCGGTCGAGCAGCTCGTGCAGCCACGCAGTGCTGGTGATGGGCTCGAGCACGATGCGCAGCTGGCCGCCGCAGGGCAGGCCGAAGCGCGCGGCCTCCTCCTTCGAGATGCCGTAGACCGTGAGCTCGGGCTTGTCACCGGCCAGGTCCTGCTTGCGGATGCGCTCGATGAGGTCGTCCTCCACGCAACCGCCGGAGACCGAACCGGTCACCTGGCCATCGTCGCGCACCGCGAGCAGCGCACCCGCGGGCCGCGGGGCCGAGCCCCACGTCTCCACGACCGTCGCCAACACCACCCGGTGGCCTTCGGCCAGCCACTGCGAGCAGCTCTTCAACACCTGCAGATCGACGCTGTCCATGGGCTCGAGTCGCTATTCCCGTACGGAGACAACCATTATAAAGAAAAACCCCCATCTGCCCTTCCCGCCTCCTGGGCGGAAAGGACAATGGGGGTCGGTACCGCAGGCCTTACGCCAGCTTACGACGCGCGGATGTTCTCGGGCGTCAGCGGCATACGGCGCACGCGCTTGCCGCAGGCGGCGAAGATCGCGTTGGCAATCGCGGGCTGGATGACCGCGGTCGCCGGCTCGCCCAGGCCTCCGGGCGGCTGCTTGTCGGCGGGCTTGAGCCAGTGCACCTCGATCGACTTCGGCGCTTCGTTCATGCGCACCACACGGTACATGTCGAAGTTGGTCTGCTCGACCGAGTTGTTCTTCACCGTGATCTCGCCGAACATGCACGCCGACTGGCCGAAGTTGATGCAGGACTGCATCTGCGCCAGCGCCTGGTCGGGATGGACCAGCGGACCGGCATCGACCACCGACACGACGCGATCCAGCGAGACGTCGTAGTTGGGCGAAACGGTCACTTCAGCCACGATCGCGATGACGGTGTTGTAGCCTTCCATCACTGCGATGCCGCGGCCGCGGCCCTTGGCCAGCGGCTTGTTCCAGCCGGACTTCTCGCGGGCGGTCTCCAGCACCGTCTTCAGGCGCGGGCCCACCGCGACGCCGGCCGACAGACCTGACCAGGCGTGCTTGGACGGGCTCATGTCGATCTGCGACAGGCGGTACTCGATCGGGTCCTTGCCCGCCGCAGCCGCGCACTCGTCGATGAAGCACTCGAGGGCAACCGCGTTCAGGTTGTGGGACACCGCGCGCCAGTAGCCCACCGTGACGCCCGTATCGTGCATCTGGTAGGTGAACTTGAGGTTCGGCACCGCATACGGGAAGTTGTCGATCCCTTCCACCGCGAACGGGTCGATGCCGTCCTTCACGATGCTGGGGAACAGACGCGCCGAGATCGACGGGCTGGTCGAGTGGAAGCGGACGGCCTGCATGGCACCGTTCGAGTCCAGCCCCGCCGTCAGCGTGTAGAAGCCCGCCGGACGGTAGGAGTCGTGCGTCATGTCGTCTTCGCGGCTCCACACCATCTTGACCGGCACGCCGCCGGCAGCCTTGGAGATCTCGGCCGCGTCGATGGCGTAGTCGACCTCGACGCGACGGCCGAAGCCACCGCCCAGGTAGGTCGTGGTCACCTGCACCTGCTCCGGCTTCAGCCCGGTGGCACCGGCCACGACGTGCGGGATGAGCTGCTGGAACTGGGTCGGGGTGATGATGATGGCCTTGTCCGCCGTCACCTGGGCCGTGGTGTTCTGCGGCTCCATCGGCGAGTGCGACAGGAATGGCAGCTGGTAGGTCGAGGTGACCGTCTTCGCCGCGCTGCCCATCGCCTGGTCGGCGTTGCCGGCTTCACGGAACACCGCGCCGGGCTGCTTGGCCGCTTCGCGCAGGCCGGCCCAGAGCTTCTGCATGTTCAGGCCGGCGTTCGCGCCTTCATCCCACTCGATCTCGAGCAGGTCCTTGGCCTTCTTGGCTTGCCAGTAGCTGTCGGCGACCACCGCCACGCCGCGGCTATATTGCACCACGGCCTTCACGCCCGGCATGTTCTTGGCGCGGGAGTCGTCGTAGCTCTTCACCTTGCCGCCGATGTAGGGGCTCATCGCGACCGCGGCGTACATCATGCCGGGCACGCGGGTGTCGATACCGAAGGTGGGCTCGCCCTTGACCTTCTGCGGCGTGTCCAGGCGCTTCTGCTTGGCGTTGCCGACGATCTTGAACGCGGAGACGGGCTTGAGCGGCACGTCCTTCGGCACTTCCATCTGCGCCGCCTTCGGGGCAGCCATGCCGTAGCTCATGCGCTTGCCGCCCGGGCCCATGAGGGCGCCGTTCTCGGCCTTCACCTGCGAGGCGTCGACGCCCCACTCCTGGGCTGCGGCAGCCACCAGCATCATGCGGGCGCTGGCGCCGGCCTTGCGCAGCTTCTCCCAGGCGTCGCGCACCGAGGTCGAACCACCGGTGATCTGACCGCCCAGCAGGCTGTTGATGTACACCTCGGCGGGGGGAGCGAACTCCACCTTCACCTTGCTGAAGTCGACGTCCAGCTCCTCGGCTACCAGCATCGGCATCGAGGTGGCGACGCCCTGCCCCATCTCGGAGCGGGCGCACATGATGGTCACCTGGTTGTCGTTGCCGATCTTGACCCAGGCGTTGGGCATGGCGAAGCTGCCGCCACCGCCATCGGCCTGCGCGGTGCCGACCTTGCCCGGCAGGTAGAAGCCGAGGGCGAGGCCGCCAGCCGCAGCGGCGCTGGCCTTGACGAAGTCACGACGGGATTGGTTCTGAATGGTTTCCATGTATCGATGCTCCCCTTAGGCCTTGGCCGCGGCCTTGATGGCGTCGCGGATCCGCGGATAGGTGCCGCAGCGGCAGATGTTGCCGGACATCGCAGCGTCGATGTCGGCGTCCGAGGGGTTCTTGTTGACGGCGAGCAGCGCGGTGGCCGACATGATCTGGCCGGGCTGGCAGTAGCCGCACTGCGGAACGTCGATCGCGATCCAGGCCTTCTGGACGGCATTCATGTTGAGGCCTTCGATCGTCGTGACCTTCTGACCGGCCACCGAGCCGATCTGGGTCTGACAGGAGCGGATGGCCTGCCCGTTCAGGTGCACGGTACAGGCGCCGCACAGGGCCTTGCCGCACCCGAACTTGGTGCCGGTCATGCCCAGCGTATCACGCAGGACCCACAGCAGCGGGGTGTCCGGCGCAACGTCGACGGTCTGATTCTTACCGTTAACGTTGAAGGTGATGTTCATATGAAGCTCCCCCTTCGAGGTAGAGGTAGGTTGGTTTTCGAACTACAACAGGTGCAACGGCGGAAAAATACACGAAGGGCAACCACGCATCAATAAGCGAAGCGCCCGTTTCGCCTTGTTTTACGCGGATTTCCGCGCATCGGATGCACGCGCCAGGCAGCCGGATGGCAGCGTCGCTGCATCGCAGCAACCGATGCCTCGCGCATCCTGGTCAATGAGGATCCCCGCTCGCGCAGCGAGTTCGATGTGTCGCTCTATTTCCAGAGATACAGCGTGTTCGCGTTCGTGCGAGGTTGCGTGATGCCGCTATGCGGCGACGCACCATCGCGCCGCACCACTCCAGTGCGGCGCACCCGGCGTGCGGCGCAACGGATTCAGCGGTGGTCGTACTTGCGCAGCTCGAGCTTGGCGATCGCGTTGCGGTGGACCTCATCCGGGCCGTCCGCCAGCCGCAGCGTGCGGTTGTGCGCGTACATCGCCGCCAGCGGGAACTCCTGCGACACCCCGCCGCCGCCGTGGGCCTGGATGGCCCAGTCGATGACCTTCTGCGCAACGTTGGGCGCCAGCACCTTGATCATCGCGATCTCCGCGCGCGCGGCCTTGTTGCCCACCGTGTCCATCATGAACGCGGCCTTGAGCGTGAGCAGCCGCGCGGTGTCGATCTCGATGCGCGCCTCGGCGATGCGCTCGTGCCAGACGCTCTGCTCCGACACCGGCTTGCCGAACGCCACGCGGCTGCGCAGGCGCTTGCACATCAGCTCGAGCGCACGCTCGGCCTGGCCGATGATGCGCATGCAGTGGTGGATGCGCCCCGGCCCGAGACGGCCTTGCGCGATCTCGAAGCCGCGCCCCTCGCCCAGCAGGATGTTGGACGCCGGCACGCGAACGTTCTCCAGCACGACCTCGGAGTGGCCGTGCGGCGCATCGTCGTAGCCGAACACCGTCAGCTGACGGACGACCTTGATGCCGGGCGCATCGGCCGGGACCAGGACCATCGACTGCTGCTTGTGCTTGTCGGCGCTGGCCGGATCGGTCTTGCCCATGAGGATGAAGATCTTGCAGCGCGGATCGCCGGCGCCCGAGGACCACCACTTGCGCCCGTTGATCAGGTACTCGTTGCCGACGCGCTCGATGCGGCACTCGATGTTGGTCGCATCCGACGAGGCCACCGCCGGCTCGGTCATCAGGAACGCCGAGCGGATCTCGCCGTTCTGCAGCGGGGTGAGCCACTGCTTCTGCTGCTCCGGTGTGCCGTAGCGCAGCAGCACTTCCATGTTGCCGGTGTCCGGCGCGGAGCAGTTGAACACCTCCGGCGCCCACTGCACGCGGCCCATGATCTCGCACAGCGGCGCGTACTCGAGGTTGTTCAGCTCGCCGCCGTGGTTCTTCGGCTGCCACAGGTTCCACAGCCCGGCCTTGCGCGCGAGCGGCTTGAGCTCCTCGATCACGCGGGTGGGGATCCACGCGTTGCCCTTGCTGCGGTTGGCGTCGATCTCGGCCCAGAAGCGCGCTTCGTTGGGATAGACGTGCTGGTCCATGAAGGCGCTCACTTGCGCCTGCAGCTTCTGCACCTTGTCGGAAAAGGAGAAATCCATGGTCTGCCTCGCTCTGGTTGCGGCTGGCTGTGGTGATGTTGTGGTGGTCGCGGGAGGCGGCGCGCAGGCCTGCGGCGGCGCGCACGCCGCCCGCTCCCGTCCGCCGGGCGAGCGCAGTGTATCCCGTTTTACCCGGCTACGTCGCCGGCGCGCCGGCCCTGCCCTCGGGCACGACCCGCTCGAAGCGCGCGATCGCCTCGCGCAGGAACACCGGCACCGGCGCGGACGTCTTGGTCTGCGGATCGGCGTTGACGTAGAGGATCTCGCCGTTCACCAGGAGCGTGTCGCCGCGGTGGATCTCGAGCAGGAACTGCACGCTGCTGCGGCCGATGCGGGCCACGCGCACCAGCACCTCCACCACATCGTCGTAGACGGCGGAGGCGTGATATTCGATGGTCGACTTCTTCACGAACATGTCGCTGCCGTGCTCGAGCAGCCCGTCCGGGTACGGGCAGCCGATCGCGCGCCAGTACTCCGTGATGCCGACGTCGAAGTAGAGCAGGTAGTGCCCGTTGAAGACGATGCCCTGGCGGTCCACTTCCGCCCAGCGCACGCGCAGCGGGTGGGAAAAGGTGAAGTCGGTGCGTGCCATGCAGTACCTCTAAACCCCAGTGCCTACTGCAACCGCGGAGGCGCAGAGGCACGCAGAGGAAAGCAAACCTCCGACAAGCAGCAAGCGCGTGCGGCACGGCCGATCTCCGCCTCGTGGTCCTCTGCACACCTCTGCGCCTCCGCGCCTCCGCGCCTCTGCGGTTGCGGTTGCGGTTGCCGTTGCTCTCGCCGCAATGCCGTAACGCTACTCATACCGCCGCGTCAGCCACTCCGCCACCAGGCACGGCTTGTCGCTGCCTTCGCGCTCCATGGTCACGCTCCAGGTGACCTGGGCGCCGCCCTCGATCTCGTCGAGCGCCTTGACCACGAAGCGCGCCCGGATGCGCGAGCCCACCGGCACCGGCGCGGTGAAGCGCACGCGGTTGCAGCCGTAGTTCACCCCCATCTTCGCCTTGCGGAAGCGCACCGAGTCGCCGAGCAGCTGCGACAGCAGCGACAGCGTGAGGAAGCCGTGGGCGATGGGCGCACCGAACGGCGACTCGCGCCGCGCGCGCTCCACGTCCACGTGGATCCACTGGTGGTCGCCCACCGCGTCGGCGAACAGGTTCACGCGCTCCTGCGTGACCTCCAGCCAGTCGCTGACCAGCACCTCCTCGCCCACGCGCGGCTTCAGGTCGCGCAGGCTGTCCAGCTCGAGCTTGGGCATGACGTTCCTCGGAATCGGCCGCGCATTATACTTTCCGCCATCCAGCAACGGCGCGGCAGGGTCGGCATGATCATCGTGCTCATGGGGGTGTCGGGCAGCGGCAAGACCACCATCGGCGAGCTGCTCGCGCAGCGCCTGGGCTGGCCCTACCTCGACGCGGACGATTTTCATCCGCCGGCAAACGTCGAGAAGATGCGCTCGGGCAACCCGCTGACCGACGCGGACCGCTGGCCCTGGCTGGACCGGATGAACGGCATGCTGCGCGAGCGCGCGGTCGCGGGGCAGAGCGTGGTGCTCGGCTGCTCGGCGCTGCGCCAGGTCTACCGGGATCGCCTGGGCAGCGGCCTGGCCGACGTGCGCTGGGTGCACCTGCAGGGCTCCTTCGAGCTGATCCAGGCCAGGCTGCAGGGCCGCCAGCACCGCTACATGCCGGCGAGCCTGCTGCAGTCTCAGTTCACCACGCTGGAGACACCGCAGGACGCGCTGGCCGTGGACATCGGCGGGACGCCGGACCAGATCATCGGCCGGATCATTGCCGGGCTGCAGCTCGGTTAGCGGTCGGCCAGCTCCACCAGGTGGGCGATGACGGGCAGATCACTGCCGTCGTCGAATTCCGCTCCAGCCTGGACGCCGGCGCGCGCGATCTCCTCGACGTCGTCGCTGCACTTGTACAGCACGAACATCGCGCCGAGCGCGTAGTCGGTGCCCGAGCCGATCGCCCAGAAGCGCGGAAACGACTCCACGTCACGCGCGGGCGTGATGCCGAAGATGCCGCGCGGATTGGCCAGCAGCGCGGTCATCCGGGTGGTCTCGTAGGCATCGTCGCTCTCCCGCCGCGGGTTCATGTGGTACTCCTCGCGCAGCACCTTGTGCATCGTGCGCCAGGTCTCGAAGATGCCGGCCGGCGTGTCCAGGCTCACGTTCTCGGGGTGCCGGCTGAAGTAGCTCTCCAGCACCGTGTTGTGCACGGCGTAGCCGGTGGTGCCGATCAGGTTGTCACCGAAGCGGAAGATCTTGTCCGGCGCATGCACGTAGTGCGCGCGCTGCTTTCGGGCGCCGATGGTCGCCAGCGTGTCGCAGGCGATGCAGGCGTGCCGGCCCTTGCGGACCACGACGATGGTGGACATGACGCCCGCGTCAGCTCGAGGTCTCGAGCTCGCGCTTCTCGCGCTTGCCGTCCTGCGCCGAGCCGGGCACGTGGTACCAGTGCTTGTGCGGGGAATGCTGGCCGCACTGCAGGCACTGGGTTTCGCGCCAGACCTTGGCGCAGCCCGGGCACAGGCCGCGGGTCCAGAACGTGTTCCACACCGTGCCGCACTCGGGCGTGCAGGTCCAGCGATCCTGGGGGCCCGGCCGCCAGCCGCACTTGGGGCAATAGATCTCGAATTCCTTCATTCGTCCGTCGTCTGCCTGCTTCCCGGCGCCGGAACTCCCGGCCGCGGGAACAAGTCCCTATTACACTGTCGCGATCACCGACTCGTGCCCACCACCATGCGAATCCTTATCGGCGCCCTCGCCGCGTTCCTTACCCTGTCCGCCACTGTAGCCGGGGCCCAGTCCGTCAGCGTCTCCTCGGGCCGCTGGTTCTTCGGCGGCGGCATCGGCCTGGGCTTCGGCGACCAGAGCTACGTCGAGGTCTCCCCGTTCGTGGGCTACCGGGTCACCGACCAGTTCTCCGTGGGCGGCGGGGTCCTGTGGCAGCACATGGAGGACAACCGCTACCAGAAGGACCTGAGCACCGACAACTACGGCGCCAACCTGTTCGCCCGCTACGCCGTGTACGGCCCGTTCTATCTGCAGGGCGAGTACGAGTACCTCGACTACGAGTACTACCGGTCGGACCTGACCACCGCGCGCCGCAGCGCCAACAGCCTGTTCGCCGGTGGCGGCATCGCGCACCCTCTGGGCAGCAACGCCAGCGCATTCGTCAGCCTGATGTACAACCTCACCTACTCCACCTACGACGACCCCAAGCCCTACGACAGCCCGTGGGTGGTCCGCGCCGGCATCTCCGTGGGCTTCTGACCGATGCCCAGCCCGATCGCGGGCGTGCTGCTGCGCTTTGCGGCCGGCCTGCGCTTCCCGGTCCTGTTCGGCATCACGGCCGCCCTGTTCCTGCTCGACCTGCTGATTCCCGACCTGGTCCCGTTCGCCGACGAGCTGCTGCTCGGCCTGGCGACGCTGATCCTCGCCAGCCTCAAACGCGGCGGCGGCCGGCCGCGTTGACGGCAGCCGGGCTGCCTTAGGACCTGAAGCGCGCCGCCACCGCGGCCGTTTCGCGCGCGAGCAGGAACTGGTCGCTGGTGATGGCGACGAACCGCGCGCCGCGCTCGATCCAGCCCCTGGCCTCCGGCTCGTTGAAGTTCAGCAGGCCCGGGACCTTTCCGGTGCGCTGGATCCGGTCGATGGCCTCGCCGATGGCGGCCTTGACGTCCGGGTGGCCGGGGTTGCCCAGGTGCCCGAGATCGGCCGCCAGGTCCTGCGGGCCGATGAACAGGCCGTCGACGCCGTCGATCGCCGCCATCTTCTCGATCTGGTCCACCGCCGCACGGGTCTCGATCTGCAGCAGCAGCAGGGTCTCGTCGTGCGCCCGGGCGAAATAGTCCTTCACCCGGCCGAAGCGGTTGGCGCGCGAATTGGCGGAGACGCCGCGGATGCCGTGCGGCGGATAGCGCACCGCGGCCACCGCGCGCCGGGCCTCCTCCTCGTTCTGCACGTAGGGCAGCAGCAGGCTCTGCACGCCCACGTCGAGCAGGCGCTTGATCATCACCGTGTCGTTCCACGGCGCGCGCACCAGCGTGCTGGCGGGATAGGCCGCTGTGGCCAGCAGCTGCTGGTGCACGAGGTTGAGCTCGTTGGGCGCGTGCTCCATGTCGATGAGCACCCAGTCGAAGCCCGCGCCGGCGCAGATCTCGGCCGAGGCAGGCGCCGCCAGGCTGACCCAGCAGCCGACCTGGACCTTGCCTGCGCGCAGGTTGCGCTTGAGCTGGTTGACGGGAAACTCCATGGCGGGCGCTCCGGTGTCTGCAGTGAGCGCGCATTCTACCCCCGCTCCCGGCGCGAGCATTTACAGGCGCCGGACCGCGGCGGACAATCCACGCCTCCACTCCGCACCACGACGACCATGCCGCAGCCGCTCACCTTCGAAGGCGTCTACCCGATCCTCGCCACCCCGTTCCTCGACGACGAGCGCCCGGACCTCGAGTCGTTCGACCGGCTGGTGCGCTTCATGGCCACGCTCGGGATGGACGGCGTTACCGTGCTCGGCGTGCTGGGCGAGGCCAACCGCATGCTCGACAGCGAACGCGAGGTCCTGATCCGCACTGCGGTGAAGGCCGCCGGCGGCCGCATGCCGGTCATCGTTGGCACCAGCCACAGCGGGACGCGCGCCGCGCTCGGTCTTAGCCAGATGGCGGAGGAACTGGGCGCCGATGCGGTGATGGTCACGCCGCACGCCGAAGCCGTGCCCAACGACGAGCGCGTGTTCGAGTACTACAAGGCGATCGGTGCGGGGATCCGCATCCCCATCGTGCTGCAGGACCACCCCGCCTCCACCGGCGTGCACATGAGCGCAGCGCTCATGCTGCGCATCGTGAACGAGGTGGAGAACGTGGCGGCGATGAAGGAGGAGGCGTTGCCGACGGCCCCGAAGATCCGGGCGCTGCTGGCCGGGATGAGCCAGCGCAAGGTGCCGGTTCTCACCGGCCTGGGCGCGCTCTACGGGCAGTTCGACCTCGAGGCCGGATCGTCCGGGTTCAACACCGGCTTCGCCTTCCCCGATGCGCTGGCCGCGATGGTGAAGGCCGCGCGGGCCGGCGACTGGCCCCGGGTGCGCGCGCTGTACACGCGCTTCCTGCCGCTGGTCGTGTTCGAGCAGCAGCCGGGCGTGGCGATCCGCAAGGAGATCCTGCGCCTGCGCGGCGCGATCCAGGGCAACCGCGTGCGGCACCCCGGGGCGCAGCTCGCGCCGGCGGTCGCCGAGCACCTGCGTGTGCTGATCGACCAGGTGCTGCCGGGCGTCGACATCACCCGGCCCCTCAGTCTCTAGCCCGGGCGCTCCGCCTCGGCGCAGAGCTCGCGCATCAAGTCCTCTAGCATGCTCGGGTCGATCGGCTTGACCAGGTGGTGGTCGAAGCCCGCGGCGGCGGTGCGCGCGCGATCCTCGGCTCGGCCATGGCCGGTCACGGCCACCAGCCTCGCCTTCGCCATGGCAGGCGACGCGCGCAGCTGCTGTGCGACCTCGTAGCCGCTGGTCCCGGGCAGTCCCAGGTCGAGCAGCACGACCCGGGGCTCGAGCTCCGCGGCGAGCGCGAGCGCGTCCTGCGCGTCATAGGCGCAGCGCGCCTGGTAGCCCCAGATCTGCAGCAGCAGCCGCAGGCTGTCGGCCGAATCCGCGTTGTCGTCCACGACCAGCACGCGCCGCTGCGCGCGCCCGGCATCGTCTACCGTCGTCAAACTGCGTCCATTCCGTGTGGGTGCGTCGGCCGTCCTGACAGAGCCGCGCAACGCCGGGGGAGGCGCTGCGAGGGTACCGCGCGCGCATCGCGCGTCACGCCGCGACCGCACTATACCCGGGAGCGGCCGCGTTGCGAGACCGCTACTGGCGGGCGAACAGGCGCGAGGGGTCCTCGAACGCCTTGAACTCGAGCGCGTTGCCGCAGGGATCGAGCAGGAACATCGTGGCCTGCTCGCCCGGCTGGCCCTTGAAGCGGATGTGCGGCTCGATGATGAACTGCACGCCCGCCGCGCGCAGACGCCCGGCCAGCGCATGCCATTCGCCCATCGGCAGCACCAGGCCGAAGTGGCGCACCGGCACGTTGTCGCCGTCGACGCGATTGGTGTCGCGATGGCCGGCTTCGGGCGAGAGGTGGGCGACGATCTGGTGCCCGTGGAAATCGAAGTCCACCCAGTCCTCGGACGAGCGCCCCTCGGGGCAGCCGAGCAGTCCGCCGTAGAAGGCACGCGCCTGCTCCAGGCTGGTCACGGGGAAGGCGAGGTGGAACGGCGGCATTGCGGGCATTGCAGGGTCGCTCCTCGGGTTGGCGCTACTCGGCGACTGCATCGGCCCAGGGCGAGCCGATCTCGGTCGCGCCGAAGTTGGTGCCCGCGCTGCGCAGCACGCCGCTGGGGCAGGCGAACTTGAACGGCAGCGTCTGGCGGCGCATGCGCACGTACTCGAACTCGCCGCGCAGCGCCTCGTGCACGGCCGCGCCGAGCAACTCGTCGCCGATCACCAGCCCGCCTTCGCTCGCATCGATGCGCGGCGCGTGGAAGGCGTCGTCGAGCGTCATCTGGTAGTCCACGATGAACGAGAGCAGCTGCGTGACCGCCGGCAGGATGCGCCTGCCGCCCGATGCCCCGAGCCCGAAGCGCCGGTCTCCGCGCTGCGCGATGACGGGTGTGTAATTGGTCAGGCAGCGCTTGCCGGGGGCGAGCGAGTTCGGCCTGCCGGCCTCGGTGTCGAACCACATGATGCCGTTGTTCATCAGCACGCCGCTCCCGGGCAGCGTGAGGCGCGAGCCGAAGATCGACAGCAGCGTCTGAGTCAGCGCCACCATGTTGCCGGCGCGATCGACGACGCACAGGTGCGTGGTGCAGCCGGGCGCGCGGCCCCCGTCCACGTCGCCCATCTGCGTGAGCCGCGCGGCATAGGCATCCTGCAGGCTTCGCGCATAGGCGCTGTACGCAGCCGGGTCGGGCTCCATCGTCGGACGCAGCCGCTCGCCGAGCATCTGCAGCGTGTGGCGCAACGTCGGCCCCGCGGTCAGCTCCGGCGTGGCGAACACCCGGGCGTCGCGATAGGCGATCTCCAGCGGCGCAGCTTCGCGGGCATGGTAGCCGGACAGGTCCTCCAGCGTGAACTTGCCGCCCAGTGAGCGCAGCTCGTCCACCAGCTTGCGCGCCAGCGCGCCCTCGTAGAAATCGCGCGGACCGGCGCTCGCGAGGCGTCTGAGGGTCTGGGCCAGCGGCCGCTGGCCCATCCGGACCTGCGTGCGCGCCGACCACGCGGGCACCGGCGGCAGGCCATCCACCAGCCAGGTATCGCGGCTGGTGGGATAGCGGCGCAGGTCAGCCGCAGCGCTCGCGATGTTCTCGGTGGAGAACCAGTCCACCAGCAGGCCTTCGTCGGCAAAGCCGATGGCTGGTTGCAGCAGCTCACTCCACGGCCGCGATGCGAAGCGCTCGTGCGCCACCCGCATGCCGTCGACCAGTCCCGGCACCGCCACGGACCCGGGACCGTGCACGTTGCGGTCGTCGCGCACGCGCGCCCACGGGAACAGGTCCGAGGAGATGCCCTCGCCGGTGAGCGGGTAGTCGGCCGGATCGAGCGACTGCGGCGCACGCATGCCGAAGTCCACCACGGCGTAGCGGTCGCCGGCAGCCTGGTAGACCACCATCGCCCCGCCCCCGCCCACGCCGCTCATCCACGGCTCCAGCACGCCGAGCGCGAACGAGGTGGCGATCGCCGCGTCCACGGCGTTGCCGCCGCGGCGCAGGACCTCGGCGCCGGCCTCGGCCGCACGGCGGTGCTGCGCAGCGACGATGCCACCGTCGCCGTGCACGGCCGCCTTGCTCAGCTGCAGCGACGCGCTGAAGTTGTCCATCGCGACGCCGGACCGCGCGCTACTTGCGCAGGTAGCTGTCGTCGCCGGCCAGCCAGTCCTGGCGCGGCGGCGTGAAGATATCGTAGGCCACCAGCGTCTCGAGCGCCTCGGCCCCGTGCGGCGTGTCGGCCGGGATGCTGATCATCTCGCCGGCGCCCACCTCGACCGTCCTGCCTTCCAGGGTGAAGCGCCACTTGCCGCTCATCACCCAGGTGATCTGCTGGTTGGGGTGCGAATGCACCGGCACGACGTAGCCCTTCTCCACGTCGGTACGCGCCACCATCATCTTGTCGTCCCAGGCGATCTTGCGCACGAACTTGTCATTCAGGCGCTCGGCGGGGATCGCATCCCAGTTGAAATGTTTCATCGTTCGGTTCCCTCGGCTGGAGGCGCGAAAGTCTACCGCGAAAGCTGCGCCGCCCGCCCGGGACCCCGGGCCAGCCCGGCCAGCGCCGCGCCAGCGAGCGCCATGCCTGCACACAGTATCCCGACCCCGCCGAACCCGGTGCGCACGACGAGCAGTGCGCCGACCGAGCCCGCCAGCAACCAGCCCATGCTCGCCATGGTCACGTTGAGACCGAACAACGCCCCGCGCAGCTCGCTCGGCACGTCGGACAACGTCGCCAGGAGCGAGGGACGGCCGCTGGCGTTGACGAACGAGTAGACGAAACCCAGCACCACGGAGACCACCAGGCCCGCCTGCCACATCAGCGTGGGCACCGCCAGCACGGCCGTCGCGACCGAAGCGATCGCGAACACCGTCATGCGCGAGCGCGTGCGATCGGCGATGCGCCCGCCGAGCAGGTTGCCGGCCAGGCTGCCCAGCGCGACGATGCCCAGCGCGAGCGCGAGCGGCGCGAAGGAGATGCCATAGCTCATCTGCAGGAACGTCGGCAGGTAGATCGCCAGCGTGGCGAAACACATGCGTTCGGTCGTGCCGGCCGCCAGCAGCGCGACGTATCTCGGCTGCAGCAGCTGCCGCAGCGACGCCTTCTGCGCATGCGCGGCGTGAGCGTGCTTGACGTCCGGTGGCGTGGCCAGGCGAACGGCGATCGCCATGAGGACCGTCGCCGCACCGTGGGTGGCAAGCGCACCGCGCCATCCGCCCAGCGTGCCGAGCAGCGTGACCAGGGGCACGCCCAGCACCAGCGACAGCGACTGGCCGGTGATGATCCAGCTCAGCGCGCGGCCGCGGGCACCGGCGGGAATGTTGTCGGACACGGCCGCGAACACGGTCCCCATGAAGGCCCCGCCGCCCAGTCCGGACACGATCTGCCAGGTCAGCGCCGTGGCATAGGTGCCGGAGGACGAAAAGCCCAGCCGCGTCGCGCCGAGCAGCACCACGGCACCGACCAGGATGGCGCGCCGCCCGAGCCGGTCGGACAGCGTGCCCGCCACCAGCGAGGCAGTGCCCCAGGTCGCGGCCTGCACCGAGAACAGGTGTGCGATCGCCGAGAGATCGGTGGACAGGTCCCCGGCGATCACCCGCATGAAGGGCGCGGTCGCCGATCCGGACGAGGTCACCAGGAAGGTGGCAGCGGAGAGGACGACCAGCATCCACACCGTCCTGCGGGCCGCGGCGGCTTCACCCGCCGCCTCGAGGGCCGTCATTTCGCGCGGTCGGGGTAGCTCACCGCCATGCCGCTGCGCACGTCCTGCTGGATGCCGTACTGGGGGAAGGGATAGCGGAAGCCGTTCTTCGCCAGCTGCTCCATGCCGGCAATCGCACCCGCGAGTTGCTCGGGCGGGAGCGCCATCAGCATCTCGTCGTCGAGCACGCCGCCGTAGCGCCGCTCGGCGAAACACGGAATGGACAGGCTCGGCTCGCGCGTCTTCAGTGCCCGGCCCCACGAGTCGGCACACGCGGACTCACCCACGACGCTCCAGTCGAACCTGCGGTAGCCGGAGTACTGCAGTCCGTTGATGAAGTAGATCATCGCGCCGGGCGTCGCGTAGAACAGCGCGATGTCGGGCGGGTCGAGACGTCCGCTGGCCAGCGGCGAGACGGCCAGCGCGCGATAGCGGCCTTCGGGCACCAGGTGCATGGCGGCTTGATGCCGGCTCGCATCCTCGACGGTCGCGTACCACACGCCGGCCATGTGCTTGCCCGAGCGCCACTCGGCGTCCTGCGCGCCGAGGCCGACGACCGCACGGCACTGCGCGCCGACCAGGTCATCGCCGGTGATGCCCACCGTCCACCCCAGCCGCGCGGCCTGCGCGACGATCTGGTCGGTCGTGTGCACGGCGGTCGGACGGCGGATCTTCGGGATCGCCTGCATCGCCTCGACCGACTCGAACAGCTTCATCCCGAACGGGATGCTGCGCAGCTTGAGGAAACGCTCCAGGTCCGCAGCCAGGCGCGGCCACTCGGTGTTCTGCGACACGATCGTCTCCAGGACGCAAAGCGCGCATGGTGGCAGAAATCGCGAACCATCGACTCCGGTACACCTAGGCGGCGCGGACGCGGAACTCCTGCGGCGTGGTGCCTTCCATCCGGCGGAAGAACTTTACGAAGTTGGTGGGCTCGGCGAACCCCAGCTGATACCCGATCTGCGCCACGGTCGCCTGGCTGTGGACCAGCAGGCGCTTGGCTTCCAGCGCGATGCGCAAGTCCACGATCTGCTTCGCCGTGCGGCCGGCGGCAGCCACGCACGCGCGCGAGATGGTGCTCTCGGAGTAACCGATGCGCCGTGCATAGTCGAGGACGGACAGCCTCTTGTGGAAGCCCGCGTCCAGCTCGCGCAGGAACAGGCGATGGATCTCGGCTGCCCGGGAGGCGGGCGTCGCTTCCTCCCCGGCGCGCAGCTCCCGCGCCAGGCGCAGCAGCAGCGCAAGCAGCGCATGGCGGATGATCGCAGCCTCGATGGCGCTGCCTTCGAAACGCTCGATGTCTGCGCTCATGCGTTCGACGTCCGCGGCCGCCTCCAGGAACAGTGTCTGGCTGGGGCGGGAGGCCGTGGGCCAGGCATCGAGCGACAGGAGCTTCATGTCGACCTCGGCGCGGGCGATGGACGGCGCCAAGGCTTCGCCGGAGATCAGCACGAGCAGGCCTTGCAGGGCCGGCTGCATGCGCCACTGCTGGACCTGGCCCGGCCGCACGAACACGACCGTGCCGTGCCGCAACTCGTGCTCCACGAAATCCACCATGTGCCTGGCGCGCCCCGCCCGGACCAGCAGCAGCAGATGAAACTCCGGGCGCTCGGGCAGCGCCAGCGCCGCGCCTGCACGCTCGCGCAGCGTCTCGAGCGTGAGCACCTCGACCCCGACGCGCCCGAGGCGCGGGTTCTCGAACCGGATCTTGCGAACGGGGTCGGCAGCCTTCACCCGGCGCTTCCAATAGTAGACCGGGATCGACTCCCAGTTTTTACCATCATCTGGACCGCTTCGACCTTGTCCCGGACAGCCTCGATCCGGATCATTTCACCTCCGCAGCGACCGCCGTTTGGACCTGCAGACCGGCGGGCCGCTGATTCTCTCACGACTGGATTCGACCATGACGCCCTCCCGCACCTTCCGGCATGCACTCGCAGCCATCGGCCTCGCGGCCGCAGTTCCCAACATCACCTTCGCACAGGAAGCCGCCATGACCACGCAGAAACAGCAAGTCGTCGCACTGCTCAAGAGCATCGAGACCGGAGACCCGGCGCCGGTCGCCAGCGTCAATCCGGACAAGTACATCCAGCACAACCTCGCCGTGGGCGACGGACTCGCCGGCTTGGGCGCCGTGCTGCAGCTGCTGCCGAAGGGATCCGCGAAGGTGAACACGGTGCGCGTGTTCCAGGACGGCGATCGTGTCTTCGCGCACACCGAGTACG
Organism: uncultured Burkholderiales bacterium; assembly: GCA_964523885.1. Classification (GTDB taxonomy): domain Bacteria; phylum Pseudomonadota; class Gammaproteobacteria; order Burkholderiales; family SHXO01; genus SHXO01. The sequence continues at coordinate 9,032 of CAZFYX010000064.1, read as the reverse complement.
ACTTCTTCGGGCCGAAGATCGGTTTCGACGTGTTCCGCTTCGAGAACGGGAAGATCGTCGAGCACTGGGACAACCTGCAGGAGACCCCCGCCAAACCCAATCCGAGCGGTCGCACGATGATCGACGGACCCGCGCAGGCCACCGACCTCGACCGCACCGCCGCCAACAAGGCGCTGGTGAAGGCCTTCGTCGAGGACATCCTCGTGGCTGGACGCATGGACAAGCTCGCCGGCTACTTTGATGGGGATCGCTACCATCAGCACAACCCGCAGATCGGCGACGGCCTCTCGGGCCTGGGCGCGGCCCTGCAGGCGCTGGCGCAGGCGGGGATCGCGCTGAAGTACGACCGCGTCCACATGGTCCTGGGCGAGGGCAACTTCGTGCTGGTGGCGAGCGAGGGCACGTTCGGCGGCAAGCATGTCGCGTTCTACGACCTGTTCCGGGTGCAGAACGGCAAGATCGCCGAGCACTGGGATACGATCGAGGCGATTCCCCCGCGGTCGGAGTGGAAGAACGCCAACGGCAAGTTCTGACCGCTCCCGGCACGCTGCCTTCGCCTACAATCCGCGCTACACGCGAATGGAGCGGAGGGCCGGATGCAGCGAGTCGTGAACGTGGCCAGGGAGCGCCTGGCCCAGGGCGGGCTGGCGATCGGGATGGGCGTGCGCGCCGTGCGCGGCATCGAGATCGCGCGCCTGATGAAGACGGCGGGCTACGATTTCCTGTTCATCGACCTCGAACACGGGTCGATGTCGGTGGAGACGGCTTCGATGATCTCGGTGGCCGCGCTCGACGCCGGCATCTGCCCCCTGGTGCGCGTGCCGCACGACGAGCTGCCGCTCGCCGCCCGCTGCCTCGACGGCGGCGCGCTCGGAATCGTCCGGCCGCACGTCGACAGCGTCGAGGAAGCGCGGGCGATGGTCGATGCCTTTCGTTTCCCGCCAATCGGCCATCGCTCCATCGGCGGCGCCTACCCGCAGTTCGGCTTCGGCCCCGCGCCCGTCGGCGAAGTGGTGAGCCAGCTCAACGAGCAGACGCTCCTGGTCGCGATGATCGAGACCCCGCGCGCGGTCGAGCAGGCCGAGGCGATTGCCGCGGTCCCCGGCATCGATGTGCTGCTGATGGGCACCAACGACCTGTGCCTGGAGTGGGGCATCCCGGGGCAGCTGGAACACGACAAGGTCGTAGGCGCGATGGACACCGTCGTCGCCGCCTGCCGCAAGCACGGGAAGTGGCCCGGCCTGGGTGGCGTGTACGGCCGCGAGCTGATGAAGCGCTACATCGGACGCGGGATGCGCTTCGTGCTCGCCGGGAATGACATCAGCCTGCTGCTCAACGCGGCGCAGGAACAGGCCACCTTCGCCCGCGGTTGCCTCTGATATAGTGGCTGCCCCCGCCCCAACAGCCTACAAGACAAGGGAGATTGTCATGCGCGCACAACGGCTTGCATCCGCCATCGCAGTAGCCACGCTGGCTGCCGCCAGCTCGGTGACGGCACTTGCCCAGGACCTCGTCCAGGCGCTGCAGTCGGCCAAGGTCGTCGAACTGAACTTCGTGTGGGACCAGAAGTCGCCGGTCCTGCCGTTCAACCCGCCGTTCGCCGCCGCGCTGGTCAACACCCACAAGCAGACCAACGGCTGGATCCCGCAGCTGTCCTTCGCCGCGGACATGATGTACTTCAGCGGCCAGCACGGTGCGCCCACCATGGACGCGCTGGGCCACATCGGCCACGACGGCAAGCTGTTCGGCGGCCTGGCGGCGGACCAGAACGAGTCGCCCGCCGGCCTGCTCGCGCTGGGCATCGAGCACTACCCGAAGGAGAAGTTCATCAACCGCGGCGTGCTGCTCGATGTCGCACGCTTCAAGGGCATGGACACGCTGGCGCCCGGCTACGAGATCACTGCCGCGGACCTCGAAGCCACTGCCAGGGCGCAGGGCATCGAGGTCAAGGCCGGCGACTCGGTGCTCATCCGCACCGGCTACGGCAAGTTCTTCGGCGACAAGGCCAAGTACATGGGCCTGCGCCCCGGCCCCGGCGAAGGCGCGGCGAAGTGGCTGGCCGAAAAGAAGGTCTTCCTCACCGGTGACGACCAGCTCACCTACGAGGTCTATCCCGAGAAGGGCACGATCTTCCCGGCGCACCGGATCCTGATCGCGGACAACGGCATCTACATCGTGGAGAACCTCAACCTCGAGGAGCTCGGCGAGCAGCTGGCGGCACGCAAGAGCTACGCGTTCGCACTGGTCATGAACCCGCTGCGTCTGCGCGGCATGACCGGTTCGCCGCTCAACGCCTTCGCGGTCTTGCAGTAGTCTCGCCCGCACCCGTCGCACCCGCTCCGGCGCGTGCGACGGGAACCACGCCAGGATGTGCAGCGCCAAACGGACGACAGCCCAGCCCCACGCCACGGCGGGCCCTGGCCGGGTGTACGCCCACGAGCAACTGATCCGCTTCTCGCACTGCGATCCGGCGGGCATCGTGTACTACCCCGCCTTCCTCGACCTCGCCCATGCGACCAAGGAAGACTGGTTCACCGACGGCCTGGGCTACTCGCACTTCGACCTCATCAACGAGCGGCGCATCGGCACCCCCACCGTCAACCTGCAGTGCGACTTCTCGCGCGCGGTGGAGATGGGCAGCACGCTGCGCTACGAACTTCGCGTGGTCAAGGTCGGGGCCTCGTCGGTGCAGTACTCACTCGAGGGCAGCGTGAACGGCGAAGCCTGCCTGCGCATCCTGCAGACCATCGTCTTCATGCACCTCGACACCCGGCGCGCGGTGCCGATCCCCGACGACCTGCGCCCCCGCATCGAGGCCTTCCTGGTCGTCGACCCGACCCGTTGATCCATCTCGCCGAGGGCCTGCCCCGTCCGCCGGTCACCGGCCCGATCGGTGTATTCGATTCGGGCGTCGGTGGCCTGAGCGTCTGGCGCGAGATCGTGCGCCAGCTCCCGCACGAGGACGTCGTCTACTTCGCCGACCAGGTGCACGTCCCGTACGGGCCGCGCAGCCAGGACGAGATCCGGCAGTTCTGCGACGGCATCAGCCGCTTCCTCATCGAACAGGGCTGCAAGGCCATCGTCGTCGCCTGCAACACCGCGTCGGCCGCCGCGCTGAAGTACCTGCGCGAGACCTTCCAGCAGCTGCCGGTCATCGGCATGGAGCCGGCGGTCAAGCCCGCGGCGGCCATGACCCGCAGCGGTGTCGTCGGCATCCTGGCGACACCGGCCACCTTCCAGGGCCGCCTGTTCCAGGCCACGGCCGGCCGCTACGCGGCCCACATCAAGCTGGTGAACCAGGTCTGCAACGGCCTGGCCGAACTGGTCGAGACCGGCGAGCTGGACGGTCCGCACATGGACGCCGCGCTGCGCGAATTCCTCGATCCGATCCTCGCCGCGGGCGCCGACACCATCGTGCTCGCCTGTACGCACTACCCGTTCGTCATCGAGCCCATCCGTCGCATCGCCGGAGAGGGCGTCACGGTGATCGACCCGGCCCCGGCGATCGCCCGCCACCTGGGCAACGTGCTCGACGACCTCGGCCTCGCGCGCTACCGCGATCGCACGGGCGCCTGGCGCTTCTACACCAGCGGCGACCCGGCCTCGTTCCGGCTCGCGCTCTCGCGCATGCTCGGGCTCGAGGGCGAGGCGCGCCCAGCCCGCTGGGACGGCGCGCGTGCCGCCGTACAGGGCTGATCCCGCGCGGCCTGCACCCAGCCGGGCTACACTCTCGCCATGCTGGAAGAGACCCTCAAGCTGATGCTCGCGGCCGCGCGGTGCCCGCCCGCGGCCACGCTTTCGCCGCAGCTCGACGCACTCTTCCGCCTGCTGGCCGAACCGGCCACCGCCGAGGATGCGGAGAACATCGAGGACCAGATCTGGGCACTGTGGATGGAGTATCCCGTGCCCGCCGCGCGCGACGCGCTCGACCTGGCCACCCGCGCCATCTCGCAGCGCGACTTCGCCGAGGCCGAGGCCCGCCTCGACCGCCTGGTCGAGGATTATCCCGACTACGCGGAAGCCTGGAACAAGCGCGCGACCCTGCGCTTCCTCCAGCGGCGCGACAGCGACAGCGTGCACGACATCCAGCGCACGCTGGAGCTCGAGCCGCGCCACTTCGGCGCCATCTGCGGGTTTGCCCAGATCTGTCTGCGGCGCCAGCGCGAGGACCTCGCGCTGTTCGCCCTGCAGCGCGCCCAGCAGGTGCACCCAACCATGGCCTCCGTGCAGGAAGCCATCTCCCAACTCACCGCCCGCAAGACCACCGGCCCCCTGCACTGATGAACCAGGTCATCGCCTACTACGACAGCCATCCGATCAACGAGACGCAGATCCTCAACACGCTGCGTGAGCGGGGCATCGCCCTGGACGGCCTGACCCAGGAGGTGCTCAAGGATCACGACCAGGATCACTTCGGCGGCACCGCGGCCAACGACATCCTGATAGCCCGGGCCGGGCTCGCCGCCCATCACCGGGTGCTCGACGTGTGCAGCGGCATGGGCGGCCCAGCACGCTACCTCGCGATGCGGGTAGGCTGCCAGGTCGTCGGCCTGGACTTCACCGAGAGCCGCCACCGCGGCGCACAGCACCTCACCGCCCTGGTCAAGCTCGACCACCTCGTCGCGTTCCAGCACGGCAACGCGCTCGACATGCCGTTCGAGGCGGCCTCGTTCGACGCGGTGATCGGACAGGAGGCCTGGTGCCACGTGCCGGACAAGCCGCGCCTGATCGCCGAGTGCGCGCGCGTGGTCAAACCCGGCGGCGTGATCGCGTTCACCGACATTCTCAAGCGCCCCACCCTCTCCGAGCACGAGATGGCGCGGCTGAGCGAGGAGATGACCTTTCCGACGCTGGAAACCCTGGACGGCTACGCGGCCCAGCTGGAGCGCAACGGCTGCAAGGTCCAAGTGCGCGACGACCTGAGCGAGGACTGGGCGCGCATCCTGGTGCAGCGCCTGGCGATGTATCGCAGCCTGGGCAAGGAGACGGCAGCCAAGTTCGGCACCACCCAGTCCCAGCACTGGGACCGGATCTACTCGTTCTTCGTCGGCCTCTACGGCGAGGGCAAGCTCGGCGGCGGCCGCTTCGTGGCGCGCAAGGCACGATGAGCGCCCTGCTGCTCTCGCCGCTCGAGGCGCGCGTCATCGGCGTGCTGATGGAGAAGCAGGCCACCACCCCCGACGTGTATCCGCTCACCCTCAACGCCCTCACCGCCGGATGCAACCAGAAGACCAGCCGCAACCCGGTGATGAGCGCGACCGAGGGCGAGGTGCAGGCAGCCATCGATTCGCTGCGCCGCCAGTCGCTGATCATCGAGAGCTACGGCGCGTCCGGACGGGTGCTGCGCTATGCGCACAACCTGCCGAAGGTGCTCAACGTCGGCCAGGCGACCGCAGCCCTGCTCGCCATCCTGATGCTCCGCGGGCCGCAGACCGCTGCGGAATTGCGCGCCAACGCCGAGCGCCTGTACACGTTCGCGGACGTCTCGTCCGTCGACGCGTTCCTGGAGGAAATGGCCAACCGCAGCGCCGGCGCGCTGGCGGTCAAGCTCGCCCGGCAGCCGGGCGCACGTGAGAGCCGCTGGGCACACCTGATCAGCGGCCCGGTGAGCGAAGCGGCTGCAGCGGAGGCAGCCGGCCCTGCGCGCGCCGATGCCGGCGGTGAGGTCTCCGTGCTGCGCGCCGAGGTCGACGCACTGCGCGAGGAAGTGGCCGCGCTGCGCGCCGAGCTGCAGCAGCTGCGCACCGCGATCGGCGGCGACTGAGCGATGGCCAGCTCCTACACCCTTCTCGGCGCGCTCCAGCACTTCCTCACCGAGCGCAAGGTGCAGGTCGACCAGCTCACCGCGGACCTGGCCGTGATGGCCATGCTCGACTGGTATCGTCTGCAGCCCGCGGGCAAGTGGACCAGCTCCGCTGCGGGCGATGCGCTGGTGTACCAGTACGGCGGCTGGTCGGAAGGCTGCGCGACCGGCTACAAGTTCAGCGTGCTCCGCCGCATCACCGAGAAAAACGACCAGGGCGGCGAGACCGACTGGTTCGCCGGCATCACACTGATGTTCGAGCCCAGCGAGGCGGGCGACCTGCCTCCCTACCGCACCAATACCACCGAGTGGAAGTCGATCGACGCCTTCTACGAGGCGATCCAGGCTTCCGCGGGCTTCCTGAAGCTGCAGAAGCGGCAGCCGATGAGCGTGATGCTGGAGAGCGGCGGCCTGCGCTGAGGCGCCACCGGGTCACGCCAGCGCAGCGGCCAGCTCGGCGAAGTCCGAGACGATCAGATCGGGCTGATGCGGCGTGTGGCCGAACGGCCGCTTGCGCCGGTCGATGAACGCCGAGCGCATCCCGAAGGACTTCGCGCCGATGCAGTCGAAGGCGTGATTGGCGACGAACAGGATGCGGCTGCGCTCCTCGCCCACGATCTCGGCCGCCTTCGCATAGGTCTTCCAGTGCGGCTTGAAGTAGCCCGCCTCCTCCACCGAGATCACGTGGTCGAACGGAAAGCCGATGTGCGGCCTCGCCGCGTTCAGCATGTCGCGGTCGCCGTTGGACAGGATGGCCAGCTTGTAGCCGCCGCCGCGCAACCGGTGCAGTGCCGCGACCACATCGGGGAACGGCTTCAGCGTCTCGATCTGCGCCACCAGCCAGCGCACCTCCTCCGGTGTGTAGGCGATCCCGCAGCGGTCCATCACGTGCGCCACGGCGCCATGGCCGATCTCCCGGTAGAGCGTATGCCCGCGATCGCACAGAGCGTCGATCATCGAATTCTCGAAATGCGTGCGGCGCCACCAGGTGACGAAGCTGTCCGGGCTGCCGTTCCAGCCCTTGCGCTGCAGGAACGGCGTGACCGCTTCGGTCAGGCCCTTCTGCATGTCGACGATGGTGCCGTACTGGTCGAAGGCAAGCACCTTGATGTCGCGCTTGAGGATGTCAGGTGAGGACATCGGGTGTCGTCTCTCTCCAAATGACTGCGGCCCGCCAACCCGGTCGATCGACCGGGCGGACGGGCCGCAAGAGTGTGCTGCTGGCGTGAGCGATCACGCCGCCGATGCGATCAGTCGGCCTTGGCTTTCTCCATCATCGCAGCCTGCAGCTTCTTGATGTCCTCCGGGGAGAGTTGCGGCCGGTCGACCTTGATCGTCAGCTTGTTCAGCTTGCCGGTGAACGGGAACGGCGGCTTGTAGTCCGCGTCGTTCACGCCGGTGAGCGTGTCCGAGCCGACGTCGAAGCTCTCGTCCCACTGCAGGATCATCGGCAGCGTGCGCTCCATCTCCTTGGTGTCGACCACCTTGCCGTCGACCTTCAGCGTGCCCGTGCCGGACTGCGCGAGCCCGCTGAAGTTGTTGAAGGCGAGCGTCCCTGCACCCATGCCGTTGTACTTGAAGTCGAACTCGACGGTGTGCTTGCCGGGCGTGAGCTCGGAACCTTCCCACTTGATGCGCTTGAGGTCGATCAGGTTCCACAGCCAGACCGGCTTGTTCTTGTGCAGGTAGAAGCCGTAGCCGGCAAAGCGCCCGCCCGAGGTCACGATGATCCCTTCCGCTCCGCCCTCCGGTACCTCGATGTCGGCGCTGAAGTTGTAGGACGCGTTCAGGACGAACGGCGAATCACCCTGCGGCAACCCCACCATCGGCCGGGTATAGACGAACTCCGTGCGGCCGGCGGTGATGTTCGGCCGCGGCGCGACGATGCGTGCCGCCACCGACGCGTCCATCGGGAAGACCTCGTGCTTCTTCGCCTCGGCCACGAACAGCTTGCGCATCTCCTTGATCTTCTGCGGATACTTCGCAGCGAGATCCTCCGTCTGCGAGAAGTCCGTGTTCAGGTTGTAGAGCTGGAACTCCTGGTTGTTGAGCGGATCGGGATTGGCCGCACCGAATGCCTGCCACGGGGCCCGGTTCACCTTGGTGCTCAGCATCCAGCCTTCCTTGTAGATCGCCCACTGGCCCATCATCTCGAAGTACTGGGTCTTGTGGCGGGAGGCGATCTTGGCGTTCTTCTCGTCGAAGGTGTAGAGGAAGCTGGTGCCTTCCATCGGCTCCTGCTTGATGCCGTCCACGGCCTTCGGCGCCTTGATGCCGGCGGCCTCGAGAATGGTCGGCACCACGTCGATGACGTGGATGAACTGCTGCCGCAGCGCCCCCTTGTCCCTGATGCGCGCGGGCCACGACACCACCATGTTCTGGTTGATGCCGCCCAGCCGCGAGGCGTTCTGCTTGAACCAGTCGAACGGCGTGTCGAACGCCCAGGACCAGCCCGCCGACATGTGGTTGTAGGTGTACTGGGTGCCCCACACGTCGTAGAACTTCATCTGCGCTTCGACCGGCACGCTGACGCCGTTGAAGAACGCCACCTCGTTCGGCGTGCCGAGTGGGCCGCCTTCGGCGCTGGTGCCGTTGTCGCCGTTGATGTAGATGATCAGTGTGTTGTCCAGCTTGCCGAGGTCCTCGAACTGCTGGATCACCCGTCCGATCTCGTGGTCGCTGTAGGCAGCGTAGGCGGCGAACACCTCGACCTGCCGGATGAACAGTTTCTTCGCTTCCGGCGTGAGCTGGTCCCAGGGCGTGAGGACATCCTTCGGCCACGGCGTGAGCTTGGTGTCGGGCGGCACCACGCCGAGCTTCTTCTGGTTCTCCAGGATGCGCTCGCGCAGCTTCTCGTAGCCGTCGTCGAACAGGTGCATCGCGGAGATCTTGTCCACCCACTCCTTGGTCGGGTGGTGCGGGGCGTGCGTCGCCCCCGGCGCGTACTTGATGAAGATCGGCTTGGACGGGTCAGTCTGGTGGATCCGCGTCATGTAGTCGATCGCATCGTCTGCCATGCCCGTGATCAGGTTCCAGGTGCCTTCCTGACCCTTGAACGGGTAGATCTGCGTGGTGTTGCGGAACAGGTTCGGCTCCCACTGGTTGGAGTCGCCCCCGACGAAACCGTAGAAGTACTCGAAGCCCATCCCGGTCGGCCACTGGTCGAACGGCCCGACCTGGCTGGCGGCGAACGCCGGCGTGTTGTGATCCTTCCCGAACCAGGACGTGG
>CAZFYX010000063.1:0-19583 GCA_964523885.1 uncultured Burkholderiales bacterium | reverse complement strand
TGACCGCGGGGCGCATGCCGACCAGGCGCTCGGTCGCCTCCACGAACTCTGACATAATGCCGAGGATGCGCCACGCTTCGCGCGCGACCATGTTGCGCTCTTCGGGCGTCTGCACCGGCTTCTTCGATCTGTCGCTCATGGGCTTCCCTGCTTTCTGGATGGTGGTGCCGGGGAAACGCTGCGGCGGGCGACGCGTCTTCCTCCCACGTCACCGTTACTCCCGGTCCCTGTCCTGATGAAAACGCTGCTGCTGGTGGACGGTTCGTCCTATCTCTACCGCGCGTTCCACGCGCTGCCCGATCTGCGCAACCCGCAGGGCGAACCGACCGGCGCGATCTACGGCGTGCTGAACATGCTGCGCCGCCTGCACAAGGAATTTCCGTCGGATTATAGCGCCTGCGTTTTCGACGCGAAGGGCCCGACCTTCCGCGACGAACAGTATGCCGACTACAAGGCGAACCGCCCGCCGATGCCGGACGACCTCTCCGCGCAGATCGAGCCGCTGATCGAGACGGTGCGCGCGATGGGATGGCCGGTGCTCATGGTGGGCGGCGTGGAGGCGGACGACGTCATCGGCACGCTCGCCCGCACGGCGTCCGCGAAAGGCGTGCGCACGGTCATCTCGACCGGTGACAAGGACCTCTCGCAGCTCGTCGGCCCGGACGTGACCGCGATCAACACGATGTCGAACGAAAAGCTCGACGAAGCGGGCGTCGAGAAGAAATTCGGCGTCAAGCCCGGACAGTTCCTCGACTACCTGACGCTGGTCGGCGACGCGGTGGACAACGTCCCCGGCGTCGAGAAAGTCGGCCCCAAGACCGCGGTCAAGTGGATCACCCAGTACGGTTCGCTCGAGGGCGTGCTGGCGAACGCGGACAAGATCACCGGCGTCGTCGGCGACAACCTGCGCAAGGTGGTGGACTGGCTGCCGAAGGCGCGCGAACTGCTGACGGTCAAGACGGATGTCGCGCTTCCGGTGAAGCTGGAAGACCTGCATCCGCAGCCGCTCGACACCGCCGCGCTGGCGGCGCTGTTCCGGCGCTTCGGCTTCCGGACCTGGCTGCGCGAGGTGGAGGAAACCGGCGGCGCGACGCTCGGCGCTGCGCCCTCGGCCCCGGAGCCGCCACCCGTGGCGAGGCATGGCGATTTCAAGCCGGTCACGACACGGGCCTACGAGACGGTGCTGACGGCGTCCGCGCTGGACGCGTGGCTGGCCCGCATCGACGCCGCGGAACTCGTCTCCTTCGACACCGAAACCACCAGCCTGGAGCCGATGCAGGCGCAGATCGTCGGCTTCTCTCTGGCGGTGGAACCGGGCGCCGCCGCGTACGTGCCGCTCGCGCACCGCTATGCCGGCGCGCCCGACCAGCTCGACCTGACGGCGGTGCTCGCCAGCATCAAGCCATGGCTGGAGAACCCGCAGCGCGCGAAGCTGGGCCAGAACCTCAAGTACGACATGCATGTGCTGGCCAACCACGGCATCCGGCTGGCGGGCGTCGCGCACGACACGCTGCTGGAGTCGTACGTGCTGGAAAGCCACAAGCCGCACGACATGGACAACCTGGCGCTGCGCCATCTCGGCGTGAAGACGATCGCCTTCGAGGAGGTCGCGGGGAAGGGCGCGAGCCAGATCGGCTTCGACCAGGTCAGCGTGGAGCGCGCGACGGAATATTCCGCCGAGGACGCGGACGTCACGCTGCAGCTGCACCACGTGCAGTATCCGGGCATCCAGGCCGACGACAAGCTCTCCGGCGTCTACCACCGCATCGAGGTGCCGCTGATGCAGGTGCTGTTCGACATCGAGCGCGCCGGGGTGCTGATCGACTCGGCGCTGCTGGCGCAGCAGGGCGCGGAGCTGGGGCGGCGCATGCTGGAGGTGGAGCAGCAGGCCAAGGAGGTCGCTGGCCAGCCGTTCAACCTGAACTCGCCGCGCCAGATCCAGGAGATCCTGTTCGAGAAGCTCGGCATCAAGCCGACCAGGAAGACACCGACCGGGCAGCCGCGCACGGACGAGGAGGTGCTGCAGGAGCTCGCGCTCGACTACCCCGTCGCCCGGCTGATCCTCGACTACCGCGCGCTGGCGAAGCTCAAGTCGACCTACACCGACAAGCTGCCGCGCATGGTGAACCCGCGCACCGGGCGCGTGCACACGACCTTCAACCAGACCACCGCGGTCACCGGGCGGCTGTCCAGCAACGAGCCCAACCTGCAGAACATCCCGATCCGCAACGCGGAGGGGCGGCGCATCCGCGAGGCGTTCATCGCCGCGCCCGGACATCACCTCGTGTCGGCGGACTATTCGCAGATCGAGCTGCGGATCATGGCGCACCTGTCGCACGACGCGACCCTGGTCGCGGCGTTCCAGACCGGGGAGGACGTGCACCGGCGTACCGCAGCCGAGATCTTCAACCTCGAGCCCGACGCGGTGTCCGCCGAGCAGCGCCGCTATGCGAAGACGATCAACTTCGGACTGATCTACGGGATGTCGGCGTTCGGGCTGGCGTCCAACCTCGGCATCGAGCGGGGCGCCGCGCAGCAGTACATGGAGCGCTACTTCGCGCGCTATCCGGGGGTAAAGGGATACATGGACCAGGCGCGCCAGGACGCCCGCGAGCGCGGCTATGTCGAGACGGTATTCGGGCGCCGCCTGTACATGCCTGAGATCCGCGCGGCCAACAACCAGCGGCGCATGGGCGCCGAACGTGCGGCGATCAATGCGCCGATGCAGGGCACGGCGGCCGACATCGTCAAGCTGGCGATGATCGAGGTGCACCGGTGGCTGGCGCGAGAGCGCCTGCAGTCACGCCTGATCCTGCAGGTCCACGACGAGCTGGTGCTGGAGGTCCCCGATGCGGAGCTGGAGGCCGTGAGGACTGCGCTGCCGCAGCTGATGACGCGCGTCGCGAAGCTGGACGTGCCGCTGGTGGTGGACGTCGGCGTGGGGCCGAACTGGGAGCGGGCGCACTAGAGCGTACTTCCAACCTCGTTGGACACAGAGGGCACAGAGGTACACCGAGGAAAACCCGAACGACGCGCGTGCCTGGGCGCAGACGCGCCGCGAACTAGAGCGGCGAGGCGGGCGCTTCCATCTTCCATCGCCGTTGAAGTTCTGTCTTTCCTCCGTGTACCTCTGTGCCCTCTGTGTTGATCTCGGTTACGAAGTAGAAGTAGCGACAGAGAATCAAGCCACGCTTCCCTCCACGCTGCCGCCAGCGAACTGCAACCGGTACAGCCGCGCGTAGATCCCGTCGCGGGCGAGCAGCTCGGCGTGCGAGCCGATCTCGGCGATCTCGCCGCGCTCGAGCACCACGATGCGATCCGCCTTCTCGATGGTGGACAGGCGGTGCGCGATCACGATGGTGGTGCGACCCTGCATCAGCGCGTCCAGGCCGCGCTGGACCTGGCGCTCCGATTCGGTGTCGAGCGCGGAGGTGGCCTCGTCCAGCACCAGGATCGGGGCGTTCTTGAGCAGGGTGCGCGCGATGGCCAGTCGCTGCCGCTGGCCGCCCGAAAGCTTCACCCCGTTCTCGCCCACCAGCGTGTTCATCCCCTCGGGCAGCGCGGCGATGAACTCCCAGGCGTGCGCCGCCTTGGCCGCTGCCACGATCTCCTCCTCGGAGGCGTCCGCGCGTGCACCGTAGGCGATGTTGGCCGCGATGGTGTCGTTGAACAGGGTGACGTCCTGGCTCACCAGCCCGACGTTGGCGCGCAGGCTCGCCAGGCGGATGTCCTCGATGTCGTGGCCGTCCACCAGGATGCGGCCGGCGCCCGGATGGTAGAAGCGCGGGATCAAGTTGGCGAGTGTGGTCTTGCCGCTGCCCGACTGGCCCACCAGCGCGACGGTTTCGCCCGCCGCAACGTGCAGCGACACGTTGCGCAGCGCCGGCCGTTCGGTCCCGGGATACTGGAACGTCACCGAGTCCAGCCGCACCTCGCCGCGGGAGCGGCCGAGCTCGACGCGGCCGCGGTCATCCTCGGGCGGCTCGTCGAGCAGCGCGAACACGCTCTCCGCGGCCGACAGGCCGCGCTGCATGTGCTCGCTCACGCTGGTCAGCCGCTTCAGCGGGGCCAGCACCAGCAGCATGGCGGTGATGAACGACACGAAGCCGCCCACCGTGGTCCGATCGGCCCGCACGTCCAGGGTGACCTGGTGGATCACCACCGCCACGGCGATCGAGGCGAACAGCTGCACGATCGGCATGTTGAGCGCCGCGGCGATCTGCTCCTTCATGCGCAGCTGCCGGAACTGGGCGGCGCTGCGATCGAAGCGGCCCTGCTCGTAGGCCTGGCCGCCGAAGACCTTGATCACCTTCTGGCCCTCGATCCCCTCCTGCAGCACCTGGGTGATCTCGCCCATCGCGCGCTGCGTCTTGCGGGTGAGCCCGCGCAACCTGCGGTTGAAGATGCGGATGGCGAAGGCGATCGGCGGGATGGTGGCGAAGGTGATGAGGGTGAGCTGCCAGTTGAGCCAGAGCAGGTAGCCGAGCAGGCCGGCCACGCTCATGGAGTCGCGGATGGTCACGGTCACCGCGGTGGTCACGGCGGTCGAGACCTGGGTGACGTCGAAGGTGAACTTGGAGATGAGCCTGCCGCTGACGGTGTCGCCGTAGAAGCGCTGCGGCAGCGTGAGCAGCCGCTCGAACATGCGGATGCGCAGGTCCATCACCACCCGCTGCCCGACCCACGCGCTGCCGTAGGCGCCCATGAACGTGCCCAGGCCGCGCACCAGGAACAGCAGGACGACCAGGACCGGCACCCAGCGCATGAGCGTCGGATCGCGGTGCACGAAGGTCCCGTCGAGGAACGGCTTGGCCGCGGCCGGCAGGGCCACCTCGGTGCCGGCCGAGATCGCCATGCCCAGCACCGACAGCAGGAACATGCGCCAGTAGGGCCGCACGTAGCCGAGCAGGCGCAGGTAGAGCCGGGTGCTGGTCATGCCGGCACCTTAGCAGGGCGCCGGGAAGGACGCCGGGCGATGCAGCGATTATCCAAAGTTCACCATCACGTGCCGCACCACCGTGTAGTCCTCCAGGCCGTAAAGGGACATGTCCTTGCCGTAGCCGGACATCTTCACGCCGCCGTGCGGCATCTCGTTGACCAGGGTGAAGTGGGTGTTGACCCAGGTGCAGCCGTACTCGAGGCGGCTGGCGACCTTCATGGCCTTGCGCACATCCGTGGTCCACACCGAGGAGGCCAGGCCGTAGTCGGAATCGTTGGCCCACTCGATGGCCTGCTCGGTGTCGTCGAAGCGGGTGACCGAAACGACCGGTCCGAACACCTCCTTGCGCACCACTTCATCGGTCTGCAGTGCACCCGCCAGCAGGGTGGGCTGGTAGAAGAACCCGCCGCCCGTCCCAGCCTTGCCGCCGGTAACCAGCTCGATATGCCGCACCGCGAGCGCGCGCTCGACGAAGCCGGACACGCGCTCGCGGTGCTTGCCGGTGATGAGCGGCCCGATCTCGGTCTCGTCGTTCTCCGGCGCCCCGAACTTGATCGAGCTCACGGCGCTGCCCAGGTCGGCGACCAGCTTGTCGTAGATCCCGGCCGACGCGTACACCCGGCAGGCCGCGGTGCAGTCCTGGCCCGCGTTGTAGAAGCCGCCCATGCGGATGCCGGCCACGACCGCATCCAGGTCGGCGTCGTCGAACACGATCACCGGTGCCTTGCCGCCGAGCTCCAGATGGGTGCGCTTCACGCTGGCGACCGCGGCTTCGATCACCTTCTGCCCGGTCGCGACGCTGCCGGTCACCGAAACCATCCGCACGCCGGGGTGGTTGATGAGCGGCGACCCGACGCTCGGCCCGCGCCCGGTGATCACGTTCACCACGCCGGGCGGATAGATCTCGGCGCACAGCCGCGCCAGCTTCAGCGTGGTGAGCGGGGTCTGCTCGGAGGGTTTGATCACCACGGTATTGCCCGCCGCCAGCACCGGCGCGATCTTCCAGGCCGCCATCATCAGCGGATAGTTCCAGGGCGCGATCTGCGCCACCACGCCGATCGGGTCGCGCCGGATCATGCTGGTGTGGTTGGGCAGGTATTCGTCCGTGTTGCTGCCCGGCAGGCAGCGCGCCGCGGCGGCGAAGAAGCGGAAGCAGTCGACGATCGCCGGCATCTCGTCGTTGAGCACGCGCACGCGCGGCTTGCCGCAGTTGAGCGATTCCAGCTCGGCGAAGGCGCCGGCTTCCTGCTCGATGCGGTCGGCGAGCTTGAGCAGCAGCAGCGAGCGCTCCTGGGGCGTGGTCTGGCCCCAGGTCCTGAACGCCTTCTGCGCCGCGCGCACGGCCAGATCGACCTGCTCCGCGCTGGCCTCCCCGACCCTCGTGATGGGCTGGCCGGTCGCCGGGTTGATGATGGTCTCCTCCTCGCCCGCTCCGCGGACGAAGTCGGCGCCGACAAGCAGATCGGTGTGCAGCATGGTCGCTCTCCTGAGAGGGTGGCTCACTTGCCGCTGCCCGCCACCTCTTGCGTGTCGCGCGTGAGGTAGAAGGCGGCGAGGATCGGAATGAAGGTCACCACGATGACGAAGACGGCGACGACGTTGGTCACCGGCCGCTGCCGGGGCCGCACCAGCTCGGTCAGCATCCAGATCGGCAGGGTGCTCTGCTGGCCGGCGGTGAAGGTGGTCACGATCACCTCGTCGAAGGATAGCGCGAAGGCCAGCATCCCGCCCGCGAGCAGCGCCGTCGCGATGTTGGGCAGCACGACGTAGCGGAAGGTCTGGAAGCCGTCGGCGCCCAGGTCCATGCTGGCCTCGATCTGCGAGAACGCCGTGCGCCGGAAGCGGGCGAGCACGTTGTTGTACACCACCACCACGCAGAAGGTGGCGTGGCCGATCACGATGGTCCAGATGCTGAACGGGATCTCCAGCAATCCGATCGCGCTGCGCAGGCTGATCCCGGTGATGATCCCGGGCAGAGCGATGGGCAGGATCAGCAGCAGCGAGATCGCCTCGCGGCCGAAGAAGCGCGAGCGCCACACGGCCGCCGCCGCGAGGGTGCCAAGCACCATCGCAACCAGCGTGGACATCGCGGCCACCTTCAGCGAGAGCAGCAGCGCGGCGCGGATGTCCTCGCGCTCGAACGCGATGCCGAACCACTTCGTCGTGAGCCCCGGCGGCGGGAACACGAAGGTCTTCGCGTCGGTGCTGAAGGCATACAGCACGATGAAGGCGAGCGGCACGTGCAGGAACAGGATGGTCGCGCCCGCACCCAGGCGCAGCGGCCACCCCGAGCCGTCGCTAGAGCGCATCGAAGGCCCCCAGCCGACGGGCGATGCCGAGGTAGACCATCATGATCACCACCGGCACCACGGTCAGCGCAGCGGCCATCGGGATGTTGCCGGCGGTGCCCTGGTGGCGGTAGACCGCCTGCCCGATGAACGGCTCCGACGTGCCGACGATCTGCGGAATGATGTAGTCGCCCAGCGTGAGCGAGAAGGTGAAGATCGAGCCCGCGACCACGCCCGGCAGCGCGAGCGGCCAGAGCACCTTGCGGAAGGTCTGGCCGGGATTCGCACCCAGGTCGGCCGACGCCTCGATCAGCGTGCGCGGGACCCGCTCCAGCGCGGCGACGATGGGAAGGATCATGAACGGCAGCCACACGTACAGGAACACCAGGAACGTCCCGACGTAGGACGTCGACAGCGACGGCCCGCCGACGACGGGCAGCGCCAGTACCGCTTCGAGGAGCCAGGTCAGGTGCAGCTGCTGCGCGATCCAGGTGACGATGCCCTCCTTGGCCAGGATCAGCTTCCAGGAGTACACGCGCACCAGGTAGCTCGACCACAGCGGCAGCATCACGCCGAGGTAGAGCACGGCCTTCATGCGCGTACCCGCGTACCGCACCATGTAGTAGGCGAGCGGGAATGCCAGTGCCGCGGCCGCGAGGGTCACGGCAGCCGCCATCGCGACGGTGCGCAGCACGATGTCGAAGTTCGCCAGGGTGAGCAGGTCGCGGTAGGTGGCGAGCGAGAACTCGCGCACCACCACGCCGGAGAACTGGTCGACGTAGAAGAAGCTCTGTGCCAGCAGCGCGAACAGCGAACCGAGGTAGATGACGCCCAGCCAGAGCAGCGGCGGGGTCAGCAGCAGGAACAGCAGCAGGCGCGGATGCAGGTACAGCGCGCTGGACAGCCGCTGCAGCGGACCGTCGGCGGGCAGCGGCGCCGCGGCGGCCGTCATTGGTCTGCCGGTGACAGCGGCTGCTGGTGGCGGAGCATCCAGCGCAGCCGCACCCCATCGCCTGCGGCGGGCCCGGCATCGCGATCGTCGGCGTTCTGGTTGAGGACGGTGAGCGTACCGCCGCCGTCCAGCGCCACCGCATAGCGCGTCGCCACCCCCAGGTACACCAGGGATTCGACCCGGCCGTCCACCTGCACGCAGCCGTCCGGCGCTGCCTCCCCCGGATGGCAGAAGCGGATCTTCTCGGGCCGGATGGCGAACGGCGCAGGAGATCCTGCCAGGCGCTGCGCGAGTTCACCGTCGCAGACATTGGAAGCCCCAACGAAGCCGGCGACGAAGGCGGTGGCGGGGTGCTCGTAGATCCGGGCCGGCGACCCGATCTGCTCGATACGCCCGTGGCTGAACACCGCGAGCCGGTCACTCATCGACAGCGCCTCGCCCTGGTCGTGGGTGACGTAGATGAAGCTGACGCCGAGCTGGCGCTGCAGCGCCTTGAGCTCGACCTGCATCTGCTCGCGCAGCTTCAGGTCGAGCGCACCAAGCGGCTCGTCGAGGAGCAGCACGCGCGGCCGGTTGATCAGCGCGCGTGCGAGCGCCACGCGCTGCCGCTGGCCCCCGGAAAGCTGGGCCGGCTTGCGGTTGCGGTAGCCGCCGAGCTTGACCAGCTCGAGCATCTCGTCGGAGCGTCTGCGCCGCTCCGCGGGCGCAACACGGCGGATCATCAGGCCGTACTCGACGTTCTCGCCCACGCTCATGTGCGGGAACAGCGCGTAGTCCTGGAACACCGTGTTCACGTCGCGCGCATATGGCGGCACCCCGGCGACGTTGATCCCGTGCACCTCGATGCGGCCCTCGTCGGGCTGCTCGAATCCGGCGATCAGGCGCAGGCAGGTGGTCTTGCCCGAGCCGGACGGGCCGAGCAGGGAGAAGAACTCTCCCTCGGCGATGTCGAAGGTCAGCCCGTCGACAGCGCGCACATCGCCGAAGCGTCTGGAGACCGCGTCGAACCGGACTGCAGGGGGAACGGAAGCCATGCGGGCAACGGGCCGGGCAGGCGCCCGGCCCGTGCGAGAGATCAGCGGCCGCCGAGGATGGCGATGTAGTCCGTCACCCAGCGATAGTACGGCACGCAGGTCCGCCCGCCGCTGCAGCTGGCCACCGGGGTGCGCCAGAACCAGATGCGGTCGAAGTCGTTCAGCCCGTTCTTCGCGCAGCCGTCGTCGCCGAGCAGGGCGTTGCCCTTGCACGCCGCGGTGTTCACCGGCACCGAGCCGAACCAGGCCGCCAGGTCCCCCTGCAGCTTCGCGTTCAGCGAGTGCTCCATCCACATGTACGCGCAGTTCGGATGCTTGGCGTTGGCATGCATCATGGTGGTGTCGGCCCAGCCGGTCGCCCCTTCCACCGGCACCGTGCTACCGATGGGCTGCTTCTCCGATTGCAGCAGGTTGACCTGGAAGCCCCACGCCGAGGAGGCCACCACGCCCTCGTTCTTGAAGTCGTCGACCTGGATCATCGCGTCGTGCCAGTAGCGCGCGACCAGCTTGCGCTGCCCCCGCAGCAGGTCGAGCGCGGCCTTGTACTGCTTCTCGTCCAGCTCGTACGGGTTCTTGATGCCCAGCTCCGGCTGCGCCTTCATGAGGTAGAGCGCGGCATCCGCGATGTAGATCGGCCCGTCGAAGGCCTGCACGCGTCCCTTGTTCGACTTGCCATCGGGCAGCGTCATCTCCTTGAACACCACTTCCCAGCTCTTCGGCGGGGTGGGGAAGACCTTGGTGCTGTAGGCCAGCACGTTGTAGCCCCACTGGTAGGGCACGCCATAGTGCTTGCCATTGACGTAGTGCCAGGGGGCCTGCTGCAGGCGCTTGTCGACCTTGCCGTAGCTGGGGATGAGCTTGGTGTTCACTTCCTGCACCCTGCCGCCGGAGATCAGGCGCAGGCTGGCGTCGCCCGAGGCGGTCACCAGGTCGAATCCCCCTTCGTTCATCAAGGCGACCATCTCATCCGACGTGTTGGCGGTCTTCACGTTGACCTTGCAACCCGTCGCCTTCTCGAACCCGGTGACCCAGTCGTAGGCCTTGTCGGTCTCGCCCCGCTCGATATAGCCGGGCCAGGCCACGATGTCCACCGCGCCTTCTCCCTTGCCGAGCTTCTCCACCCTGGCCTGGGCTGGCGCCGCTGCGAGCGAGGCGCCTACCAGCGCCGAGGCAAGGATCGTCATGCAGGTACGCATTGCCATTGTCAGTCTCCTCGGAGAGTTTTTCTGGGTCACCGTCGCTGCCGCCCAAAGCCCCTGATCCGGCATGCTGCATGCATCGCAACGCGCGCGGTGCCAACCGATTCTAGCATCGGCCACGGCCGCGCCGGGTGGCTTCCGGGCGCCGCCGAAACTCCTCAAGCGGAGCGCTCCGCAGCCGTAGTTTGCTGAGCGCACGAGCGGCGTGCCGCCTGCAGCAGCGCCCGCAGGCGCAGCAGGCTCGCCCGGGTAGGAGTACAGTTGACGGGCGAAGATTCCCGTCACTATAGTGTGCCGATGGAAGCCGAGCTCGACACCCTCGAGGCAAAACTCACCCAGCTCGTACAGCTATGCCACCGTCTACGCAACGACAACAGCGAGCTGCGCCAGCAGCTGGTCGCGACCCAGAACCACAACAAGCAGCTGACGGAGAAGATCGAGGGGGCTCGGCACCGGCTGGAGGGCCTGCTCAGCCGAATCCCGGAAGACGGGCAATAACGCACGCGCCCGACGGCGCCGGGGTGGAGGTCTCCATCCTGGGACGCGCCTTCCGCATCGCCTGCACACCGGAAGAGGAGGCGCAGGTGCGCCAAGCGGTGGACTACCTCGACGCGAAGATGCGCGAGATCCGCGACGCCGGCAAGGTGGTGGGCCACGAGCGGATCGCGATCATGGCCGCGCTCAACATCACCCACGACCTGCTCACGCTGCGCCTGTCCGATGGTTTTGACATGGGTTCCTTTAAGCGTAGAATGCGGCAGATGGCGGCTTCGATCGACGAGGCGATGTCCGCGCAGGACAAGCTGTTCTAGTCACGGCGTCGCGGCGCCGTGCATGTTCCACCCCTGCGGTGTTCGTTTAGGCTGTAAATTCTTTGAACCAATGTTGGTAGCCTTGGTTGCGGCCTGATAGTAGTGCTGTTGTGCGCGTCCCTCGCGGAAGCGCCTGATGCGCTCGGAAAGCGACCACCTTGAACCTCCGGTTCAAGATGCCAGCCTGGCGGCATTCGCGGGGGCCCTATCGGGGGAGAAACGAGCGGCGCGAGCCGCTCGTTTTGTTTTGCGGATCTCCAATCCATGCGCCACTGGCTGATGAAATCCGAGCCCGACGTCTTCGGAATCGACGACCTGGCCCGTGCGCCGCGCAAGACCACCGCGTGGTGGGGCGTGCGCAACTACCAGGCCCGCAACTTCATGCGCGACGACATGCGGGTGGACGACCTGGCGTTCTTCTATCACTCGAGTTGCCCGGAGCCCGGCATCGCCGGGATCATCCGCGTGTCGCGCCTGGCCTATCCGGACGCCACCCAGTTCGACCCCGAGAGCGAGTACTTCGACCCGAAGTCCACGCCCGCGCAGCCGCGCTGGGTCAACGTGGACGTGACGCTGGTGCGCAAGACGCGGCTGGTCGCGATCCAGGAGCTGCGCGGCCAGCGCGCGCTGGCCGACATGCGCCTCGTGCAGCGCGGCAACCGGCTGTCCATCACGCCCGTGTCCGCACAGGAGTGGGCATTCATCGAGACCCTGCTCTAGGACGCGCGGCTGCCGATGCCCTGGTGGTGGCTTGCATACCTGCTGGTCGGCCTGGTGGTCGGCTTCTTCGCCGGACTGCTGGGAATAGGTGGCGGGCTGATGCTCGTCACCGCGCTGGTCTTCATGTTCGGCGCGCAGGGCTTTCCCCCGGATCACCTCCTGCACCTGGCCCTGGGAACGTCGATCACCTCGATCGTGTTCACCTCGCTGTCGAGTGCGCGCGCGCACCACCTGCACGGCGCGGTACGCTGGGACATCGTGCGGCGATCGCTGTTCGGGATCATCGTCGGCACCCTGCTCGGCACGGTATTCGCCGACCTGATGCCCTCGCGGTACCTGGCGATCTTCTTCACCGCGTTCGTGTACTACTCGGCGGTGCAGATGTGGCGGGAGCGCAAGCCGCATGCGAGCCGCCAGCTTCCGGGGCGAGCCGGCATGACGGCGGCCGGCGGCGTGATCGGATTGATCTCCAGCCTGGTGGGCGCCGGCGGCGGCGTGCTCACCATCCCGCTGATGACCATGTGCAACGTTCCCATGCGCAACGCGATCGGCACGTCCGCTGCGCTCGGGCTGCCCATCGCAGTGGCGGGCACGGTCGGGTACATCGCCACCGGGCTCGACTCCGAGCACCTGCCTGGGTTGAGTATCGGCTACGTCTACATGCCGGCGCTGGTCGGCATCGTGCTCGGCACGTTCGTGACCGTGCCGTTCGGGGCACGGGCCGCGCACCGCCTGCCCGTGCCCGTGCTCAAGCGCGTCTTCGCCGTGATCCTGTTCCTGCTGGCGACCAAGATGTTCTGGACGCTGCTGTAGGCGCCCGGCGGCCCGTCAATCGCGCGGCGCCTCGAGGAAGGTGAGGATCATCCACATCTCGTCCTCGGTCAGCTTGCCCTGCCACGCGGGCATCTGTGTGCCCTTGCGGCCCTTGACCACCACGCGGATGAAATCCTGCCCCTTGAGGCGGGTCTTGCGCAGGTCCGGCCCGCGGCCGCCGCTGTCGAGATGGCAGATGTAGCATGTGCTGCGGTACAGGCGGCGCCCCTTGGTGACCGCGTCGGGGTCGCCGCTGTAGGGATTGCTCTCGTGCTGCCAGACGTAGTCGTCCACCTCGACCTTCGGGGGCTGATGGGCTTGCGCCAGCACCAGCGCCGGCAGCAGGTAGCCCGTGGCGAGGACTGCCGCGGCCCCCCGCGCGGCCGGGGCGACGCTCATGCCAGCCGACCCGTCGCGCTTGCGCAGCCGATCACTTGGCCGCGGGAAGCGGATTGAGCGCATCGGGGACGTCCTCGACCTTCCAGGTACCGAGTCCGGACTGCTCGACGGTGAGATTGGTCAGCGCGAACACCCACAGCATGCCGCCCTTGGGGCCCTTGAAGTAGAAGCTCGGGTCGCCACCGAGCCCGGACAGGATGGCCACGTACTGCTTGCCCGCGATCTCGTAGGTGATCGGCGAGGCATTGATGGCGGAGCCGGTCTGGAACTGCCACAGCAGCTTGCCGCTGCGGGCATCGGCGGCGAAGAAGAAGCCGAGCTGATCGCCGCTGAACACCAGGCCGCTGCGCGTGGTCAGCACGCCGGCGAACACCGGCAGGGGACTGCTGATCTCCCACAGCCACTTGCGCTTCACGACGTCGAAGGCCTTGATGCGGCCGGTCTTCTCCCCGGTCCGGTACATCTTGTAGTCCATGCCCATGTAGACCTTGCCGGGCTCGTACTTGATGTCCTCCGGCTTGTAACCGGTGAGCCCCATGGCCCACTGGTTGGTCGGGATGAACGCCACCCCCATCTCGGGGTTGAACGACATCGGGAACCAGTTGGTGCCGCCCTCGAGCCCGGGCACGATCGGGATGACGGTCTTGCCGTCGGTGAGCGGACGCATGGCCTCGTTCACGGTCGGACGGCCGGTCTTGGGATCGAGGCCCGTGGTCCAGTTGATTCCCTCCACGGTGGGCACCGCGAACAGGAACTTGCCATTGGTGCGGTCGAGCACGTAGAAGTAGCCGTTGCGGTTGGACTGCAGGGCCGCCTTCACGAGCTTGCCGTCCAGCTTGATGTCGGCCAGGATCGGGGCGTTGTTGCCGTCGTAGTCCCAGCCGTCGTTGGGCGTGTACTGGAAGCCCCACTTGATCGCACCGCTGTCGGGATCGAGCGCGAGCAGGGACGCAGTCCACTTGTTGTCGCCCTTGCGCAGGTCCGAGTTCCACGAGCCCGGATTGCCCGTGCCCCAGTAGAGCAGGTTCAACTGCGGATCGTAGGCACCGGACTGCCACGTTGCGCCGCCGCCGGTCTTCCAGGTATCGCCGGGCCAGGTGTCAGCGCCCGGCTGGCCGGGCTCCGGCACGGTGTAGGTCGTCCACGCCACCGCGCCGCTCTTCGCGTCGTACGCACGCAGATAGCCGCGCACGCCGTACTCGCCGCCCGCAATGCCGACGATCACCTTGTCCTTCACGATCATCGGTGCGCCGGTGGCCGACACGCCTCGCTTCCAGTCGTCGATCGGCTTCTCCCACACGACCTTGCCGCTGTCCTTCTGCAGCGCGACCACGCGCGCGTCGAGGGTGAGGACATAGACCAGGTCGTCGAGGATCGCCACGCCGCGGTTCACCGGCCCGCAGCACAGGACGGTGCCGAGCTCGGCGGCATACTCCGGGGCCCAGTGCCACAGGCGCTGGCCGTTGCGCGCGTCGAACGCAAAGACATGCGAATAGGCGCCGGTGACATAGAGCACGCCATCCTTCACCAGGGGCGTGGCCTCGACCCCGTCGAGCGAGCCCAGGGAGGCCGCCCACACCGGCCGCAGCGAGGCGACGTTGCCTGGGCTGACCTGCGTGAGCGGGCTGAAGCGCTGGTTGTCGTAGGTACGCCCGTACAGCATCCACTCCCTGGCGTTCTGGTTCGCCTTGACCAGGTCGTCGGACTTCTGCGCCATGGCCGGGCCCGCGCTGGCGCCGAGCAGCAGCGCTGCGAGAATCGAAACACGTCTGGTGCGGTTCATCTGGTTGCTCTCCCTTTCGAGGTGACGGATGGCGCGCGGATGGTTCCGCGTTCGATGGTTGGCGGAAAGGACGGCCTGCTCAGGCGGAGGCTGCGTAGGTCGTGCGCAGAACGTTCTTCTGCACCTTGCCCATTGCATTGCGCGGCAGTTCGGGCACGACCAGCACCCGCTTGGGCACCTTGTAGTTGGCGATCTGCGTCTTCAGGTGCTGCACGAGCGCGGGTTCGGACAGCGTGGCACCTGGCAGCGGCACGACCACGGCGGTCACGGCCTCGCCGAAGTCGGGATGCGGCACGCCGAAGACGGCCGATTCCTGCACCCCGGGCAGTGCGTCGAGGACCAGCTCGATCTCCTTCGGGTACACATTGTAGCCGCCGGTGATGATGAGATCCTTCGCCCGGCCGACGATCGAGAGGTAGCCTTCCGTGTCGAAGGCGCCGACGTCACCGGTGCGAAACCATCCGTCCGCGGTGAACTCCTCGCGGGTCTTCTCCGGCATGCGCCAGTATCCCTTGAACACGTTCGGCCCGCGGATCTGGATGCCGCCGACTTCGCCCCGCGCGAGCGGCACGTCGCGCTCGGTGGCGATGCGCACTTCGTTGCCGGGCAAGGGCAGCCCCACGCTGCCGGCCCTGCGCTCGCCGCGCAGCGGATTGGAGGTGATCATGCCGGCCTCGGACATGCCGTAGCGCTCGAGGATGCGCTGGCCGATGCGCTGCTCGAAGCGCTGGAAGGTGTCGAGCTGCAGCGGCGCCGAGCCGGAGATGAACAGCCGCACGCGGGCGCAGCGGTCGCGGGTGAGCTCCGGCTCGTCGAGCAGGCGGGTGTAGAAGGTGGGAACGCCCATCAGCACGGTCGCTTCCGGCAGGTCGCGCAGCACCAGCTTCGCATCGAAGCGTGCGTGCCAGCGCATGCTCGCGCCGGACAGCAGTGCGCAGTGGTTGGCCACGAACAGGTCGTGCACGTGGAACATCGGCAGCGCATGCAGCAGCACGTCGTTGCGGTCGAACCCCCAGTAGTTCACCAGCACCCGCCCGTTGCTCGCCAGGTTGCCGTGCGTCACCATGGCGCCCTTGGACCGGCCGGTCGTGCCGGAGGTGTAGATGATGGCCGCGAGGTCGTCGCTGCGCACCGGCGCCACGGGCGCATGCGGTTCCTGAGCCGCGGCGGCATCGATCAGCGTGCCGCGACCCTGCGCATCCAGCGTGAAGACCTGCGTGCTGCTGCCGGCGAGCGCAGCGATCTGCGAGCCGGCGCCGGGGCGGCAAACCACCACACCGGGCTGGGCATCTCCGAGAAAGTACTCGAGCTCGGCCTGCTGGTAGGCGATATTCAATGGCAGGTAGGCGAGCCCGGCACGCAGGCAGGCGAGGTACAGGAACAGCGACTCCGGCGATTTCTCGACCTGTACGGCGACGCGGGCGCCCCGCTCCAGGCCCAGGCCGAGCAGCAGCCGCGCGAGGCGTGCGCTCTGCTCATCGAGCTCGCGCCAGGTGCAGATGCGGCCGGCGTCGGTGGTCAGCACTGCACTAGAACGCTCGTCCGGCATGGCGCGCTCGATGTGGCTGTAGAGGTTGTCGCTCACGACGCGTCTCCGGGGTTCGTGTGATAGGCAGCCAGGCGCGAGTCGAGCAGGGCATCGGCGACGCCGGTCGTGAACCAGTCTTCGCTCGTGGCTTGCGCCCGAGCGCCGAGTATCCGTTGCACCGCGCCGCTGGGCAAGACCGCGATTCGCGCCGATGGCAGCGCGGAGACCCGCTCCGCGGGCGCCGCGAAGGCCACATAGGAGGCACCCGACGCTGCGCCCGGGATCCAGAGAACCACGCGGTGACCCAGTCCGGTGGCGTGCGCGATCGCGAGGCTTAGGTGGACTAGGTAGTCCGACAGCAGCATTCGCTCGTCGCGCACGCGGGCGGCATGGCCTTGCGCATCGAGCACCAGCACGATCGGACTGCGCGGATGGGTGGACGCCATCCCCAGCACCCAGTCGGCCAGCAACCAGCAGTCGGGTGCACCGATCGGCGATCCGCCGAGGGCGCCGACGAATGCGGCGCGGCCGGAGCCCGCAGCCGGCAAGGCGCAGAACAGGTTGCCCTGGACATGGGGCTCATAGCCGCGCGGCAGCAGCGCGTGCAGCGACTGCAGGCCCACGGCCTCGATGCCGGCGTCGGACGGCAGCTCGATCGCTGCGTCGCGCAGGCGCTGGCCGAGGCGGGCATGACGCACGCCCGGGTCCTCGCTGGTCACTCCTTGACGCAGCCAATCGATGGCAGCCGTGCGTGCTGCCGCGATACTGTCGTTGCGCACGCCGTCTTCCGGATGCAGCGCCACCCGCGCTGCACTGCCCATGAGCCGTGTCACCGCGGCCTGGTCGGAAGCGTCGAGCTCCGCCGCACCGGCTGCGGTCTCGATCACGCCGGGGCCGGAAGTCGCCAGGCGCGTCTGGGCGAGGTAGCTGCGCCGGTGACACGCGCAGGCCAGCATGCTTGCGCCGCCGAAGCAGTGGCGACCGAGCAGCGCGAGCAGCGGCACTCCAGCGGCGCGCGCCTCGAGCAGCGCGCGGAACAGGCGACGGAAGGCACCCAGTGCGGCGAGGCCCTGTTCGACGTTGGCGCCGGCGGAGTCGAGCAGCAACAGCACGGGTTCCCGACCAGCTTGCGCCCGGCCCAGCAATCCTGCCAGTGCGTCCGATTCCTCCACTCCGATCGCACCATGCGCGCTCGACGGATCGCTCGCTGCCACGTGGACGCGACGGCCTTCCAGCGAGCCCCGTACGATGAGCAGGCGGCCATGAGCCGCCGGGCTGCCGGCCGGAGTTTGATCGAGCAGCCCTGCAATGCGCTGCGCCGCGCTCGCGCGGCTGAAGGGCAGCGCGGACGCTTCGCCGCTCATGAGTGCATCAGGCCAGACACCAGCGCCGGATGATCTCCTCGTACGCACACACCGACTGGCCGATGCGCTCGACCACGCAGTATTCGTCGGTCTGGTGCGCCATCTGCGGCTCGCCCGGGCCCAGGATCACGGTCGGAGGATTGCGGTACGCGAGGTTCAGTGCGGCTGCGTCGGTGAAATACGTCGCGGAACGGGGCGCGGGGCGCGCGCCGAGGATGGGTGTCATCACGTCGAACACGCTCTGCATCCACGGCACATCGGGATCGGTGTAGACACTCTCCAGGTCGATGATCGTCTCCAGCTCGACATCGGGTCCGACCTGGGCCTTGAGCGCGGCCAGCAACTGGCGGTGATCGACGGTAGGAACGGTGCGGATGTCGATGCCCACGGTGGCGCGGTCGGGCACCGAGTTGATGTTGAGGCCGCCGTGGAACGTGCCCACGTTGAGCGTGGCCTGGCCCATCAGCGCGTGCGGCGGATTGTCGAAGCGGAAGGACTGGAGCTTCGACACCGCGCGCGCGGCCTTGTAGACGGCGTTGTCGCCCTTCTCGGGCATGGACCCGTGCGCGGTCACGCCGCTGGCCACGGCATGCAGCCAGAATGCGCCCTTGTGGCCGACGAAGGGATAGTTCGCGGTGGGCTCGGCGACGACGACCGCCCCCGCCCGTCCCAGCACGCCGTCGCGATGGAGGTGGAAGGCGCCTTCGCAGCCGTTCTCCTCGCCGGCGGTGATCACCAGGGTCAACCCGGGACTACGCTCGAGATGCGGTGCCATCCGCACGGCGGCAGCGACGAAGGCGGCGACGCCGGCCTTCATGTCGCTGCTGCCGCGCCCGTACATCCGGCCCGCGTCGGTTTCACCCGCGAACGGGTCCTTGGTCCACCTCGCCGCACCCAGCGGCACGACGTCGATGTGGCCGGTGAAGCAGAGCGGCAGCCGGTCGGACTGTCCGCCGATGTCGGCCAGGAGATTGGTGCGTCCCGGGCCGAAGCTGTGATAGCGCACCTTGAACCCGGCGGACTCGAGTGCGGTGCCGAGCGCGCGCGCGCACTGGTCCTCGTTGCCCGGCGGATTGACGGTCTCGAAGCGCAGCAGCGACTGGGTGAGGGCGACGGCGTCGGTGCTGGGAATCATGCAGCTCTCCTGGATCGATGCTCAGCCAAAGTATGCACGCTGGACTTCGACGTTGTCTCGCAGCGCCTCGGCCGAGCCCTGTGCGACCACGCGGCCCTGCGACAGCACGTAGCCCGCGTGCGAGATCGCCAGCGTCTGCTTCACGTTCTGTTCCACCAGCAGGATGGTGACGCCGGCCTGGTTGAGCTCGCGGATCACGCGGAAGTTCTCGCGCACGAACAGCGGCGACAGCCCGAGCGAGGGCTCGTCGATGATCAGCAGCCGCGGCTCGGCCATCAGGCCCCGGCCGATGGAGAGCATGGCCTGCTCGCCGCCCGACATCGTGCCGGCGAGCTGGCCGGCGCGCTCGCGCAGGCGCGGGAAGGTCGCGAAGACGCGCTCGATGCGCTGGGCGATCACGGCGCTGCTGCGCTCCCGGTACGCGCCGGTACGCAGGTTCTCGATCACGGTCAGCTTCGGGAACACCTTGCGGCCTTCTGGAATGCAGGCGATTCCGAGCGAGACGATGGCGTGCGTGGGGAGGCCGACGAGCTCGCGATCCTCGAAGCGGATGCTGCCGGCGCGCGGCCGGGTGAGGCCGAGCACGGAGCGGATGACGGTGCTCTTGCCCGCGCCGT
>CAZFYX010000062.1:0-47871 GCA_964523885.1 uncultured Burkholderiales bacterium | reverse complement strand
TCTATCGATGCTGCACTGTCTGTGCTCAACCGCGCCGTATCGCTAGATCCGGACCACCAGGTTGCACGCCGTGTCCTGGCGCTTGCCTACTACTACAAGGGCGATCCTGTGCAATACCGCGTGGAGGCAAGACGCGCGCTGGCCGTGAACCCGAATAACATCGAAACGATCTGCGAAATGGCGATGTGGACTGGGTATGCTGGTGACTGGGAGCAGAGTGCCGAACTGATCTCGAGGGCCAAACGTCTGGGTGGTGAGCTCCCGGCGTGGAACTATTGGACGGAATTCAACTATCACTACCGTCGAAAGGAATACCAACAGGCGGTGGGCGCGGCTCGAGAGGCCTTGGTCATAGGTCATTGGGCCACCCCGACCTACATGGCACTCGCGTACGCAGAGATGGGTGACTCGGCCGGGGTGCGACAGTCATTGCAGGAAGCTCGTCGCCTTGAGCCCAAACTCTCTCGAACGATGTTCAGTGAGATGGTGGATAAGCTCTTCCTCGATCGCGAACAGTACAAGAGGCTGATGATTAGCTTCGACAAAGCCATAGCAATGGAAGCTGCTCTGCAGTGACGAGGCTGACAGACGGTATGCGGCGAAATCGTCTGTCCAGACTGTGAGAGGATAAGCAGGCCCGTTATCCCAAGTGGATGACCCATGGCGAACGAGTTCCCCAAGCAGCGCCGACTGGCAGCGATCATGTTCACCGACATGGTCGGCTACAGCGCCATGGCCCAGCGGAACGAAGCCGTGGCGCTCGAACTACTCGACGAGCATCGAGCCTTGCTCCGCGAGTCCTTCGCGCGCCACGACGGCCACGAGATCGAGGCGGTCGGTGATGGCTTTTTTGTGGAGTTTGCTAGTGCGCTTGCTGCAGTTAACTGCGCGGCGGAGATCCAGCGTCTATTGCATGAGCGCAACGTGAGTCAATCCGCCGACCGCCAAACCCTTGTTCGAATCGGAATTCACCTCGGTGACGTCGTCGCTCAGGGTGAGCGAGTTCATGGGGACGGCGTCAACATCGCTGCTCGGATCGAACCCCTCGCGGGACCTGGGGGCGTGTGTCTGT
The DNA here is from genome assembly GCA_964523885.1 of uncultured Burkholderiales bacterium. GTDB lineage: Bacteria > Pseudomonadota > Gammaproteobacteria > Burkholderiales > SHXO01 > SHXO01. The sequence goes on along the minus strand of CAZFYX010000062.1, from coordinate 46,799 downwards.
CGGAAGACGTCGCGCGACAGGTTCAGAACAAGATCGAGTTCGAGGTGCGCAAGCTCGGGCGAGCGGATCTAAAGAATATCGATCTTCCGGTGCAGCTTTATCGGCTTGTGCTGCCATGGGAGCCTACTCTTCGCGCATCATCGGACAGGCTTGCGTTCGGTCTTCGCCGAAAACACAACCGGCTCGCATTGCTATTCGTTGGAGCGTTTGTAGTCGCCGGCTTCGGCCTGAGCAGGTGGATGACGCTTCCGCCGGGGGCTTCGACTACAGGGGGGCTGTTGTTGGTCATCCGGACGTGTCGGTCGCGGTACTGCCGTTCAACAACATGAGCGGAGATCCAAAACAGGATTTCTTTGCCGACGGCATCACCGAGCAGATCATCACCGAACTAGCTAGGTTCAGGGACCTCAGGGTCATATCCCGCAACTCTACATTTACCTACAAGGGTAAGGCGGTTGATGTGCGTGAGGTGGGTCGGCATATGGCTGCACGTTACGTTGTGGAAGGGAGCGTACAGAGGAGAAAGAAACGACTTCGGGTGACTGCGCAGCTCTTGGACACACACAGCGGTGCGCATCTGTGGGCCGATGCGTATGACCGAGACCTCGACCGGATGGAGGTGTTCGATGTGCAAGATGATATTGTGCAGCACGTGGTAGCAGCGATCGCGGATGCGCACGGCGCTATCTCTCGCGCAACGTTCGAAGAGGGAAAATCGAAGGAGCCCGAGCGTCTTGACGCTTATGTATGTGTCCTGAGGTACTACGGGTATGTTCGGGTGATGGCGCCAGCAGAGCACGCGCGCGTGAGGGACTGCCTGGAGTACGCCGTCAAGGTATCGCCTGATTACGCCGAGGCGTGGGCTGGATTGGCGGACGTTTATGGGGACGAGTATGTTGAGGGGTTCAACGAAAGACCAGAGCCCTTGCGCCGGTCCCTTAAAGCAGCGCAACGGGCGGTGGCATTGGACCCTGCAAGTCCCCGCGCTCACATGGTGCTGGCGAAAGCACACTTCTCTCTGGGAGACCGTGATGCCCTTGTCCCTGCGTTGGAGCGTGCAATCGCTTTAAACCCGAACAACGCGGAGATGCTAGCGCAATTCGGAGTCTATTGGACCTACGCATTCTTCGATGATCGGGTTAAGCGAACGCGGGGTGTGGATGCGTTGAGAAAAGCGATTGCATTGACGCCAGTTCATCCAGGTTGGTACTACCTACCCATTGCGTATGACCTCTATGAACGGGGGGAATACGATTCTGCCTTGAGAGAAGCAAAGAGAATCGACATGCCCGATTATGTTTGGGCGAACGAGATCCTCGTTCTCATATACGGAGCAATGGGACGGAAGGATGATGCTCGGGCGTCAATCGCCAAGCTCCTCGAGCTATATCCCGACTTCCCGAAGAACATCCGTAAAGAGCATCGAAAGTGGGTGACGTCGGACGCCATCATCGACCGATACATCGTGGATTTGCGGCGGGCCGGGCTCGAAGTACCCGACGGCGTCTAGAGCGAACGTAGCCTCTTCTCGCTGTTTGCCCGGCTCGATACCTGCTGACAGTCCCCACTTCGTTGTAATCCGAGGACTGTCCCCATGAGCCTGCATGCCGCAGCCGCTTCCGGCGCGTTGCGGGCTGCGGGCGCTGCGCTGCTCGTGGCGCTCGCATCCCTGTACGGCTGCAAGGGCGGCTCCAACGCCGCCCAGGCCCCGCCGCCCATCGAGGTGGGTGTTGTAAAAGTGGCGCAACGCCCGGTCACCGTCTACGACGAGTACGTCGCCCAAACCCAGGCCGCCAACGCCATCGAGATCCGAGCCCAGGTGACCGGGCTGCTCGACCGCCAGGTGGCACCCGACGGGGCGGCCGTGCGGAAGGGGGACCTGCTCTACCAGATCGACCCAAAGCCCTTCCAGTCCGCAGTCGCGCAGGCGCAGGCCAACCTCGCCAACGCGCAGGCCGGCCTCACGAACGCGCAGCAGACGCTCGCGCGCTACGACGAGCTGGTGGGCCAGGGGTTCGTCAGCAAGCTGGCCTACCAGAACGCTCAGGCCCAGCAGAAGCAGGCGTCCGCGCAGGTCAACGCGCAGCAGGCCTTGCTCCGTGACGCACGCATCAACCTGGGCTACACCGAGATCCGCGCACCGCGCGATGGGTACCTGACCGAATCGCAGGTACGGCCCGGCTCGTTGATCACCGCGCAGCAGACGCTGCTCAACACGCTCTACTCGCGCGATCCGATGTACGTGTATTTCAGCGTAGCCGAGGACCAGGCTGCGACGTTGCAGCGGACGCTCGGAGGCGAAGGCGCCAACCAGGCTCCAACGCGCAAGTTCCAGCTCCAGCTGCCGGATGGCAGCAAGTACGAGTACACCGGCAAGCTCGACTTCGTGGATCCCGCCGTGAACCAGCGCACCGGCACGCTGCAGGCGCGCATCTCGGTGCCCAACCCGGAAGGGGCGCTGCGGCCGGGCATGTTCGTCCGCCTGAAGGTGCCTTCGCTCGAATCCGGTGACGCGTTGACGGTGCCGCAGAAGGCGGTCGTCGAGCTGCAGGGACTGAAGACTGTCTACGTGATCGGCGCGGATGGGAAGCCGCAGCAGCGGCAGATCCAGGCCGATGTGCGCACCGGCAGCGACTGGGTGGTGGAGAAGGGTCTGCAACCGGGCGACACCGTGATCGTCGAGGGCCTGCCGAAGATCCAGATGATGCCGAATGCACCGGTGAAGCCGGTGATGGTGGCGAATCAGCCGGCCGCGCCGCCGCCGACGCCCGGGGCGCCGGCGCCTGGGCAGACGACTGGTGCGGTGACCCCTGCACAGCCCGACGGCGCACCTCCCAACCCGGCACCCAATGCCGGGCCGGGCGGAAACCCGTCGGCACCGACGAGTCCGCCACCAGCACGCGAAGAGCGCGGGACGCCAGGAGTGCCTGCCACCGCGGGCTGAGCGCACGCCTCGCTGCGGCACTCCATCTCCGTCTGCGCGCTGCGCGCGCGTCACCCTCACCCCGGCCCTCTCCCGTCGAGGGAGAGGGAGAAGAGCTCGAGGGAGAGGTGAGTTTCCTTCCGAGGGCACGGCATGTTCAACTTCTTCATCGAGCGCCCGGTCTTCTCGACCGTCATCGCCCTGCTGATCGCACTCACCGGCGCGCTCGCGATGTTCACGCTGCCGATCTCGCAGTACCCGCAGGTGGTGCCGCCGCAGGTGCAGGTGTCCACCAGCTTCCCGGGCGCGGACGCGAACGTAGTCGTGCAGTCGGTGGCCGCACCGGTCGAGCAGCAGGTTAACGGCGCCACCAACATGCTCTACATGGACTCGTTCAGCGGCAACGACGGGTCCTACAACCTGTCGGTGACGTTCGACGTGGGCACCAGCCAGGACCTGGCCGCGGTGGAGGTGCAGAACCGCCTGTCCGTGGCGCAGAGCCAGCTGCCGGCGGACGTGATCCGCAACGGGGTCAGCGTGCGCAAGGTGTCCACCGACTTCCTGCTGGTGGTGGCGCTGACCTCGCCCAACCGCAGCTATGACCAGCTCTTCCTGAGCAACTACGCACTGCTCAACCTCTACGATGCGCTGGCCCGCGTTCCGGGCGTGGGCAATGTGCGGCTCTTCGGCCAGCGCGACTACAGCATCCGCATCTGGCTCGATCCGCAGCGCATGGCCCGGCTGGGCATCACTGCGGCCGACGTCAACGGCGCGATCCGCGAGCAGAACGTGGTCGCGCCGGCCGGCGGGGTCGGCCTGCCCCCCGCGCCGAACGGCCAGCAGATGCAGTACACCGCGCGCGTGCAGGGCCGGCTCGCGGAGCCCGCCGAGTACGAGAACATCATCCTGCGCAACGGCCCGAACGGCGAGCTTGTGCATCTGCGCGACGTCGCTCGCGTCGAACTGGCCGCGGCCGACTACAGCATCAACGGCGCCACCGACAACATTCCGTCGGCGCTGATCGGTGTCTTCCTGCAGCCCGGCGCCAACGCGCTCGACACCGCGCGCGGGGTCAGGCAGGTGATGGACGAGCAGGCGCAGCGCTTCCCGCACGACGTGGTCTACTCGGTGCCCTACAGTACGACGCCGTTCGTGACTGCATCGCTGGAGGAAGTGGTCAAGACGCTGGGCGAGGCGTTCCTGCTGGTCTGCGTGGTGGTCTTCCTGTTCCTGCAGAGCTGGCGTGCCACGCTGATCCCGATCCTGGTGGTGCCGGTGTCCCTGGTCGGGACGTTCGCTGCCTTCACTGCGCTGGGCTTCACCATCAACACGCTGACGCTGTTCGGCCTGGTGCTGGCGATCGGCATCGTCGTGGACGACGCCATCGTGGTGGTGGAGGCGATCCAGGAGCGCCTGGATGCGCATCCGGACATGTCGCCGCTGGATGCGGCGCGCTCGGCCATGGCGGACGTGGGCGGACCGGTGATCGCGATTGCGCTTGCGCTGGTGGCGGTGTTCCTGCCGGTGGCGTTCCTCGGCGGGCTGACCGGTCAGCTATACCGCCAGTTCGCGCTGACGTTGGCGGTTTCGGTGACGCTTTCGGCCATCTGTGCGCTGACCTTCACGCCTGCCATGTCCGCACTCCTGCTGCGGCCCGTGGATCGGGAGCAGCCGCACCGTGGGCCGCTGGGACGCGTCTTCCGCGGGTTCAACCACGGCTTCGAGCGCTTCCGCGGCAGCTACCTGGGCCTGTCGGCGCGACTGATCCGTCACTCGCTGCTGGTGCTGCTCACCTTCGGGCTGCTGATCGTCGCCGTCTACGGGCTGATCTCCACGCGTCCGACCGGGCTGGTGCCGGAAGAGGACCAGGGCTACCTGTTCGCCGTGGCGCAGCTGCCGCCGGCCTCGTCGCTGCAGCGGACCAACGAGCTGATGGCGAGGATCGCCGCCGCCGCGAAGGAGGAGCCGGGGGTGGAAGGCACGGTCACCATCTCGGGCTTCAACCTGCTGTCGAGCCAGTCGGTGTCCTACAACGGCACCATGTTCATCCGGCTCAAGCCGTTCGGAGAGCGCACGTCGGACCAGTCGGCACAGGCGATCCAGAAGCGGCTGATGGGCAAGCTCAACGGCGTGGCGCGCGAGGCCGGCGTGATCGTGCTCAACCCGCCGCCGATCCGCGGCATGAGCACGGCGGGCGGCTTCACCTTCGTGCTGCAGGATCGCACCGGCGGCAGCGCAGAGCGTCTCGCGCAGGGCCTGCAGACGGTGATGGCCGAGGCGCGCAAGCGGCCGGAGATCGGCAGCGTGTACTCCGCGTTCGACCCCCGTATTCCGCAGATCCGCTACGCGGTGGACCGCGAGAAGGTGAAGTCGCTGGGGATCGAGCTGGACAGCGTATTCCAGACCCTGCAGATCTTCCTGGGCGGCTACTACATCAACGACTTCAACCGCTTCGGACGCACCTTCCGGGTGATCGCGCAGGCGCAGGCCGACGAGCGCTCGCGGCCCGAGGACATCTACAACTTCTACGTGCGCACGGCCGACGGTCAGATGGTGCCGCTGTCCACGCTGGTGCGCATCGAGTCGATCAACGGGCCGCAGTTCTTCGAGCGCTTCAACATCTACAACGCGGCGACGATCAACGGCTCCGCCGCGCCGGGTTTCTCCACCGGACAGGCCATGGACGCGATGGAGGAGATCGCCGGGCGGTTGCCGCCGGGTTTCTCCTTCTCGTGGAGCCAGGCGAGCTTCCAGGAGAAACGCACGTCCGGGCAGACCGGCTACGTGTTCGGGCTGTCGCTGCTGTTCGTGCTGCTGGTGCTCGCCGCCCTGTACGAGAGCTGGGCGATGCCGATCGCCATCCTGCTGGTGATCCCGTTCGGCGTGCTCGGCGCGTTCCTCGGCCTGTTCCTGCGCGGACTGGAGAACAACGTCTATACGCAGATCGCGCTGATCATGCTGATCGGCCTGGCGGCGAAGAACGCGATCCTGATCGTGGAGTTCGCCAAGCTCGCCCGCGAGCGCGGGCGACCCATCGTCGATGCCGCCCTCGAAGGGGCCCGGCTGCGGATCCGCCCGATCCTGATGACCTCGTTCGCCTTCATCTTCGGATCGATGCCGCTGGCGATCGGGGTGGGCGCGGGCGCCGGCGCGCGGCGCTCGCTGGGGACGGCGGTAGTGTTCGGGATGCTGGCGGCGACGGTGATCGGGATCTACTTCATCCCGGCTTTCTACGTATGGCTGCAGCGGTTGGCCGAGCGCCAGTGGCCGTTCCGCGAGGAGCGCGGCGTGCCGCCCTCGGCGGGAGGCGGGGCGGTGCCTGCGGGCTCGCCGGCGGATCGGGAGCGGTGAGCAGTTCCCCCTCTCCCTTGACGGGAGAGGGTCGGGGTGAGGGTGGCGCGCGCAGCGCAGAGGGAGCGGGCGCTGTCGTTGGCTTCCCCTCACCCTGCCCCTCTCCCGCAAGGGGAGAGGGGACCGAGCGCCCACATTGCGCATGACGCATGCACGCTCGGCCGTCGAGCAGTGCACCCTCTCCCTTGACGGGAGAGGGTCGGGGTGAGGGTGAAAGCAAGGGCTACGCAACGGCCTCAACAGCCGGTCTCTCGCGATGCGCCAGCCGAGCGAACGTGACATAAGCCAGGAACGCGAGATACGCGCAACCCACGACAACTGCCGCAGCCCGGCTCTCCCAGCTCACCAGCTTGCTCCCCACCAGCCAGACGTTCGCCGTGACCACGAACGCCGCGCTCCCCCACGCCAGCGCCTTGATGACCACTGGCGTCGCGAACCCGCCCATCACCTGCTCGCTGCTGGTGAACCGGATCAGCGGGATGATCGCGAACGGCAGCTGCAGGCTCAGCACCACCTGCGTGGCGACGAGCAGCGCGATCGTCCCATCCTCGCCCGTGAACGCGAGCACGCCGATGGCGGGAATCACCGCAAGGCCCCGTGTCAGCGCCCGGCGCAGCAGGGGCGGCAGGCGCAGGTCGAGAAACCCCTCCATCACGATCTGCCCGGCCAGCGTGCCGGTGATGGTCGCACTCTGGCCGGAGCACAGCAGCGCGATGGCGAACAGGAACGACGCGATGCCGGCGCCGAGCAGCGGCGACAGCAACCGGTGCGCCTCGCGCAGGTCGTCCACGACGATGCCTTCGCGGTGGAACACGCCTGCCGCCACGATGAGGATCGCAGCGTTGATCAGGAAGGCGAAGTTCAGCGCCAGCGCGGTGTCCACCAGGTAGTAGCGCAGCGCACGGCGCTGCGCCGCGGGGACCGGCGCGACCACGCGGGTCTTGACGATCGACGAGTGCAGGTAGAGGTTGTGCGGCATCACCGTCGCGCCGAGGATGCCGATGGCGATGTAGAGGCTGGCGTCATCGAGGTGCGGCGTCAGCCCGGCAGCCATCTCGCCCCACGGCGGCTGAACCAGCCACAGCTCCACGGCGAAGCAGGCCGCAATGGTGATCACGGCCACGACGATGATCGCCTCCAGCCGACGGGCCCCATACTGCTGGAGCAGCAGGATCAGGAACACGTCCAGCGCGGTGATCGCCGCACCCCACACCACCGGGATGCCGAACAGCAGGTTCAATGCGACGGCACTGCCGATCACTTCCGCCAGATCGCACGCGACGATGGCGATCTCGCACAGGATCCACAGCGCGTAGACGGCCGGCCGCGGATACAGCGCCCGGCACGCCTGGGCCAGGTCCAGGCCCGATACCACGCCCAGCCGCGCGCAAAGCGTCTGCAGCAGCAGCGCGATGAGATTGGAGACCACCAGCACCCACAGCAGCTGGTAACCGAAGCGCGCGCCGCCCTCGAGGTCGGTGGCCCAGTTGCCCGGGTCCATGTAGCCGACGCTCACCAGCATCGCCGGGCCCAGAAACAGGAACAGCCGGCGCGGGCCGGCTGGACTCGATGCAGGAGCGACGCTGCCCGTCAGGCGCCGTGGCGACATGCGGGCAGCGCCGCGGGGTTACACGTTCCCCGATGGGCGGTCCGAACCGTTGCCGCGGCCGGTGCGCTTGGTGGCACCCGCGCCGGGGCCAGCGCCCAGGTCCGCCCCGGTGGTCGGATCGATGTTCAGATTCGAGCGCGAGCGCGCGGCGGCCTGGTCGAGCAGTTCCTTCTCTTCTTCGGAAACGGTTACCATCGGCTCACCGTCTCCGCCGTCCACCGCAGCCAGATCCTGCGGGTCGGTGACGAAGTCCCACTGGTCGCCGGAGTTCCACGGGCCGCGCGCATCGCCGGCACCCTGCGACATGTTGTAGTACTTGTCGGTGAACTCGGGCTCGCCGGGCAGCTTGCCGGGCGGGAAGTTCGGCTCGATCGAGTACAGCGCCTTCTCGAATGCCTTCTGGTGCGCGACCTCGCGAGTCATCAGGAAGCCGAGTGCCTCGCGCACGCCGGCATCGTCGGTCGAGTTGATCAGGCGCTCGTAGAGGATCTTCGCGCGCGCCTCGGCTGCGATGTTGGAGCGCAGGTCCGCAGTGGGCTCGCCGATCGTGTCGATGTACGCGGCGGTCCAGGGTACCGAGCCCGAGTTGGTGAGCGGGGATCCCGCGCCGTACAGCAGCGAGGTGACGTGGCTGTCGCCGCCCTGGTTGAGCATGCGGAACATTTCGCCCTGCTCGGTCAGTCCTTCCGCCACCGGACCGCGCATGCCGCGGTTGAGCATGACCACGATGTTGCCGATCACCTCCAGGTGTGAAAGCTCCTCGGTGGCGATGTCGAGGAGCATGTCCTTGCGCCCCGGATCGCTCTCGGCGAGCGCCTGGGTGAAGTAGCGCATGGCCGCTGCCAGCTCACCCTGCGGGCCGCCGAACTGCTCCAGCATCATGTTGGCGAGGACTGGATTGGGCTCGCTGACGCGAACCGTGTACATCAATCGCTTGTTGTGCGCGAACATCGGTAGGGTTCCTTGCTGTGGGTTGCAGGTGGCCAGGTCCTCGGACCAGCCGATCCCGTCAGGGCAGCAAGCGGCATTCCTCAGGGTGGCGGTGACGCGGCGCCTCGATCCCGCCTCAACCCCGCCTTCTCCAGCGGAAGGAGAAGGCGCAAGGGGCCCCGCGTTCAAGCGGGAACCGCCTGAGGCCGATAGTGGAGACTGATGATTGCGTGCAGACTGACCGGATCGCCGGCCCGAGCCTGACCCATGCGAACCCAAACCGGATCCTCGCAGGTGTTCCTCGTCGCGCTGGCGGCGGCCGTCGCTTTCATCTGGCTGACGAGCCGGGGGCTGCCACCCGTGGTGGCCTCTCACTTCGGTGCGTCGGGCGCTGCCGACGGCTTCATGCCACGCGGGGGCTACGCCTGGTTCATGACGGCGCTCGTCGCTGTCGTGCCCTCACTGCTCGTTTTCCTGCCCGAACGCGCGCTGCGCCACCCGAAGGCGAGAATCAACCTGCCGCACCGGGACTATTGGCTCGCGCCGGAGCGGCGGGAGGCGACCATCGATCATCTCTGCGCCAATGCGCGGAGGATGGGGTACTGGTTGATCGCGTTCCTCGTCTACGTGCACTGGCTGGTGGTGGAAGCGAATCGGACCACGCCGACCACGCTGGACTCGACGTGGTTCATCGCGGGTCTGGTGGGGTTCGCGCTGGGGATGCTGATGTCGATCGTCGGTATCTTCCGGCGCTTCGGCCGGCTGCCGACGCGGGACCGATAGGCGGCTCACGCCATTGCGTCGGGGTCAGTTCCCCTGGGGCGCGTCGGGGCCCGGGTAGGCCGGCAGGGTGGTAAGCCGTCGATCGTCCACGGGCCCGCCCACGGTGAAGTGGTACAGGCTCTGCCACCCCGCGCCCTCGATCCCGAGCAGCCGATGCATCTCGTCGTCGAAGAAGCAGCCGATGCCCGTCGCGCGCACGCCGGCGGCTTCGGCCTCGAGGTACAGCGTCTGGCCGACCATGCCGCACTCGCGGTAGAGGCTGCGATAGCCCCAGGGTGACTGCGCCAGTCCCGCGAACGACGCGAGCATGCCCAGGGAGAAGCAGGAGTCCGCGGCGATCCACTGGTGGCAGGAGATGATGCGCGCGGCATCGCGCGTGTCCTGCGCCTGCAGGAGGTAAAGCGGCAGGTGCGGCGGGCCGGCCTTCTGCCACTGCCAGCCCTCGTGCAGGGCGCTGCGCAGCGCATCGCGTTGCATGGCATCGCGCAGGTGGACGTACAGGCCGGGCTCGAGCCCGTCGACGCGATGCACGAACAGCGCGAGGTGGACGCGTACGGGTTCGCGCCATGCGTTCCATGGCGGCCGCGATCGGTCGGGCAGGACCGCCTCGAGCATCGCGTAGAACGCTTCCTTCCGGATCGAGGTGACGGCGTCGAAGTCCACCGCGCTGCGGCGCTGGCGGATGAGCGCCGCGGCGGGCAGGTCGAGCTTCGGTGCGAGCGTGAGCGGCGCGGAGCGCGTGTCCACGTTCCGGAGAGAGGGCGTGGACGGCTTCACGGTTGCGGCGTGCGCCGCGTCGATGTCGGGCCAGTGCACGTGCGATGGGCTGAGACGGTTCGCGCGCCCCGTCCAGGCCGGCAGCGCAACCGCCGCCAGCAATGCGGCGATCGCGGGCGGCTCGCCGGTGCCCACCCAGAGCAGGCAGTCCGGCTCCTCACGCTCCGCATCGTCGCCGGCCTCGTCGAGACCGAGCAGGTGCGCGATCTGTTCGTCACCCGCGTCGTGCAGCACGCGCGTATGCCATCCCAACGCTGCCGCCGCATAGCTCACCGCCGCGATCGCATGGCCGCAGTCGTGCTGGCAGTAGCGGAAGGCGCGCATGCCGTACTTCCACGCCTCGCGCCAGTAGATCGAGGCGAGGCCGATCACGATGCCGTCGCGTCCCTGCAGCGCGTGCGCATCGAGTCGCGTGCGCTGCTCCAGCACATGGTCGCGGCTCACGTAGTGGTAGACGCCCGCCTCCAGGCCGGGCGCGGTGCCGGTGAGCACGTAGCCCTCGGTGGGATGCAGGTTCCCGCTGGACGGATTGCAGCGCAGCGCCCACTTGCTGCCCGCATGCGACTTCCACGCCGAGAGTGCCAGGGACAGCTCGAGCAGCAGGGCGATGCTGTCGCGGTCGATGACGGCCGGCGGTGGCAGCCCGCCCGCGCGCACCGCCCGGTACGGCACGTCGAGACGATCGGCGTGCAGCGGCAGGGCGACGCGCGGGGCGCCTTCGTAGGTGCGGAAGGGGTCGGGCTGGTTGGCCCAATCCAGACCACCGGGGCCCGGCGCGTAGCGGTCCAGCCGATGCTTGCTGCGCTCGTGGTACGCGAGGACCGCGCGCTGTGCGTCCATTCGACTCAGCTTCGCTGGCGCGTTGGGACCGCGCTCTTGAGGTTCAGCCAGATCCCGACGAAGACCAGCGCTGCGCCGAGCAGGACCCAGCCGTTCACGCTCTCTGCGTACAGCAGCCAGCCCAGCAGCGCGATCAGCGGCAGGCGCAAGAAGTCCATGGTCACGACCACGGTCGCATCGGCGAGGCGGAACGCCTGCGCCATGCAGTAGTGGGCAACCAGCGCGGTGAAGGCAACCACCGCGATCCACGGCCACGCCTCCGCGGAGGGCCAGCGCCAGGCGGGGATCGACGCCGCCAGCCCGAGCGGCAATTGCAGCGCCGTCATGTAGAACAGGATGGTCAGCGGCGTGTCGGTGCGCGAGATCTTCTTGGTCATCATGTGCGCGATCGCATAGGCGAACGCGGCCCCGAGCGCCGCGAGCACGCCGATGCTGATGACGGTGAAGCCCGGGCGGACGATCACCAGGACGCCGGCAAAGCCGAGCGCCACCGCGAGCGCGCGCAGCCGGGTCATCCGCTCACCGAGCAGCACGCCGGCGAGCAGGCCGGTCCAGATCGGGGTGGTGAACTCGATCGCGAACACCTCGCTCAGCGGGATCACGCCCAGGGCGAAGAACCAGCCGAACTGCCCGATGAAATGGGCCAGGTTGCGCACCACGTGCGTGCCGAACACCGTGGTCTTCGCCTGGTGCCAGCCGGCGCGATGCAGGACGGCGGATACCACCGCGAGCCCGACCAGGCTGCGGAAGAACAGGATTTGGAACGTGTTGATCCGGCCTGCCAGCTCTCGCCCGGCGATCGCCATGGTGGACAGCGTGACGACTGCGCCCAGCATCCACAGCGCCGCGCGCAGGTTCGGCGGATGTCCGGCTGCGGACATCGCCTAGGAGAGGGTGCGCAGGGGGTGCGCGTGTGCCGGCCAGGGGCTGCGGAAGAACGCTTCGGTCATCTCCACGCCGACCTCCGCGAGCGAGGCCGGGTTCCAGCGCGGCGCGTGGTCCTTGTCCACCGCGAGTGCGCGGATGCCTTCGACCGCTTCGCTCGCGGCGCCGGGGCGCAGGTGGAAGCAGTGGTGCATGAGGTCGCGCTCCATGCGCAGGTCGTCGGCCAGGCTCAACGTGCGCGCGCGCCGGATCAGCTCGAAGCTCACGCACAGCATCAGCGGTGAGCGCTTCGCCAGTGCGTGCAGCGTTTCCTGCGCCCATGCGCTGTCGTCGCGCTTCAGCGAGGCGACCACTTCCTGCACGGTCGGCACCGAGAAGTGGAAATCGATGTCCGCCTGGCGCTCGGTCAGGGTGGCGGGCGGCACGGGTTGCCGGTACGAGCGCACGAAGCGCAGCCAGTCGGCTTCGGAGGCCAGCGCGGCGGAGTGCAGCGCGGCCTCGAACGCGCCCAGCAGGTGCGAGTCCATGTACGCGTCTGCGAGGCCCCATGCGATCGCATCCCCGGCCCCCAGCACGTGCCCGGTCAGCGCGAGGTACTCGCCCACGTGGCCGGGGCAGCGCGAGAGGAAGTAGCCGCCGCCCACGTCCGGGAACAGCCCGATGTTGGTTTCGGGCATCGCCATGCGCGTACGCTCGGTGACGATGCGCACGCGCGCGCCCTGGCTGATCCCCATGCCGCCGCCCATCACCACGCCATCCATCCAGGCCACGTAGGGCTTGGGATAGGAGTGGATCAGGTGGTTGAGCGCGTACTCCTCGGTGAAGAAGTCCTCCAGGCGCGGATCACCGGCCAGCGCGGCCTGGTGGAAGAAGCGGATGTCCCCGCCGGCGCAGAAGGCCACGCCGCGGCCTTCCATGGTGGCGCCGCGGATGAAGACGCCGTGGATGCCCGGGTCGGTACGCCAGGCCAGCAGCCAGCCGGTGAGGTCGCGCAGCATTCCCAGGGACAGCGCGTTGAGCGCCTTGGGCCGGTTGAGGGTGAGCAGGCCGACGCCGTTGCGGACCTCGGCGACGACCTCGCCGTTGGAGTGGGAGAAGTGCAGGGCCATTCGTTGTTGGATCTTAGAGTGAGCGCGGAATGCTCACACACTGCGCGGCCTCTATCAAGGGACTGCAAGCGTGACAGTACGCGGTTCCTGTCACGCTTTTCCGTCACCGTCCTATGGCGCGGCGCGCGTTGGCTTCCCGCACCGTATTGGGCAACCCCCACACCTGTCCCAGCAGGGACAGCAGCGCACGGATCACTGGATCGTCCTGGCGCTCGCGCAGGTAGAGGAACTGCAGCGTGGTGTTGAGGCGCACGTCGCGCCACAGGCACACCTCTCCGGCGCGCATGTGCTCCAGCGCGAGGTCCTCGCGCATCAGGCCCATGCCGAGTCCGGCCACGACCAGCGACCCGACCACGAACTCGTCGTCGGCCTCGACCACCTTGGTCGGCGCGATCTCGTGCTTGCGGAACAGGCTGCTCGCGAGCTGGTGGTGCGTGCTGATGCCCGGTGTCATCACCCAGGGCTCGGCGGCGATCTCCTTCCATCCCGCACGGGCAATGCGTTCGGACCACGAGGCCGGCGCGACGATGCGATAGGTCACCTCGCGCAGCGCCAGCGCCGTCACCTTGGGATGGCTGAGGTCCCCGTAGTAGTAGCTGGCATCGAGCAGGCCGTCGCGCACCTTCTCGAAGGCCTCGCCGGTGACTTCGTGATGCAGCTGGAGCTCGATCGACGGGTAGCGCACGATCGCGGCGTTCATCAGCTCGGCCACCCGGATGAACTGCGGGTCCGACAGCGTACCCACCCGCGCCAGCCCCGCCACCTCGCCCTTGATGGCCCGGGCCTCGTTGAGCAGGCCCTGCGCCGCCGCCAGCAGCTTCTGCGCTTCCAGCAGCAGCCGGCGCCCGGCGGGCGTGAGCAGCATGCCGGTGGGCCGCCGCTCGAACAGATCCAGCTCGAGCTCCTCCTCCAGCGCCTTGATGTGCGCGCTCACCGCCGGCTGGCTGATGTGGAGGCGGTCGGCGGCCCGGGTGAGATGCCCGAGTTCGGCGACGGCGACGAAGCTGCGCAGCTGGTAGAGCTCCATGCGGAAGGCCCGTAGTTTCGCAAACTGAATTGTACCAGCCGCAAGCAACTATTGTGCGACGCAAAAATGACCGCGATCAGGTCGGCTGATGGGGTCCATCCGAACAAACGATTGGAGTTTGATGCTGCAGCGCCGTAATCTGTCCAGGACTTCAGGGCGGTCCTTTTACCCTGCCTGACAAGGAGTTGAGAATGAGTGCGAAGACCTTTTGGGATGATCGATTCACCATGTTGATGGCCTGCGCCAGCCCCGGCAGCGCGCTGGCCTATCACCAGACATTGACTCAGGACAAGCCTGGGACGCTGCGTCGCAGCAAGGCGACGGACGACCCGGTGGCGAAGGCCGACGAGAAGCTGACCGCCCTGGTTGCTTCCGGCCGCGTGGTGGCATTGCCCTGAACGGGCCCGCGCCCGGCGCACTGGTGCACCGGGCGCTTCATTCTTTCGAGCCGAGGCAACCGATGACCCGATACCTGGCCGTGGCAGCACTGGGGCTGTCCTTCGCCACCGCCGCCCACGCCTTGCCCAGCATGCAGACGGTCCGGCCCGCGCCCGAGCCGGAGGCAGTCGAGCAGGCCAATCCCGCTCACGGGGCGTTGATGGCGTTCCTGCTGGAGTCCCCGGAGGACGAGCACGGGCTGCGCGGCGCCCGCGTGGCGATCCTCGCCGCCGATGGCGTCGACGGCTTCGATCTCGAGGTGCCGCGGCGCTATCTGCAGGAGCGCGGTGCGCACGTGGACGTGATCGTGCCGCGCAAGCCCGGGAGTGTGCGCACCCTGGGCACGCGCAATCCCTCGGGCGAGGCAGTCGAAGTCACCTTCGACCGCTACCTGGATGAGGTCGACCCGCTTGCCTATCACGTGGTCTATCTGCCCGGCCACCGCGATGCCGCGCCGCCCATGACCGACGCGGCCACCCTCGCCTTCGTGCAGCAGGCGGTGCACGCCGGACTGCCGGTGTTCGCGATCGGCAATGGACCGCTGGTGCTGCTGCAGGCCGGCCTGCTCGACCAGCGCCGGGCGACCGGAGACGCGGCGACGTTCCTGCGCCTGGCGCTCTCGACTGCGGCGGCCACCGACGCGCCGATGGTGAAGGACGGCTCGATCTACACCAGCCGCGACGCGTTCGATCTGCCGCAGTTGATGCGCCAGCTCATCGGCGAGCTGCAGAAGCGCATCGGGAAGTAAGGGAAGAGGCGGCCCGTGCGGCCGCCTCCAGCGCAGCTCAGGGAATCTCGGCCACCACGCGGCCGACGACCTTGCCGGCCTTCAGCTCGTCCAGCGTCCGGCTGACTTCGGACAGCGGCCGCTTCTCGATCGGGATGCGCGGCAGCTTGCCCGCGCGGGCCAACTTCACCACCTCCTTGAGCTCGGCTACGGTGCCGACGTTCGAGCCCACGATGGTGAGCGCGCGCTGCACCACCGCCACCAGCGAGAGCGGAATCTCGCCGCCATAGAGCCCCACCAGGATCATCTTCCCGCCCTTGCGCAGCACCGCCAGCCCCAGGCTTGCCGTGGCCGTGGTGTTCACCAGGTCGATGGCGCCGTAGAGCGGCCCGCCCGCGATTTCCTGCAGCTTCTTCGCCGCTTCCGGATCCTTGCCGTCCACCGTGGCGGCAGCACCGGCTTCGCGTGCGGCCGCGAACTTGGCCGGATCGATGTCCACGGCGACGATGCGCTCGTGTCCCATCGCGCGCAGCATGCCGATGGCCATCAGCCCCAGTCCGCCGGCGCCGAGCACGGCCACCCATTCATCCTTGGGGATGGGCAGCAGGCGCGCCGCGGCGGAATAGGTCGTCAGGCCCGAGCACGCGAGCGTGGCCGCCCACGCCGGATCGACCCCGGACGCCTCCACCAGGTAGCGCGGATGCGGGATGAGCAGATGATCGGCGTAGCCGCCGGCGCGCTGGATCCCGACCCAGCGCGGGGTCATGCAGTGGTTGTCCTGCCCCTCGAGGCAGCGAACGCAGGTGCCGCAGCCGATCCACGGGCAGACCAGCCGATCCTGCCCGATCGGCACGTCCTTCGCGTCGGGCCCTGCGGCGATCACAGTGCCGAACGGCTCGTGGCCCAGGGTGACCGGCGGCTTCATGCCGCGCTCGCTCATGTGGAAGCGCTTGCCGCCGCCCATGTCGAAGTAGCCGTCGCGGATGTGCACGTCGCTGTGGCACACCCCGCAGTACTTGAGCCGCAGCAGCACCTCGGTGCCGGTGGGTTTCGGGGTCTCGTGCTCGCGCTTCTGCAGCGGCCCGCCCCATTCCATGACGTCGTAGCTCAGCATGTCCCCTCCTGTTGGAATCCTGCGTGCAGCCGTGCCGGCCACGCGAAGGCGTCCATCCTAACCCACGAGCCGCACTTGCCGCCGGCGCACGCCGCGGGCCACAATAGCCGCGTCGAGTCGGATCCCTCCGGGCCCGTGTCCCTCACCCCTACCAACGAACGGGAATTGGTCGACGCGCTGGGCAAGCGCCACGAGGTGGCGGCGTCCACCGCCCGCATCGTGTCGCTGGTGCCGAGCGTCACCGAACTGCTGTTCGACCTCGGCCTCGGCGCCAAGGTCGTCGGCCGCACCGGCTTCTGCATCCATCCGCGCGAGCAGCTGCGCAAGGTATCCAAGGTCGGCGGCACCAAGACCATCGACCTGCCGCGCATCCGCCGGCTCGCGCCGACGCACGTCATCGTCAACATCGACGAGAATCCGCGCCCGCTGGTCGAGGACATCGCGAAGTTCGTCCCCAACGTGATCGTCACGCATCCGCTCGGGCCGCACGACAACCTGGCGTTGTATCGCCTGATCGGCGGCATCTTCGGGCGCGACGACGAGGCGCACGCGCTGTGCGAGCGCTTCCAGCGCACCTACGACGAGGTCAGCGCCGCGGCGCAGGCGTCGGGGCGGCAGCGGGTGCTGTACCTGATCTGGAAGTCGCCGTGGATGACGGTGTCGCAGGACACGTACATCTCGCGCATGCTGGCCACGGTGGGGTGGGACACCTACGTGGCCCACGGCGCCGCGCGCTATCCCACGGTGGACCTCACGCCCGAAGTGCTCGACGACGTCAGCTTCGTGCTGCTCTCGACGGAGCCGTACAGCTTCCGCGAGCGTCACTGCGTGGAGGTCCTCGACTCGCTGCCCGCCGGCAGCAAGACGCGCGTGGCGCTGATCGACGGCGCGATGACGTCGTGGTATGGCAGCCGCGCGATCCCGGGGCTGCGCTACCTGCTCGACTTCAGGCGCGAGTTAGGCTGACGACAGGCGCCTAGGCCCTAGGCCCTGGACTCCAGGAGCAAAGCGCGGCGCAATGCGCCGCATCAAGACCCCTGGCGTCTGGCGCCCAGGGCCTGGAGCCTCAGATCAGCTTCTCCTCCACCACGAACGCCCCACCCTGGAACGTCTCCACGCGCGCATCCGCATGATCCTTGTGCGCGGCCAGGATCTCCGCCGCGTAATCCTCGCTGCGATCCTGCGGCTTGTAACCCAGCCGCGCAGCATTGGAGTTGTCGTACCACGAACGCGCGTTGTCCGACACGCCGTAGACGATCTCGAACCTGATCCCCGGATGGTCCACGCCGATGCGCACCAGCTGCGCGAGGTCGCGCGGCGAGATCCAGATCGACAGCCGTCGCTTGTCCAGCGGCTTCGGGTTCACGTTGCCGATGCGCAGCCCGAAGAACTCCATGCCGTACTTGTCCGCGTACAGGCTGCCCAGCTGCTCGCCGAACACTTTCGACAGGCCGTAGCGCCCGTCGGGCCGCGGATAGACCGTGTGGTCGATGGTCTCGTCGCGGCGGTAGAAGCCCACCGCATGGTTGCTGGTCGCGAACAGCATCCGCTTCACGCCGTTGCGCCGCGCCGCCTCGAACACGTTGTAGCACCCCACGATGTTGCCCTGCAGGATGCGCTCCCACTCGGCCTCCGCGGCGACGCCGCCGAGATGCACGATCGCATCCACGCCGCGCGTGACCGCGACCATGCGCTCGAGGTCGGTGATGTCGCCCTGCTCGAAGGTCTCTCCCTCGCGCAGGTTCTGCACCGGTCGGATGTCGGAGAGCCGCAGCCGATAGGTGCCGGCCAGCTCGCGCCGCAGGTGCGTACCGATGTCGCCGGCGGCGCCGGTGATCAGGACTGTCTTCATTGCTCCTCCTTGCTGGTCGGCGGTCTGCGCGCCGTTCGATCGGACTCGCGGGGGCGCATCGGCCGCGCACGCGGCTTGCTGCCGAGCCCTCGCCCTGGTGACGCCCAATATGCCAGAAACCGGTGCCGGCACACCGTCGCGCGCGTCGCAGCCACGCAGGTCGAGCCCTGCACGCACCCGCATGCCGACGCATCGCACCGGGCGTCGCCCGTGTGCTTTTTACAGCGTGCGCGCCGCGTCGCCTTTCGGCGGCAGTAGTCGCGCCGCGCGCTGCGCACTAAAGTACTCGGTCCATCGGCTGCGGGAGACGCAAGGCGCACGCACCTCGTGCCGCGCCGCGTGTACGGGATGACCACACTGAGCGTTGCCAATCGACTTCGACTCGGACTGCTGGCCCTGCTGGCGCTGCTGCTTGCCGGCTACCTGCTGGTGCTGCGCCAGCCGACGCCCGACGCGAGCGGCGTTGCGCGCGCAGCCGCAGAAGCGCAGGTGGTGAGCGGGCTGGTCACGAGCCTGCGGGCGAGCGCCGGGGAGGCCTGGGATGCGGTGGAGTCCTTCGCGCGCGACCGGGATCCGGCCCAGGCCGAGCGCTTCCGCCAGGCCGACGAGCAGTTCGCCGCGGCGCTGAAGCGCTACGCCGAGACGGCCGATACGCAGGCGCAACGCAGTGCCGCGCAGGCGATCGGCGAGCAGCATGCGGGTTTCCGCAAGGACGTCGATGCCCTGCTGAGCGCGAGCAGCGTGCCGGACAGCGTCGCGCCCTTCTTCGAATACCAGCAGCGCGCGTTGCGCGCCGTGCTCGACGACATGCCGCCGGTGCGGCCGGGCCGTGCGAGCGGCCGCACCGAACGCAAGCGCGAGGCGGACGAGCAACTGCGCCAGGCGCTGCAGGAGCGGGTGGATGCCTTCGGCAGTCCGGCGCTGCAGGGCGGCGCGATTCCGGACGGGGCGCCGCTGCTGGCCGCGCTGGCGCGCTACCAGGCATTCGCCGACACCGCCGAGGAGCGAGCCTGGGCAGAGCGCGCCCTGCGCGCCCTGCGCGAGGGCGACCGCCAGGGCGACGCGGTGCAGAGCACCGAGCGTGAGCGCAGCGAAACGTTCGAGCAGGTCCGCGCGTCGCATGCTGCGCTGGACTCACTGCTCGTGCAGCGCACCCAGGTGCCGACGGGACCCGATCCGGCGAGCGTGCTCGCGCAGGTCACCCAGCAGGTGCAGCATGCCAACGCGCGACTGGCCGACCTGCTGCTGGCGCTGCTCGGGGCCGGTGTGCTGGTGGCGCTGGCGACGCTGTACGCCGTGCGCGCGCCCCTGCGGCGGCTGGCCGTGTCGACCCGCGGCTACGTGGGCGATCTCTCGTTCATGTCGCTGGCCGCGCCCGGCGACGAGGTGGCCGAACTGGAGTGGGCGCTCGGGCGGATGAGCGAGCGGATGCAGGAGGAGCGGCCGCACATGCAGGCCGCATCCGATGACGAGCGCACGCGCCAGGCGGCGCTCGCCTTCGAGCACGGCAGCGAGGCCATGGTGGTGACCGACGAGCGCCTGGGCATCGTCCAGGCCAATGCGGCGTTCACCGAACTGACCGGCTACGCGCTGGAAGAGGTGAAAGGCGCTTCGCCCGCGACGTTGTGGTCACCCGATCACCACGATGCTGCCGCCATCGCCGCGATGTGGGCCCGGGTCGACGAGCGCGGCCGCTGGCAGGGCGAGATCATGGTGCGGGCCAAGAGCGGCGACCTCCGCCCGGCCCTGGCCGCTTTCACTGCCGTGCGCGACCGCGACGGCAAGCTGCAGGGCGTGGTGGCGGTGATGAGCGACCGCACGGTGCGCCGGCCGGCGGACGACGAGCGTCCCGCCTTCGTGCACCCGGCGCCGGTGCACCGCGACGCGATCCCGGCCGTCACCCGCGCCCGGCTCGCCGCGGCGCTGGCCGAGGCGGAGCAGGGGCTGGCGGTCCTGCGCCTGCACGTCGTCACGCTGCACAGCGTGGTCGCGGCGCTGGGGGACACCGACGCGGAGCACCTGCTGCGCGAGATCCGCACGCGGGTGGCCGCGGCCGTCGGCGAGCGCGGCGAGGTCCTGGACAACGATGGCGAGGAGCCGCTCGTGCTGGCAGTTCCCCTGCCGGACGACCTGGCGCTCGCGCGCATCGCGCACGACATCCTCGCGGCGCTGTCCGGCCCGGCCCGCTTCAACGGCCTCGAGCTGCCGGTCATCGCGAGCATCGGCATCGCGCGTGCGCCGGCGGATGCGACCGACGTCGAGGCACTCATCGAGGCGGCGGGGTCCGCCCTCGAGCGGGCCAGGACCGATCGTGGGGGCAGCTTCGAGTTCACCTCAGCGGAGACGAGCGCGCGCATGCGCGCGCGCATCGCCTTGCAGGATGCGCTGCGCGCTCCCACGCTGCTCGATCAGCTGACGCTGCATTACCAGCCGCTCGTCGCCCTGGGCAGCGGCAAGGCGGTGGGCGTGGAGGCGCTGCTGCGCTGGCGCCATCCCGTCCGTGGCGTGCTCGACCCCGAAGCCTTCCTCGACGAAGCGCGCGCGATCGGCGTGCTGCCGGCGATCGGTGCCTGGGTGCTGCGCACCGCGTGCATCCAGGCCGCCCGCTGGAGTGCGGCCGGGCTCCCGCCGCTGCGGGTAGCGGTGAACGTCTCGCGCGCAGAGCTCGAGGACCCCGGCCTCACGGCGCGGGTGCAGGAAGCGCTGGGCGAGAGCGGGCTCGATGCTTCCCTGCTGCAGCTGGAGGTGGACGAGGCCAGCCTCGCCGGGCCGCCGGACCCGGGTCCGACGCTGGAACGGCTGCAGCGCCTGGGTGTGGTGCTGACCCTTGCCAGCGCGCACGCATCCGACGCTGCCACCCGCGCACTGACATGGATGCCCTTCAGCCGCATCAAGCTGCGCGCACCGCTGCGGGCGCAGGACCCGCTCGCGCCGGGGATCGTGGCGCTCGCGGCCAACCTGCGCATCGGCGTGATCGCGGAGTGCGTCGAGTCCGAGGCGCAGGCCGCGGCGCTGCGCGCGCAAGGGGTGGACGAGCTCCAGGGCTTCGTGGTCGGCCGGCCTGCAGCGGCGCGGGAGCTGGAGTTGCGCATGCGGCACGCGGCCGCCCGGGCGCCGGCGGCCACGGCGGGCTGATACACCGTTTCCCGATCCGCCGAGGGCATGCACCTTGCATGCAGGGCCGCGGCCGCCCACGCCACGCTGCGTGGGCCGTCTGCCCGGCGTGCCTCCCCCGACCTTGAAGCTCCTGCAACTCTCCATCGCCCGACGCCTGTGGCTCGGGCTGAGCCTGATCGTGGCGCTGTTCGCCATCGCGCACCTGGTGTCGCTCCGGGCCACGCGCGAGCTCGATCGCGTGCTCTCCACCGTGGTTTCGGCGGGGCAGGGCCGGGCTGCCGCGGTGCAGGCGATGAAGGTGCACCTGGATGCGATGGATCGGGCGATCCGCGACTTCGTCGACGGTGGGACACCCGAGCAGCGCTCGCGCCTGGCCACCGTGGAGAAGTCCTTCGACAAGGCGCTCGAGCAGTACCGCGCAACGGCACACTCCGCCGACGTGCGGGAGCTCGCCGATGCAACCGCCCGCGCGTTCGAGGCGCTGCGCGGCGAGGTCGACCGCGTCGCGAACCAGCGGACGGCGCGGGCCGACACCATGGCGGCCCGAGGCCAGCTGCTCGATGCGCTGCGCCAGCTGCTCGCCGACATGCCCGCGGCCGACCTGACTGCCCGGCAGGCGCCCTCGGTATTGGTGCAGGCCGCAGTCGACGACGTGCGCACCCCGCTGCAGCAGTGGCTCCAGGCCGGGCTGCCGACCGGACGCGAGGCCGAGACCGGGCGCAGGGCGCTCGAAGGGGCGCTGCGACGCTACCGCAAGATCGCCCAGACCGGCGCGCAGCGCGCCTGGGCCGACCGGGCTTCGGCATGGCTGGCCCAGGAGCGCAGGCAGGCCTCGCAGCTGCGCGCCGCGGTGCAGGTGACGCAGCCCGGAATGGCCCGCGTGCGCACGAAGCGCAACGAGCTCGCCCAGCTGCTCGACCGCGGGTTGCAGCCGGCTGCGATGCACGAGCTGCACGAGACGGTGCAGCAAGCCTCGGCGACCGTGCACGAGTCGAATCTGCTGGCGTCGCGGGTGCTCGCCCTCGCGCTGCTGTTCGCGATCATCGTCGCGCTCGGCACCAGCCGCGCGGTGCGCGCTCCCCTGCGTGCGCTGGTCGCCTCCACCCGGCGGCTGGCCGGCGGCGATCTCGGTCACCGCGTGCCGGTGGCCGGCCGCGACGAGCTGGGCGAGCTGACCGCCGCCTTCAACGAGATGGCCGGCAAGCTGCAGGCCAGCACCGTGTCGCGCAGCTACGTGGAGAGCATCGTGGACTCCATGGGCGAGGCGCTGCTGGTGATCGCGCCCGACGGACGGGTGCAGACGGCGAACCGCGCCGCCCATCGACTGCTCGGGTATGCCGAAGGCGAGCTGGCGGGCAAGCCGTTCTCCGCGCTGGCCGCCATTCCGGCGCAGGAGCAGCCGCGCGCCTGGCCGGCGAGCGTGGAGATGTCGCTGAAGACGCGCGACGGCACGCTCGTGCCGGTGGCACTCTCGGCCGTGCCGCTGCGCGGGCAGGAGTCCGAAGCGCAGGCACTGGTCTGCATCGCCCAGGACCTGCGGGAGCGCATCGCTGCCGCGCACTACCAGCGCCAGACTGCCGTGGCGTTCGAGAACACGCGCGAGGGCATGGTCCTGACCGACGCCGAGCGCAACATCATCGCCGTCAATCCTGCCTTCGTCGACATCACCGGCTACAGCCGGGCGGAGGTCGAGGGTCGCGCGCTCGGCCTGCTCTGGTCCAAGGAGCACTACCGCAGGCTGTCCTCGCACATCTGGAGCGAGGTCGACAGCACCGGCCAGTGGCAGGGCGAGGTGTGGCTGCGGCGCAAGGGCGGCGAGCTGCGCCCGGTGTGGAAGAACATCGCCGTCGTGCGCGATGCGGCCGGCGCGGTGGTCAACCACGTTGCCGTGTTCAGCGACATCACCGCGATCAAGGACGCCGAGGAGCGCCTGGCGTATCTCGCCTACCACGATCCGCTCACCGACCTGCCCAACCGGCTGCTGCTGCACGACCGGCTCGCCGCGGCGCTCGAGCGGGCCGCGCGCAGCGGCGCGTCGGTCGCCCTGCTCTACCTCGACCTGGACCACTTCAAGCACGTCAACGATACCCTCGGGCACGAGGAGGGCGACCGCCTGCTGCAGGCGATGGCCGCGCGCATCGGCGGCTGCGTCGGCGGGACCGAGCGGGTCGCGCGGCTTGGTGGCGACGAATTCGTGGTGGTCGCCGAGGGCGTGCACGATCCGCGCGAGGCTGCGCAGCTCGCCGAGCGCATCCTGGAGGCGCTGTCCGCGCCGGTCGAGCTGGCCGGCCTCGAGCTGCGCATGCGCGCGAGCATCGGCATCAGCCTCGGGCCGCAGCATGGGGCGAGTGGCGATGCACTGCTCAAGGCCGCCGATGCCGCCATGTACCGCGCGAAGCGCGCCGGACGCACCGGCTACGCCTTCTTCAGCGAGGAGATGACCCTGCAGGCGCTCGAGCGCCTCACGCTGGAGAACGGCCTGCGCCACCCCGACCTGCGCGACCAGCTCATCCTGCACTACCAGCCGCAGGTCGAGATCGAGACCGGCACGCTGGTCGGGGTCGAGGCGCTGGTGCGCTGGATGCACCCGGTGCGCGGGCTGCTGTCACCGGCGGTGTTCGTGCCCGTGGCCGAGGATGCCGGCCTGGCACACGTCATCGGCGAGTGGGCGATGCAGCGTGCCTGCCTGCAGGCGCGCCAGTGGAGCGACCGCGGCAAGCGCCCGGTGCGGATGTCGGTGAACGTGTCGGCGCACGAGTTGCGCAGCGACCGGCTGGTGGATGCTGTGGCGAAGGCCCTGCGCGAGAGCGGGTTGCCGCCCGCGCAGCTGGAACTGGAAGTGACCGAAGGCGCGCTGCAGACCGGCGGAGAAGCCGAGCGCGTGCTGGAAAAGCTCAAGCAGCTGGGCGTGCAGCTCGCCCTCGACGACTTTGGCACCGGGTACTCGGCACTGAGCTCGCTCAAGCTGCTGCCGTTCGACCGGCTCAAGATCGACCGCGCGTTCGTCCGCGGCCTGGAGGAGGACCCCAACGACCGCGCGCTGGCCAAGGCGATCATCGCGATGGGCCGCAGCCTCGGTCTGCACCTGATCGCCGAGGGCGTGGAGACGCCGGGGCAGCTCGCCTTCCTGCGCAAGGAAGGCTGCGACGAGATGCAGGGCTTCCTGGTCTCCAGGCCGCTGCCCGCGGACGAGCTCGAACGCGCGCTGCTGCGCTGATTCGGACCGGGCCGGGCTACTCCGGAGCCTTCTTGCGCCGCTTGCCCGGCGCGTGCGCCGGGTCGCTGTCGCCTGGCCGCTTCGCCTCGCGCGGCGGCGGCGCAGGCAGGGGTTCGGGCGTGGCCTCGGCCGCGGCGGACAGCAGATCGATCGCGCTTTGCGGCTCGGGCGGTGCCGGATCGTTCGCCGCGACCTTGGCTGTCGGTGCCACGTGGACGGGCGGGTGCGCATGGGCAGCAGCTGCGACCTCCTTCGCCGCCCTGCTCGCCGCAGCCGCCGCCTGGGGCGACGGCGACGTCGTGCTGGCCGCATCCAGGCGCAGCTTCGCATAGGAGCCGGGGGCGTCCTCGATCACCTTCAGGGCGCCGTCGCCCGGTACGCGCGCGGGCACCTTCTCTCCCGCAAACTGCGTCACCCAGCCGTTCCATTCGTTCCACCACGAGCCGTCGTGGCGCTGCGCCCCGGCAAGCCAGGCGTCCGCGTCCTCGGCCAGGCCGTCGGCGGTCCAGTAGTGGTACTTGTTGGCCGACGGCGGGTTCACCACGCCGGCGATGTGCCCCGACCCGCCCAGGATCATCTTCACCGGGCCGGGCAGGCGCTGCGCGCCCATGAACGTCGACTTCCAGGGTGCGATGTGGTCTTCGAAGGTCGACACGAAGCACGCCGGCACCTGCACGTTGTTCAGGTCGATGGGCTGCCCGCACAGGTGGATGCCGCCCGGCTCCACCAGCTTGTTGTTGATGTACATGTTGCGCAGGTAGAACGTGTGCATCTTCGCCGGCATGCGGGTGGAATCGGAGTTCCAGTACAGCAGGTCGAAGGGGAACGGATCCTTGCCGAGCAGGTAGTTGTTCACCACGAACGACCAGATCAGGTCGTTGGCGCGCAGCAGGTTGAAGGTGGCGGCCATCTCCGAGGCCTCCAGGTAGCCGCGCTCGGCCATCTTCTTCTCCAGGTTGGCCAGCACGTTCTCGTCGACGAACACGCCCAGCTCGCCCGGCTCGGTGAAGTCGATCATCGCGGTGAAGAAGGTCGCGCTCTTCACCCGCTTGCGGCGCTGCGCGCCCAGATACGCCAGGGTGCACGCGAGCAGCGTGCCGCCCAGGCAGTACCCGATCATGTTCACTTCCTTCTCGCCGGTGGCGCGCTCGATGGCATCCAGCGCGGCGAGCGGGCCCTCGAGCATGTAGTCCTCGAAGCCCTTGCCGGCCATGCGCTGGTCAGGATTCACCCACGAGATCACGAACAGCGTGTGCCCCTGCGCCACGGCCCAGCGGATGAAGGAGTTCTTCTCGCGCAGGTCGAGGATGTAGTACTTGTTGATCCACGGCGGGATGATCAGCAGCGGCGTCTTCCACACCTGGTCGGTGGACGGGGAGTACTGGATCAGCTGCATCAGGTCGTTCTGGTAGACCACCTTGCCCGGCGCGGTGGCGACGTTCTCGCCCAGCTTGAACGCCTTGTAGTCGGTCATGCTGATCGCCAGCTGGCCGCCGCCGCGCTCGAGGTCGCCCAGCAGGTTGTGCAGGCCGTCGATCAGGTTCTTGCCGCCGCTCTCCACCGTGAGCTTGAGCGCGTCCGGATTGGTGAGCAGGAAGTTGGTCGGCGCGAGCGCATCGACGAACTGGCGGGTGAAGAAGCGCACCTTGCGCGCGGTCTGCTGGTCCAGGCCCTGGACTTCGGACACGGTGCGCTGGATGTTCTCCGCCGCGATCAGATAGGACTGCTTGATGTAGTCGAACAGGAAGTTGCTGGTCCAGGCCTCGCTGCGGAAGCGGTTGTCCGACTTGGGCGGCGCGGCCACCGGCGCGGCCTGCTCGCCGAGGAAGCGCGACATCGAGCTGTGCCACAGCCGCATGTAGTCGTGCCACATGCGCATCTGCGCCTGCGCCAGCGCCATCGGGTTGGACATCATCTTCGTCGCCAGGTCCATGAAGGCCTGCGTCACGCCCACGTCGTCGCTGGGCACGGGCGCCTTGCCCTGCTCCACGCGGGCAAGGTACTCCGACACCACGCGCTGGCTCTGCTGGGCGATGTCGGCGAATTCCCGTGCGAGCGCTTCGGGAGTGGGCGCCGTCGGCGTGGTCTGTCCAGGGGTTTCGTTGGCCATGTTCGATCCCGTAGGTTGCGTTCAGGAGGACCGCAGGTAGTGCAGCACACCGCCACCGGTGTCGCGGGTGAGCCGGCCGCGCTGCTGCAGGTGGTTCAGGTGGGCGATCGCCTCGCCCATCGCGAACGCCATCTGGTGGTGGTCGAGGTCGCGGCGGAACAGCACCGGCACGACCTGCGCCGCGGTGGTGGGCCGCGAGCACGCCTGCAGCACCTCGGCCAGGCGGGCGTCGTGGTGCGCATGCAGCGCGGCCGCGCGCTGGCGCACACCGCGGAACGGCAGGCCGTGCGAAGGCAGGATCAGCACGTCCGCCGGCAGCTGCGCGTAGCGGTCGAGGGAGTGCAGGAACAGCGCGAGCGGATCGCCGTCGGGCTGCTCCGGCCAGACGCTGACGTTGGTGCTGATCGTGGGCAGCACCATGTCGCCCGAGATCAGCACGTTCAGGCGCTCGCAGTAGAGCGCGGCATGCTCCGGGGCGTGGCCGAAGCCCATCATCACGCGCCAGTGGTGGTCGCCGATGGTGACGAGATCGCCTTCCAGCAACCGCTCGAAGCTGGGCGGAGGCTCGACGATCCCGCGGCGGTAGCTGTGCTCGAGCCCGCGCATCTTCTCCTCGACCTGCGGGTCGAGGCCGTGGCGGCGGTAGAGCGCGAACTGGTCTTCCTTGCGATGCCCGGGCAGCTCGGCGTAGCTGACGTGCGCCATGAGGTACTCGGCCTCGGACATCCAGAGCGGCGCACCGAGATGCGCGGTGAGCCAGCCGGCGAGCCCCACGTGGTCGGGGTGGAAGTGGGTGACCAGCACCCGCCGGACCGGCGCGCCCGCCAGCAGCCCGGCGAAGTGTTGCTCCCAGAGTCCGCGGGTGGTGTCGGTGTTCAGGCCGCAGTCGATCAGCGTCCAGCCGTCGCCGTCACGCAGCGCCCACAGGTTGATGTGGTTGAGCGCGAACGGCAGCGGCATGCGCAGCCAGAAGACGCCGGGCGCCACCTCGGTGGTGGTGCCGGGCGCGGGGGGCTGGGCGAAGGGAAAGTCGAGCGCAGCCGCGGGCGGGGCCGGGTCGTTCATCGGCTGGAAAGCAGTGATGCGCGGGAATGGTGCATGGTAGCCGATACGGTGTCCCTTTGCTGCGGCGCGGCGGTTACTGCGAACCGCATTTACCGCAGAGGGCGCAGAGGTACGCAGAGGAAAACCGAGGAATGCTCTTCCTTGGCGGCGGTCACGGCTTCCGACGGGCTGAAGCGAACGCATACGGGCCGTGGGGGGAACGCCTGAGAAAAGCTGTTCCTCTGCGTACCTCTGCGTCCCCTGCGGTTCATGCGGTTGCCTTAGAATTCGCCGTACGTAAAGTCAGGAGAGCCTCCATGAACCCCGCCGACGCCAGGCTGCCGGCTGCCACGATCACCCGCTTCCCCGGGCTCGACTTCGGGCTGGGCGAGACGCTCGACATGCTGCGCGAGAGCGTCCAGCAGTTCGCCGCCACCGAGATCGCGCCGCGCGCCGCCCGGATCGACCACACCAACGAGTTTCCCATGGACCTGTGGCGCAAGCTCGGGAACATGGGCCTGCTCGGCGTGACGGTGGAGGAGGAATACGGCGGCACCGGCCTGGGCTACCTCGCACACATCATCGCGATGGAGGAGATCAGCCGCGCATCGGCCTCGGTCGGGCTGTCCTACGTCGCCCACTCCAACCTGTGCGTCAACCAGATCCGCCGCAACGGCAACCCCGAGCAGAAGCGCAAGTACCTGCCGAAGCTGGTCAGCGGCGAGCACGTGGGGGCGCTGGCGATGAGCGAGCCGAACGCGGGCTCCGACGTGGTGAGCATGCGCCTGCGCGCCGACAAGCGCGGCGACCGCTACGTGCTCAACGGCAACAAGATGTGGATCACCAACGGCCCGGACGCGGACACGCTGGTGGTGTACGCCAAGACCGATCCCGCAGCGGGCCCCCGCGGGATGACGGCGTTCCTCATCGAGAAGGGCTTCAAGGGCTTTTCAACTGCGCAGAAGCAGGACAAGCTCGGGATGCGCGGCACCAACACCTGCGAGCTGGTGTTCCGCGACTGCGAGGTGCCGGAGGAGAACGTGCTGGGCCAGGTCGGCAAGGGCGTGAACGTGCTGATGAGCGGGCTGGACTTCGAGCGCGCCGTGCTCTCCGGCGGACCGGTCGGGATCATGCAGGCGTGCATGGACGTGGTGATGCCGTACATGCACGAGCGCGAGCAGTTCGGCCAGCCGATCGGCACCTTCCAGCTGATGCAGGGCAAGGTCGCCGACCTCTACAGCACGATGAACGCATGCCGTGCGTACGTGTACGCCGTGGGCCGGGCGTGCGACGCGGCCAAGACGCCCGATCAGGTGCGCGCGCTGCGCAAGGATGCTGCCGGCGCGATCCTGTACTCGGCGGAGAAGGCGACCTGGATGGCCGGGGAAGCCATCCAGGCCCTGGGCGGTAACGGTTACATCAACGAGTACCCGACCGGGCGGCTGTGGCGTGACGCGAAGCTCTACGAAATCGGCGCGGGCACGTCCGAGATCCGCCGCTGGCTGATCGGGCGCGAGCTGTTCGACGACACGATGTGATGCCATGCCGGCGGCGCGACGCCGCCGGTTACACGGCCGAAACACGCGCGGTACAAAACCGCGCGGCGCGGACATCCGTCCGCTACATCTCCTCCCTTAGTCTTGTGGCTGCAGCAACCCCGGCGTCCTGCTTGCCGCGCCGGTGCTGGCACCGCGCGTCCGTTCGCGACGCGGTCGGTGCGCTCGGGGCACACCTGACACTCTCGCGAGGAGGTTCGCATGTCCACCGCATCCGGTTCCCAGTGCTTCAAGACCATCGTCGGCGCCGCGCTCTGCGCCTGCGCGCTCGCATCGCTGCCGCCTGCGCTCGCCGATGAAACCTGCAACTCGCCGTACATGAGCCAGCTGATCAAGGGCCAGGAGGACTACGTGTACGTCTGGACCCTGGGCGTCGAGGGGATGGGTGACGGCTCGGACAAGATCGTGACCATCGACGCGAACCCGAAGTCGCCGCGCTACGGCAAGGTCATCGCCACCACCTCGGTCGGTGCGCGCGGTGAAGCGCATCACATGGGCTTCACCGAGGACCGCCGCTACCTCTGGGCCGGCGGCCTGGACGACAGCCGCATCTACATCTTCGACGTCACCACCGACCCGGCCAACCCGAAGCTGGTGCGCACTTTGGGCGACCTGCCGCAGCGCACCGGCTTCGTCGGCCCGCACACCTTCTATGCGCTGCCCGGCCGCATGCTGGTGCAGTTCCTCTCCAACAGCAATGACCACGGCGGCGTCACCGGCATGGCCGTTCTCACCAACAAGGGCGACCTGGTCCGCAGCTACGCGATGCCGCGTGAAAACGGCGGGGACGGCTACGGCTACGACGTCGCCGTCAACCCCAGGAAGAACGTCATGCTGACCTCCAGCTTCGCCGGCTGGAACAACTACATGATGGACTTCGGCAGGATGCTGCAGGACAAGGAGGCGATGCAGCGCTTCGGGCAGACCATGGTGCTCTGGGACCTCAAGACCATGCAGCCGAAGAAGATCTTCAACGTGCCCGGCTCGCCGCTGGAGATCCGCTGGTCGCTGAACGAGGGGGACAACTGGGCCGTCACGGCCACTGCGCTGACTTCGAAGCTGTGGCTGGTCAAGCAGGATGCCAGCGGCGAGTGGCAGGCGAAGGCCGTGGCCGACATCGGCGATCCGTCCAAGGTGCCGCTGCCGGTGGACATCAGCATCTCCGCCGACGGCAACGGGCTGTGGGTCAACACGTTCATGGACGGCAAGACCCGCTACATCGACCTGACCGACCCGGAGCATCCGCGCCAGGTCTACGAGAAGGTGACCGGCAAGCAGGTCAACATGGTGTCGCAGAGCTGGGACGGGCGGCGCGTGTACGTAACCTCCTCGCTGCTGGCCAACTGGGACAAGCGCGGCGAGAACGACGAGCAGTTCGTGCGTGCGTTCAACTGGGACGGCAAGGCGCTGACCCCGGCGTTCGAGGTCGACTTCTACCAGCAGAAGCTGGGCCGTGCGCACCACATGAAGTTCGGCACCAACGCGATCAAGGCCGCCTACGGAGACGACGATGCCACGCCCATCGCCCGCAACTAGCCGCTGGTTCGCGGCCGCCGCGGCGCTGCTGCTCGGCGGTGCCGGCCTGGCCCATGACGCACCGCAGCCGAAGCTGGACTTCCAGGCGCCTGCGCCCGGCACCTACCGGCTCGAGCGGATCATGCAGGCCCCCGACGGGAAGGTGCTCGGCGCCGACCGCAAGCGCATCGACCTGTCCGCCTACACGCGCGGCAAGGTCACGCTGCTTTCGCTGATGTACACCGGCTGCAGCGACAAGCACGGGTGCCCGATGGCCTACTACAGCCTGGCGATGATCAAGCGCGACCTGGAGCGGAGCACGGCGGCGAGCGGGCGGGTGCAGGTGGTCAGCCTGTCGTTCGACCCCGAGCGCGATACGCCGGAGGTGATGCGCGCCTACGGCGGCAAGTACGCCGGGGCAGCCGGGCGCGTGCCCTGGCACTTCCTCACGACCTCCTCCCGCCGCGATCTCGCCCCGGTGCTGGATGGCTTCGGGCAGGACGTGTCGCGTCCGGTGCAGGGCAAGGGGGACGGCGAGCTGCTGCACGTGCTCAAGCTGTTCCTGATCGATCGCGACGGCTGGGTGCGCGAGATCTACACCACGTCCTACCTCGCCCCGCAGGTGGTGGTGAACGACGTCAAGACCCTGCTGATCGAGGACGGCGTGAAGGTAAACTAGCGCCATTCCCGCCGGGCCGGCCATGTGCCGGGCCCGGCGGCCTCTCGACCCGAGCATGAGATTCGTTCTCCTATCTTCGTTGCAGCTGGCGGCCGGCGTGCTCACCCTGTGCGCCTCGGCCCTCGCTGCCGGGCCGGCGCAGAGCCCGGCGCCCTGGCAGCTCGGCCTGCCTCCCGGGCTGGGCGCACAGGACACGCCCTCCCAGGTGGACCTCGGCCGCAAGCTGTTCATGGACCGGCGCCTGTCGCGCAACGGCACGATGTCGTGCGGCATGTGCCACATCCCCGAACAGGGCTTCGCCGTCAACGAGGTGGCGACTGCCGTTGGCATCGAGGGCCGCAGCCTGCGGCGCAACGCGCCGAGCGTGCTCAACGCCGGCTACAACGAGTCCTTCTTCCACGACGGCCGCGCCAGGACGCTCGAGGAGCAGGCCTGGGGCCCGCTGCTCAGCGCGGACGAAATGGGCAACCCGGACAGTGCGGAGGTCGTCGCGCGTATCGCGGCACTGAACGACTACACCGAAGCGTTCCGCCAGGCGTTCCCGGGCCAGGCCCCGACCGCCGACAACGTGGCGAAGGCACTTGCCGCATACCAGCGCTCGCTCATCGCCGCCGGTTCGCGCTTCGACCGCTGGTACTTCGGCGGCGAGACCAACGCCCTTACCGAGCAGGAGAAGCGCGGATTCGTGGTCTATCGGGCCAAGGCACAGTGCAACGCGTGCCACAAGCTCGGCCGCCAGTATGCGATGTTCACCGACGAGGCGTTCCACAACCTGGGCGTGGGGCTGGCGCAGGCGCGCAAGGACGTGAACGTCGCCCTTGCGCCCGGAGTCAGCGCGAAGCTGCCGCACGAGGTGGTGAGCGCGGTGTCCGGGCCGGCGCAGACCGACCTGGGGCGCTACGAGGTGACCAAGGCGGAGCACGATCGCTTCGCGTACCGCACCCCCACGCTGCGCAACGTCGAGCTGACCGCGCCCTACATGCACGACGGTTCGATGGCGACGCTGCGCGAGGTGGTGGACTTCTACGACAAGGGCGGCAACTCCAACCCGGGGCTCGATCCCCTGATGGGCCCGCTGTACCTGAGCGAGGCGGACAAGGAGGCGCTGGTGGCCTTCCTGCGCACGCTCACCGGCCCCAACGTCAAGCAGCTTGCAGCGGCCGCGCGTGCGGCCGCCTCGACACCCAGCCCGGGTAGCGGCCGTTAGCGACCCGCGCCACCGCGGGCCGTGGGACCGGCTCGGGTCCTCCTG
This sequence comes from uncultured Burkholderiales bacterium, assembly GCA_964523885.1. Taxonomy (GTDB): domain Bacteria; phylum Pseudomonadota; class Gammaproteobacteria; order Burkholderiales; family SHXO01; genus SHXO01. Next base: position 13,944 of record CAZFYX010000062.1, on the reverse strand, counting down.
TCACTTGACGAACTGCGGCATGAGCCAGCGCGGCAGCGCCAGGACCGCATCCGGAAACAGGACCACGAACAGGAGCACGCCGAGCATCGGCATGAGCAGGATCAGGGTGTCGCGCAGCGCCTCGCGGATCGAGATCCGGCCGATGGCGGCGGCGATCAAGAGGCACAGTCCATAGGGCGGGGTGACCAGGCCGAAGGCGATCGAGATCACGCCGATGATCGCGAAGTGGACCGGATGCATCCCCACGCTCGCCGCGAGCGGCGCGAGGATGGTTCCCAGGATGATGATGGCCGGGATCGCGTCGATGAAGCAACCCACGACCAGGAACGAAAGTGCCACGATCAGGCCGACGCTGGTCACGCCGCCGCCCCATTGGGACACGACGGAGACGAACAGCTGCGGGACGTGGAAGTAGGCGAGCACCCAGCCGAACGCCGATGCGGTCCCCACGCAGAACAGCGAGATCGCGGCAAAGCGCGCCGATTCATATAGCACCCTGGGCAGTTGCGTGACGCCGAGGTTGCGGTAGACGACGAGTCCCAGCAGCAGGGCGTACAGCACGGCCACCACCGAGGCTTCGGTGGGCGTGAACAGACCGCCGATGATCCCGCCGACGATGATCACCGGCATCAGCATGGGCACCACCGCACGCCCGAGCGCACGCAAGAACTGGAGCAGCGAGGCGCGCGGGTACACCGGGTAGCCCCGCCGCCTGGCGTACAGGTAGACCGCTGCCATCAGCGACAGCCCGATCAGCAGCCCGGGAAGGACCCCCGCGAGGAACAGGCCGCCGATGGATACGGAGATCACCCCGCCCCACACGATCATCAGGATGCTGGGAGGGATGATGACGCCCATGACCGCCGCGCAGGCCGTGATCGCGACGCTGAAGGAGGCGTCGTAACCCTCCTTGCGCATGGCCGGAATCAGCACGCCGCCCACGCCGGCGGCGTCCGCCGTGCTCGACCCCGAGATCCCCGCGAAGAGCATGCTCACCGCGACGTTCACGTGCGCCAGCCCGCCCGGCAGGTGCCCGACGGTGGTGCGCGCGAGGTCGATGAGCTTGTCGGTGATGCCCGCGCCGTTCATGAGGTTGGCGGCCAGCAGGAAGAACGGCACCGCGAGCAGGATGAACGAGTTGTACGACTTGAGCATCTCGTTGAGCAGCAGGAACGGGGTCAGGCGCGGGTCGATGAAGAACACCGGGATGCAGGCCAGTCCCAGGGCGAACGCGACCGGCACGCGCGCCGCGATCAGTGCAGCGAACAGTCCGAACAGGATCAGCCCGACTTCAGCCGCGCCCATGCCGCGTCCCGCGCAACGACTGCACGTCAGCCTGGATCTTCTCCGCCAGGAAGAGGGCGAAGGCTGCGCCGGCCAGCGGCCAGGCGATGTGGATGGCGAGCATGTTCAGCCCGCTCAGCTCCGAGTGCTGGGCATGGCCGAACTGCGCGAAGCGGTATCCGAACCAGACGAAGGTGAGCGCCACGAGCATCATCGCGGCGTGCACGAACAGGCGGCCGATCGCCTGCGAGCGGCTGCTGCGCGGCTTGCCCCACAGGTCGAGCTCGAAGTGGCTGCCGTCGCGCACGGCGATCATGGCGCCGATCATGATCACCCACACGAAGCAGAAGCGCGCCAGCTCCTCGGTCCAGATGTAGTGCGGAATCGCGGTCGAGAAGCGCGATGCGATCTGCAGCACCACCGGGACGAGCAGAAGAGCCATCAGCAGCGTGAGCAGCAGCTGCAGGGCGCGGTAGAGGGCGTCGTTGAGGCGCTTCATCTGGAGGCTGGAGGCGGGAGGCTGGAGGCGAGAGGGCAGAACCGTGAACCCGGGGAACGGCACGAAGCAGGAGCCCGTCGTCGGGTCTCGCCCGCAACCTCCTGCGTCTCCCGCATAGCTCTAGCCTCTTGCCTGCTTTTCAGCGCAGTGCGTTGATCTTCGCGAACACGTCCTGCGCGCCGACTTCCTTCGCGTAGGCCTCGCGCACCGGCTCGGTCATCTGCATGAGCTGGCTGCGCTCCGGGAACGCGATCAGCTTGATCTTGCCGTCCTGGGCCAGGCGCTGCAGCCGGGCGTTGTCCTCGCTCGCTTCCAGCTCGCGCCCGTACACGCCGGCCTCCCGGCCCGCCCGCAGGATCGCGTCCTGCAGGTCCTTGGGCAGGCGGCGGAAGGTCTTGCCGCTGAAGCAGATCGGGCGCACGGTGATGGCGTGCTCGGTCTGCACGATGTTGGGGCCGACCTCGTAGAACTTCATCTGCTCGACGCCGAGGGCTTCGTTCTCGGCCGCCTCGATCACGCCGGTCTGGATGGCGTTGTAGATCTCGGCGTAGGCGATGACGGAGGGCGCCGCACCCATCGCCTGGAAGGTCTGCGTCTGCACCGGCGCACCCATCACGCGGATCTTCAGCCCGCGCAGCTCCTGCAGGTCGTGGACGGGCTTGTTCACGATCAGGTTGCGCACCCCCCCGCCGGCGTAGCCGATGATCATCACGTCGGCCTTGTCCGCCACCTGCGCGGCGATCGGCGCGAGCGCGTCGGCGTCCAGCACCTTGCGCCAGTGCTCGCGGTCCCGGAACAGGAACGGCATGTCCATCAGCGGGGCGGCCGGGGCGAAGGTGGACATGTGCGAGGGCGAGACGATCGCGTAGTCGACCGAGATGCCCTGGTTGAGGTAGGCGAAGTAGTCCTTCTCCAGGCCCAGCTCGCTGTTGCGGTGGAGCACGAACTCGACCGGCTTGCCGTAGTACTGCCGGGTGAGCTCCTCGAACTTGTGCAGCGTCTTGTTGAAGGTGTGCTCGTCGGCGAACTGGACCGCGCCGTGCAGCGTGATCTTCTCGTCCCGGCTGCACCCCGTCAGTACGGCGCAGCACAGGAGCGTGGCGAGGATGGCAAGCGCAGCTGGGCGCCTCCAGCCTGCGAGACGGCTGTGGAGCATGGACTCCTCCCGGTGGTGGACGCGGCTGTGCGGCTCGCTGTTCTTCGCGTGGCCCTATGGTGGGGTGTGGACCGGGGATTGTCCAGCCGTCCGGCACCTCACTCCATCGGCTCGAACAGCGCCTGGATGTCCTCCGCGGTGAGCGCCGGACCCTCCGCCCTGCCCTCGCCCAGCACCGCCTCCGCCAGTGCGGCCTTGGCGGCCTGCATCTGTGCGATCTTCTCCTCGACGCTGCCGGACACGATGAGCTTGTAGACGAAGACAGGCTTGTCCTGGCCGATGCGGTGCGCGCGGTCGGTGGCCTGGTGCTCGACCGCGGGGTTCCACCACGGGTCGTAGTGCACGACGGTGTCGGCGGCGGTGAGGTTGAGGCCCGTGCCGCCCGCCTTCAGGCTGATCAGGAACAGCGGCACCTTGCCGGACTGGAACGCCTCCACCGGCGCGGCCCGGTCGCGGGTGTCCCCGGTGAGCTTCACGTACTTGATGCCGCGTTCGGCGAGCGCCTGCTCGATCAGCTCGAGCATGCTGGTGAACTGCGAGAACAGCAGCACGCGGTGGCCGCCGCCGAGCAGCTCGTCGAGCAGCTCCAGCAGCGCCTCGAGCTTGGCCGATTCCGTCACCGCCTTCGCGCTGCGCAGGCTGAGCAGGCGCGGATCGCAGCAGATCTGGCGCAGCTTGAGCAGCGCGTCGAGCACGATGATCTGGCTCTGCTGCAGCCCGCGCGCGGCGATCTCGCTGCGCACGCGCTCGTCCATCGAGGCGCGCACCGCCTCGTACAGGTTGCGCTGCGCCCCCTCGATCTCCACCGGCACCACGATCTCGGTCTTGGCCGGCAGCTCGCTCGCCACCTGCTCCTTGGTGCGCCGGAGCATGAATGGGCGCACCCGCCGCACCAGGCTCGCGCGGCGCAGGTCGTCGCCCTGCTTCTCGATCGGGGTGCGGTAGAGCTTGCGGAAGCTGCGCACATCGCCCAGGAAGCCGGGCATGAGGAAGTGGAACAGCGACCACAGCTCGCCCAGGTGGTTCTCCAGCGGTGTGCCGGTCAGGCAGAGCCGATGCGGCGCCTTGATCTGCCCGGTCACCCTGGCGGCCTGGGTCTGCGCGTTCTTGATCTGCTGCGCCTCGTCCAGGATGGCGAGATGGAACGGCTGTTCGAGCAGCACCTCGCGATCGCGCGCGAGCAGCGGATAGGTGGTGATCACCAGATCGCTGGCGGCGATGCGGTCGAACGACTCCCTGCGACGCAGTCCGTGCGAGACGTGCACGCGCAGGGCCGGCGCGAAGCGCGCGGCCTCGGCCTTCCAGTTGGGCACCAGGCTGGTCGGGCACACCACGAGCGCGGGGTGGGCGAGCCGCCCGCTCTCCTTCTCGATCAGCAGGTGGGCGAGCGTCTGCACGGTCTTGCCCAGCCCCATGTCGTCCGCGAGGATGCCGTTGAGGCCGTACTCGCGCAGGAACTGCAGCCAGGCCAGCCCCTGCAGCTGATAGGGCCGCAGCAAGGCCTGCAGGCCCTTCGGCGGCGCCACCGGCGCGACGCCGCGGAAGCTCGCGAGCTTGTCGCCGAGCGCGCGCAGCTGGTCGCCGCCGGTCCAGACCAGATCGGAGGCACGGTCGAGATCCGCCAGGCGCGCGGCGTCGAGTCGCGGCAGCCGCACCTTGCCGGTGACCGGCTGGTCGATCAGCTCATGCAGGACGCTCAGCACCGGGCGCACGCGGGCCAGCGGGATGGCGGCGAAGCGTCCATCCTCGAGCTGCACCATCAGCGACTCGCGCCGCGTGCGTCCGCCGGGGGCCTCGCTCTCGGTGCCGCCGAGCAGGTCGGGACGGGTGCGCACCGCCTCGACCAGGATCGGCAACAGGGGCATGCGCTGGCCGTCGATCTCCACGCCCAGGTCGAGGTCGAACCAGTCCTCTCCGGAATCCTCCAGCTCGGCGTACCAGTCCCCGAGCGGCGCGAGCTGGTAGCGGAAGTCGGGGTCGATCTCGACCTGCCAGCCCTCCGCGCGCAGCGCGGGCACCGTGGCGGCGATGAAGTCGAGCCAGTCGGCGTCCTCGTAGAAGCTGTACTGCTGCGTGCCCTGCAGGCGGCCCATGCCGGCGTCGAGCAGGCGCTGGGCGCCGTCGCGCTCGGCCTTGCGGTCGCGCGGGATGCGCACGGTGCGCTCGCCGCGTGCCACGCGCACGTCGGGCTCGCCGGGTCCGCTGACCACCAGGCCGCCGTAGTCGAAGCCCAGCCGCGCACGATGCACCAGGTAGCCGAACGGGCCGTGCATGCGGCCGAAGCTCGAGTCGCTGGTGAGGGTCAGATGCGGGATCGGCGTGATCCGCTCCACCTCGTCCTCGGCCGCCGGTGCGGCCGCCCCTGCCGCGGGGCGCTGGGTGCGGAGGGTCGGGGGCGGCGCATCGAGCACCGAAGCGAGCGGATGCAGCTGCTGGGGGCCGCCAGGAACGGTTGTCGGCTCGGCCGCTACCGCGCCTGGCGATAGCGTGCCGGGCCCACGCACGGACCGGCGCCCGGCTGCCGGCGTCGCACGGCGTGCCAGGGCATCCACCAGCACGGCCGCCACGTGCTTGCAGTTGACCCGCATCGGGCAGGTGCACACGCCGTACACGTTGGCGCCGGAGCGGCCGGCGACCACCGTCGCCTCCACGGTGTAGGGCTGGTCGCGCGAACCCTGCACCCGCGCGACGTAGCGGTTCTGCGCCGGGTCATAGTGGCGCTCCCGCACGTGCCCGCGGTGGGCGTACGCCTGCCCCCGCGCCACCGAGGTCGGGGAGAGGCTGCGGCGCAGGTCCTGCAGAGTGAAGGCGATCGGGTGCATCGGCACGGCCAAAACGGTCAATGGTACCGTGCCCGGGCCGGTTTTCGGCACCTCGATGACCTGTGGTGCGGCGCGGTATGATGGCCGGTTCCCGCTCCGGCTTCGTTCCCGACCCCCATGCCCCAGGCTGTGCTCGCTCCCGAATCCGCCGTCCCGCAGGGCAACATCGCGGTCGAGATCGCGCACGCCCTGCTGGAGGGGTTCAACAAGCACTACCGGCTGTTCCGCCAGATCAGCCGCGAGGCCCAGCACCGCTTCGAGACCGCCGACTGGCCTGCCGTGCGTGCCGCCCACGCCGAGCGCATCCAGTACTACGATGACCGGGTCAAGGAGACGATCGAGGGGCTGCAGCGCGACTACGACGCCGCCAACCTGCCCGAGGCGCTGTGGCAGGAGATCAAGCTGCGCTATGTCGGGCTGCTCACCAACCACAAGCAGCCCGAGCTGGCCGAGACCTTCTTCAACACGGTGAGCTGCAAGCTCCTGCACCGCAACTACTACCGCAACGACTTCATCTTCGTGCGCCCGGCGGTGTCGGTCGAGTACCTCGAGGGCGATCCGCCCGCCTACCGGAGCTACTACCCGCTGAAGAGCGGCATCCGCGCGGTGTTGCGGCAGATGATCGAGGACTTCGACCTGCGCGTGCCGTTCGCCGACCTGCACCGCGACCTGCGCTACGTGATCCGCGCGCTGCGCGAGAAGGTGCAGGGCACGCTGCGCCTGGAGGCCAACCACCAGATCCAGGTGCTCAGCTCGATGTTCTTCCGCAACCAGCGCGGCTACATCATCGGCAAGATCATCAACGGCGCGAACGAGCAGCCGTTCGCGATCCCGGTGGTGCACGACCCGGCCGGCGGCGGGCTGTGCCTGGACGCGATGCTGCTGGAGGCGCGCGAGATCGCGCCGCTGTTCGCGTTCAACCGCGCGTACCTGATGGTGGACATGGAGGTGCCCTCGGCCTACGTCACCTTCCTGTCCGAGATGCTGCCGGGCAAGCCCAGGGCCGAGCTCTACACCGCGCTGGGCCTGCAGAAGCACGGCAAGACCCTCTTCTACCGCGACTTCCTGCACCACCTGCGGCACTCGACCGACGATTTCATCATCGCGCCCGGCATCCGCGGCCTGGTGATGATCGTGTTCACCCTGCCCTCCTACCCGTACGTGTTCAAGGTGATCCGCGACACCATCTCGCCCACCAAGAACATCGACCAGAAGACGGTGAAGGAGAAGTACATGATCGTGAAGCGCCACGACCGGGTCGGGCGCATGGCCGACACGCTGGAGTACACCGACGTGGCGTTCCCGCGCAGCCGCTTCACGCCGCAGCTGATCGAGGAGCTCAAGCGCGAGGCGCCCTCGCTGTACGAGGAGGACGTCGACAGCATCATCGTCAAGCACCTGTACATCGAGCGCCGGATGATGCCGCTCAACCTGCACCTGGACATCGCCAGCGAGGCCCAGGCGGCCGAGGCGGTGATCGACTACGGCCGCGCGATCAAGGAGCTCGCCTCGGTGAACATCTTCCCGGGCGACATGCTGTTCAAGAACTTCGGCGTGACCCGTGGCGGGCGCGTGGTGTTCTACGACTACGACGAGATCTCCTACATGACGGAGGTCAACTTCCGCCACATTCCCGAAGCGCGCACGCCGGAGGACGAGCTCTCGGCCGAGCCCTGGTATCCGGTCGGCCCCAACGATGTGTTCCCGGAGGAGTTCGGCCCGTTCCTGCTCTCTGGCGACAAGGTGCGCACCCACTTCCTTCCGCACCACGCGGACCTGCTCACGCCCGAGTACTGGAACGAGGTGAAGGAGCGCGTGGGGCGCGGAGAAGTCGCAGACGTTTTCCCGTATCCTGACTCGCTGCGCTTCGCGCGTCGCTTCGCCGCGCCCACCTGAGGAGTGCGCCCATGTCCGGCCGGCTTCGCACGCCGCTCACCCGGCGGCTCGGACTCGAAGTCCCCATCTTCCTGGCGCCGATGGCCGGTGCCACGACGCCTGCGCTCGCCGCGGCCGTGGCAGCCGCCGGCGGCCTCGGCGCACTCGGCTGCGCCTTCACCCAGCCGGACGCGATGCGGCGCGACGCTGCGGCGGTCCGCGCCATCACCGACCGGGCGTTCCAGCTCAACTTCTTTTCCGCACCGCAGCCCGACCCGGTCGCGCCGGAGCAGCAGCGCAGTGCGCTCGCTGCAGTCGAGAGCTACTACCGCGAACTGGGACTTCCTGCGCCAGTGCCCGCTGCGGCGCCCTACGCGCCCGATCTGAATGCGCAACTCGACGCCGCGCTCGAGATCCGCCCGGCCGTCGTCACGTTCCATCTCGACGAGCTGCCTGCCGCGCGGATCCGTGCGCTGCGCGACGCGGGCATCGCGGTCGCGGGGTCCGCCACCTGCGTGGCGGAGGCGCGGCGACTGCGCGACCTGGGTGTGGACTTCGTCGTTGCACAGGGCGGCGAGGCCGGCGGACACCGCGGGACCTGGATGCGCGATCCGCAGAGCGCGCTGACCGGCACGCTCGCCCTGACACGGGTGCTGGTCAAGGCGGTCGATGTGCCGATCGTCGCGGCCGGCGGCATCATGGACGGGGCGGGTGTGGCGGCCGTGCTCGCGCTGGGCGCGCAGGCCGCGCAGGTCGGCACGGCATTTCTGCCCTGTCCTGAAAGCGCGACCAGCGAGGCGCACCGCGCGGTGCTGCTGGGCAGCGACGAGGATGACACGACGCTGACCGACAAGTTCAGCGGCAAGCCCGCGCGCGGGGTGCGCAACCGCTACCTGCGCGAAGCCGCGGACCGCGACATCCCGCGCCTGCCGTTCCCCGCGCAGAACCTGGTGACGGGGCCGCTGCGCGCGGCGTCGGCGAAGGCGGGCTCGCCCGACTTCGTCGCCCTGTGGGCGGGACAGGCCGTGGCCCTGTCGCGCCGGATGGGTGCGGCGGAGCTGGTGCATACGCTGGAGCGCGAGGCGCTCGAAGCGATCGAGAACCTGAACAAGCTGAAATCCAACTGACCTGGCAAACGGAGACGAGCGAATGAGCGATCCGGTCGTGATCGTAGGCGCGGCCCGCACCCCGATGGGCGCGTTTCAAGGCGAACTGAAGGATTTCCTGGCTGCGGAGCTTGGCGCTGTCGCCATCCGTGCGGCCGTCGAGCGTGCTGGCATCAAGGCCGACGACGTCGAGGAAGTGATCATGGGCTGCGTGCTGCCCGCCGGCCAGGGCCAGGCGCCTGCGCGGCAGGCCTCGCTCGGCGCCGGCATCCCGCTGGGCGCGGGCTGTACGACGGTGAACAAGATGTGCGGTTCCGGCATGAAGGCGACCATGCTCGCCAACGACCTGCTCCTCGCGGGCACGAACCGCGTGATGATCGCAGGCGGCATGGAGAGCATGACCAACGCGCCCTACCTGCTGCCCAAGGCGCGCGCGGGCTACCGCATGGGTCACCAGCAGGTGCTCGACCACATGTTCCTCGACGGCCTGGAGGACGCCTACGACAGGGGCCGCCTCATGGGCACCTTCGCCGAGGAGTGCGCCTCGAAGTACACCTTCACGCGCGAGGAGCAGGACGCCTTCGCGATCGCCTCGCTCAAGCGCGCCCAGAAGGCCAACACCGGAGGCCTGTTCGCGTGGGAGATCGCGCACGTCTCGCTCAAGTCGGGCAAGGGCGACCGCTTCGTGGACAAGGACGAGCAGCCGTTCAAGGCCAACTTCGACAAGATCCCGCAGCTCAAGCCGGCATTCCGCAAGGACGGCACGGTGACCGCCGCCAACTCCAGCTCGATCTCCGACGGCGCCGCCGCACTGGTGCTGATGCGCCAGTCCGAGGCCCGGCACCGCGGCCTGGCCCCCATCGCCCGCATCGTCGGCCACACCACCCACGCGCAGGAGCCGGGCTGGTTCACCACGGCACCGGTCGGCGCCATCCGCAAGCTCTACGACAAGACCGGCTGGAAGGCGCAGGATGTCGACCTGTACGAGATCAACGAAGCCTTCGCGGTGGTCACCATGGCCGCGATGAAGGAGCACGGCCTGCCGCACGACAAGGTGAACGTGCACGGCGGTGCCTGTGCGCTGGGACATCCGATCGGCGCCTCCGGCGCGCGGATCCTCGTCACGCTGCTCGGTGCGCTGAAGCAGTACAACCTGAAGCGCGGCGTGGCGTCGCTGTGCATCGGCGGCGGCGAAGCGACGGCGATGGCCGTCGAGATGGTTTGACAACTAACGCGATAACCGCAGAGGACGCAGAGTTGCGCAGAGGGGTTTTTCCTCCGCGCCCTCTGCGTCCTCTGCGGTAGATGAGGTTAATCGTGACCAAGAAAGTTGGTTTCATCGGCCTGGGCCTCATGGGCCATGGCATGGCGAAGAACCTGGTGGAGAAGGGCTTTGCGTTGACGGTGCTCGGGCACCGCAACCGGGCGCCGATCGAGGACCTGGTCAAGCGCGGTGCGAAGGAGGCGAAAGACGTCGCCGGGCTGGTGCGCGAGAGCGACGTGGTGATGCTGTGCGTGACCGGCTCGCCGCAGGTCGAGGACCTGGTCTATCGCGCTGGCGGCATCCTGGAGAGTGCGCGCAGCGGACAGATCGTGGTGGATACGTCCACCAGCCAGCCTGCGTCCACGGTGAAGATCGCGTCCGACCTCAAGCCGAAGGGCGTGCGCTTCGTCGACGCGCCGCTCACCCGCGGGCCGCCCGAAGCCGAGCAGGGACGGCTCAACTCGATGGTCGGCGGCGATGCGGCCACCTTCGAGGAGATCAAGCCGATCCTGCAGGCGTACTCGGAGAACATCTTCCACGTCGGGGACGTGAGCGCGGGAAACAAGCTCAAGCTGGTGAACAACTGCGCCACGATCGGCATGATGTCGATCGTTGCCGAGTCGCTGGTGGCGTGCGCGAAGTGGGGCGTCGACCCGAAGGCGCTGTTCCAGCTGATGAGCCTGGGCCAGGCCAACTCGCCGATGTTCCAGAAGCTCGCCGGCAGCGCGGTCGAGGGCGACTTCAACCCGCTGAAGTTCGCGCTGGTCAACGCGGCCAAGGACGTGCGTTACTACAACCAGCACGCGCAGGACAGCGGACTGTCCGCGCCCATGGCGGCTGCCACGATGCAGACGATGCTCAATGCGATGAACCTGGGCTTCGGCACGCTCGACCACATGATCGCGTCGCTGGTGCCGGCGCAGGCGAAGCTCAACGGCGTGGAGTTTCCCACGAAGAAATGACAGTTGCAGCTCTCACCGCCAAGGACGCGAAGGAAAAGCAGGATCGCTTCAGGGATTCCTTGGCGTCCTTTGCGTCCTTGGCGGCTAGAGGTTATGGGGTGAATTTGGCGACGGACGCGAACTGATGAGCGAGCGAAAACTGATCTCCTCCGGCTCCAGCTTCGAGAAGCTCGCCGGCTACAGCCGTGCCGTCGTGGACGGCGACTGGGTGTTCGTCTCCGGCACCACGGGCTACGACTACAGCACGATGACCATCGCCCCCGACCTGGAAACGCAGGTCCGGCAGACGTTCCGCAACATCGAGCACGCGCTGCAGCAGGCCGGGTGCTCGCTCGACGACGTGGTGCGCGTGCACTACTACTTCCCCGATGCGGCGGACTTCAGGAAGGCCGCGCCGATCTTCGGCGAGATGTTCGCCCGGGCGCGCCCGGCCGCCACCGCGCTGGTCTGCGGGCTGGTCGAGCCGGCGATGAAGATCGAGATCGAGGTGACCGCCCGCCGGCCGGGCGCTGGTGTGGGCGCGCGCGGTGCCCAGGCCGGCTATCCGCCCGGCCGCACCTGATCCACGACCGCCAACAGAACAACGGAGCCATCATGGCCAAGCCCCTGGAGTTCTACTTCGACTTCTCTTCCACCTACGGGTACCTCGGCAGCCACCTGATCGACGCGCTCGCCGCGAAGCATGGGCGCGAGGTGGCGTGGAAGCCCATCCTGCTCGGCGCCGCCTTCAAGGCCACCGGCCTGCCGCCGCTGCCGTCGGTTCCGCTCAAGGGCGACTACGCCATGCGCGACGTCCTGCGCTGCGCGCGCTACTACGGCGTGCCTTATCGACATCCGTCGGTGTTTCCCATCTCCACCGTCGCCCCGGCGCGAGCCGTGTGGTGGATGCACGGACAGGATCCTGCCAGGGCGAAGTTGCTCGCGCGCGCGCTCTACGACGCCTACTTCCAGCAGGACATCAACATCTCGAATCCGGCCGACACCGCGCGCGTCGCCGCGTCCGCCCTGGGCGTCGATGTCGCGACGGTCGAGGCCGCCCTGAACGATCCGGCCGTCAAGGACAAGCTGCGCGTCGAAGTCGACGCGGCCATCGCCCGCGGCGTGTTCGGCTCGCCGATCGTGTTCGTGGACGACGAGCCGTTCTGGGGCGTGGACCGCTTCGATCACATCGATCGCTGGCTGCGGGACGGTGGGTTCTGAAGTTTTACTTCAAGACGCGTTGACCGCAGAGGGACGCAGAGGAACGCAGAGGAACTCGGAGGAAGAGTGTTACCCGGACTATCGTCACTCTCGCCAGCCCGCTTTTCCTCTGCGACCCTCTGCGTCCTCTGCGTTAAATGCGGTAGCCGGTACGCTTTGACTGTATGACCTTCCCCCAACCACTCGAACGCATCTGCGTCTTCTGCGGCTCCCAGCCCGGACACGATCCCGACTACGCCGAGGCCGCCGGGGAGCTCGGTCGGCTGCTCGCAGGCCGAGGCATCACCGTGGTCTACGGCGGCGGGCACGTCGGCCTCATGGGGCTGCTCGCCGAGGCCGCGCTGAAGGCCGGCGGGAAGGTCATCGGCGTCATCCCCGAAGGGCTCAAGCGGCGCGAGCTCGCCTACGACAACCTGACCGAGCTGATCGTCACGCGCACCATGCACGAGCGCAAGCAGCGCATGGCCGACCTCTCCGACGGGTTCATCGCGCTGCCCGGCGGGTTCGGCACCTTCGAGGAGTTCTGCGAGATCGTGACCTGGGCGCAACTGGGCCTGCACGAGAAGCCGTGCGCGCTGCTGAACGCGAAGGGCTACTACGACCGCATGCTGGCGATGTTCGACCACGCATTGCAGGAAGGCTTCGTCCGGCCTGCGCACCGCACCCTGGTGCTCGCGGCCAGCGACGCCCGGGCCGTGCTCGCCGCCATGGAGGGCTGGGTGCCGCCGCAACTGGAGAAGTGGTTGACCCCGGACACGGCATAATAGGGAGCTTTCAGGAGACGAACCATGCCGATCACCAAGGGCTGCAAGCAGCTGGTCGAGGAAGCCCGCCAGAAGATCAGGACCATCCCGGTCGATGAGGCCATCCGCAAGCACGGGGATCCGAACGTCGTGTTCGTGGACATCCGCGACGTGCGCGAACTCGAGCGCGATGGGATGATCCCGGGCGCCTTCCACGCGCCCCGTGGAATGCTGGAGTTCTGGGTCGACCCGGCGAGCCCGTACTACAAGGACGTGTTCGGCAGCGGCAAGCAGTTCGTCTTCTACTGCGCATCGGCGTGGCGCTCGGCGCTGGCAACCGCGGTGGTGCAGGAGATGGGGCTGGAGCCGGTGGCGCACGTCGACGGCGGCTTCACCGCGTGGAAGAAGGCCGGCGGCCCGGTCGGCGAGCGCCCGCACAAGCACGAAGGCTGAGCCGCCGAGCCTGCCGATGAGCACCATCCGCTCCACGCTCAATCCGCGGTCCGCGGAGTTCGAGGCCAGTGCCCGGCACATGGGCGCTCTGGTGGCCGACCTGCGCAGCAAGGTCGAGCAGATCGCGCAGGGCGGTGGTGCGGCAGCGCGCGACAAGCACGTGGCACGAGGCAAGCTGTTGCCGCGCGAGCGCGTGCGCAACCTGCTCGACGTCGGCTCGCCGTTCCTCGAGCTCTCGCAGCTCGCCGGCTGGAACATGTACGACAACCAGGTCCCGGCGGCGGGCATCATCACGGGGATCGGCCGCGTGAGCGGCCGCGAGTGCGTGATCGTGGCCAACGACGCCACGGTCAAGGGCGGCACCTACTTCCCCATGACGGTGAAGAAGCACCTGCGTGCGCAGGAGATCGCGCAGCAGAACCGCCTGCCGTGCCTGTACCTGGTCGATTCGGGCGGGGCCAACCTGCCCAACCAGGACGACGTCTTCCCCGACCGCGAGCACTTCGGCCGCATCTTCTACAACCAGGCCAACATGTCGGCCGCGGGCATCCCGCAGATCGCCGTGGTCATGGGCTCGTGC
>CAZFYX010000061.1:0-14630 GCA_964523885.1 uncultured Burkholderiales bacterium | reverse complement strand
CGGCGAGACCGGGCTCGACTACTACCGCCAATCCGGGGATACCGCCTGGCAGCGAGAGCGCTTCCGCACGCATATCCGCGCAGCCCGGGCGACCGGCAAGCCGCTGGTGATCCATACGCGCGAGGCGGCGGCCGACACGATCGAGTTGATGCGCACCGAGGGCGCGGCGGAGGTCGGCGGCGTCATGCATTGCTTCACGGAAACGATGGACGTCGCGGCAGCGGCGATGGAGATGGGCTTCTACATCTCCTTTTCCGGCATCGTGACATTCAAGAACGCTGAACCCCTGCGGGAGGTGGCCCGGAGGGTACCCTTGGAGCGCTTGCTGGTGGAGACCGACTCGCCTTACCTGGCCCCCGTTCCGTTTCGGGGTAAGCGCAATGAACCGGCCTATGTGCGCTACGTGGCCGAGGTGATATCTGAACTTAAATCCGTTTCAATAGAATCTGTTGCAGAACATACTACAAGTAATTTCTGCAAATTGTTCAGGGTCAAGGTAGACTTATAATTACAAAAATATCAATATAATAGGTGATTTTTTTAAAGTATAGGATAAGGTTCCAGGATGACGGCCTCGGCAGCGCCGGCAACGCTCAAGCATGACGCCCTGACGGCCCTGCGTACCCTGGGCCCGCTCGAGGCCCTGTACATGCAGCTGCGATCCAGCGGCTTGCGGGAGGCGCTGTCGCGCCCCGGAGTCCCGGCGGTGGGTCATGTGGCGGAACTCATCGAACAGTTGCGCGGGATCGAGCAGGAGCTGGATCTGGAATTGACCGGAGAATTGCTGCACCTGAAGGACCTGCTGCAGCAGCGCACGATGGATTATGCGCAGCTGCAGTACGGCATCAGCGTCGGCGGGCACATCAGACTTCCCAATGCGTCGGCTGGCATTCCGGGAAAGCTGAAGGTCACGAGCATCCAGCTGGTCGATGAAGCCGAGTACGACCTTCGGGTCGTGGGCAATCCCGTGCGCGACGATGGCTCGACCAGTACGGAACAGGTGGACTTGCTGGTCAGTCCCGATGCAGTGAAGGTCCGGATGCCGGAAGCCCCGAAGCGCGACCAGCTGCGGGCGAAAGTGCATCGGTAGCCTCCTCTCCCAACGCATCCCGAGTGTGTCGCATAATGTGTATTATGTGAATATAAGGCAAGAGCGGCCTCAGCCGCAAGTCATGTGTTGCCAAGCCTTCCGCTCCCCCGCCGGCGCCACTCGTAGAACAGCAGAGTCGCCGCGGCCGCAGCGTTCAGGGACTCGACTCCCGGCGCCATCGGGATCCGCACGAGCCCCGCACACACAGCCAGGACTTCAGGCGTTATCCCTTTGCCTTCCGCCCCGACAGCGAAGGCGACAGGTCCCGTCAGATCCACCTCGAACAGGTTCACCTCGGCCTGGGCAGAAGCGCCCAGCACACGGCCGGGGAAGCGGCGAATCGCCGCCGGCAGATTCTGGTGATCCGCAATGCTGAGCAGGAAATGCGCGCCCATCCCGCCCCGGAGACATCTCGGCGACCACGGGTCGGCACATTGCGCGGACAGGGCCACCGCCTGAGCGCCCGCTGCAGCGGCACTGCGCAAGATTGCCCCCAGGTTGCCCGGATCCTGAACCCCATCCACGAACACCTGCAGCCCTGCGCCGGGTGCACTGTCGGATTGCCCGGTGGGGAGGCGGGCCACGGCGATGATGCCCGTCGGCGTTTCGACCGGCGAGAGCTCGTTGAACAATCCGTCCGCCAGCACGAGGCTGGGTAGAGACGGGTCCAGCCAGCGACGGACCTCTGGAGCATCGATGGAGGATGCCCGGACGACAAAGGACATGGCATCGGACCCGAATGCATGGACGTACGCCTCGATCAGATGCGGCCCGTCGAGCAGGATGTTGCCCTCCGCGCGTCGCGTTCGGGGCATGCCCGCGAGCTGCAGCAAGTGGCGGAATTCCGGATTGTCGCGGGAGGTGATCTTCTTCATTGCGCGGATGAGGCACGCGCAGGGAACAGGTCGCCCCTGCGCGCCTCTCACCCGGGCACGCGTGAAAGCGCCTGCGCCAGCGCCATGCCGATGCACTTGAACGCATTGTAGCCCGCCTCGTCGAGGGCCCCCTCGCCCGCCGCGTCCGCGTAGATCAGTCCTGGCGGCCGCTGCGCGGACTTCAACCCCATCACGAAGAACGGTGCCTGCGTGATCCTGCCGCGGAGCGTGGCGGGCAGCATTGCCGCCACCTTGTCGGTCCGGCCCGGGATGTGCCAGAACGCCTGCCCGAGCTCGAGCAGGCGATCGAAGAGAGTTCCGGCGCCCGGCTCGAACGCAAGATCCGCTGGTGCGAGGCCGTCGGCCAGGACGACGTGCTGTGTGGTGTCGATCCGGCCGGTCCGGGGATTGGCGGACAGCAGCACGATCCGCTTCATCCCGAGACCTGCTTCGAGCGCATACAGGGCCAGCGCCACCGTGGCCTTCTGATCGTCGTTCGGCCCGACGCGCTCCAACTGCCCGATCACGCGCTCGATCACCTCACGCACCTGGCCCTCGCGCACCGATCGGGAACCTAGCGGCTCGATCGGGAAGGCGCCCGGCAGAGCCGGCAGCCACGCGGCGGCCGGGGGGACTCCGAACGCTCGCCACTGCCGTGCTGCCTGCAGAGCCGACTGCTTCACCCACTTCGCCACCTGGTCCGCCGGCAGGTTTAGCAGCGGCTGCAGCGTCTTGTAGTCGTCCGGCAGGCCCTGGTCATACCAGCCGTGCGCGGCGTGGCGCGCGATGGACACGGATGTACGAACGGTCTGCACACGGGCGTTCTCCCACTGCTTGTCGTCCATCAGGTTGCTGAGCAGGCGCGGAAGCTTCCACTCGCGCGCGAGCGCGAGCTGGAGGTCGGTGAGCATGAATCCCAGCACTGCACGTTGCGCGGCGGCACTGCGCAACCCGCTGTTGCAGGCCACCATCCGCTCGATCTGAACCGCGATCGCCGGTTCGGTACACCAGATCAGCAATTCGGCGAGGTCGTGCAGCAATGCGCTGACCATCACCTCCTCGCCTTCCATGTCGTGGCGCAGAGCAGCGAAGTTGCGCGCGTTGGAGGACGCGTGATAGGCGCGGCTGATCACCGCGAGCGCGCCGTCCAGGGCGGCGGCATCTCGTCCCAGGACATCCTCCAGCGCGACCAGGGTCCGGAACTCGCGGAAGAACCGACTCACGCCGTGCATCATGATGGCGTGCTCGACCGTGGTGACCTCGGTCGGCTGGCGGTTCGTGAGGCGGGACTGTGAATAGCGCAGCACCTTCACCGTCATCAGCGGATCGCGCAACATGATGTTGGCGAGCTGCCGGGCGGTGACCTGCTCTTCGGCCGGACGCAGCTTTTCGAGGTCGGCGACCGTCGACCTCAGCACCGGCAGGTTCGTGCTGCTCAGGCGAAGCACCCAGTCCCCGAGCGCGTTCATGCGGCTCCTGCCTACATGCGCCAGATGTGCAGGGCGGTGGAGCCGCGCCCGGACAGGGGTAGGACCTGCTGCGGCTCGACCCCCGGGACCGCGAAGCTGTTGCTGACGAACAGCGTGCCGGGTCGCATCTCCACCCTCGCCTTGCGCCACAGCGCCGGCATCGCGGCCGGCGACAGGAACGCGTACACGACGTCGTAGCTGCCCAGGTGCTCGGTCCAGAAGCTCGCCCGGCTGATCCGGACGTTGGGATGATGGCGCGTACGCAACCAGGCGACGAGCGCCGGCACAGGCGCCACCTCGAATCCCACGAAACTCGCGTCGGAGCGCTCCGGCGCCAGGCGTTCGATCACGTCGCCGAGCCCGCAACCGAGGTCGACCACGCGTGGCGCGATGTTCACCGGCAGCAATCGCCGCAGCGCCTCGCAGGCCTCGCCACTGCTCACGAACAGCGGCACCCGGCTGCGGAAGGTGGTCCAGAAGAGCAGCACCAGGGCGACGAATGCGGCGAGGAACCAAGCCGGGTGCAGGCCCAGCCGGCCGACCCAGAATGCCGCAGGTGCGAACAGGAAATTGAGCGCGAGCCACCATACGGGCAGGCGGAGCAGATGACCCAGCACCGCGGCGGCAACGCCCTGGAGCAGCGGCGTGGCGTACGCCGGCAGCAATCCCTGCAAGGTCAGCGGCACGGCGAGCGCGCCAGCCTGTGCAGCGAGCGCGAGCACGATCGGCGGCACGCGGCGCGGCGACGCCGCTTGCCCGGCCCACTCGCCGTAGTCGTCAGCCGTGGGGTTGAGGCGCGGCGTCATCGGGTTGGGCTCCGGGTGCGAGCGGCTTCAGGTCCTCGGGCTGATCCACCTCGATCGTGCCGCCGTCCTTGGCGGCAGCTTCCTCCGCCTTCTTGTTCATCACGATGATGCTGACGCGACGATTGATCGGATTGGTCGAGTCCTGCGGATCGAGCAGGACCGAGGAAGCCAGGCCGACCACGCGCGAGATGCGGCTCTCCTCCATGCCGCCGGCGAGGAGCTCACGCCGCACGGCGTTGCTGCGGTCCGCGGACAGCTCCCAGTTGCTGTAGCCGCGCTCGCCGCCGTAGTACTGGGTCGAGTCGGTGTGACCCGAGAGGCTGATGCGGTTGGGAACATCGTTGATGATCTTGCCGATCTCGCGAATGATGTCGCGGGTGTAGGGCTGCAGATCGGCGCTGCCGATGGCGAACATCGGGCGGTTCTGCTCGTCGACGATCTGGATGCGCAGGCCTTCCGTGGTGATGTCGAGCAGGAGTTGCTTGCGGAACTGGCTCAGGGTCGGACTGGCTGCGATCGCCGCCTCGACCTTCAGCTTGAGCGCCTTGAGCTTCTGCTTCTCGCGGCGCGCCAGTTCCTTCTCCGCCTCCTCCAGGTCGCTGACCTTGCGTCCGCTGGCCGTGTCGCCGCGCTTCTGCTGTCCGGTGGTACGCGTGAGGTCGGTGCCGCCGCCCTGGATCACGGAGGTGCTCTCCCCTGCCCCTGAGCCGCCCATCAGGGCCACTTTCAGCGGCGTCTGGAAATACTCCGAGATCCCCTGCAGGTCGGCGCGCGTGGTCGAACCGAGCAGCCACATGAGCAGGAAGAAGGCCATCATGGCAGTGACGAAGTCGGCGTAGGCGATCTTCCAGGCCCCGCCGTGGTGGCCGTGCGCGCTCTTCTTGACGCGCTTGACGATGATCGGCCGCTGGGAGTCGTCGCTCATCGCTGGCCGGGCCTACTTGCCCTTGCGCTGCTTCACTTCACCTTCGAGCTCGCTGAAGGTGGGACGCTCGGTCGAGTAGAGCACCTTGCGCCCGAACTCCACCGCCACCTGCGGCGCATAGCCGTTGAGGCTGGCGAGCAGGGTCACCTTGATGCACTGGAGCATCTTGGTCCCCTCGTTGAGCTTGTGCTCGAGCAGGTTGGCGAGCGGACCGACGAAGCCGTAGGACAGCAGGATGCCGAGGAAGGTGCCGACCAGCGCCGCGGCGATCAGCTTGCCGAGCTCGGAGGGCGGCAATCCCACCGACTCCATGGTGTGCACCACGCCCATCACCGCCGCCACGATGCCGAAGGCCGGAAGACCGTCGGCCAGCTTGCTCACCGCGGAGATCGGAATCTCGCCTTCGTGATGATGGGTCTCGATCTCGACGTCCATCAGGTTCTCGATCTCGAACGCGTTGAGGTTGCCGCCGACCATCAGGCGCAGGTAGTCGGTCAGGAACTCCATGGCGTGGTGATCCGCCAGGATGCGCGGGTACTTGCTGAAGAGCGGGCTCTGGTCGGGATTGTCGACGTCGGATTCGATCGACATCAGCCCTTCCTTGCGCACCTTCGCCAGGATGTCGTAGAGCAGGGACAGCAGCTCGAGGTACAGGGCCTTGGTGTACTTCGAGCCCTTCAACACGGTGGGCAGTGCCTTGAGCGTGCTCTTGATCACCTTGCCCGAGTTGCCGACCACGAATGCGCCGACGGCGGCGCCGCCGATCATGATCAGTTCGACCGGCTGCAGCAGCGAGCCCAGGTGGCCGCCTGCCAGTGCGAAGCCGCCAAGCACGGCGCCGAGGATGATGAGGTAACCGACTATTACGAACATGATTCGGGGTGGAAGCGACCGCTGTCCAGCCCATCCAGCGGTGGGCGCGCATGCGCGCCTGCAGACCGGTGCAGTCGCTGCAGGTCTTTAACGGAATTCGACGATCGGAACTTTAGGCTCCAGGGGGCAGGTACCTGCGGATTGCAGGGAATCCCCGAGCCGACGGCGGCGGCTGGAGTGCCCGGAGCCGGAATCGAACCGGCATGGCTTGCGCCGAGGGATTTTAAGTCCCTTGTGTCTACCAGTTTCACCATCCGGGCGGGCGGCCGCCGGTATTCTACGTGACCTTCAAGGACCTCCCTTGCGCTCCTCGCCTCCACCCCCTCAGAATCGCGCTTTCCCGCAGGAACCAAGTGGCATGAGAACACCGCAAATCGCCTTCTGCGCCCTGGCGCTCCTGCCCGCCGCAGCCTGGAGCGAGGAGTACGACTGCCTCATCGAAGCACGTCAGATGATCGAGATCCGCAGCCCGGTCGAAGGCCTCATCGAGAGCATCACGGTCGACCGCGGGGATTCGGTCAAGAAGGGCCAGGTCCTGGTGGTGCTGGAATCGGGACCGGAGCGCGCCGCACTGGAAATCGCGCGGTCGAAAGCCAGGATGAAGGGCCCCGTGGATGCCGCCCGAGCCCGGGTGGAATACGCGAAAACCAAGGAGCGGCGTCAGGAGGAGCTCTACCAGCAGAACTTCGTCTCATCCAGCGCCCTGGACGAGGCGCGCACGGAGCGCCGCCTTGCAGAGTCGGAGCTGCGGGTCGCACTGGAGAACCAGAACCTCGCGGAGCTCGAGGTCACGCGCACGGAGGAGTTGCTCGGCATGCGCTCCATCCGCAGCCCGTTCAACGGGGTCGTGGTCGACCGGCTGATGGATCCGGGGGAGTTCGCCACCACCAACCTGCGCGAACCGATCCTGAAGCTCGCCGAGACCGATCCGCTCAACGTCGAAGTCGTGTTGCCTGCCACGCACTTCGGCAAGGTCAAGAAGGGCGACCGAGGCGAGGTCAGCGCCGAGACCGGGGGTGCCAGGCTCGACGCCAGGGTCATGGTGGTCGACCGGGTCATCGACGGCGCCAGCGGGACGTTCGGCGTGCGCCTGGAACTGCGCAACCCCAACGGCTCGGTACCCGCCGGCGCCAAATGCCGCGTTCGGCTCGGCAAGTGACAGCCCGCTTGCGCCTAGCGGGGCGGGCGCATTCGCCGAACGGCGCAGGTATCTCGCGCTCATCCTCTCCGCGCTTGCCCTCGTACCGCGGCGCGATCCGCCGGCCGCTGCGCACCGATGACTCGCTCTCCATCACGGTCGCGGCGCCCGCGACCAGGGGACCCGGGCAGCGCAGCCGAACCATCACTCACGCCTGCCAGTGAAGGCGAGCACGTCGCCGAGCTGATCCTCGACGTTGAGCAGGTGCCGGCGGATCGCGGCGTTGGCGCGCTCGGCACGCATCTGCGCGACCGAGAACAGCGAGCGACGCATGCCCTGCTGCAGGCCGATCGTGACCGCCTTGCCGATATAGACGCGGATCAACTCGTCCTCGAGCGAAAGCACCGCCTCGACGCTGCCCGGGTCGCCCTGACGTGCGCAGCGACCGAACAGTTGCCGGTCGATGCGCGCCGACTCGTGCAGCTCGGTGGCGATCACGTGCAGACCGCCCAGCTCCCTCACGCCCGGCCCCAGCTTGATGTCGGTGCCTCGTCCCGCCATGTTGGTGGCTACGGTGATACGTCCCGGCAGCCCGGCCTGGGCCACGATCTCGGCTTCCTGCTCGTCCTGGCGGGCATTGAGGATCTGGTGCGGCAGCCCTTCTTCGGTCAACACGGCACTGACCTTCTCGGAGGCCAGGACCGAACGCGTGCCGATAAGCACCGGGCGGCCCTGCTGGTGCAGCACCTTCACCCGCATCGCCACGGCCTTCCACTTCTCTTCATCGGTGGAGAACACCTGGTCGCCGGTGTTGCTGCGCCGGTTAGGGCGATTGGTCGGAACCCGCACGACCGCGAGCTGATAGACCGACCACAACTCGTCGGCGACCTCCTTGGCGGTGCCCGTCATCCCGGCCAGCCAGAGGTAGCGGCGGAAGAAGCGCTGGTAGGTCATGCGGGCGACCGAGGTCTGCTGGTTCGACAGCGCACAACCTTCCTTGGCCTCGACCATCTGGTGCAGGCCCTGCTCCCAGGTGCGGTCAGCCAGCACGCGGCCGGTGAATTCGTCGATGATGTGCACCTTGTCATCGCGCACCAGGTAGTGGGTGTCGCGCAGGAACAGGCGCGCGGCGCTGATTGCCTGCGTCACCAGCTCCTCGCGACGGCGCTCGCCGTGGAACAACGGCGGCAGATCCGCGGCCCACCCACCGAGGCGATCGCGTCCGGTGTCTGTGAGCTCGACCTGGCGGTCCCGCAGGTTGATGCGGAAGTCGACGTCCTCCTCCAGCCTGCCGGCGAGCTCGAGTGCGGTCTCATACATCGCGCGCTCCAGCGCGCTGTCGCCCGACCCCGCGATCACCAGCGGTGTGCGTGCCTCATCGATCAGGACGCTGTCGGCCTCATCGACGATGGCGTAGAACAGCCCGCGCAAGTGCAGCTGGCTCGCGCGCGACTTGCCGCCCGAGAGCTTCTCGATCGCGAGCTGGATGCGGCTCTCGTCGCGGCCCAGCGCGATGCGGTCGCGCAGGTAGTCGAAGGTGAGCTCCTTGTTCGTGCAGTAGGTGATGTCCGCCCCGTATGCGATCCGGCGCACTGTCGGATCCTTGCCGTGGATGACCACGCCCACACGCAGCCCAAGCATTGCGTACACCGGCGCCGTCAGCTCGGCGTCGCGCGCGGTCAGGTAGTCGTTCACCGTGATGACGTGGACCGGGATACCTGCCAGGGCCGCAGCACCCGCTGCGAGCGTGGCGGTGAGCGTCTTGCCCTCCCCCGTCTCCATCTCCGCGACCGCGCCGTTGAGCATCACCCAGCCGCCGATCAGCTGGACGTCGTGGTGGCGCTGCCCCACCGTCCGTGTCGCGACCTCGCGGATCAGGGCGAATGCGCGCGCCACGGTGGCCTGGTTGAAGCCCTCCCGGCGCAGCAACACCCGGACTTCGCCAGCCTCTGCACGCAACTGGTCATCCGTCATCGCCTTGCGCGCAGGCTCGAGTGCGTTCGTGCCGGCCACGATGGACGCCCGCTGCGCCCGCCACACGCGTGCGCGGCGCACGACAGGGCTGGAGAGCCTGCTGGCGAGCCGGTCCAGCATCCCCGGACGCGCCTGGGGCTGCTCCGGATAGGCTGTGGCGACCGAAGCGGCCGGCAGGCTCAGGTCAAACATTGAGACGCGAGAGGAACATCTGCCGCGCGGTCCGGTACCACTGGAAGCCCAGGGGCTCCCAGCCGTGGTCGAAGCGCACCCACGCACGCCCGCCGATGTGCACTGGCCGCTTCTCCGCATCGAGCTCCACATCGACCTCGAACAGCTTCTGGACCATGCGCCTGCCATGCTGGTCGGTGGGATCGACCGCGATCTGGCCGCCGCCCTGGTGCCCCAGGGTCGGGCTGGGCAGCTCCTCGCTGGCCGCCGGGACGACACGGCGCAGTACTGCCGGCTCGATCTCGCCGATCCTCTCGACCAGCCGCACGTCGATGTGCCTGCTGGTCTCGCGCACCAGGTCGATGTCCTGCTGCGAAACCAGGGTTCGCACCGTCACGGTGTCCACATCGACCACGTGCCCGAGCGTCTGGCCCTTGCGGACGAAGCGTCCCGGCAGATCTGCCGCCTGCGGCATCGTGAAGACGCCGGGCTTCTTCGCGTGCACGGTCAGCTCGGCCGTCTTCTCCCGCGCACGCGCAATGCTTTCCTCGATGTACTGGATCTGCTCGACCAGCAGCTGCGCCTGCACCTGGTTGTCGCGATCGACCGCGCGATGCTTGGCCAGCAGCTCGCGCAGCTGCGCCTCGAGGACTTGCGCCTGCATGTGCAGCTCCTTGTCCTCTAGCACCAGGAGCACCGCACCGCGATCGACCCAGGTGCCGGGTGTTGCGACGATGCTGGCGACGAAGCCCTCGCCGGTCGCCCGTACGATGCCCTCCTCCGGCACCCAGATCACCCCCTCGGATACGGTGCGATAGGGCACCGGTACCGCCGCGAGCAGCGCAGCGACGCCGCCGACCACCCCGAAGGTCGCGACAATGGCTCGACCGCGCACGCGCCGGACGCGGGGGCTGTTGAACACGTATCGGAGGATCTTGAAGGAAGGCATGATGAACCAGGCGAAGGCAGTCGATGCGGCGAAGATCAGACCCAACAGCAGCGAGATCTCGCCCAGCAGGAACAGGATCGCGGCAATGACCAGCACGCGATACCCGAACGACGTGACCGAGAACACGACGAACCAGGTGCGCTCGCCGCGACTGGCGACCGGCACCTCGGCGTCAAGGCGCCCGAACAGGTAGCGCTCGGACAGGAAGATCAGGTACTGCGTCGCCCGCTGTCGGAGGTTGGGGATCTCCAGATAGTCCATGAGCATGTAGTACCCGTCGAAGCGCAGCAGCGGGTTGGCATTGAACAGGACGGTCGAGATGCCGGCGATGATGATCGTGTTGTAGCACAGTGCCCGCGGGATGCCGGGCTCGAGACTGAGCCACAGCAACAGCGCCAATGAAGCGAGGAAGATCTCCACCGCCATCCCCGCGCCTCCGACGAAGACCCGCTGCCACTTGTCACCCAACGACCAGGCGGCCGAGGCGTCGACGTACGGTACCGGCGTGAACACGAGGATCATCACTCCCATCTCGTGCACCTCGCCGCCGAAGGCTTTCACGGCGCAGGCGTGGCCGAACTCGTGCAGCAGCTTGATCACGGGAAAGAGCAGCCACAGCAGGAACATGTTCTGCGGCATTAGAACCTGGTCGAGCATGTTCTGCGACAGCTCGTCCCAGTGCGCCCAGCCCAGCACCAGCGCCAACCCCACGATCCCGAGCCAGGCGAGGAAACCGCCTACGCCGAAGAGCGGCCGGAACCAGTGCATCGAGCGATTCAGCAGGCGTTCCGGATCGAACAACGGGACCTGCCAGGCGAACAGGCTGAAGGCCTTGCGTGTGAGCGTCTGACGTTCCTGCTTCTGGCGGCGACGGAACAGCTCGGCCGTATCGGGTGGCACGTCGCATTGCAGGACGTCGGCGCCATGCAGCTGGCCGAGCAGCTGGATCACCTCATCCTGCGACACCGCGTCATCGCCCAGCCGGCTCAGGGCGAGGTCCCAGATCTGGTGGACCGTGCGCGACCCGTCCATCAAGCCCAGCAGGAGGTAGGCGGATCGCGAGAAACGGTGGAAGCGCTCGGAGGACAGGTCCTGCAGCACGTACCAGGTCTCGCCACGGTACTGCTGCCGGTGGATCCGTGCATGGCGCCGCAGGCGCGGCTTGAGTTGGGCAACCCGGTACCAGTTCGGGCTGAACAGGGACTCAGCCATCTTCGCAGGCCCCGCGCGTTACGGCATCCACTTCCAGAACCACAGGCGCAACGAGTTCCAGATGTCGTGCGTCCAGATCCAGAGGTGGGGTCGGCGGTCGATCTCGATCTTGCCCACCCCTTCCATGCCCGGGCGCAGCCGCGGCTCGTCGCGGGCGAGCTTGGCCTCGACCTGGAAATAGTTGCGTCCGTCCTTGGCGGTGGAGACAGGCGTGATCTTCTCGACGGTGAACGCAATGGGTTCCTGCGGAAAGGCCGACAGCAGCAACATGCCGCGCTGCCCGACGCTCACGTCCGCGACGTCACGCTCATCGACCTTCAGCATGATCCGGTACGAGTTCATCGGCGCGATCTCGTAGAGGACCGCCCCGCGCTCCACCGGCGCACCCAGTTGCTGGCTCAGGTCGCCGGAGACAACCACGCCGTCGAACGGTGCCGTCACGCGCGTGCGTGCCAACTGGTCCTCGACCCGCGCCAGTTGCGCGTTCACCTGCTCGAGCTGCGCGCTGTAGACCTGGATCTGGGAGAGGTTGCGCTCGGCCATCGCCTGGCGCAGCTGCTTGTTGAGCTCCTCCTGCTGCCCGACGAGCTTCAGGCGATCGAGCCGCATTTCACGGTCGTCCAGCGCCGCGAGCACGACGCCGCGCTGCACCACGTCACCGGCGCGAACACCGGCCTCGCGGATGTAGCCGTTGAATGGTGCCACTGCCGCCTGCTGGACCAGCGGCTCGAGCACCATGTGCGCTGAGACCCGGTAGTCGCCCTTGGCGAACGCCAGCAACGCGACCAGCGCCGCGATCAGGAACGCAGCCAGCTTGTACCCGCCGTGCCGCGGACCGAAGAGCTTGGTGAACTGATCGCGCATCCACCAGGCAAAGCGCACCAGGAACCACTGGTCCTCGCGACGGTGCACGTCTAGCATGGGGCCGGCGAGGCCAGCGACGGCCTCGCACAATTCCAGAGTGTCACGATCGAAAGGCCGGTCGGCTGAACGCTCGAGGGTCAGGGCGCCCACCACCCTGCCCTTGGATGCGAGCGGCACGGTCATGGTGGCGCCGGCGCCGTTGACCCGCGCCAGCTCATCGTGCGCGCGAGTCACTGCCGGTGCCGAGCCTGGCAGCGCCGGGAACGTGATCGTCGCGCCCTGGTCGATCGCCTCGTCCATGGCGGCGGACACACTGCGCAGCAGGTTGGTGCGCTCCTTGAACTGCGCGCTGTGCGAGACCGCATGCAGCTTGACTCTTCCGCCGTGGCGGAAGCCGATCGTCACACGCTCGCAGTGCATGCGGCTGGCGATCTCGGTCGCCAGCGACGTCGCCGACGCGGAGAACCGCTCGTGCGACGCGGCGGACGCGATCAGCTCCAGGACGGCCTGGAGCCGTCCGCGGGAGGCCGCCTCCCGCCGCACCTCATCGCGGGTGAAGACCACCTGGAGCCCTGCGACGCCCCAGTGCAGCTGCCGCAATGTCGCCTGCAGTTCGACGTCCGGACGCGGAGCCACGTCCAGTACCACGACCCCGCGAAGCTTGCCGACCGCCTCGATGGGATAGGCGACGTGGTAGCTATCCCCCGCGGCATTCGCGTCCGCGGCTGGGATGACCAACCCGCGCTGCTCGACCAGAGCCTTCTGGGCGGCGTGCCTCAGGTAGGACATGTCGCGCCGGACATCCGGCCACACGGCCGCGGGCGCATAACTGCCTTCCGCTTCGGTCAACAGGAGGACGAGGCCGCCGTCCACCCCGGGGATGAACCGGCACTGGATCGCCAGCCAGCTCTGACAGAACTGCTGGGGATCGTCGGTGGCGGCGAGGACTGCCCAGAGCTGGGCGTCATGGCCGGACTCGTAGAGCAGGGAGGAGCCCGCGCTGCCGCTCCCGGAAGGACCTTCCTCGCGCCGGATTTCGGCGCCGTCCTGGGCTGGAGGGACCATGGGGATGGAGGCGCGGGCGCCCCCGCATCAGCGGAGGCTCAGGATTGCTTCAGTTCGCCGTAGCGGGCTTCGTACTCGGCGATCAACTTGGACAGCAGCTGGTTCAGCCGCTTGGCCGCGAACGGCGAGAGCACCACCCGATGCTCCAGGTCGATCTCCATCTCCTGGGGTGCACGCTCCCAGTTGTGGTTGACGCCGAAATTGAGCACCACCTCTTCGCGCGTGCTGGTGGCATTGCAGAAGTTCGCGTAGCCGCTCTTCAGTCCCGTGGTGTTCCAGCGGACCTTCACCTGCTGGCCGCTGGCGTCGGTCGCCGTGGGGATCTTTGGTTCGTCGGTGCCTTTCGCCATGCCTGCTCCGCGTCTCTCCGAGTTGCACTCAAACCCGAACCTTGCTTCCGGAAAGGTTCGAAAATTGATTGTAATAGCGCTATCGGCACGGAACGACTCTACTCCACCGGGATGACCTTGTGAAGTCGCGCCAGGCGGATCGCATCAGCGGCAGCGGACAGTTCGTTGACATTCCGGCAAACCGATTCGGCAGCGCGGTTGCCGCGCGATAAGATCGCAGCAATCCATGTCTGATCGCCCGGGCGACCCGCCACATATTCCTGCCTTGAAGTCCGTCAGCTCGCAGCGATCAGCAACGCGCCGGATGATACGGCTCTTCGTGGCAGCGGCAACGCTCGCCAGCATTGTCGGTGTGCTGACACTGGCCGTGCGCCTCTGGTCGGATGCGCTGGACGGGAGAGTGCCGTTACCGCCACCGGGTCCGGCCGAATCCCGTGTGGACGGCGTGATCAAACTCGCATGGGACAGCAGTCACGACGCGAGGGTGACGGGCTATCGGATCAAGTACGGGAAGCGGCCGGGGCAGTACGACCTGGCCTTGGCGGTGGGTCAGGAAACCACCGCCGCACTGGGAGGACTGGAGCGCGATGTGACGTACTACATCGTCGTCGTCGCAGTTGACGGCGCGGGGAACGAGAGCCCGCCGTCGAACGAGGTGACCGCACGGCCCTCGCCGTGACACCCGCCGCAGCAGCGCGGGTGCCGGCCCGACGGCCGTGTGTAGGTTTCTACTGCAGAGGCGGTGCCACGGGCAGGGTCATGTCCTTCTGGATCTCCGCCGCGCTCAAGGCCCGGTTGTACACCCGCACCTCGTCGATCAGCCCATCGAAGAATTCGCCCCACACGTTGTTGCCCCCGATGCGCAGCGC
>CAZFYX010000060.1:0-12300 GCA_964523885.1 uncultured Burkholderiales bacterium | reverse complement strand
GACCTTTGAACCCCTCACCCTGACCCTCTCCCGCAAGGGGAGAGGGGACGACTCTCCTGTACGTTCCGCGTGACGGGAAGCGGCAGAGGGAAAGGGGGCGAAGGGCCGTGGCCTCTGAACCCCTCACCCTGGCCCTCTCCCGCAAGGGGAGAGGGGACGACCTCCTGTATGTTCCGCGTGACGGGAAGCGGCAGAGGGAAAGGGGGCGAAGGGCCGTGGCCTCTGAACCCCTCACCCTGACCCTCTCCCGCAAGGGGAGAGGGGATCCCAATCCAGTGCGCGCGGCCTTTGGGGACGTTCTGAGGAGCGCAGCAGTGCAGTTCCCCCTCTCCCTCGAAAGGAGAGGGGTTGGGGGAGGGTGACGCGCGCCAGCGCCAACAAATCAGCGTGCGTGATCCCCACTCACCCTGCCCCTTGCTGGCAACGGGGGATTCCTTGTCCTGCGCTCGCGCGCGCCGCTACTGGTAGCGCAGCGCCTCGATCGGCTTCAGGCCCGCGGCCTTCTGTGCCGGATAGAAGCCGAAGAACACGCCGACCGCAGCGGCGACCAGGAAGGCGAGCAGGATCGATGCGCCAGTGACCACCACCATCATCCCGGTCGCACCGCTCACCAGCGCAGCGGACCCCACGCCGAGGGCGACGCCGATCAGGCAACCGACCACCGAGACGATCGTCGACTCGAGCAGGAACTGCAGCAGGATGTCGCGCCGGCGTGCGCCGATCGCCATGCGGATGCCGATCTCGCGCGTGCGCTCGGTCACCGACACCAGCATGATGTTCATGATGCCGATGCCGCCGACCACCAGCGACACGGACGCCACTGCGCCAAGCATGATCGACATCACCTTCGTCGTCTGCGCCTGCACGTCCGCGACCGCGCTCATGTTGCGGATGGTGAAGTCGGCCTCGGCGTCCTCCGCGATGCGGTGGCGCGCGCGCAGCAGCGCCGTCATCTGCCGCTCGGCCCGGTCCATCACGTCGCCGGGAATCGCCTTGACCATGATCACCCGCACGCTGTCGGGGAAGGGTGAGCCGTACAGCTTGCGCAACGCGGTGGACAGCGGAATGATGATGGTGTCGTCCTGGTCGCGTCCGTCGAAGCTCTGGCCCTTGGGCCCGAGCACGCCGAGCACCACGTAGGGGCTGTTGCGGATGCGGATGGTCTTGCCGACCGGGTCCTCCGCGCCGAACAGCTGCTTCACCACGGTCATGCCCAGCACCGCGACGCGGGTCACGCCGCGCTCGTCGGCGGCGGTGAACATCGCGCCCTCCACGAGCCGCCACTCGCGCACGTCCACGTAGCTGGGCGTGACGCCCATCACCTGGGTGCTCCAGTTGCTGGCGCCGTACACCACCTGCGACTGGCCCCACTGCATTGGGGCCACGGCGGCGATGGTCGGCAACTCCTCGATCGCCGCGGCGTCCGAGAGTGTCAGCGTGGGCACGTTGCCGCTGCCCGTGCG
Source organism: uncultured Burkholderiales bacterium (assembly GCA_964523885.1). Taxonomy (GTDB): domain Bacteria; phylum Pseudomonadota; class Gammaproteobacteria; order Burkholderiales; family SHXO01; genus SHXO01. Next base: position 10,837 of record CAZFYX010000060.1, on the reverse strand, counting down.
GGCACCGCTGCTGGTGGTGCCGCCGGACAGGACGATGAACAGGTTGCTGCCCATGGACGCGACGGCTTCCTTCACCAGCGTCTGCGCCCCCTGGCCGATCGCCATCATGAGCACGACGGCGCCCACGCCGATCACCAGGCCCAGCATCGTGAGGAAGGTGCGCAGTTTGTTGGCGGCCATGGCGCGCCAGGCTTCGCGGAGCAGGTTTGTCAGCATGGTCTCTTGGTGTACCCCTCACCCTGGCCCTCTCCCGCAAGGGGAGAGGGAAGTGTGTCGTGCGCCCGCTCCGGCAGGGGGAGAGGGAAGTGTGTCGTGCACCCTCTCCCGCAGGGGGAGAGGGAAGTGTGTCGTGCGCCCTCTCCCGCAAGGAGAGAGGGGAACTCGATGCCACACTCGACCTCGACTGCGGGCCGGAACCCGGGCCGTCAGGCGATGTGCTCCTCCCGCGCGACCGGCCGGTCTTCGTCCACCTGCCCATCGACGAATCGGATGATCCGATTCCCGAAGTTCGCAATGTCGGTCTCATGGGTGACCAGCACCACGGTCGTCCCTTCCTCCTGGTTCAACGAGGTGATCAGCCGCATGATCTCGTGGCTGGTCGTGGTGTCCAGATTGCCGGTCGGCTCGTCTGCGAGCAGCAGTTTGGGGCGGTTGGCCAGCGCCCGCGCGATCGCGACACGCTGCTGCTGGCCGCCCGAGATGCGGCTGGGCAGGTAGTTGCCGTAGCGACCCAGTCCGACGCGCTCGAGCAGCTCCTGTGCGCGCGCCTCGCGCTCGCGCCTGGGCCGTGCCGCGTACATCAACGGCAGTGCGACGTTGTCGAGCAGGGACGCGCGCGGCAGCAGGTTGAAGCCCTGGAACACGAACCCGATGAAGCGATTGCGCAGGCGCGCCAAGGCATCCCCGTTGAGCCGTGACGTGTCGTTGCCATCGAGCAGGTAGCGGCCCTTTGTAGGCACGTCGAGACAGCCGAGGATGTTCATGAAGGTCGACTTGCCGGAGCCGGACGGGCCCATCACCGCGACGAACTCGCCGGCGCCGATCTCCAGGTTCACCCCGCGCAGCACCGGCTGCGGACCGGCGTCGGTCTCGTACTGCTTGTGCAGGTCCTCGATCCGGATCAGAGCGGCGGAGCCCATCAGAAGGCACGCATCCGGAAGGGCTGATTCGCGCCGCCAGCCGCCCCCTTCGGCGCGGCCTTCAAGTCCTCGATCACCACCTGGTCGCCGTCCTTGAGGTTGCCGCTCTTCACCACCGTGCGGCGCCCGTCCGAGATGCCGAGCTCCAGCGGCACCGCGACGAGGGCGCCGTCGCGCAGCATGTAGACCTTGGGCGATGCGCCCGCCTCGCGCTTGCCCTGGCCGGGCATCCGCCGGCCCAGCCCGTTCGGCGCACTGCCGTTCTGCGGCCGTGCCTGGCCGCCGTTCGCGCCGGCCGGCTTGTCTGCCGGCTCCGGCGGGCGGAAGCGCAGCGCCGCGTTGGGCACCAGCAGGACGCTCTCCGCCTGGTCGGTGACGATGCTCAGGTAGGCGGTCATTCCCGGCATCAGCGCGAGGTCGGGGTTGTTCACCTCGACCACCACGTTGTAGGTCACCACGTTCTGCTGCGTGATCGGGGCCAGCCGGATCTGCTGCACGCGGCCCTCGAACTTGCGGTCGGGGAAGGCGTCGACGCTGAAGCGCACCATCTGTCCCATGCGAACCTTGCCGATGTCGGCTTCAGCGACGTTGGAGTCGATCTGCATGCGGGAAAGGTCGCGCGCGATCTTGAACAGCGTCGGTGTCTGGAAGCTCGCCGCCACGGTCTGCCCCAGATCCACCTCGCGCGAGACCACCACCCCCGACACCGGCGAGCGGATCACGGTGTAGCCGAGGTTGGCGCGGTCGCGCATGAGCTTGCCGCGCGAGACGCGCAGCTGCGCCTCGGCCGCCTCGCGCGCCTGCACCGCCTTGTCGAGGTCCTGGCGCGAGACGTACTCCTGGCCGAAGAGCTCCTTCATCCGCGCCTCCTCGGCGCGCGCCAGCCGCAGCGTGGCTTCGGCGTTGGCGAGGTCGCCCTCGCTCTGCTCGACGGCCGCCTGGGTGGTGGTCGGATCGAGCTCCAGCAGCACCTGCCCGGCCTTCACCTTGTCGTTGAAGTCCGCCTTCAGCACCTTCACCGTGCCCGACACCTGGGTGCCGACGTTGACCAGGTTGACCGGGTTGACCGTGCCGTTGGCGGTGACCGTCTGCGTGACGTCGCCCAGGGTCACGGTGTCGAACTGGTAGCGCGCCTCCGGCGGTGCCTCGTTGGCCTTGGACCACCAGGTCCATCCGCCCCAACCGAGGCCGATCAGCGCCAGCAGGATGCCCACGCGCAGCAGCGCCGAGGTGAGCCGGGTCATCGCGGTGGAGGTCATCGGGTGTAGCCGGGGGGAGTGTGCTCGGTGAGCAAGTCGGGTTGCAGGACGCCGATGGCTTTGGCCAGGGTGGCCTTGGCGAGGTTCCATTGGTAGCGCGCACGGATGCGCTGGAGCTCCGCGTTGACCTGCGCGCTCTGCGCATTGAGGAGGTCGGTGATGGTACCCACTCCGGCCTTGTACCGGCCCAGCGCGACGTTGTAGTTCTCGATCGCGCTCGCGACCAGGTCGCTGGCAGCATCCAGTGCCTGGCGTTGCGTGCGCAGGTCCTGATAGGCCCGCCACACGTCCAGGCTGATGTCGCTGGCGAGCCGGTCGCGATTGGCGGCCTCGAACTCGACCTGCTCGCGGGCCTGGTATACCCGGTAGGTATTGCGGAAGCCGGTGAACAGCGGAATGTTGAGCTGCACGCCGATGGCGCCAGAGCGCGGATCGGGGCCGGGAACGCTGTTGGTGCCGCCCAGCGACCCGAATGCAGAGATGCTTGGCCTGCCGAGCGATTCCTGCACCGTGACGTTGGACTGCGCGGCGCGCACCTGGGCCTGCGCCGCGGCGAGGTCCGGGCGCATGCGCATCGCGGCCTGGATCAGATCGTCCACCGCGCGCTCGGACACGTTCTGCGCTTCGAGGTCGGGGGGTGGCACGATGTTCACCTGTCGCTGGGCAGGCAGCCCCAGCGAGTTCGCCAGGATCCCGCGCGCGGCGGCATCATCTCCCTCGGCCTGGGTGCGTGTGAGCTGTGCCTGCGAGTACGCCGTCTGTGCCTGTAGCACGTCGGCGCGGGTGGCGGTGCCGGCCTTCTGGCGCGCGCGGGCCGCCTCCAGGCTTGCCAGGCTCGCCTTCTCCGCGGCCAGGGTGGACTGCACCGCCTGGCCGGTGGCGAACAGCTGGTAATAGGCCTGCACGGCGTTGAGGATCACCTGCTGCAGCGAATTGTTGTGGGTCCAGTTGGCCGCGAGCAGCGATTCGCGGGCGAAGTCGACGTTGGCGGCACGGCCACCGAAGTCGAACAGCAGGTAGTCGATGCTCACCGACAGGTTGGTGTCGGTGAAACCGCCGTTGTTCTGCGTGTTGCGCACTTCGGAGCGCTGCACGGACGCGGTGCCATTGATGTCCGGGAGGTAGGCCGACTGCGCCTCACCGACGGCGGCGGCCTGCACCTTCGCATTCGCCCACGACTGACGGGTCTGTGGGTTCTGGCACAGCGCGATGTCAACCGCCTGCGCGAGGTTGAGCGGATCGGGCACGCCCGGCTGGGCCGGGCAGGGTGTTGTCCCTCCGGCCCAGAACTGGCTGGGCGTGGCCGGGCGCAGCGCATCGGTCTTGAACGGGTCGCGCTGGTCCTGCGCAGCGGCCGGCAGCGCAGCGGCGATCACCCCCGTGGCCGCCAGGGCGCACAGCAGGCTGGCAAAGCGGTGCCGTCGGGGTGGTGGGGAAGACATCATGCGAGGCATTACAGCAGGCGGTTGTAAGCATGGCATAACAGGCGCCGGGGTTTTTGTAACGTAGTGTTGCACGGGCCGCGCCGGGCACAGTCTGTTACCACGCCGTCCCCACGCAGCGGGCCGAACGCGTTATAAGGCGGCATGAGCATGGCCCCCGACCACATCCTGGTCGTCGACGACGACCGCGAGATCCGTTCCCTCCTGGGCGACTACCTGGAGAAGAACGGCTTCCGTGCCACCGCCGTGGCGGACGGGCGTGCGATGTGGAACGCCCTGGAGCAGAGCCGCTTCGACCTGGTGATCCTGGACGTGATGCTGCCGGGCGAGGATGGGTTCGTCCTGTGCCGCAGCCTGCGCGCGCGCAGCGACCTGCCGGTGATCATGCTCACCGCGAAGGGTGAGGACATGGACCGGATCGTCGGCCTGGAGCTGGGCGCCGACGACTACCTGGCCAAGCCGTTCAATCCGCGCGAGCTGCTGGCGAGGATCAAGTCGGTGCTGCGCCGGCACCGCGCCGTCCCCGGCAACCTGCAGGCCGAGCCCGCGCACTACCTGCGCTTCGCCGGCTGGACGCTGGACCTCGCCGCGCGCAATCTGGTCTCCCCGACGCAGGTGGTGGTGGCGCTGTCCGGCGCGGAGTTCCGCCTGCTGCGCGTGTTTCTCTCCTATCCCAACCGGGTGCTCAGCCGCGACCAGCTGATGGACCTGACCGTGGGCCGCGAGGCCGATCCGCTGGACCGCAGCATCGACGTGCAGGTGAGCCGCCTGCGCCAGCGCCTGGACGACGACGCGCGCGAGCCGGCCATCATCAAGACCGTGCGCGGCGAAGGCTACGTGCTGGCGGCGAACGTGGAGCAGGGCTGATGCGACTGCTGCCGCGCTCGCTGTTCGGCCGCCTGGTGCTCACTTTCGTGAGCGGCGTGATCCTGACCATGCTGGTCACCATGACCGTGCAGTGGCCCGAGCGCGAGGCGTTTGCGTTTCGCGTGAGCGCGGTGCGGGCGGCGCAACGGATGGCCGACCTGGTGCGGCTGATGGAGCGGCTGCCGCCGGACGCACGCGGCCAGGTGATCGGCGTCGTTGCGCAGGAGGGCGTCACGGTGCAGGTGCCGGTCGCGCAGGCTGCGCCGGGCGCCGCGGAGGCCGACGCCAATCCCGGCGTGTTCCGGGACCTGCTCAACGAGACGCTCGGCCGCCCGCGCGAGATGGCGGTGAAGGTCGCCCGCGCCCAGGCCCCGCCCCCGCCGGGCGAAACCGAACCGAGGGAGGCGTTCGCCTTCGATGTCTCCGTGCGGCTGGACACCGGCGAGTGGGCGCGCTTCGAGCTGCGCGAGCCGCGCCGCATCCCGCGCTGGCCCATGCGTGTCCTCACCAACATGGCCGTGCTCATGGTCGCGATGATCGTGCTGTCGTTCATCGCCGTGCGCTGGGTGACGCGGCCGCTGAAGACCCTGGCGGAAGCGGCGGACCGACTGGGCGCCGACATCAACCATGCGCCACTGCAGGAGAGCGGTCCCCAGGAAGTGCGGCGTGCCGCGCACGCGTTCAACGCGATGCAGGAGCGGCTGTCGCGTTTCGTGCGCACGCGCACCGCGACCCTCGCGGCCATGTCGCACGACCTGAAGACGCCGATCACGCGCCTGCGGCTGCGCGCGGAGATGCTGGAGCAGGCCGACTTGCGCGAGAAGTTCGTGCGCGACCTGTCCGAGATGGATCGGATGGTGGGGACCGCCCTGGATTACATGCGGGGGCTCGATGACCTCGAGTCGCTGCGCGCAATCGACGTCGCCTCGCTGGTGGCCGCCCTGCAGGCCGATGCCGAGGAACTGGGGCACAGCGTGAAGCTGCAGGGCGCCGCGAAGGCGCCGTTCACCGGCAAGCCCGAAGGCCTGCGCCGCCTGCTGCAGAACCTGCTGGACAACGCCCTGCGCTACGCCAGAGACGTAGAGGTGCGGATCGACGATGGGCCGGAAGCGCTGACGTTCCACGTGTGCGACCGCGGGCCCGGCATTCCCGCTGCGGACCTCGAGCGCGTGTTCGAGCCCTTCTTCCGGTTGGAAGGCTCCCGTAATCAAGGCACGGGCGGGACGGGGCTGGGCCTGTCGATCGCACGCAACATCGCGCAATCGATGGGGGGAGACATCACCCTGCGCAACCGGGAGGGTGGTGGGCTGGAGGCCACGGTGGTGCTGCCGCGCAAGCGTCCTGCGCTCACCTCCGACCCAGCGGGAGAGCGCCCCGCCCCGTCCCTGCAGTCTCGCGCGACCTGAACCACTCCGTACCCGGCGTCCTCTGCAGTCTCAGCGCGCACGGCAGCCGGCACGGGCGCACGCGGCAGCAGTTGCCCAGCTCGACGCCGTACGGTCACTCAAGCACTGCTCCCAGGGGACTCCTGACCGCAAGGCCGCCTCGCTTGATCACGTGCGTGTAGATCTGGGTTGTGCGCACATCTGAGTGACCGAGTTGCTCCTGTACGGTGCGAATGTCCGCACCCCGTTCGAGCAGATGCGTCGCGAATGAGTGCCGCAAGGTGTGGCAGCTCGCGGGCTTGTTGATTGCGGCGCGGCGCACCGCTGAGCGCACGGCCTTCTGAACGCTGCTCTCGTCGACATGGTGGCGCCTGCGCTTGCCGGAGCGGGGATCGATACTGGGTTTGTCCGCGGCGAACACGTACTGCCACGCCCACTCCGACTCGGCGTTGGGGTACTTGCGCGCGAGCGCGAAGGGCAGGAAGACCGTACCTGTGCCAGCCGCGCAATCGCGCTCGAAGGCCGTCTTGCGATTCGCCAGGTGCCGCTCCAGTGGGGTGATCAACTCGTCGGGGAGCGTGACGATGCGATCCTTACCGCCCTTGCCATCCCTGACCACGATCGCACGGTGCGGAAAGTCGAGGTCCTTGACCCGAAGCCGGACGCTCTCGAGCAGGCGCAGCCCCGAGCCGTACTGGAGGCACGCGATCAGCCAATAGACGCCCTCGAGCTGCCGGAGCAAGCGTCCGACTTCCTGCATGGATAACACCGCCGGCAGGCGCTGCGGCCGCTTGGCACGCACCAGGCTCGACAAGTCACCCAGTGGCTGCTGCATCACGTTCCGGTAGAGGAACACCAGGGCGTTGAGCGCCTGATTCTGCGTCGAGGCAGCGACGTTGCCCTCTACTGCGAGATGCGTGAGGAAGGCGGCGACCTCTGCATTCCCCATGCTGTCGGGGTGGCGCTTCCCGTTGAACAGTATGAATCGCTTGACCCAGTGGACGTATGCCTCCTCGGTCCGGATACTGAAGTGCCGGACGCGGATCGCTTCCCGAACCCGGGTCAAGAAAGGAGATGTGGTGCCTTCTGCCTGCATACCGGCTCGCCGATGGCTGGTCTTTTGTACAGCATACAACGATGCATGACGATTGCAAGTGGCAAACAGAGAAACATTCCGGCTATCATGACCACGGGCCGCAAATTGATGCACCTCTGGGACCAACGGTGTTGCATAAATGACTGAAACCATTCGGTTATGGGCGGCGGGACAAACCGTTTCCTGGATGCCAGAGGCTGGTGCTAGACGGAACTCGTCCGTAGAAAATTGCGGAAGAATTCCAGCTACTTCATGTTGGGCGTCATAGGAGGCGTCGAGATGACACCGGCTCTCCTTCCTTCCACAGAGCAGTGGGGCCATCATTCGCCCGAGATCGCACCTGCCGAAATCATCGAGGCAGTGGTCTCAGAGACGGAGCTTGCGCTGAGTAGTTACTCTGTCCTACCAGAAGGTCCTGAACCGTGTAGAGATCGCGCAGGGTGCTTTCGGGTTTCGGTTACGATTCCGCTGTCGATTACCCTATTCGATCAGCTCATGAATGGGGCCACTGGCTACCGTGCGCACTATTCAGTGAGCGTTGAGGCTGGAGAGCAATTCAATCGCCGTTTGGTTGACGCTATCGGCTCAATGATCGTCAGCTCCGAGCAGCTTTACTCAGACAAATTTCCGCTTTCCTTTTGTCGCTCGTCGCTTCTTGGTGCGTTCAGCAAGTTCTGGTATCCGAAGGAACTAACTGATCCAAGCGCCCAAGCCGAGCTACTTAAGTTCGAAGAGGAGTTGCGGATACCAAGGTGGGTGCAGCACTGGCGCGCGTCGAACAAGCCGAGAAAGGGGTTACTCGCACCGATTCCCGAGAGCCTCTCCGTGTTGCTTAATGGAACCTTCATAGACGATGCGGCTGCGCCCTATGAACAGAAGCCGCATCGTTCGAAACAGATCTTCGAAACTGGCTGGACATAGGCAATGACGCCCAACCGCGCAATCGACCGGAGCGCCCAACAGCTGCGCTGTTGGGTGCCCGTCGCGCTCCGCGCGCCGGCGCCCGGTCATTGCGAACGTTGGGCGGCTAGAGGTCGCGCGAGCACGATCCGGGAACGACAATGGGAGGCGTTATGAAGCTTCAGCGATGGATGGCAGCACTCCTGACAACGTTGATGGCTACATCTCTGATCGCGGGTGAAGCGGAGGCGGCTGAGAGTATCGTCGGCGTGTGGAAGCTGCTGTCCTATACTGCTCGCGATGAAGAGACGGGCGTTGAGACGAAGCCCTGGGGAGAGAACCCAGAAGGTCTGTTGATCTACACCGCCGACGGCTACATGTCCGGTGTAGGTGGGGCTGAGGGCCGTACAGCGCCCACGGGGACGGCCGAGAAGTTGAACGAAGAGAGAGCCAAGCTCTTCGTGGGCATGACTGCCTATGCTGGACGTTACACGGTCGAGCCGGATCGAGTGATCCATCACGTTGAGGTCGCCTGGAACCCAGCCTGGAAGGGAACCGATCAGATTCGATACGTTGCCTTTGAAGGGGAAACAATCCGCATCCGCACTCCGGTCATCGTGAGTGCCGTTGACGGACGCAAGCGCACCTTCACGTTACACCTTCAGCGTGTGAAGTGAGACAGCCGCCCAACAAGGGCTTGAACCGGAGCGCCAAACAGCGTCGCTGCGCTCGCTGTTTGGTTCCCGTCGCGCTTCGCGCGCCGGCGCCCGGTTATGCCCAACCGTATGGACTGCCCCGTTGTCAAGTGCTCAATTGAAGCTCCTGGTTGTCTGAAGACTGGTCCGGTTGGTTGAAGCGACTACGGATTCGACTGCGGCTCCGTATTCGGCCTGTGTGCGAGCACGACTGTGGGGTTGCTCTGGCCCTGATGATGATGCGCCACGCGGGGTCCTCATTCGTTAGACGATCTCGAAGAGATCTCGCGCATAAGCAGGTTCTCCCCGCGCCGGTCGCAACCGTAACCTCATCAACCGATGTGACTGCAGCCGTCAGACGATAGACTTTCTGCGGGATTGAACGTGTACTCTGGCCGTTGCTAGGCCGCAGCGGCTTCGATTCGGTACGCCTCGCCCTTGGCGAGCAATGCCCAGATCGTGCGCGCGTTCTTCGCCGCCAGCGCAACGCACGCCTTCTTGAACCCTCGACGCTCCACCAAGGCGCGCGTCCAGCGCGCCAGCCGATCCTCGCGTTTGGCCATCATCGTAAGCGCCGCTCGTGCCCCGTGAACCAGCAGGGTGCGAAGGTAGACATCCCCACACTTTGTGATGCGCCCCAGGCGCGGCTTCCCGCCGGTGGAGTACTGCTTGGGCACCAACCCCAGCCAGGCGGCGAACTGACGGCCATTCTTGAACAGCCTGGCGTCCGCCACGCTGGCCACGATCGCGCTGGCACTGACCGGTCCCACGCCGCGCACCGCCATCACCCGGCGCATCGCCTCGCTCTGGCGCGCCAAGGCCTCCAGGCGACGGTCGTAGGCCAGGATCTGGGAATCGAGTTGCAGGATCTGCTCATTGAGTTCCTCGAGCACCTCCTGGGCGAGCTGTGGAAGCTCTCCTGCCTTCAGCGCACGCCCCGCGTGCGCGCGGAACTGATAGCGCCCTTTGGGCAGCACAACCCCGAACTCGCTGAGCAACCCGCGCAGCTGATTGATCATGGCGGTGCGTGAGCGCACCAGCTCGCCACGGATGCGGTGCACGCTGAGCACGGCCTGCTGCTCGGTGGACTTCACCGGCACAAAGCGCATCTGCGGGCGGGCGACCGCCTCGCAGATCGCCTCGGCGTCGTTGCCGTCGTTCTTCTGGTTCTTGCGATAGGCGTGAACGAACTTCGCGGCCATGATCCGCACCTCGTGCTTGAGGGCCATCAACCGGCGCGCCATATCATGCGCCCCGCCACAGGCTTCCAGGCCCACCAGGCAGGGCGGAAGCTGGGCCATGAACTCTAGCAGCTTGGCGCGGGTGAGAGTCTTGCGCACCATGACCTTGCCATGTGCGTCCACCCCATGAACGCTGTAGGATTGCTTGGACAGGTCGACGCCGATAGTCGTAATCTTCATCTGACTGCTCCTCTCGGGGATTGGAACGTATGGCAACGTCCAATTTGGCACATCCGCTGCCTCGCCGGGCAGGGGCAGTCCATATCATTCGTTGGGCGTCATAGCGCGGCGCAGGCATGTGGATCGAACTAATCCGGGCGCACTGCGGCGACTGCAGCTTTTTCGAACCGGTGTTGGCGGCTGACCTTGTACAGCTGAGGAGACGGCTTGGTGTCCAAACTCCGGAGAGTCTCGAAGCACTGCTTCGCGAGACGGACGGTGTGTTTGGCCCTTACGGACTAGGTCTAATCTGGCCGACGGAACGGATCATTGCAGACAATCTAAGGTTCCGAGAGGAATCCACGTTCACCGATGTGTACATGCCGTTCGATAACCTGTTGTTCTTCGCGGATGCTGGTAACGGTGATCAATTCGCCTTTCCGGTGTTGCGCGGTGGCGTTACTCGAGCCGAGGTCTTCGTGTGGAACCACGAGGACGATAGTCGAGCATGGGTCGCCCCGTCTCTTGAGACGTACCTGGAATGGTGGCTTCAAGGGACATTAATGGTATGACGCCCAACCCTGCGCTGCAGCGGACCGTCCAACAGCGGCTTCGCCGCTGTCGTCCGTCCGCTGAGCTTTCGCGTTGGGCGTC
>CAZFYX010000059.1:0-4222 GCA_964523885.1 uncultured Burkholderiales bacterium | reverse complement strand
ACGAGCCCACCGGCAACCTCGACCCCGACACCGCAGAGCACGTCCTGAAGCTGCTGCGGGAGCAGATCAAGGAGCGCAATGCGGCCGGGATCCTGGTGACGCATTCGCGGCACGCGGCCGACACCGCCGACCGCGTGCTGCAGCTCACGCCGGCCGGCCTGCGCGACGCCTGACCCCGGCAGGTCAGGCGATCTTGCGCTTGCTCGCCGGCGGCGCGCGCCGGGCGGCGCGTGCAGAGGAGCCGTGCGCGAGCCGAAACGACTGCCCCGCGCGCACGAAACCGAGGAAGCCGTCCGCCCCTGCGTCCGGCAGCGCGCCGGCCTGGTAGTCGTACAGCCACATCTTGCCGCGCACGGCATCGGGCAGCCCGCGCAGGTCGTCGTAGTGCGAGTGGATCCGGGTGCACACCGGCCCGGTCTCGCAGTCGTGGAAGATCAGGTCCGCGCGGTCGTACTGCGGCTGCAGGCGGGCGGGGTCGAACTGCGTGTCGGTGCTGATGAACGCGCGGAAGCCGTCGCGCTCGATCGCGAGCGCCATGCTGTACATGCTGGTGGCGGGGCAGCTGACGTGCAGGGTGGGCACCGCCTCGAGCCGCACCCCTTCCCAGTCGAACGGCCGGTTGGCCTGCACGGGACACACCTCGAAGAAGTCCTCCAGCTTCGTCTCGCCCTCGTTGATCAGACCCATCCCGCCGCGCAGCGAGTGCTGCCAGAGGCTGTCGACCAGGGAGGCCTCGATGTAGAGGCGCGGTCGTGCACAACGGGGATCGAACCGGGTCTGGAACCCGATGTACTCGAGGCCGCCGATGTGGTCAGCATGCAGGTGGCTGACGTAGATGTCGGTGACGTCGCGGTGCGTCAGGCCCTGGCGTGCCAGCGACCAGCGCACGTCCGAGCCGCAGTCGATCAGCAGCCGGCGACCGGTACCGGCGGCGAGTACCATGTTGGACTGGAAGTTGTCCGCTGCTACAGTATGCGCGCAGCCGGAGCCGAGGAACAGGAGATCCATGCCTCGCAGTCTACCGGCGACAGTCGGGGGCGCCAATCAAGTGATTCACAGCTGGGTTGTGACGCAGTTCACAGCGGCATGAAGAGGACATCTTGAGCGCTTTCATCGATGCGCTGCGGCGGGTCTGGGTGTTCGAGGAACTGGCCGACGAGGAGCTGGCCCGGCTCGCAGCGCTGGCCCGCACCCGGATCTACAAGCCGCGCGAGACGATCGTGGAGAAGGGCGATGCCGCCCGCCAGCTCTTCGTGCTGCTGCGTGGGCGCGCCAAGGTGGTGACGCGAGGGGCGGACGGCTCGGACACCGGTCTCAACGTGATGGGGCCGGGGGAGGTGTTCGGCGAGATCGGCATTCTCGACCGTCAGCCCCGCTCCGCCACCGTCAGCACGCTCGAGGAGTGCGAGATGGCCGTCCTCGACGTCGATGCCTTCCAGGGCTTCCTGGCCGCGCATCCATCCGTCGGCATCAAGCTGCTCGCCGTGCTCGCGCGGCGCGTGCGTGACCTGACCACGCGCCTGGAGGACCGGGCTTTCCTCGAAGTGCCCGCGCGCCTGGCCAAGCAGCTGCTGTGGCTCGCCGAGAACCATGGCGAAGCCACCGACAGCGGGGTGCAGATCGAGTTGCGCCTCTCCCAGCAGGAGCTCGGCGACCTGATCGGCGCCACCCGCGAGAGCGTCAACAAGTACCTCAGCGAGTGGACCCGCAGCGGCGTGCTGCGGCAGGGGCGGGACCGGATCGAGGTGTTCGACCTGCAGGCACTGCACGCCTTGGCGAGCGCTTCCTAGCGGGTCAGTGCGACGCGTCTGCTGTCACACCACGTACTGCGTATCGGCCTCGGCCGGGTGCAGCACGGGCTCCAGGTCGTGGTCCCGCAGCGTGTGCCGGTGTACCAGGGGGGCAGTCACCGCACGCTCCACGCTGCGGTAGCTGAAGCCGTGCTCGACGGTCGGCTTCACGACCGTGAAATACGGTGAGATGTCGAAGTCGCGCGGCGTATACACGCTGTAGTGACGGATGTAGAGGATGTCGCGGTTGTGGGCCTCGGCCCCCGGGTCGCTGCGGCGCCGCCGCATGGCCGGCAGGATGGGGTAGCCGACCGACTGGAACGCCTGCGCGATGAGCGTGGAGCAGATCGCCTTGGTCGGGTCACCGCTGCCCAGCGCGAGCATGCGCCGCCGCCAGCGGCTGGGCAGGGGCGGCATCGGCAGGAGATAGCGCACCAGGTCGATCATGTTCTTCAGGTCGTAGGTGTGGCCGAGCCGCGAGCGCATGTAGGCGATGACCCGCGCAGTGTCTTCGGGGCGCAGGCCGACCGGCCGGCAGATGCGGGTGTGGAACGCCGCGTAGCGGCTGAGCGGCACCGCCCAGACGCCCTCGACCATGTCGGCCTCGATCAGCACGGGGGCCTCTTCGCCTGCATCCGGTCCGCACACCGCGTCGCCCACGTAGAGGGCCGCGTGTGACCAGGTCGATTGCGTGAGGTACTTGATCGCCGCACTGACGCGGGTGTTGCCTTCGACCAGCAGGATGTCGCCCGGCTGCAGCGTCGTCGCCAGGAGGTCAGGATTGGAGGTGGTCAGCGGCCGGTACTGCCGCACCGGCTGGCTGAGGTAGCGTCCGATCGCCCTGCCCAGGGCACTTGTCATGCGCCGCACCATGCTTCACCTCGCATCCCGCGCCGCAGCGCGCTCATGACGGGCCGACGGCGTCCGCCCGTCGCGCCGCCCTCATGCATTTGTCGCGCCCGGTTGCGTCACCCGCACTGCCGTGTGGCTCCCTAACGCGCGAGTCACGCGCTGCGACGACACGGACAGCTTAAGCGGCGAGGCCAGCAGCGTCTGTGCGAATCATCACGCCAATGTCGTGAAGCCGCTACAAAGGTGAAATCCCTGCGCGCACTCCGCAGGGATGGATCGGCGGGGCGGTCAGGCGAGCCGGACGTACTCGTAGTCGACGGGCAGGTTGTTGATGCCGCGGTCCGGCGGTGCGATCCAGGCGGCCATCTTCCCGGGCTCCACCACCCGCTGCATCAGGCTGCGCACGTACGCGCGGTCGTCGTCGCTCGGCAGCCACTCGTGCAAGCGGCGGTCGTATTCCTCGCGCGCGACGATGTTGCCTTGCGGATCGACCGGGAGGTTCGCCCACGAGCCGATCGAGCGACGGAAGTGCGGGCTGGGCAGCGTCAGCCGGAAGTCCAGGCCGGCGCGCTGGAGCGTGAGGTTCCAGCGCTTCACCCCGATCTCGCAGTCCTTCACGTAGGCATCGCGCATCACTTCGTTCATCGCGTTGCGCAGGTTCACCGTCTCCACGCCATCGGGCGTCTGGAGCTGGTAGGTGGCGTCGCTGCAGACGTGATCCGGGTACTGGCTCTCGTCCGGGCGTCCCTTGATCCCGGAGGCGAACGTCGTGGCCGCGTTCGACGATACCTCGGAGCCGAACAGGTCCAGCGAGGAGGTGAACCAGAAGTTGAGATAGCGCTGCACCGTGGGCAGGTCGATCGCGCCCTGCGCGCGGATCCTCTCCGGATCGTCGGTGCCCAGTTCCTTCATGACCTCGACCGTGCGCTTGACCACCCGGCCCACGCCGGTCTCGCCGACGAACATGTGGTGCGCTTCCTCGGTCAGCATGAAGCGGCAGGTGCGCGACAGCGGATCGAAGCCCGACTCGGCCAGCGCCTTGAGCTGGAACTTGCCGTCGCGGTCGGTGAAGTAGGTGAACATGAAGAACGACAGCCAGTCCTGCACCGGCTCGTTGAACGTGCCGAGGATGCGCGGCTTGTCGGCATCGCCGGAGTGCCGCGCGAGCAGCTCCTCGGCCTCCTCGCGCCCGTCGCGGCCGAAGTACGCGTGCAGCAGGTAGACCATCGCCCACAGGTGGCGACCTTCCTCGACGTTGACCTGGAACAGGTTGCGCAGGTCGTAGAGCGACGGCGCGGTGAGCCCGAGATGCCGTTGCTGTTCCACGGATGCGGGCTCGGTGTCGCCCTGGGTCACGATGATGCGGCGCAGGTTCGCGCGGTACTCGCCGGGCACCTCCTGCCAGGCCGGTTCGCCTTTGTGGTCACCGAAACCGATGCGGCGGTCGGCCTCCGCAGGATTGAGGAAGATGCCCCAGCGATAGTCGGGCATCTTAACGTAGCCGAAGTTCGCCCAGCCCGCCGGGTCCACGCTCACGGCGGTGCGCAGGTACACGTCCATGGCTGCGGAGCCGTCGGGGC
>CAZFYX010000058.1:0-31088 GCA_964523885.1 uncultured Burkholderiales bacterium | reverse complement strand
CCACCCGCCGTAGATGCCGACGATCACCACGACGAACACCAGCAGCACCGGCAGTACCTGGACCAGCGCGCGCACGCGCTCGCCCCAGCTCGCCGACTCCCCGGCCGGGCCCCAGTGCGGCTTCCAGCGCACGATGAGCTGGATCACGATCATGTAGCCGATCATCGCGATCAGACCGGGCACCACTGCCGCCATGAACAGCTTGCCGATCGACTCCTGGGTGAGGATGGCGTAGATCACCAGCGGGACCGAGGGCGGGATCATGATCCCGAGCGTGCCGCCAGCGGCCAGCGCACCAGTGGACAGGCTGCCGGCATAGCCCAGCCGGCGCAGCTCCGGGAGGGCGACCTGGCCCATCGTCGCCGCCGTGGCGAGCGACGAGCCGCAGATCGCACCGAAGCCGGCACACGCTCCGACCGCGGCCATCGCCACGCCGCCGCGCCGGTGGCCGAGGAAGGCGCGCACGAAGTGGAACAGGCTGCGGCTCAGTCCCCCGTGGGTGGCGAACTGCCCCATCAGCAGGAACAGGGGGATCACGACCAGGTCGTAGTTCGAGAGCCGCGCGTAGGCGAGGTTCTTGAGCGAGCTGAGCAGCGGCAGGGTGCTGCCGGTGAGATAGACGTAGCCGCCGGCGCCCACGGCGAACATCGCGATGCCGATCGGAACGCGGATGACGAGCAGCACCATCAACACCGTGAACAGCGCGAAGCCGACCTGCATGCCGCTCATCGCACGCTTTCCATCGGTCGGTGGCCGCCGCGCAGGTGGAACGCCATCATGTAGAAGCCGGCCAGCCCGAGCAGCACGAAGCCGGGGACCATCGACATCTGACCCATCCACACCGGCAGGCCGAGGATCGCAGTGGTCTCGCCGGCCTCCTTCAGGGCCAGGGCGCCGGCGCCGGTGCGCCAGGCGATCAGGGTGCCGAACAGGCCGACCAGCAGCGAGCCGAGGGCGTCCAGCCGGTGCACGTTGCGCGCCGACAGGTTGTGCGTGAAGAAGTCCACTTTCACGTCGCCGTTGATCAGGTGGCAGTACGCGAAGAAGGTCGACGCCGCGATCGCGGCGCACAGCTGCAGCAGCTCCACGTCCCCGGGCACCGGGGCGGCAGCCAGCTTGCGCCCGACGATCGAGACGATGGACATGACGACCAGGGCCAGGAACAGCAGTCCACCGGTCACCGCGAGCCACTTGCAGACCGCGCGGAGCGCTCGGCCGGCCGGCCCGAAACCGGACGCGTCGGCTGCGGCGCCGGGTAGCGGTTCATTCACCTGGGGGGCTCCTCGTGCAAGGCCCGTGGTTATAGCATGGGGCGAAGCCTTAGACGAAGCGGAAGGCGATGGCCCCGAGCGGGCCATAGTCGGCCTGGAACGTATCGCCGGCCCGCACGGCCACGGGGCGCGTGAACGATCCCGCCAGGACGACCTGGCCCGCCTCGAGCCCCACCCCATGTGGGGCGAGCCGCCGTGCGAGCCAGGCGATGCCGTGGCCGGGATGATTGAGCACCGCGGCTGCCACGCCGGATTCCTCGATCACGCCATTGCGGTAGAGCAGGGCGGCCACCCAGCGCAGGTCAACGTCCATGGGGCGCACCGGCCGCCCGCCCAGGATCAGCCCGGCGTTGGCGGCGTTGTCCGAGATCGTGTCCATGACCTTGCGCGGGCGCTTCGACTCCGGGTCGATGCGATGGCAGCGTGCGTCGATGATCTCCACCGCAGGCGTGACGTAGTCAGTGGCGGAGAGCACGTCGAACAGGGTCACGCCGGGCCCCGCCAGCGGCTTGCCGAGGATGAACGCCAGTTCCACCTCGACCATGGGCGCGATGAACCGGCCGAGCGGCACGTCGGCGCCCTCCGGGAAGAACATGTCGTCGAGCAGCGCGCCGTAGTCGGGCTCGTCGATCTGCGAGGACTGCTGCATCGCGCGCGAGGTGAGCCCGATCTTGTGGCCCCTGATCGTGCGGCCCTCGGCGACCTTGAGCGCCACCCACGCGCGCTGGATCGCGTACGCATCCTCGATGGTGATGCCGGGATGATCGAGCGAGAGCTGGCGCGTCTGCACCCGGGTATTCTCCGCCTCGTGCAACCGGCGGGCCGCTGCATGGATCTGTTGCTCGCTCAGCACCTGTCCCCTCTAGCCTCTCGCCTGGAACCTCGCATGCACGTTGTTGTGCTTCCACGTGCCCGCCTCACTGAACTCGGCTATCTCCATCGAGAGCGCCAGGTAGCGCTTCTCGTACAGCGTGGCGAAGTGCGTCTTCATCACCTCGAACAGGGCATCGCCCGCGCGCTTCTTCGTTGCCTCGTCACGGCCAGCCCCGATCTTCAGCGTCGCGTGGACAAAGGCGTAGTCCGCCGCCCCGTCCGCCATGCGATAGCAGTCGAGCCGGATCGCGCGCGAGCGGATGCCGCCGATGGGGAACACCCCGCCCTGCGCGATCATGGTGTCGTTGATCTTCTCCAGCAGTACGGGCAGGTCGCCCTCGGCCTCGAGGTTGGCGGTGTACTCGACGATGAAGTGGGGCATGGGCGGGGTCCTAGGCGAGCGGAAACACGGCGTTGATCTGGCCGGTGCCCGAGCTGGCGAAGTAGTCGGTGATCACCTCGACCTTGCCGGCGTACCGGTCCCAGCCCAGCATGCCGAGCAACATCGCGGTGTCGTGCATCTTGCCCTCGCCATGACAGGCCTCGGCGTATCGCGGCAGCATCGCGCAGAAGGTCCTGAAATCCCCCGCGCGCCACAGCTCCACCACGCGCAGGTCCACCTGCCGGTAGAACTCGTCGCTGATCTGGTGGATCGACTCCTCCGGGCTGCCGTTGTCGTTGAAGCGGTGCGACAGCGAGCCGCTGGCGAACACCGCGACGGTGCAGTCGCTGCGCTCGATCGCCTCCAGCACCGCGGCGCCGAAGCGGCGGCTTTCGTCCAGCGAATGCCAGTTGCACCAGGCGGCGACCGACACGACCTTGAAGTGCCGGTCCTGGTTCATGTAGCGCATCGGCACCAGCGTGCCGTACTCCAGATCCAGGCTGGGCACCTCGTGCGCGCGGGTGAACACGCCGCATTGCGTCGCCGTCCTGGCGATGAGCTGGCCGAGCGCCGGGTTGCCCGGGTAGTCGTAGGCCATGTCCTTGATGAAGTGCGGCAGCTCGTTGCTGGTGTAGACGCCCTGGAAGCGCTCGCAGCAGTTGACGTGGTAGCCCGCGTTGACCAGCCAGTGCACGTCGAAGACGACGATGGTGTCCACGCCCAGCGCGCGGCAGCGCCGGCCGATCTCGACGTGCCCATCGATGGCGGCCTGCCTGCACCCATGGTGCTTGCCCGGCAGTTCCGACAGATACATCGAGGGGACGTGGGTGATCTTGGCGGCGAGTGCGAGCTTGCCCATGAGCTACCCCTTGACCCCTACGGCAACCGCAGAGGCGCGCAGGCGCAGAGGAGCGCAGAGAAAAGCCCTGCAGGGTCGGGGCGGGGCAGAGCCAGGTTGGTGCAGCCGAGACCGCTGTGCCGTGTCGTCATTCATCTCGTTTTTCCTCTGCGAATCTCCGCGCCTGCGCGCCTCTGCGGTCGCGTTGGCGGCTCTAAACGCCCCACCGCGGAATCGCATGCTGCCCCAGCGACACGCACACGTTCTTGATCTCGGTGAACACCTCGAAGCTCCAGTGGCCGCCCTCGCGGCCGACGCCCGAGCCCTTCACCCCGCCGAAGGGCTGGCGCAGGTCGCGCACGTTCTGGCTGTTCACGAACACCATGCCCGACTCGATCCCGCGCGCCATGCGCAGCGCGCGGCCGGTGCTCTCGCTGAAGACGTACGACGACAGGCCGTAGCGGTTGTCGTTGGCGATCGCCAGCGCCTCCTCCTCGGTCCTGAAGCGGATGATGCAGGCGACCGGCCCGAAGATCTCGTCCTGCGCGATGCTCATCCGGTTGTCCACATTGGCGAACACGGTGGCGTCGACCCAGTGTCCGCCGCGCAGCTTGCCGGCGAACGTCGGTGCGTTGCCGCCGGCGACCAGCTCGGCGCCTTCCTTGCGGCCCTTCTCGATGTAGCCGGTGACCTTGTCCCAGTGGGCGCGGCTGATCATCGGACCGATGATGGTGCTCTCGTCGAGGGGGTCGCCGACCTTGATCTTCCGCGCGCGCGCCGCGAAGCGCTCCACGAACGCGTCGTAGACCCCGTCCTGCACGAGGATGCGCGAGCCTGCCGTGCAGCGCTCGCCGTTGTTGGAGAAGATCATGAACAGCGCGGCGTCGAGCGCGCGCTCCTGGTCGGCGTCGTCGAAGATGACGAACGGCGACTTGCCGCCCAGCTCCATCGAGAACTTCTTCAGCCCGGCGCGCGAGACGATCTTGTTGCCGGTGGCGGTGCTGCCGGTGAAGGAGATCGCCCGCACGTCGGGGTGGCGCACCAGTGCGTCTCCTGCGGTCGCGCCAAACCCGTGCACGATGTTCAGCACTCCGGGCGGGATGCCGGCCTCGAGCGCCAGCTCGCCGAGGCGGTCGGCGGTCATGGGGGACAGCTCGCTCATCTTGAGGACCGCCGTGTTGCCCAGCGCGAGGCACGGGGCTGTCTTCCACGTCGCCGTCATGAACGGCACGTTCCAGGGCGAGATCAGCGCGCACACGCCCACCGGGTGATAGAGTGTGTAGCTCAGGTGGCTCGCGTCGGACTGGTAGGCTTCACCGTCCATGCGCGTGCACACTTCGGCGAAGAAGTAGAAGTTGTCCGCGGCGCGCGGCACCAGCGCCTTCTTCGTCTGGCCGATCACCTGCCCGGTGTCCTGGGTCTCCAGCGTGGCCAGTTCCGGCACGTTGGCCGCGATCAGATCGCCGAGCTTGCGCATCAGCCGGGCGCGCTCCGCGGCGGGCTTCGCGGCCCAGCCCGGGAAAGCGCGCTTCGCCGCATCGACCGCGGCCGCGACTTCCGCTTCGCCGCCGGCCGCGACCTCGTCGATCACTTCGCCGGTGGCCGGGTTCAGGGTCTGGAACGTCTCGCGGCTGCCGACCTTCGCGCCGGCGATCAGGTGCTCGATCACTGCTGCTCTCCTTGCTCGCCGACGATGAAGTTCACCAGCCGGCCGATGCCTTCGATCTCGGTCACGACCTCGTCGCCCGCGCGCACGTCGCGCAGGCCCTGCGGGGTGCCGGTCAGGATCACGTCGCCGGGCGAAAGCGTCATGATCGCGGACAGGTAGGCGACCAGGTAGGGGATGTCGAACACCATGTCGCGCGTGCTGCCCTGCTGGGCGAGTTCGCCGTTGACATAGGTGCGCAGCGCGAGGTTCATCGGATCGGCCACGTCCGCGCGATCGACCAGCCACGGTCCCAGCGGGGTGCAGCCGTCCCGGCTCTTCACCCGCAGATTGGGGCGGTAGTAGTTCTCGAGGTAATCCCGGATGGCGTAGTCGTTGGCCACGGTATAGCCGGCCACGTAGTCGTACGCGCGCTCGCGCGGAATGTCCTTGCCGTGCCGGCCGATCACCACCGCCAGCTCGCACTCGTAGTGCATGTAGGTGGCGTCCGCCGGCCGCACGGTATGTCCGCGGTGACCGATCGCGGCGCTGCGGCCCTTGAGGAAGACCAGCGGTGTCTCGGGCGCCTTGAAGGAGAGTTCCTTCGCGTGGTCGGCGTAGTTGAGCCCCAGCGCGAAGATGGTGCGAGGCTCGAAGGGCGGGAGCCAGACGACTTGGTCGTGGGCCAGGCGGCGGCCATCTTCCAGGCGCAGCCGCTCTCCGTCTTCGCTCGCCTGATGGATCGCACTGTCGAAGGCGATGCGGGCGTGCTTCATGCGCCGGCCTCCGCGATCGAGAAGGCCAGCGTCCCGATACCGTCGATCCGGGCCGCTACGGACTGCCCGGGCCTCGCGCGGGGGCCGCGCACCTGCACGCCTGCGAGCAGCACGTCGCCGGGGTAGAGCGTCATGAAGGCGGTGACGTCCGCGATCAGCCGCGCGACCGGCCGCACGAGGTCGCGCAGGTCGAACTCCTGCACGGCTTGCCCGTCGACCTCGACCTGGATCGCGAGTGCGTCCGGGTCGGCGATGCGCTCCCGCGCCACTACCCAGGGACCGATCGGGCAGGACGCGTCGAAGCACTTCTCGCGGATCGGCGGCCGATAGAAGCTCGTCGTCGGAAGGCTGAGGTCCGCGGCGATAGTGTAGCCGTCGACGTGTTCGAGGGCCCGGGCCTCGGTCGCTCGCGTCGTCTCGCGTCCGACCACTACGCCGAGCGCAGCGAGCACCTCGACCTCCTGCGCACCCTGCGGAAGCGTGATGCGTGCGTGGTGGCCGACGTGCGTATTCCAGGGTTTGATGTAGAGGACGGGCGCCTTCGGGGGTGCCGCGTATGGCGGCTGCGACAGTGCCGCACCGAGCACATCGAGGCCGCTGTGGCTGTTGAGTGCCACGCCATAGACCAGTCCGGTGGAGGCGGCCTCGAACACGGCGTCGGCAACGGAAAGGCGACGCCCGCCGACCAGCAGCTGCTGGCCGTCCTCGTCGACCTCGGCCTCGAGCGGGTGGCCAAGTCCCGGTACGCGCACTCGCGCGGTCCCCATCTTCTCCTCCCGTCCGTCACCGCGCCGCGGGCCGATCCCGGCACGAACGGGTGACACGGTAATCGTTAACATGTTAACGTGTCAAGCACGCCCCACTGATGCAGCTTCCGATGCCCCGACCCATCAGCCGCCGCAACCTCCCGCTCCTCCTGCTGCAGGCGCGCGAAGCCGTGATCGCGCATTTCCGTCCGATCCTGCAGCACTTCGACCTGACCGAGCAGCAGTGGCGCGTCCTGCGCACACTCGCGGAGGAGGGCGCCCGGGAGCCATGGCAGATCAGCGAGCGCTGCCAGATCCTCAAGCCCAGCCTGAGCGGCGTGCTGACGCGGATGGAGGAGCTGGGCCTGGTGCAGCGCTCCAGGGTGGAGAGCGACCAGCGCCGGCTGATGATCGCAATCACCCGGCAGGGCGCGGCGCTGGTGCAGCGCATGGCGCCGCTGGTGGAGGCGCAGTACGCGCAGCTGGAGCAGGCGCTGGGGAAGGATCAGGTCGCAGCCCTCTACGAGACGCTCGACCGGCTGCTGGCGAGCCCGCACGGGCAGGTCAGGACGGTCAAACTCGGCCAGCCGGAGCGGCGCTCTCGCGCACGCACTGCCGCGCCTTCGGCCTCGCGCTGAGCCTGCGCGGCAGCGTGCCGTGCCGCCCGCGGCGGCGTGGCATACAATCGCCCCACTCCCCCAAGCTTCCCGGAAGGAACTTCACCCATGGCGAAATTCGGCATCGGACAGGCCATCACCCGGCGCGAGGACCAGCGGCTCATCACCGGCGCCGGCCAGTACGTGGACGACATCGCGCGGCCCGGCGAGGCCCACATGGTGCTGGTGCGCTCCCCGCACGCCCACGCCCGCATCAAGTCGATCGACGTGCTGCCGGCGAAGCAGTCGCCGGGCGTCCTGGCGGTTTACACGGGCGCCGACCTGATCGCGGACGGTGTGAACCCCTTCGCGGTCAACCCGGGCCTGAAGAACGCCGCCGGCAAGGACATGAGCGGTCCGCCCTACCGCGCGCTCGCTGCAGGCGAGGTGCGTTTCGTCGGCGAAGCCGTCGCGGCCGTTATCGCCCAGACCCGCCAACAGGCGCAGGACGCTGCCGAGAAGGTGGCGGTGGACTACGAGGAGCTACCCGCGATCGTCACCATCGAGCAGGCGAGCGCCCCGAACGCGCCGCAGCTGTGGGCCGATGCGCCGCAGAACATCTCCGCGCAGATGGAGTTCGGCGACAAGGCCGCCACCGACGCCGCCATTGCCCGGGCGAAGCACGTCTCGCGCATCTCGTTCTACAACCAGCGCCTGGTCCCGGTGGCGATGGAGCCGCGCGGCTCGATCGGCGAGTTCGACGCAGCCAGCGGCCGCATGATCCTGCGCACCAGCTGCCAGAACCCGGCCGGCCTGCAGAAGGCGCTGGCCGAGGTGATCTTCAAGGTGCCGATGGAGAAGGTTCGCGTGCTGGTGACGGACGTCGGCGGCGGCTTCGGCATGAAGACGCTGCTGTACGCCGAGGACGTGGTGGTCGTGTACGCCGCGCGCAAACTGGGGCGCGCGATCCACTGGCGGGCCACCCGCAGCGATGAATTCCTCGCCGGCACGCACGGGCGCGACCAGATCAACAACGCCGAGCTCGCCTTCGACGAGAACGGCAAGGTGCTGGGCTTCCGCATCGAGATCCTCGGCAACGTCGGCGCCTACGGCATCGGGCCAGGCACCGTGATCGTCGTGGCGGTGGGGCCGAAGGTCATCACCGGCGTGTACCACATCCCCGCGCTGCACCTGAAGGCTCGCGCCTACTACACCCATACCAACATCGTGTCGGCGTACCGCGGCGCCGGCCGACCGGAGGCGATCTACCTCGTCGAGCGCCTGATGGACCAGGCCGCGGCCGAGATGAAGATGGATCCCGCCGAGCTGCGCAGGCGCAACCTGATCCAGCCGGAGCAGATGCCCTACAAGACGCCGATGGGCGAGAAGTTCGACAGCGGCAACTTCCCGCACATGCTCAACCGCATCCTCAAGGAGGCGGACTGGGCCGGCTACGACAAGCGCAGGCAGGAGTCGCAGGCGCGCGGCAAGCTGCGCGGGCGCGCGATCTCCACCTTCCTCGAGTGGACCGGCGTGGTGCACGAGGAGACCATCGACCTGCACGTCGAGGCCGACGGCAAGGTCAAGGTCTTCACCGCCATGCAGGCGATGGGGCAGGGCATCGAGACCAGCTACGTGCAGATCCTCTCCGAGACGCTCGACCTGGACCCCGATCGCATCGAGATCGTGCAGGGCGACAGCGACGTCGCGCAGGGCATCGGCAGCATGGGCAGCCGCTCGCTATACATCGGCGGCTCGGCGATGCTGACCGCCTCGCAGCAGACCATCGAGAAGGGCCGCGAACTGGCCGGCGATGCGCTCGAAGCCGCGGCCGGTGACATCCAGTACGAGAACGGCCGCTTCAAGGTGGCCGGGACCGACCTGGCCATCGGGCTGTTCGATCTCGCTGCGAAGCAGCCCGATCGCCGTATCGCGATCAAGACGCTGCAGAAGGTCGGCGGGCCGTCGTGGCCGAACAGTGCGCATGTGTGCGAGGTCGAGGTCGACCCCGACACGGGCGAGACGAAGATCGTCAAGTACACCACGGTGGACGACGTGGGCCGCGTGATCAATCCGCTCATCGTCGCCGGCCAGGTGCACGGCGGCATCGCGCAGGCAGTGGGTCAGGCGCTGCTGGAGGACACCCGCTACGACCCGGAGAGCGGCCAGCTGCTCACCGGCTCGCTGATGGACTACTGCATCCCGCGTGCGGACAACCTGCCGAGCATCGCCACGTTCACGGACGAGACCACGCCGTGCAAGATCAACCCGCTTGGTGCGAAGGGGGTGGGGGAGCTGGGTACGGTCGGCGGGACGCCAACGGTGATGAACGCGCTGCTCGACGCCCTTCGGCCGCTGGGGGTGAAGAACCTCGAGATGCCGGCTACGCCGGAGCGGGTGTGGCGTGCCATGCAGCAGGGGAAGGCCGCATAGGCACTTCCTGCCGCCGAAAAAGAAAAAGCCCCGACGGTGTTCGGGGCTTTTTCATGTGGGACGAGGCGGACTGCGATCAAACCTCGACGCCGTGCTGCTTCCACAGCTTGCGGTTCAGTTCCGCCTGCTGCTGGTAGAAGGACAGGACCCAGGTCAGCGCACCCAGGACGACACCGAGAGGGCCGAGAAGCAGGACTGCAGTGGTCATTTGGTGTTGCTCCATTCGAGGTTTGAAGGACGCGTCGCGTCCGCAAGCAGGCTGGGCAGCAGCTCGTGGCTGCAGGCCTGAACAAGGCAGGGAAGGGGTAAACGGCGCGGCCCGCGGGCCGCTGGCGTCGAGCGTCAGATGCCGGGTAGGCTCACGACGCGTTCACTGCGCGGACGCAGCATTCTAACTGCGTCGTCGTGGCGGCGGCTAGGATTTTTTCGCATAACCCCTGATGGGACCAAGGCTTTTTCGCATCAGGATCTCGCTGCGACCCTCGATCAGGTAGTTGTGCAGCGCGCCAATCACGCTGTACCCCAGGCGCGAGTAGAACGCCTGCGCCGGGGTGTTGAAGTCCGAGACCATCAGGAAGAAATTCGGATGGCGGGCAAACACCAGCGCCTCCGCATGACGCATGAGGGCGCCGCCGACGCCCTTGCCGCGCGCATCGGGTGCCACGCAGATGGTCTGCAGATAGCCGGCGAGCGGTCCCTGCAGCGTGACCACGAAGAACCCCGCAAGCGCGCCGTCGAGCAGCGCGACCTGCCGTTCGCGGGTCTCGTCGCGCAGCATGCCGAGTCCGGCCTCGTAGCCACGGCCCAGCGTGATCCAGGGTTCGGAGGCCTGCATCATGCGCGCGCACGCCTCGACCTCCGTGCTGCCGTCGATGGCGCGGAAGGTGATGTTCATGCTGCGTCGGCGCTCACGGACGCGCAGTGCGGGCGAGTACACGTGCGGTGTCGGATGCGTACTTGACGCGCGCGCCGCGCAGCGTCACGAAGCGGAAGCCCTTGTCCAGCAGCCCCTGCAGCCCTTCCGCCAGCCCCTCGGCGGTGTCTGAGTCGGGGCGATTCATGTGCGCGATGATGATGTCGCCGCTCTTCACCCGCGCCAGGCGCAGCAGGATCTGCTTGCGTGACAGCCTGGCACCGTCGTCGGCGTTGAGGGAGAAGCCGGCGACCTGGTAGCCGAGTTGCGAGATGATCGTCAGCGCTTGGGGATCGTACTCGCCGGTGGCGCCGCGGTACCAGGTTGGCGCGATGCCGGTGGCCACCCGGATGGCTTCGGCCCCGCCGCTCACTTCGCGCTTCAGGTGACCTGCGTCCGCGTTGCCGCGCAAGCCATACACCGTGCGACCGGCGCCCAGCACCGCGGGGATGTGGCGTTCGCCGTGATCCTCGATGGCGAACAGGTCGGGATGCTCGCGCAGTTCCGCCACCGCCGCCGGCTGGTGGTCCATCCACTTCTTCGTGGCGAAGATGGTGGTGGGGATGCGATGCTGCTTGAGGAACTTGATGAGCGCGGCGTCATAGCCGCCGCCGCAGGCGTCGAGGGTGAGCGCGACGACTTTCTCGCGTCCATCCAGCTGGAGCACCTGGTGGACTTCGACAGGCTGGATCTCGGCGCGCCCGCAATGCGCCAGCAGTGCAAGCGTGGCGATGGCGGCGCGCGCCGCGCGATGCACCGTGGTGGAGCGGAGGAAAACGGGTGCCATGCGCCAGCCCGAAGCGAGTTCTGCGCCAAAGCGCGCGCGCAACTGTGAAACCTTGCTTTGCAGATTGGTGCTCAGGCGAGGAGGGCGGTGACCTCGTTCGCGATGGCGAGCGAGGCAGTGAGGCCCGGCGACTCGATGCCGTAGAGATTCACCAGTCCCGCCACGCCGTGCTCGCGCGGACCCTGGAGGACGAAATCCGCAGACGGCTCCTCCGGCCCGCTGATCTTCGGCCGGATGCCGGTGTAGCCCGGCTGCAGCGCGCCGTCCTTGAGCGCCGGGTAGTACTGGCGGATGGCTTCGTAGAACAACGGCTCGCGTGCGTTGTTGAAGCTGTAATCGACGCGGTCGATCCACTCGATGTCTGGACCGAAGCGCGCCTGTCCGCCCAGGTCCACGGTGACGTGCACGCCCAGGAAGCCGTGCCCGGCCATCGGATACACCAGGCGCCGGAACGGCGACTTGCCCGACATGGTGTAGTAGTGGCCCTTGGCGAAGTAGTGCGGCGGGATGGTGGCGGGGGGGATGCCGCTGATCGTGCGTGCCAGCTGCGGCGCATGCAGCCCCGCGCTGTTCACCACCACGTTGCACAGCAGTTCCATCGGTTCGCTGCCGCCCACGCGCAGCAGGATGCCCTCTGCGCTGACCTCACCGCCGAGCACCGGGCTCAGGAACACGACGGCACCGCCCGCGTTCTCGAGGTCGCCCTGCAGCGCGAGCATGTAGGCGTGGCTGTCGATGATGCCGGTGGACGGCGAGAAGACCGCCGCGACGGCCGTGACCGCAGGCTCCAGGTCGCGCAACTCGTCCAGCGAGATGCGCCGCAGGTCGTGCACGCCGTTCGCGTTCGCCTTGTCGATGTAGCCGAGGACGGTGGGGATCTCGGCCTCGTTGCCGGCGACCAGCACCTTGCCGCAGTTGTCGAACGGCACGCCGCGCTCGCGGCAGTACGGGTACAGCAGCTGCTTGCCCTGCACGCACAGCTTCGCCTTGAGCGACCCCTTGGGATAGTAGATCCCGGCATGGATGACTTCGGAGTTGCGCGAGCTGGTGTGGTTGCCGATCGACTCCTCGGTCTCCAGCACGATCACTTCGCGGCCGCGCAACGCGAGCTCGCGTGCGACCGCGAGACCGACCACGCCTG
Source organism: uncultured Burkholderiales bacterium (assembly GCA_964523885.1). Taxonomy (GTDB): domain Bacteria; phylum Pseudomonadota; class Gammaproteobacteria; order Burkholderiales; family SHXO01; genus SHXO01. The sequence goes on along the minus strand of CAZFYX010000058.1, from coordinate 18,687 downwards.
CGCCGATCACCACGCAGTCCACCCGTTCGCTCATGACCCGCCTCTGTCCCATCCCGTCGATGACAACAGTTGCAATGTTACCCTAAGCACATGAACGCTCCGACCGTGGACGCACCGACCTGGAATCCGGAATTCGCCCGCCGCTCACCGATGCTGCGGCCGCTGCGCGAGCTCGGCGACAAGCTGCCGCGCATCGGCTGGCCCAACGCCGAGGTGCTCAACTACCTCGCTGGCGACACCGGCCGGCGCATCGTGAACGCGCGCGGGCAGCGCATCTTCTTCGCGCCGCCGCGCGGGGGCACCGGCTTCGAGCAGCGCACCTTCGAGAGCGGCGAGGTCGAAATGCGCTTCATCAACTGGCACGATCTGCTCAACGCGCTCGTCTGGATGACCTATCCGACCGCCAAGGCCGCGATCAACGGCCGCCACGTGCAGGCAATGGAACAGGAAGCGCCGGGCGTGCGCAGCTCGCAGCGCGACGCGCTCACCCATTTCGACGAGGACGGCGTGGTGGTGCTCTCGTCCGACCCGGACCTCAGCGCGCTGATCCGCGGCTTCGAGTGGAAGGAACTGTTCTGGAAGCGCCGCGCGGCGGTGCAGGCGCAGATGCGCTTCTTCCTGTTCGGGCACGCGCTGTTCGAGAAGGCGCTCGCTCCGTTCGTGGGCATGACGGGGAAGGCGCTCATCTTCGACGTGGCACCTGATGTCCAGGAGCGGCCCGCGGACGCGTTGCGCGCGGAGATCGACCGATTGGTCGCCCTGCACCTGTGGAATCCGGCGAACCTGCTGCGCCCGCGCGAGCTCTCGCCGCTGCCGGTGCTCGGCGTACCGGGATGGTGGGAGGGCAACGAGGACGAGGCGTTCTACGACAACACGGACTACTTCCGCATCGGGCGGCGCGGGGATGATGCGCACGGCGCAGGCGAACAGGACACGTCTGAAGTGACGAGCAGTGCCGTGGAACCGCCGACGGGGCCGGCATCTACAGCTTGAATCGAACCGCAATGAACGCAGAGGACGCAAAGGATCGCAGAGGAAGTTCCCGAGCGCGCTTTTCCTCTGCGGTCCTCTCCGTCCTCTGCGGTCCATGGGGTAGGGGTAGCCCCAGCAGCGCGGCCCTGCGTCCTCTTGCTCCAACGCGGCGATAGCAGGTCATCTGCGCACCGGCCGACAGCATCCCGCTACACTGGCGCCCTCCATGCACGATGACAAGCCAGCGCCGCCGCCACGGGCGGAGCGCTCCATCCTCCTGCTCGCGGCCGCCGCGTTCGTCTCCGGCGCGAACCTGCGCGTGGCCGACCCGCTCGTGCCCATCGTCGCGAAGCAGTTCGACGCCTCGGTCAGTGCAGCCGCGAGCATGGTCAGCGCGTTCACGCTCGCCTACGCGCTGTTCCAGATCGTGCACGGCCCGCTGGGGGATCGAGTCGGCAAGCTCAGAGTCGTCGCCGCCGGCATGTTCATCGCTGCGGCGGCTTCGCTCGCCTGCGGGTTCGCGCCGAGCCTGCCGCTGCTGGCCATCGGCCGCTTCCTCACCGGCATGGGCGCTGCGGCGGTGATCCCGCTGTCGCTCGCGTTCATCGGCGACAACGTGCCGTACGAGCGGCGCCAGATGATGCTTGGCCGCTTCATGGCCTCGGTGCTGACCGGGCAGATGCTCGGGCCGCTGATCGCGGGTGCACTCAGCGAGTACCTGTCCTGGCGCGCGATCTTCGCCGTCCTGGCGCTGGTGTTCGCCGGCGTGGGCGCACTCCTGCTGCCGGGCGCACGACGCCAGACGGTTGCGCCCGCCCGCGCACCCGCCAACCCGCTGCGGCAATATGCGGCGCTCGCCCGCGACGCCTGGGTGCGGGTGGTCGTGCTGACCGTGGCCATCGAGGGCTTTCTCTTCTATGGCGCGTTCGCCTACCTCGGGGCCTACCTGCACGACGACTTCGGCCTTGGCTATCTCGCGATCGGCCTGGTCATCGCCGGCTTCAGCGTGGGCGGTGTGGTCTTCAGCGTGCTGGTGAAGTGGCTCGTGCAGAACCTGCGCGAGCGCGGCCTCGCCCTCGGCGGGGGCATCGTCCTGCTGCTCTGTTACCTGGGGCTGGCTGCGACCCCGTCCTGGCTCCTGGCGGTGCCGCTGTGCATGGCCGTTGGCCTGGGGTTCTACATGCTGCACAACACGCTCCAGACCAAGGCCACCGAAATGGCACCGGCCGCGCGGGGATCGGCGGTGTCGTTCTTCGCCCTGACCCTGTTCCTCGGGCAAGCCGGTGGCGTGGCCGCGTTCGGGCCCGGCATCGAGCGCTTCGGCTATCGATCGGTCATGGCCGTTGCGGGGATCGGTCTGTTCGTGCTGGCGCTGTGGTTCCGGGCGCGCCTGCGCCCGCACTGAGCACCGCGCATTCGACGGGTTTGACAGCGGTGTACGCGCGCTCCTATACTTCGTTCAGGTATTAGACTCAGTCTAAGGAAAGCGTAAGTGCCTACTTCGCCTGAGGATAACTTCCGCCCCGCAACGGGCGTCCAGCGCCGGGAAAGGTCGCCGGCCCGGATCGAATTCGCAACGACCTGAGGAGATTGTCATGGCAGCGCTGAAGGGCACCAAGACCGAGGCCAACCTGAAGGCCGCCTTCGCGGGCGAGTCGCAGGCCAACCGCCGTTACCTGTATTTCGCCAACAAGGCCGACGTGGAAGGCCAGAACGACGTGGCGACCGTGTTCCGTTCCACCGCGGAGGGCGAGACCGGGCATGCGCACGGCCATCTCGAGTACCTCGAGCAGGTCGGTGATCCTGCCACCGGCCTGCCGATCGGCCGCACCCGCGACAACCTCAAGGCCTCCATCGCCGGCGAGACGCACGAGTACACCGACATGTACCCGGGCATGGCGAAGGCCGCGCGCGAGGAAGGCTTCGACGAGATCGCAGACTGGTTCGAGACCCTGGCCAAGGCCGAGCGCTCGCACGCCAACCGCTTCCAGAAGGCCCTGGACGCGCTCGCGGACTGACTTCCGCGCAGACCAGGCGCTGGGCGCGAGACGCCAGGAAGCTGAGCGTTTCGCGCCTTTTTCTTTTTCTTCGATCCGGACCATGACGCCCCATGCGTGAAGGCAGCCTCGAAGCACCCACCCGGCATCCTATCGAGTGGAAGAAGCCCGAGTACTACGAGGAAGAGCACCTGTTCAAGGAGCTCGAGCGGGTGTACGACATCTGCCACGGCTGCCGCCGCTGCGTCAGCCTGTGCACCGCCTTCCCCACCCTGTTCGACCTGGTCGACAACAGCGAGACGCTGGAAGTCGACGGGGTGAAGAAGGACGACTACTGGAAAGTGGTCGACCAGTGCTACCTGTGCGACCTGTGCTACATGACCAAGTGCCCGTACGTTCCCCCGCACCCGTGGAACGTCGACTTCCCGCACCTGATGCTGCGGGCCAAGGCCGTGAAGTACAGGAAGGGCGAGACGACCTTCCGCGACAAGCTGCTCTCGAGCACCGATGCGCTGGGCAAGCTGGCGTCCATTCCCGTCGTGGTGCAGGTGGTGAACAAGGTCAACCGCACGCCGGCCACCCGCAAGCTGATGGAAGACCAGCTCGGTATTGCGAAGGACCGCGTGCTGCCCGACTATGCCAGCCCGACCTTCCGGGGCAGCGCACGGCCGGATCAGAGCTTTCCCGTGCGCGACGGCCCCAGCGCGCCCGGCAAGGTGGCGATCTTCTCGACCTGCTACATGAACTACAACGAGCCGGGCATCGGGCAGGACCTGCTCGCCGTGCTCGCGCACAACCAGATTCCCGCCATCGTGGTCGAGAAGGAGAACTGCTGCGGCATGCCCAAGCTGGAGCTGGGCGACCTCGACGCGGTGGAGAAGCTCAAGAACGGCAACATCCCGGTGCTCGCGAAGCTCGCGCGTGCGGGCTATGCGATCGTGACCCCGATCCCCTCCTGCACGCTGATGTTCAAGCAGGAGCTCCCGCTGCTGTTCCCGGAGGACCCGGACTGCAAGCTGGTGGCCGAGGCGATGTTCGATCCGTTCGAGTACCTCAGCCTGCGCAACAAGGACGGCCTCCTGCGCACCGACTTCAAGCGCGAGCTGGGCAACGTGAGCTATCACGTACCTTGTCACCTGCGGGTGCAGAACATGGGCCTGCGCACGCAGGAGATGCTCAAGCTGGTACCGGGCACGAGCGTGAACACGGTCGAGCGCTGCTCGGGCCACGACGGCACGTGGGGCGTGAAGAAGGAGTTCTTCGACAACTCGATGAAGATCGGGCGGCCGGTGTTCCGTGCGATGGCCGGCAAGGAGGACGCCCAGCCCGACTACATCAGCTCCGATTGTCCGATCGCCGGGCGCCACATCCAGCAGGGCATGGGACCGGACGGCCAGGGCGAGAAGCAGCATCCGATCACGTTGCTGCGGATCGCTTACGGACTCTAATGCAACCGCAGAGGCGCGCAGACACGCAGTTGCGCAGAGGAATTCCTCGGCGCTCCTCTGCGCCTGCGCGCCTCCGCGGTGAGGACCTGGTTTCGAAGGTGCGAATATCGTGACTACGACGGAATTGAGAAGGAACCCCCCCATGCCGCGCATCACGCGTGAGAGCCTCATGACCCTGGAGGCCTATGCCAAGGTCCGCAAGGACTTCCGCACCAACGTCATGGCACACAAGAAGGCGCGCACCGTGCGCCTGGGCGAGCACCTCACGCTCCTGTTCGAGGACGAGATGACCATGCGCTACCAGGTCCAGGAGATGCTGCGGGCCGAGCGCATCTTCGAGGAGTCGGGCATCCAGGACGAGCTGGACGCGTACAACCCGCTCATCCCGGACGGGGCCAACTGGAAGGCCACCATGCTCATCGAGTACGACGACGTGGCCGAGCGCCAGGCCGCGCTCGCCCGGCTGAAGGGCATCGAGGACCGCGTGTGGGTCCAGGCGGGCGACGCGCCGCGCGTGTTCGCGATCGCTGACGAGGATCTGGACCGCGAGAACGAGGTCAAGACCTCCTCGGTACATTTCCTGCGCTTCGAACTGGACGCAGCCAGCCGCCAGGCCCTGCGTGCAGGGGCGCCGCTGGCGATGGGGGTGGATCATCCCGCCTATCGGGTGGCCGAGCAGATCGGACCCGTGGCGCGGGACGCCCTGCTCAGGGATCTGACCGTGTAGACGGCAAGCGGGACGGGTCCGGCCGTCCTGCAGTAGCCAAAACTTCACGGCGCGGTAGAATTTCCGGAGCGTCGCCGGCCCTTGCTCACCGGCGGCTGCAACGAGTCGGGGGACCGCAATGACTGCTGCCGTCGCAGAAGACCGGCTGCTGGGGCTGGTCTCGGCGCGCCTGAGGAACGTGCAGGCGCCCCTCAACATCCGCTTGTGGAACGGTGCGCTCATCGAGGCCGCGGAAGGCAGCGCGCCCGTGACCATGACCGTTCACACGCCCCGGGCGCTGGGCGGCCTGGCGCACCCCAATCTGGGGCACCTCGCCCGCAGCTACGTCGAGGGCGAGATCGACCTCGAGGGCAACTTGCGCGACGTCCTGCAGGTGGGCGAGGCGCTGCTGGGCCAGCGCGACAACGCCTACGGCCGGGTGCGGCGCTTCTCCTGGTGGCGCCATACGCGCGGTGCGGACCGGCGCAACATCCGCGCCCACTACGACGTCGGCAACGACTTCTACGGTCTGTGGCTGGACCGCAACCGGGTCTACTCCTGCGGCTACTTCCGCACCCCTGACGACTCACTCGACCAGGCCCAGGAGCAGAAGCTCGACCACATCTGCCGCAAGCTCGCGCTGCGGCCTGGCGAGCGCCTGCTGGACATCGGCTGCGGATGGGGCGGGCTGATCCTGTGGGCCGTGCGCAACTACGGGGTGCGGGCGGTGGGCATCACGCTGTCGGAGGGGCAATACCGCTTCGCCCTGGCGCGCGTGCGCGAACTGGGCCTCGAGGAGCGCTGCGAAGTGCGCCTGCTCGACTACCGCGACGTGCCCGAGGACGAGCCGTTCGACAAGATTTCCAGCGTGGGCATGTTCGAGCACGTCGGCCGGCGCAACCTGCCGGTGTACTTTGCCAAGGTCCATCGCCTGCTCAGGCCGGGCGGGCTGGTGATGAACCACGGCATCACGACCAATTCCGTGGACGGTGCCGGCCTCGGCAGCGGCATCGCGGAGTTCGTCGACGACTACGTGTTTCCCGGCGGGGATCTGCTGCACGTGAGCACCGTCACGCGCGAGATGGGACGCCAGGGACTCGAAGTGCTGGATGCGGAGTGCCTGCGGCCACACTACGCGCGCACCCTGTGGCACTGGGTCGACCGGCTGGAGGCCCGGCGGGTCGAGGCCCGTGCGATGGTCGGGGAGAAGGCCCTGCGGGTGTGGCTGGTCTACATGGCCGGTGCGGCGCACGCCTTTGCCCGCGGCTGGATCTCGATCTACCAGTTGCTCGGCAGCAGGCCGATGGCGGACGGTACACTAGCGCATCCGCTCACTCGCGACTACATCTACCGATGACCAACAGGATCCCGCTGCATACCGCCGCCGTCGTGGCGCTGGTCACTCTGCTCGCAGTGCCGGTGGCGCAGGCGGTCCGCGACCGCAGCCAGGAGAACCAGGGCAACTTCACCGAGGAGGAGGAGATCAAGGAGCTCAAGGTGCCGCCGCCGGCGTATCCGGAGGATCGCAACCTGATCGAGTTCCCGGTCACGCCCAAGAGCCGCAACCGCTACTCGATCGACGGCACCACGCTCACCGTCGGCGAGGACAAGATCATCCGCTTCGTACTGGTCATCGACACCCCGGACAGGGTGCGCAACGTGACCTTCTCCGGTTTGCGCTGCAAGAACAAGGAGTGGAAGGACTACGCGGTCGGACAGTCCGACCGCACCTGGCGCGTCGACGAGACGCGGCAGTGGCGACGGATCCAGGAAGTCAACTACAACAACTTCCAGGCCACCCTGTTCAACGAGTTCTTCTGCGAGGGTGGTGCGCTGAAGGGCTACATCGCGGGAAAGGCCGAGACGCTGGTGCGCAACCTGAAGTACCCGCCCGAGATGGACAACCACGTGCCACGCCGCTACAACAGCCGCGGCGCGACGGTGTTCTAGCCGGCTGCGTACCGCCTACTTGCAGGGCCCGGTCCGGCGCGCCCGGAAGCTCTGCGAAAACGGCAGGCTCTGGTTGCCCATTCCCAGGCTCCCGGTCATCGAGCCGTCGAAGCTGTCGCCGAGGAAGTTGGCGGCGCCGGTGGCCTCCAGTTCGACCGGCGCGGAGCAGCTCACCTTCCACGTGGCATGACCGCCCTCCTGGCGCAGATCGCTGGTGCTGCACGATCCCGCGCCGGTCAGCTTGGCCATCACCTCCTGGGCGGACTGCTGCGAGATGCATTGGCGCATCACCAGCGGCTCCGCCGAGGCGGCCTGGCCGGCGATGTTCATCGTCACCGAGATCTCCCACAGACCTTCCTGCAGGTCGCCGGCAGCCCATGCGCTCGGCATCGCAAGCAGTGCGGCGAGGACGACGGTATGGCAGGCACGGGACATCAGCATGCTGGGCTCCCTTCGATGAAGATCGCCCCGGACGTGCAAGGGTCATGCCGGCAGGAAGGCCTGTCTTCAGCCGGCGTCGCAAATTACCCATGGCCGCTGGGTCGCGGGTCCGGGCGGTGCGCCGCAATCTGGTGCTGCTACAGCAGCACCAGATTGTCTCTGTGGATCAGCTCGGGCTCGTCGATGTAGCCCAGCCGCGCCTCGATTTCGTAGGTGGGCGCGCGCAGGATGCGGCGGGTCTCGATGGCGTTGTAGTTGACCAGCCCGCGGGCGATCTCGCGCCCGTCGGGGTCGACGCAGCTCACCGCTTCGCCGCGCTCGAACTCCCCGGCCAGGTCCACCACCCCGATCGGGAGCAGGCTCTTGCCGTCGCGGGTGAGCGCCCGGGCGGCTCCGGCATCGAGCATCAGACGGCCGCGCACCTGCAGGTGATCGGCCAGCCACTGCTTGCGTGCGGCGAGTGTCATGGTCTCGGCCACCAGCTGCGAGCCGATCATCTCACCGTCGGCCAGGCGCAGCAGCACGCGCGGCTCGCGCCCGGAGGCGATGATGGTGTGGGCGCCGCTGTGCGCGGCACGCTTGGCCGCGCGCACCTTGGTGATCATGCCGCCGCTGCCGATGTGCGAACCGGCCCCGCCCGCCATCCTCTCCAGCTCGGGATCGCCGGCCTTCGCCTCGGTCACGAGCTGCGCATCCGGATGGCGGCGCGGGTCGCGCGTGAACAGTCCGGGCTGGTCGGTGAGGATCACCAGCGCATCGGCCTCGACCAGGTTGGTGACCAGCGCTCCGAGCGTGTCGTTGTCGCCGAACTTGATCTCGTCGGTGGCCACGGTGTCGTTCTCGTTGATCACCGGGATGACGTTGAGCTCGAGCAGCGTGCGCAAGGTCGAGCGTGCGTTCAGGTAGCGCTTGCGGTCGGCCAGGTCCTCGTGCGTGAGCAGGATCTGGGCGGCGTGCAGCCCGTGGTTGCGGAAGCACGACTCGTAGGCCTGTACCAGCCCCATCTGCCCGACTGCGGCGGCGGCCTGCAGCTCGTGCAGCTGGCTGGGACGCTTGCGCCAGCCCAGCCGCTGCATGCCCTCGGCCACCGCACCGCTGGAGACCAGCAGCACCTGGCGGCCGCGGCGCTTGAGCTCGGTGATCTGCTCGGCCCACTGCGAGAGCGCATCGTGGTCGAGCCCATGGCCCTGGTTGGTGACCAGGCTGCTGCCGACCTTGATCACCAGGCGGCGGGCCTGTGCGAGCACGGATGGCATCTCACTCCTCCTCGATGTCGCGGCCCGCGGTCGCCGGCTCGTCGTCGGTCCTGGTGGCTGCCGCCTCGTCATCCTCCGCGGCCGGTACGGGCAGGGTGTCGAGGAACTCCGCGATGGCGAACGTCAGCTCGCGGCAGCCTTCACCGCTCAGCGCCGAGATCTCGAACACGCGCGGCGGCTCGCCGGCCTCGTCCTGCGCATCGGAGAGCGCGCGATAGCGCTCGACGAAGTCCTGCACCCGCGCCTCGCGCTCGTCCTCGGGCAGCAGGTCGACCTTGTTCACCACCAGCCAGCGCGGCTTGCGAAACAGTCCCTCATCGTACTGGCGCAGCTCCTCCACGATGGCATGCGCGTCCGCGGCGGGATCGGCGTCGTCCTGCATCGGCGCCACGTCCACCAGGTGCAGCAGCAGCCGCGTGCGGGCGAGGTGGCGGAGGAACTGGTGGCCGAGGCCAGCGCCCTCGGCGGCACCTTCGATCAATCCCGGGATGTCGGCGACGACGAACGCGCGGTTCACATCGACCCGCACCACGCCCAGGTTGGGATGCAGCGTCGTGAACGGGTAGTCGGCCACCTTCGGCCGTGCGGCGGACACCGCGCGGATGAAGGTCGACTTGCCGGCGTTGGGCAGGCCGAGCAGACCGACGTCGGCGAGCACCTTGAGCTCGAGGCGCAGGCGCAGCGACCGGCCCGGCTCTCCGCGGGTGAACTGCCGCGGTGCGCGGTTGGTGCTGGACTTGAAGTGGAGGTTGCCCAGGCCCCCCTTGCCGCCGCTCGCGAGCAGGACCTTCTGGTCGTGGCGCGCCAGGTCCGCCACCAGTTCGCCGGACTCTTCGTCCCAGATCATGGTGCCGACCGGGAAGACCAGGGTGATGTCGTCGCCCGCGGCGCCGTAGCAGTCGCTGCCCTGGCCGTTGGTGCCGTTCTTCGCCCGGTGGATGCGGGCGAACCGGTACTCGACCAGGGTGTTGACGTTGCGGTCCGCCACCGCGTAGACGCTGCCCCCACGCCCGCCGTCACCGCCGCTGGGCCCGCCCTTGGGGATGTACTTCTCGCGCCGGAACGCGGCGATACCGTCCCCGCCCTTGCCGGCGTGGACCTCGATGGTGGCTTCGTCGACGAATTTCATAGAAGACAGGCTAGGCTCTAGGTGCCAGACGCCAGAAATACAGCGCGCCGCCTGCGGCGCAACCCAAACCCTGGCGTATAGAGCCTAGGGCCTAGGGCCTCGTGTGCCTAGGGCTTAAATTACATACCGCACAAACTAAAAAGCCCTATCGTTCGGATAGGGCTTTTGTCGTGACGACCAGGACTTTACGCCGGCTCGATGATCACCACGTGCCGGGAGGTCGGGCCCTTCACGGCGAAGCGCACGGTGCCGTTCACCTTGGCGAACAGGGTGTGGTCCTTGCCGATGCCGACGTTCTCGCCGGGGTGGAACTGGGTGCCGCGCTGGCGCACGATGATGCTGCCCGCCGAGACCAGCTGCCCGCCGAAGCGCTTGACGCCCAGGCGCTTCGCATTGGAGTCGCGCCCGTTGCGCGAACTGCCGCCTGCCTTCTTGTGTGCCATGAGTTGTCCCTCCTGATGCTCAGGCCGAGATGCCGCTGATCTGGATCTCGGTGTAGTTCTGCCGGTGCCCCTGGGTCTTGCGATAGTGCTTGCGCCGGCGCATCTTGTAGATGCGCACCTTCTCGCCGCGGCCGTGGCTCACGACAGTGGCCTTGACGCTCGCGCCGGCCACCAGCGGGGTGCCCATCTTGACGCTGTCGCCTTCGCCGACCATCAGCACCTGGTCCAGCGTGATCTCGCTTCCGACTTCTGCAGGCAGCGACTCGACCTTGAGCTTTTCCCCGGCGCTCACCCGATACTGCTTGCCGCCGGTCTTGATTACCGCGTACATGGTTAAGTCCCTGTATGGCCGTTCGAAAAACGCGCAAGTATACAGGCGGCCGGGAGAAAGGTCAAACCAGGCCTGCAGCGGCGACCCCGGCGCTGCCCGGCAGCCCGCGGTGGTATGCTTGAACCTGCTTTTCCAGCGCCACGCGCCATGACCACCGCCACCCTCGAACCCGTACAGCGCTTCATCGCCGACGAGATGCGCGCGGTGGACGAGGTGATCCGGGCCCGCCTGCACTCCGAAGTGGTGCTGGTGCGCCAGGTTTCCGAGTACATCGTGGGCAGCGGCGGCAAGCGCCTGCGCCCCGCGCTGGTGCTGCTCGCCGCCGGCGCCTGCGGCTACAGCGGCAACGCGCACTACCAGCTCGCCGCCGTCGTGGAGTTCATCCACACCGCCACGCTGCTGCATGACGACGTGGTGGACGATTCCGACCTGCGGCGCGGCCGGGCCACCGCCAATTCCCTGTTCGGCAATCCCGCCAGCGTGCTGGTGGGCGACTTCCTCTATTCGCGCGCGTTCCAGATGATGGTCGAGCTGCGCAACATGCGGGTGATGGAAGTCCTGGCCAACGCTACCAACACCATCGCCGAGGGCGAGGTCCTGCAGCTGCTCAACTGCAACGACCCGGACCTGGACGAGGACGGGTACCTGCGGGTCATCCGCTACAAGACCGCGCGCCTGTTCGAGGCCGCGGGCCAGCTCGGCGCCATCGTGAGCCAGGCGAGCCGCGAAGTCGAGGAGGGCCTCGCCCGGTACGGCACGCACCTGGGCACCGCCTTCCAGCTGATCGACGACGTGCTCGACTACTCGGGCGACCACGTGCAGACCGGCAAGAACCTCGGGGACGACCTCGCCGAGGGCAAGGCGACCCTGCCGCTCATCTATGCGATGCGCCAGGGCACTGCCGCGCAGCGCGACGTCATCCGCGCGGCGATCGAGCACGGCGGGCTGGAGGAATTCCGGCCGGTGCTGGCGGCGATCGAGGAGACCGGGGCGCTGGCCTATTCACGCGGGGCTGCCGACACCGAGGCGCAGCGCGCGATCGCATCCCTCGAGCCCTTGCCCAATTCTCCCTACAAGGACTCTCTGCTACAATTGGCGGCCTTTGCGGTTTCCCGCAGCTACTGAGCCCATGCGCGTCCGCCCGGATGCGCTTCAGTCAGCGCCACAAAGCCTCGGGGTGTAGCTCAGCCTGGTAGAGTACTGCGTTCGGGACGCAGGAGTCGGAGGTTCGAATCCTCTCACCCCGACCATACAAATCGTGACGCGTGATGCTCGACTCGTATGGGTCGCCGCATCACGGGTCACGTCCTGGTTCGCGACTCGTCGAGCGCGGGAACCACGAATCTCGCGCCCGCAAGTTCCCTCACCCCGCATCGCTCCCAGCCTGGACCGGTGCAGGCGTTCTTGCGTTTCCCGGGGCCACGAGTCACGTGCATCAATAGGGAAGGCTGAAGAACAGCCGCACCGCCGTCACGTCGCCGCCCGTGCTGACACCGAAGCCGATGCGGTCGAAGTCGAACAGCTCAGTGCCGAACAGCTTGAAGGGGATGGGCTCGCGCACGCTAAAGCTGAACGCCACCTCGATCTGGTCGCGGGTGGTGTGCTGGACGTTGTCGGCCAGCGGCAGGTCCATCTGCGTGGTGTAGAGGTAGTAGATGAGGTGGATGTTGAAGTCGGTCGCGTGGCCCATGATCGTGCCATGGGTCGGGAAGGCGAAGTTCAGCCCGGTCACGATCCGGGCCATCGCCTTCGGCGAGTCGTTGTTGGCGTTGTAGCCGGCGTAGTCCACGCTGTTGCCGAGCATGAACTGGCTCTCCCGGCTCAGCGGGAAGGTGAGCTGGCTCTTCACCCCCGCCTGGTAGATCCAGGCATCCCCGCTCTCGTTCAACTCCCAGCCGTACCCGACCCCGAAGAACGGGCGCAGCCGCCAGTTGTCCCGGGCCATGGTGTCGAACTCGACCCCCGGCAGGATGCTCATGGTGCCCACGTTCTGAGGCAGGCCGTCGGCGAGATCGCGGGCGTGGAAGTTGTAGAAGCCGAACGATACGGGGGCGGTGAACCGGATTCCCCACTGGTCCGGCGTGCGCTCCTGCCAGGTATAGGCCAGGGGCAGCTGGATCACCCCCACGGTGCGGTCCCCGGAGGAGTAGATACCGGTACCGAACACGGCCGCGTAATACCAGTTCACCAGTTCGCTGCTGCTCTCGGCCTGGCGGGAGGTGGCGGTCTGCGCGGCGGCGTGCGGCAGGCCCAGTCCGGCGAGAAGAGCGAGGCCGGCGAGGCGGGCGTGCTGGCGGAGGCGGGCGGGCAAGTGCGGTCTGGTGCTTTTCGCGCATGTTAGCAGGGGGGCGGGCGCCAGCCGCCCGCACGGGGGCGGCGGGGGCCGTACTCTGCGGTATGATCGGGTCGCCCCGGCGCGCGGGCCGCGCCTTGCAGCCGCCGCGCATTCGGGCCTCCACCTTTCCGGTTTCCCGCCGATAACACTTCCCGGACCTTCATGGCCAAGTTCCTTCTCCTGCTTGCCCTGGGCATCGTGGCCTATCTCGTCATCAACCGCATGCGCAACGAGGGACAACGTCCGCCCCAGCCGCGCGCGGAGCCGCCCAAGTCGGCGCACCCCGAGGACATGGTGCGCTGCGCCGTATGCCGGGTGCACCTGCCGCGCAGCGAGAGCTTCGTCTCGCGCGGCCAGTACTACTGCAGCGACGAGCACCTGAAGCTCTCCCGCCAGGGCGGCGAGCGCTCCTAGAGGCTTACTGCATGCAGAGCATGAGCGTCGACGCCAGCGCGCCCGATCTGGGAAACGGGGTGAGCATCGCCCTGCGCGGGCGCGAGGGGTATCCCACCTCGTACTGGCGCTCGCTGTTCTACTTCAATGTCTACCGCCTGATCGTCGCCACCCTGCTGCTGGTCACCGCGGTGGTGTTCACCGACTCGGTGTTCGGGTCGCGCAACCTCAACCTGTACCTCTACGCCGGCGCCACCTACATCTTCGGCGCGGTGGTGTTCTTCATCACCACCACGTCGCGGCGGCCGGACTTCAACATCCAGATCGCGCTGCAGGTCGTCACCGACATCCTGTTCGTGACCCTGCTCACGTACGCCAGCGGCGGGGTGAGCAGCGGGCTGGGGCTCCTGCTCCTCGCCTCGCTCGCGGCGGCCGGCATCATCAGCCGCGGCCGGCTGACGCTGTTCTTCGCGGCGCTGGCCAGCATCGCGGTGCTGCTCGAGCACACCCTGGACGCGGTCTACCAGGACGCCGCGGTCAACTTCTTCGTGCAGGCCGGACTGCTCAGCGTCGGCTACTTCGCCACCGCCTGGCTGGCGCACACGCTGGCGCGCTACACCCAGGCCAGCGAGCAGCTCGCCGCCCAGCGCGAGGTCGACCTGGCCAACATGGCCCAGGTCAACCAGCTGGTGATCCAGGACATGCAGGACGGCGTGCTGGTGGTCGACGAGCGCGGGGTGATCCGCCAGATCAACCGCCGCGCGGTGGAGATTCTCGGCCCGATCCCGAAGTCGGGGCGCGAGCTGATCCTCACCGACTACGCCCCGGCGCTGGCCGAGCGGCTGCAGCGCTGGCGCGAGGACCCCGAAGCCGGCTTCGACCCGCTGCGCACCGTGCTCACCCACAAGCTCGCCGGCGCCCGTTTCGTCCCGGTGGGGCGCACCCGCAACGTGGGCGCGGTGGTGTTCCTCGAGGACCTGTCGCGCATCCAGGCCGAGGCCCAGCAGATGAAGCTGGCGGCGATGGGCCGGCTCACCGCCAACATCGCACACGAGATCCGCAACCCGCTGTCGGCGATCAATCACGCGGCCGAGCTGCTGCTCGAGGAGCCCAACCTCCACGAGACCCAGCAGCGCCTGCTCACCATCGTCCACGACAACACCCAGCGCCTGGACCGGATGGTGCAGGACGTGCTCAAGCTCAACCGCCGCGACCGTGCCCACCGCGAGACCTTCCGGATGGGCGAATTCCTGCGCACCTTCGTGGCCCAGTTCTGCCAGATCGAGAAGGTGCCCGAGGAGGTGATCAACCTGGCCATCGAGCGCGACGCCCAGGTCACCTTCGACCGCAGCCACCTGAACCAGGTGATGTGGAACCTGTGCCGCAACGCGCTGCGCTACTGCCAGCGCAAGCCGGGCAGCATCCGGATCGTGCTCAACGCCGGCGCCATGGGCAATGCTTTAGAATTGCACGTCCACGACGATGGTCCCGGGGTGCCCGAAGCGATTCGCCCGCACCTGTTCGAACCGTTCTTCACGACGGCGGCAAGCGGGACCGGGCTGGGGCTGTACATCGCGCGCGAGATCTGCGATGCCAACAACGCGTCGCTCGAATATGCCGAGCGCGCCGGCCCCGGCGGGCATTTCCTCGTGGCCATCAGGGGAGTGAAGCTTTGAAGCGAACCGAGCGGACCGGATCGAGCGGGCGGGCCTCCGCGCCGCAGCGCTGCGTGCTGGTGGTCGACGACGAGGTCGACATCCTGGAGCTGATCGAGCTCACGCTGCTGCGCATGGGCCTGGACGTGGAGCGGGCGATGAGCGTGCGCGACGCCGCCGGCAAGCTGGGCGGCGGGCGCCACTACGACCTGTGCCTGACCGACATGCGCCTGCCCGACGGCACCGGCCTGGAGATCGTCGAGCACATCCAGAAGGCCGGACTGGACCTGCCGGTGGCGGTGATCACCGCGCACGGCAACACCGAGAACGCGGTTGCCGCGCTCAAGGCCGGCGCCTTCGACTACGTGTCCAAGCCGGTGAGCCTCGACCAGCTGCGCACGCTGGTCAAGTCCGCCCTGTCGCTGCCCAAGGTCGGCGAGATCAAGACCGTCGAGATGGGCACGGGCGAGAAGGGTCTGCTGGGCGGTTCGGCCGCCATCGGCCACGTCCGCGACCTGATCGAGAAGCTCGCGCGCAGCGAGGCGCCGGTGCACATCACCGGCGAGTCGGGCAGCGGCAAGGAGCTCGCAGCCCGCCTGATCCACCAGAAGAGCGCGCGGCGCGACCGGCCATTCGTGCCGGTGAACTGCGGCGCGATCCCCGAGAACCTGATGGAGAGCGAGTTCTTCGGCTACAAGAAGGGCGCGTTCACCGGGGCCGACAGCGACCGGGACGGCTTCTTCCAGGCCGCCAACGGTGGGACGCTGTTCCTCGACGAAGTGGCCGACCTGCCGCTGCCGATGCAGGTGAAGCTGCTGCGGGCGATCCAGGAGAAGAAAGCGCGCAAGGTCGGCTCCACCCAGGAAGACTCGGTGGACGTGCGCATCATCAGCGCAACCCACCAGAACCTGGCCGACTGCGTCGAGTCGGGCAAGTTCCGCCACGACCTGTACTACCGCCTGAACGTGATCGAGCTGCGCATGCCTGCGCTGCGCGACATGCGCGAGGACATCCCGGCGATCGCCAGCGCGGTGCTGGACAAGCTGTCGGTGCAGACCAAGGTGACCCGCCCGGCGCTCGAGGACGAGGCGATGCGCGCGCTGGCGCAGTATGACTTCCCCGGCAACGTGCGCGAGCTGGAGAACATCCTCGAGCGTGCGATCGCCCTGTGTGACGGGCAGAAGATCACCGTGTCCGACCTGCAGCTCACTCCGCCCGAGGCCGAGCAGGTGGTGCAATCGGTCGAAGGGTCCGAGGGCAAGTGGCCGCTGCAGGAATACCTCGACCGGGTCGAGAAGGAAGCCATACTCGAGGCGCTGGAGAAGACCCGCTACAACCGTACCGCGGCCGCCAAGCTGCTGGGCATCACCTTCCGCGCCATGCGCTACCGCATGGAGCGCCTGGGCATCAACTAGGGCCCTAGACCCCCAACATGCGAGCGCCGGACCACCGGCGCCGAAACGGAGACCTGGAACCATGATCACCCGCTTCGCCGTCCTGCTCTGCCTGCTTGCGCTGGGCGGCCCCGCTCACGCCGTCGGCGCCGCCGCCCTGGTCGGGTCCTGGGAGGCTGCACGCACTGCGGACGACGACCGCACCTGGGTGCGCCTGCTGGAGAAGGGCAAGGCGGAGATCATCGCCGAGTACGACTTCCAGCTGCCCGGCCAGCCCGGCAAGCACCGCGGCCGCTCCACGACCTTCGGCAAGTGGAGCGTGAAGGGCGATGACGTCACCATCACCTACGCGAAGGTGAAGGACCGGCTGCGCTACAGCGCGAAGCTGCCGCTGTCGGAGATCGGGCTCGAGGGCCACGCGGCCGGCCTCAAGCCGGTGGGTACGCCCGATCCCAAGAGCCGGATCCGGACGATCCTGTGGAAGGGACCGCACGAGTACCGCGTCAAGCTGCCGGAGCAGCCTGCCGGGTCGCCTGCCGCCGTGCCCGCAGCTCCGGGTGCGCCGACGGACCTGCAGGTGAAGTAACGGCCGTGCTCGACGGCGGCTGGCTGGAGCACGCGCGCCGGATCGCGTCGCCGAACTTCGATGCGCGCCCGGCGGGGATGCCGGTCGAGCTGCTGGTGGTCCACAACATCAGCCTGCCCCCGCACCAGTTCGGCGGCGAGGCGGTGATCGACCTGTTCCTCAACCGGCTCGACCTCGACGCCCACCCGTTCTACGCAGCCTGGCTGCGCGACGTTCGCGTCTGCGCACACATATATATAAGACGGGATGGCGAACTGATCCAGTTCGTGTCCTGCGACGACCGGGCCTGGCATGCCGGCGTGTCGGAGTGGCGCGGGCGTGGCCGCTGCAACGACTTCTCCATCGGCATCGAGCTGGAAGGCTCGGATCTCGTCCCGTTCCGCGACGCCCAGTACGCCACCCTTGCGGCCGTCGCGCGCGAGCTGCAGGCGCACTATCCGATCGCCCAGATCGTCGGGCATTCGGACATCGCGCCTGGCCGCAAGAGCGATCCCGGGCCGTTCTTCGACTGGGATCGGTTCCGCTCGCTGCTGGGCTAAACCTCTACGGCAGCCGCGGAGGTGCAGAGGCGCGGCGGACCGCAGAGGAAGCCTGCGGACGGTCGGGGTCGTGCGAACGCATCCGGCTCACGGCTTGGCCGTGTCGTTCCCGCGTTCACTCTCCCTGAGGTTCTCTGCGAGCCTCTGCGCCTCCGCGCCTCTGCGGTTGCTTTAGGCGGTACGCTGTAGCCGCCGTGAAGATCTACTACACCGACCATTACGTCCTGCCGCTCCCGCCCGGCCACCGCTTCCCGATGCAGAAGTACGCGCTGCTGCGCGAGCGCGTGCAGGCGGCCGGGCTGGCGGGGGAGCATGGCCTGCTGCTGCCGCCTGCCGCGACCGACGAGGAGATCCTGCGGGCGCACGACCCGCGCTATCTCGCGCGCGTGGTCGGCGGCACGCTCAGCCCGGAGGAGCAGAAGCGCATCGGCTTTCCGTGGTCGCCGCAGATGGTCGAGCGCTCGCGTCGATCCAGCGGCGCGACGCTCGCCGCGGCCCGCGCGGCACTGGATGATGGGGTGGGCGTCAACCTCGCGGGCGGCACCCATCACGCTTTCCGCGACCGGGGCGAGGGCTACTGCGTGTTCAACGACGCGGCGATCGCTGCCCTGGCGCTGCAGGCCGAGGGGCGGATCCGGCGGGCGGTCATCATCGACTGCGACGTCCACCAGGGCAACGGCACCGCATCCATCCTGGCCGGCGATTCCGCCGTCTTCACCTTCTCGATCCACGGCGCGAACAACTTTCCCTTCACCAAGGAGCAGAGCGACCTCGACATCGAGCTGCCCGACGGCACCGGCGACGCCGCGTACCTCGAGGGGCTCGAGAAGGGCGTCTGCCATGCATTGTCGGCGGCCCAGGCCGACCTCGCGCTGTACCTGTCCGGCGCCGATGCCTTCGAAGGCGACCGACTCGGCCGTCTGAGACTCAGCAAGGCCGGGCTGAGTGCACGCGACCGGCTGGTCTCCGAGCTGTGCCAGTCCGCCGGCATCCCGGTGGCCGTCGCGATGGCCGGCGGCTACGGAAGGCGGATCGAGGACACCGTGGACGTGCACTTCGAGACGGTGCGGCTGGCGCGCGAGATAGCGCGGGTCGTGCGCCCGCAGGATCTC
>CAZFYX010000057.1:0-3143 GCA_964523885.1 uncultured Burkholderiales bacterium | reverse complement strand
CCCTCTCCCCTTGCGGGAGAGGGTCAGGGTGAGGGGTTCAAAGGTCAAGGCCCTTCGCCCCTTTCCCTCTGCCGCTTCCCGTCACGCGGAACATACAGGAGAGTCGTCCCCTCTCCCCTTGCGGGAGAGGGTCAGGGTGAGGGGTTCAAAGGTCAAGGCCCTTCGCCCTCTCATCTCCGCGCGACGACTCGCGGCGCCGCCGGGGCCCGCCGCCCCCGCGCGCGCCCGTTGCCGTCGCGCTCCTCTCCCGCAGGCCGACGCTCGCCGCGTCTTTCCTGCGCAGCGCCATCGCGCCCAGTCCAGCGCGGCTTCGCCGCACCCACGGGCAACCCCTCCCGCAGCGCCTTCTCGATCACTGCATCCGCCACCCAGCGCGTGATCGCGTTCACCTCGCGGTTGCTGGCGCCCCACATGTCCTTGAGGACGATGTACGGCTCGATGCCGTAGACGAGCGACAGCGCCTTGAGCAGGCGGTCGAAGTCGCGCGCACCCAGCTTCGCGCGCAGCGGCGCCGCGTTGCGCGCCAGGATCGCCTTGCGATTGCCGCGCCTGAACTGCTCCTCGCCGAGCACGCCGGCGCGCTCGAGCGCCCAGTGCTCCAGCGACAGCTGCAGCGCCGCGCGCATCTGCGGCTCGAACTGCCGGAACAGCGGGAAGGTACGCTCGAACAGGTCGCGCACGCGCGCGCTGCCGTCCTGCTCCGCGGACTCGAAGCGCCGCACCGGCTGCAGGCTCTCGCCCATGATCGCGTCGATCAGCCGGCTGCGGCTCGGGAAGTAGCGGTATGCCGTGGCGCGTGACACGCCCGCCGCGGCGGCCACCTCCGCCACCGTGACCAGGCCGCCCCGGTCGAGCAGCTTCATGGCTTCGTCGATCAGCAGCCGCAGGGTGCGCGCGCTGCGCCCGCCCTGCGTCGCCTCGGCCTCCGCGTCGAGCGGTCGTTTCTTCGGTGAAGGCATCATGTTGCTTGACTGTGCTTCGAAGCTGTTGCTATGTTAAGCGCGAAACGAGACACGTGTCTCATTTTTTGCGGTGCGCGGCAGCCGATCGATCACTGTGCGCCACAGCAGCATCATGGCGCCTTCACTGCTGCGTGCATCGCAACATCACAGAGCCTCCACAGGAGGCCGTTAGGAGGAGAGGTTGCGGCTCGCCTGCTACAAGTGGGGCGGGGCGCGTCACGTCGGCCGCCTGTCCGAGGATGGCACCGAAGTGACCCCGCTCGCCGTAGGGGAACGCGCGCGCCGGCGCGGTGTGCTCGCATTGGTCGAGCACCTCGCCGAGGGCGGCAGCATGCCCGCGGCATCCGGCCCGCGTCTGCCGCTTTCGGCCGTGCAGGTCGAAGCGCCCTTTCCGCTTCCCCGCCGCAACATCTTCTGCGTCGGCAAGAACTATCACGACCACGCGAAGGAGTTCGCCAACAGCGGCTTCGACTCCTCGCGCTCGCCCGGCTCGGACATCCCGGAGCACCCGATCATCTTCTCCAAGGTCCCGGAGTGCGTCATCGCGCCGGGCGCGGCGATCCGCCTGCCCAGGGGCGTGTCGGAAGCCATCGACTACGAGGCTGAGCTGGCGGTGATCATCGGCCGCGGCGGGCGGAGCATCCGTGCCGCGCGCGCGATGGAGCACGTGTGGGGCTACACCATCGTCAACGACGTCACCGCCCGCGACTGGCAGGGCCGGCACAAGCAGTGGCTCATGGGCAAGTCGTTCGACACTTTCTGTCCGATGGGCCCTTGTGCGGTGGACGCCAACGAGCTCAACGGCCAGAACACGATGGTCCGCTGCTGGGTGAACGGCGAGCTGCGCCAGGAGGCCAGCACTCGCGACCTCATCTTCGACATCCCGACGCTGATCGAGACCATCTCGGCCGGCATCACGCTCTACCCGGGCGACCTCATCGCCACCGGGACGCCGGCCGGCGTGGGCATCGGCTTCACGCCACCGAAGTACCTGAAGCCGGGCGACAAGGTGCGCGTCGAGATCGAAGGCATTGGCGTGCTCGAGAACCCGGTGCAGTAGACGCGGATGCCGCAGCAGCTCATCGACCGCATGGCCGTGCAGGTGGACGGCGAGGGAGACGCCCTGGTGATGGTGCACGGCCTGGGCGGGACGTCGAACGTGTGGACGCCGCTGATGGGTGTGCTGGGGCGCTACCGGGTCGTGCGGCCCGAGCTGCCGGGGTCGGGGCGGTCGAACAAGGCGCACGCACTGGAGCAGGGGCCGCTGAGCATCGATCGCCTGGTGTCGTCGGTGCTGCGGGTATGTGGCGCACTGGGCATCGAGAAGGCGTGGTTTGCAGGGCATTCGCTGGGCACCATCGTCTGCATGCACCTGGCGGTGCGCGAGCCGGCGATGGTGAAGGGGCTGGCTCTGTTCGGAGCGCTGCTGGCACCGCCCGACGCGGGGCGCATGGGCATGCGGCAGCGGGCAGTCAAGGCGCGGGCGGAGGCATGGCCGGCATCACCGATGCGATCGTGCAGGCTGCGCTGTCGTCCAGCACGCGCGAGACGCAGGGCGTCGCAGTGGCGGCCGTGCGCGAGTCGCTGATGGGACAGTGCGCCGAGGGCTATGCGCGCACGTGCGAGGCGCTGGCCGAGGCGCAGCCGGCGGATGTGTCGCAGATCGCTGCGCCGGCGCTGCTGGTGACGGGCGACGAGGATCCGATCGCGCCGGCGCAGGGCGTGCGCACGATCGCGTCGAAGATGCAGCACGCGCGCGTCGAGATCCTGCCGCGCTGCGGGCACTGGACGACGTACGAGCGGCCGGTGGAGTGCGCGGCGCTGCTCAAGGATTTTCTGGCGCGTGGGAGGTAGCAGCGTGTCGCCCGGAAGGGCGATCGCTTTGGTGGTTTGCCCCTCTTCGCGGATGGGAGCGGGCTGGCGTGTGAGGACGGAGGGTGATGCGAGAAGCCATCACCTTCCGTACCCCTCACCCTGGCCCTCTCCCGCAAGGGGAGAGGGGACGAGGCGTCGAGGCCGTTCCTCCTCCTTGCGGCGGCGGGACGGGACGGGGAGAGTTGCACGGTTCGCCCTATCGCAGAAGCAGTGTGAGGCGTGAGGGCAGCGCAGTTCCCCTCTCGCGGTTGCAGTGCGAGGCGTGAGGGCAGCGCAGTTCCCCTCTCGCGGTTGCAGTGCGAGGCG
>CAZFYX010000056.1:0-13957 GCA_964523885.1 uncultured Burkholderiales bacterium | reverse complement strand
TGCAGCCGCGAGACGCACCAGGAGATGACGGCGATGCCCACGACGTAGATCACCCCGATGTGCACCACGCCGTTGTAGAGCGGGTGGATCTGGGACCGGTACGCCTCGCGGAACGCCTTCTGCCGCTCGGACGGATTGTGCCGCTCGATCAGCTCGCTCATCTGCCCTCCCCCATGTCGTTGGGCCGTGCAGGTCGCCAAGCGCCCCCAGCCCACGCCAGTTTACCGCACGTGTCAGAATGCGTCGGGCAACTGGATGCGGTGCCGGACGGAACTTCCGTAGCGCCCGCCTGCCTCACTTGCCCCCGTGCCCTGACCATTCCAGACCCCGGCAGGACCGGCTGCCATGACAGCCGGCTGCACTGCCTCGTTTCCGTCATGACCTGCCTGCCCCCTCGCCTGACCATCCTCGCACTCGTCGCGGCCCTGTCCGGCTGCAGCCCGTTCCAGCCGCGTCCAGCCACCCCGGCCACACCCCCCGCACAGCGGGTCACGCCCTTCTCATCCGCGCAGCCGGGGACGCAGCTGCCGGCGGGCTGGTACGCCGCGGCGCTGCCGAAGTTCCGCAAGACCACGCGGTACGAGCTGGTCGATGACGGCGGCACGACCGTGGTGCACGCGACCGCGAGCGAGTCGAATTCCGGCCTCGCGTTCAACCTGGACATCGATCCGCGCCTGTTCCAGGTGGTGCGCTGGCGCTGGAAGGTGCTGCAGCCCATCGACGGCGCGGACAACACGCGGCGCGCGGCCGACGACTCGATGGCCCGGGTCAAGTTCTTCTTCTCCGGGCCGATCCAGACCCTGCCCATCGGCGAGCGGGTGTTCTTCAAGCAGGTGAAGGCCATGACCGGGGTGGAGATGCCCTATGCGACGCTGGACTACTCGTGGGGCGATGGCGCGCCGGCCGGCACCGCCATCGTGAATACGTGGACCACCCGCATCCGGACCATCCTGGTCCGCAGCGGGACCGACGGCATGGGCGGCTGGGTCTCCGAGCAGCGCAACCTCTACGAGGACTACAAGGCCGCGTTCGGCGAGGAGCCGGGGCGGATCACCCACGTCGTGATCCAGACCGACACTGATGCGACCGGCGCCACCGCAGAGGCCTGGTACGGCGACATCGAGTTCGAGGCGCCCGCGTCGGCCCACACCGCTGCGTCAGCGCATCAGCCGGCCACTGCCTTCCGGTAGACCATCTCGATGTTCAGGCCGATGCGGTCGCGGTACTGGCCGAGCGGATACTTCGACATCGGCCGCTCGTACTGCGAGGCGAGGCGATCGGGCAGCACGCGCTTCATCTCGTCCAGGCTCGCGCCGTCCGCGGCCCCCTGCTTCACCGCGGCGATCAGGTCGGCCAGGTAACCGCGGAAGAACGCGAGCTGCTCGCGCGGCGCCACGTCGCCGTGGCCGGGGATGATCCGGGTGAAGGCGTAGCTCTCGAGCAGGTCCAGCGTACGCACCCAATCCTCCGGATAGCCGTCGTTCAGGAACGGCATCCAGTCGATCAGCGCATCGCCGGTGGCGACCACCTTGTCCTGCGGCAGGTAGATGAACAGGTCGCCGTCGGTGTGCGCGCGTCCCAGCACCATCAGCTCGATCGTGCGTCCGCCGTCGGCAAGGGTGAGCTTGTCGGCCACCGTGCGGGTGGGCAGCGCCGGCGTGACCTGGCGGATCTCGGCCAGGTAGTCCTGGGCCTGCTGCAGGTTGGACTGCAGGCGCGCCTTGCGCTCAGGGTCGGTGGCCCGCGCCATCTCCTCGCGCAGGTCCGCGATCTCCTTCGGCAGCGCGGCGACCTGCTTCGCGATGAACGGCACCCCGCCCGCGCCCGCGTCCGGCCGCGTCAGGTTCTCCAGCGTGCGCTGGGAAGCGATGATCTCCAGGTCGGGGAAGCGCTCGGCGTAAGTCTGGTTGCCCTGCCAGTGATCCCAGTGGAAGTGGGTGTTGATGATCCGGCGGATCGGCATCTGCGTGACCGCCTGGATCTGGCGGTACAGGGCCAGCGAGGCCGATGGCTTGGAGTGCGAATCCACCACGACCACGCCGTCGTTGGTGAGGATTACCGCGGCGTTGCAGTTGACCTTGTAGCGCGCGGCGGCGACCGCCGCGTACACGCCGTCGGCGACCGGCTTCAACTCGAACAGTTCGTCGGGCGCAGTCTCCCCGTCCGCGGCGAACACGCAGCAGGGATCGAGATTGTTGAAGGTCTGCATGGCGGCGACCGCCACGCCGGCCCGGGTAATGAACTGACGCCGTGCCCAGCTCTGCTTCTTCATCGGTCCCTCCTCCGCGGCACCCGCGCGGAAGCAAGCGCGAACGCCGTCAGTTTGGCCCAATGCGGCCCGGGCTGCAGCGGCGTGAGCCTTGCTAGGGCTGGCCGAGGTAGTGCAGCGCGGTCTGCAGCGGCTGGGACGAGAGCTTGACGACCCCGCTGTAGGGGCTGCCCAGTTCGAGGATCAGGAACACTGCGCAGGTCACCGATACCACGCAGATGAGCAACGCGACATTCACGGTGGCGTTGCCGGGCGCGAACAGGCTAAACGCGGTGAAGATCGCCCAGGTCCATACCGCGAGGATGGCGATGAAGGCCTGGGGGATGCCGTGATCCAGATGTTGCACCACCAGCAGCGCCCGGGTCTGGCCCAGCGAATCGATGATGCCCAGCGCCTGCGCCTGCAGCGCCTTCTGCACGTCGGTGCCCGGCGCCAGCGCGCGCAGGGTCCGCTGCAGCGTCTCGGAGCTGACCGTGTCGCCGGGCTGCGCCGCCCCCGGCGCGGCCTCCTCCGGCCACAGGGCCCTGATGCGCAGTTCCACCACCTGCCGCAGCTGCGCGCGGGCGGTGGCCGTCTCGGGTCCGTATTGCGCCAGGACCCGGTCGAGCTGGACGATGTTGGCCGCGATCTGCTCGAGCTCCGCCTTCTGGGTGTTGAAGGTCCCGGATGCCGACGACACCAGCAGCCCCAGCACCAGTGCAGTCAAGGTGGCGATGAGGCCGGACGAGATCTTGATCGTGTCCTTGGAATCCTCGTCGAGGTGGTCCTGCGGCAGCACCCTGCGCAGGACGCGGCCGGCGACGATGCCTGCGATCATGCAGGCGAAGATGACAGCGGAGATGACAGTGGCGCTCATTTCAACCCAGAGGAATCAGTGCGCCGCGACTATATCAGACCGCCGTCCCCCCCTGCGCCGACGAGCGCGCCGGCGTAGAGTTCGAGGGTGCCCGAGGGAGGAGAGTCGACATGCCGCGTGCCATCCTGCTTGCCCCGTTCCTGCTGCTGGCGCTGCATTGCGCAGCCGCCGAGCCCGTCCGCATCGCCGAGATCGACGCCTTCAGCGGGCCGTTCGCCGACCAGGGCATCGGTTTCCAGAACCACGTGCGCATGGCCGTGGACGACATCAATGCGCGCGGTGGCGTCCTCGGCGCACGCAGGCTCGAGCTGGTGACCTTCGATGGCAAGGCCAACCCGCAGGAGAGCCTGCTCGCGCTGCAGCAGGTGATCGACCAGGACATCCGTATCCTGGTACAGGCCTCCGGGTCCGCGGTGGCAGCGGCGACCATCGACGCGATCGCCAAGCACAACGCCCGCAATCCCGAACACAGCATCCTCTACCTCAACATGGGCGCGCTGGACCCCGCGCTCACGAACGACAAGTGCAACTTCTGGCATTTCCGCTTCATCCCGCACGGCGACATGATCCTCGAGCTGCTCACCGACGCGATCGCGCAGCGCAAGGACATCAGGACGGTCTACCTGATCAACCAGGACTACGCCTGGGGCCAGAGCGTGAGCCGCGACGCCAAGGCGATGCTGGCGAAGAAGCGGCCGGACATCCGGATCGTGGGCGACGACCTGCACAGCATGGGCAAGGTCAAGGACTTCTCGCCCTACGTGGCGAAGATCAAGGCCGCCGGCGCGGACGCGGTGGTGACGGGCAACTGGGGCAACGACCTCAACCTGCTGGTGCGTGCTGCGAAGGAGACGGGCCTCAAGGCCGATCTCTATGCGCCGCTGTCCTACATGCAGGGCGCACCCACCGCCATGGGGGAAGCAGGTGCGGACCGGGTGAAGATGGTGTCGACCTGGCACGCCAACGTCGACAACAACACCCTCGAGCGCTACACCGCCGATTACAAGGCGCGCTACAAGGCCGACTGGTTCTGGCTGCCGATCAAGTACAGCATCGACATGCTCGCGGCCGCAATGAACCAGGCGCAGTCGACCGACCCCCTCGCGATCGCCAGGGCCCTGGAGGACCTGCGCATCAAGGGCCCGACCGGCGAGACCTGGATGCGGCGCGAGGACCACCAGCTCATCGCGCCGATGTACCTGGCGACGTTCGCCAGGGCGGGACAGCCGGCGGTGCGCAACGATGCAGAGGGCACCGGGTACGGCTGGAAGACCGACCTGCGGATGGAAGGCCGGGACGTTGCTCCCGCCACCACGTGCCGGATGCAGCGGCCCTGAGCGGGATCAGGCGTGCAGCGTCAGTGCGCGCGCCTCGCGCAGCGAGTCCAGGCCTGCGAGCTGGTCGTACAGGCGCTCGCCCCCACCGCTGCCGGCTGCGCGCAGACAATCCATGAACTTCGCCTTCAGCTCGGCCTCAGCGAGCGGCAGTTGCGCGTTGCCGCGGGCGAAACGGATGGCACCGCTGTCGAGCTCCTGCCCATCGGCCAGCCGGATGTGCACGCGGTCGGCGTAGCCGAACGCGGGCTCGATCGGGCAGGCCGTGTCGCGCACGGAGGTCGAGACCCTGCGCATGACGGCCTGGACGTCGGCGCGCTGCACGAACCCGTCGGTGAGCTGTGACAGCCCGACCTCGCCTGCGATCAATGCCGAGGCGACCGCGAACTCCAGGCTGAACTTCGCCTCGAGCCCGGTCTGCGGCGTGTGATTGCGCAGCATCTTCGCCTGCGTCCGGCCGATTTCGGCGTGCACGTGCTCCACCTGCCCTGGCGTCACATCGCGCCCGCGTACCGCGTCGAGCATGCCGTCGATGACGCGATGGGTCGCATAGCAGGTCGGGTACTTCTTGATGCTCAGCCCCGCATCGAGAATGCGCAGCGTGGCACCGAGCCGCGCGGGCCGCTCCAGGTCCAGCCGCCCCTTGGGCGACAGTGCCGTGAGGAATCCGGCCGGGTGCTCGATCGCGTCGGCCGCGGCCGTCATCCTGAGCATGGCCAGCCGCACCGCTTCGACGCCGGCGGCCGCGGCCCGACCGGCGTGCAGCGGCTTGGTCATCGTGCCGAAGTTCGCCACGACCCCGCCTGCCATGCTGGCCGACAACGCGATTGCGTTGCGGGCGACCTGGAACGGAAGGCGACGCAGGCAGGCGACCGCTGCCGCGGCGGCCACTGTGCCGAACACGGCCGTCGGATGCCAGCCCTTCTCGTGGTGCGGATCGGCATCCCGCGAAATCAGGTCTGCCCAGACCTCGTAGCCGACCAGATAGGCGCGCATCAGCGCCGAGCCCGACGCACCGCAGGCCTCGCCCTCTGCCAGCACTGCGGGCACGAGCACCGTGCTGGGATGGCCGCCGAGCGCGACGTCGTCGTAGTCGAGTGCGTGTGCCGCCGTGCCGTTGAGCAGCGCGGCATCGATGGCCGAGCCGCGGACAGCGCCGAACACCACGGCGGCCTCGCCGCTCGCGCCGACACGCGGCCCGAGGTGGCGACGCAGGATCTGCACCACGGGCTGCGCCTGTCCGGCGATCATCGTTGCGCTCGTGTCGATGAACCCGCTGCGGATGATCGACCGGGCAGCCTCGGGGACCGCATCGAACGGCGGCGCGCTGGTGAAGCGGGCGATGGCTGAGGTGAGATCGGTCACGGGGCGTGGCTCCTGGCAGGGTCTCGAGCGTGAATGTTACTTCTCCCGACCGCAGGGTGCGCCGGCAGCGACAGTCGATGCGCGAGGGTCGCGGGCATTCCGCTGGTCGGCGTCCTCGCGGTCCGCGAAGGGCCGCGAGCCGACCCGCCTCACCGGCACACTGAGCCGGCACAACCGACCGCCCTTGTCGCTTCACGCGGGACCCGCCCGGGTCATGCGATACTTTTGCCAGCAGACCGGAGCCGCCGCGAGCACCAGCGGCTTGCGCGATCAGTCAGGGGAGGACAAGGGGTGCCAGAACAGACTTCCAGCGCACGCGGCAACGCGGCGCCCGTTGCATTCGATGTCATCGTCGTCGGCGCAGGTCTGGCCGGGCTCTACGCCCTGCACCGCCTGCGCGGCATGGGCTTGAGCGTGCGCGTCTACGAAGCCGGCAGCGGTGTCGGCGGCACCTGGTTCTGGAACCGCTATCCCGGCGCGCGCTGCGACATCGAGAGCCTGGAATACTCCTACGCGTTCTCGGAGGAACTGCAGCAGCAGTGGAAGTGGCCGGAGCGCTACGGCACCCAGGCCGAGATCCTGCGCTACATCAACCACGTTGCCGAGCGCTTCGACCTGCTGCGCGACATCCGGCTGAACACGCGCATCGGCTCCGCCGTATTCGACCCGGCCACCAACCATTGGACCGTGACCACGCAGCAGGGTGAGGTGGCGCGGGCGCGCTGGTGCATCATGGCAACCGGCAACCTCTCCACGCCGCGCGTGCCGGATTTCAAGGGCATCGAGCGCTTTCGCGGCACGTGGTATCACACCGGCCTGTGGCCGCACGAGGACGTGCGCTTCGACGGCCGGCGGGTCGCGGTCATCGGAACCGGTTCCTCCGCAATCCAGGCCATCCCGATCATCGCGCAGCAGGCACAGCACCTGTACGTGTTCCAGCGTACGCCCAACTTCAGCCTGCCGGCACGCAACGGGCCGCTCGACCCGGAGCGGGAGCGTGCGCACAAGGCGACGTACGCGGAGCGGCGTCGGCGGGCCTACGACACGCCGTTCGGGGTGTCCGGCTTTCCTGCCCCCACCCAATCCGCCCTGCAAGTCGACGCCGAGGAGCGCACCCGCAACTACGAGAAAAAGTGGGCCGAGGGCGGCACCATCGGCATGCTCACTTCCTACACCGACCTGCTGGTCGACGAGCAGGCGAACGAGACGGCAGCCGAGTTCGTGCGCCAGAGGATCCGTGAGACCGTGCGCGATCCCGCCGTGGCCGAGCTGCTCTGCCCGCGCGACCATCCGATCGGCAGCAAGCGCCTGTGCCTGGACACCGGCTACTACGAGACCTACAACCGCGACAACGTGACGCTGGTCGATGCGCGCAGCGCGCCGATCGAGGAGATCACCGAGCGCGGGGTGCGCACCACGCAGGCCGAGTACGAGGTCGATGCGATCGTGTTCGCCACCGGCTTCGATGCGATGACCGGCGCCCTGGCCGAGATCGACATCCGCAACGGGGCCGGTACCGCGCTGCGGCAGAAGTGGGCGGACGGACCGCGCACCTACCTGGGGTTGATGGCCGCCGGGTTCCCCAACCTGTTCATGGTCACCGGCCCGGGCAGCCCTGGCGTCAAGAGCCAGATGATCCTCTCGATCGAGCAGCACACCGACTGGATCGTCGACTGCCTCGCCTACCTGCGCGCGCACGACCTCGACCGGATCGAGGCGCAACCGGAGGCCGAGGACGCCTGGACGCAGCACGTGAACGAGGTGGCCGCCGGCACGCTCTACCCGAAAGCCAACTCGTGGTACATGGGTGCCAACGTGCCGGGCAAGGCGCGGGTGTTCATGCCGTACGTGGGCGGCGTCCACAACTACAAGAAGAAATGCGACGCGGTCGCCCGCGACGGTTACGAAGGCTTCAGCCTGTCACGCAGCCGCGCTGCGCCAGCCCAGCATCGCTGACCGCTACGCCACGGCAGACAGCGCGCGGATGTCGCCCTGGCACTGCGCGACGAGCGGCAGCATCTCGAGCGAGCGCGCCTGCTGCAGCGCGGCCTCGAACCGCTCGCGCGCCTCGGCGCTCTCGCCCTGCGCTGCCGCGATCTCCCCCTGCAGGCGCAGGATCCACGCGCTGCAGCCCGTGGCGTCCTGTTCCACCGCCAGGTGCAGCGCCTGCGCGGCGGTGTTCCGGGCCACATCGAGGTTGCCGGCCCGCAGCTGCGCCTCCGCGAGCCAACCCGTCTCCTGCGGCAGCGCGAACCTCACGCCGATCTCGCGGGCCTGGTCCAGCGCCTGGCTCAACAGGTGCGTGCCCTCGGCCAGCCGGCCCGCGCGCACATACGCATATCCCAGCAGCGCCGCGGCGGTTGGGCGCCCGATGCGCAGGTTCCACTCTCGGCACAGCTCGAGCGAACGCTGCAGCAGCGGCACCGCCTCGCTGAGACAGCCGCGGCGCAGCTGCAGGTACCCCAGGCCCTGGCTGGCGACATAGAGGCTGAATGGGTGGTCGAGCCGCTCGGCCGTGCGCAGCCCCTCGCCGCCGCAGGCCATCGCCTCGTCGAAGCGGCCGAGCTCGGCCAGCGCCCGCGTCATCCAGCTGCGTGCGAACACCGCGGGAAGGCCGTGACTGCCCAGGCTGTCGCCCATCATCTCAGGCTCGACGCGCGCGAGCAGCGCCGAAAAGAACTCGACCGCCGTCCGGTACTGGCCCAGGGCGTGGTAGACCTGCCCCACGGCCCAGTTGCTCACCACCACCCGGGGATCGCAGCCGCCGTCCGGCAGGACGCCGCCCAGGCTGACGCGGCCGATCTCGGCCGCCTCCCGATGCCGCCCGACCGCCCACAGGTAGTGGGTCAGGAATCCCGCCACACGGTCGAAGCGTGCGCGGTCACCGATCTGCTCGCACAGTCGCACCGCGTCGCGCAGCAGCTCGTGCAGCCGTCCCAGCTCGCCCAGCGTGTACAGGGCATTGCGCAGCTCGCAGCGGATGTCGATGTCCTGCGCGACCACGGCCTCGGTGCGCGGCAGGCGCGCCAGCGCATCCAGGGCCTGATCGAGTGCAACGACCGCCTCGCGATTGGCCGAACGGTCGAGCGCGCGGGCCCCGGCGAGGCGCGAGTACAGCGCCGCCTTGCCCCAGAGCTCGCCGCGGATCGCGTGCGTCGCCAGCGCATCGCTGTGCTCGGCAAGGCGGCCGACGTGGGACTGCTCCAGCGCAGCGACCACCGCACCGTGCAGCGCCTTGCGACACTCCAGCAGCAGGCTCCCGTAGGCCACCTCCTGCGTGAGCGCATGCTTGAAGCTGTACTGCCCGGGTCCGGCCTGGTGGATCAGCTCGGCCGCCTCCAGCCAGGCGAGGCTGGTCCGCAGCCCTTCGTCGTCGACCACACCGATCGCCAGCAGCAGGGCGAGCGGCACGTCCTTGCCGATGACCGAGGCCGACTGCAGCAGGCGCTTGTGCTGCTCGGGCAGGCGGTCGATGCGCGCAGCGAGGATCGACTGCACCGTCGCCGGGACCTGGACCTGCGTGAGCGGTGCTGCCAGCCGGTAGCTGCCGCGCGCACCGGACAGCGCGCCGGTCTCCTCCAGCGACCGCACGCTCTCCTCCAGGAACAGCGGGTTGCCCTCGGTGCGCGTCAGCAGCAGCTGCTTCACCGCGTCGAGGGCGGGATCGCTGCCCATCAGCGCGTCGGCCATCGCACCGGCGCTCACCAGCGGCAACCGCTCGACCCGCGTCCGGGCAGAGTGGCTGCGGCCGGCCCACGGTGGCTGATACCCGGGTCGGCAGGTCAGCAGCAGCAGGATCGTGCTGTGCGGGAGGCTGTCGACGATGTGCTCGAGCAGGGCCTCGGTTTCGCTGTCGATCCAGTGCAGATCCTCGAACACGAGCACCAGCGGCTGTGCCTGCGCCTCCCGCAGCAGGACCCGGCGGGTGGCATCGAGGATGCGCTGGCGGCGCTGCAGCGGCTCCAGCCGGGTCCAGCCTGCATCCGCCCCGGCGGCATCGAGCAGTCCCAGGATCGGGGTCACGACGCTGCGCAACCCCTCGTCCAGCCCGGTCAACCGGTCGACGACCTTGCGCCGGATCTGCGGTGGGTCGTCGTCCTCGTCGATGCCGAAGTATCCGTGCATGAGGTGGATCACCGGCTGGTAGGCCGTGACCCGCGCATAGGGCAGGCAGCGGGTCTCGCCCAGCGCCCAGCCGCGGGTGCGGTGCGAGCGCGTGAACTCGCGCACCAGGCGAGACTTGCCGACGCCAGGCTCCCCGACCAGCGTGAGCGCCTGGCCGCGGCCGGACGCCGCGCGTGCCAGTGCACGCTCGAGCGTGGCGAGCTCGTCCGCGCGCCCGACGAATGCGCTGAGCCCGCGGGCCGCCGCCACATGCAGCCGCGAACGGGCAACCCCGCGGCCGGTCAGCTCGTACACCTCCAGCGTCTCGCGCAGCCCCTTCACCTGCACCTGGCCGTGCGGACGCACCGCCACGTAACCCTCCACCAGCTGGAGCGTGGCGTGGGTCAGCAGGGTGGTCCCCGGGGAGGCGAGCTGCTCCATGCGCGCGGCCAGGTGCGTGGTCTGGCCCACGGCGGTATACGCGGCGCGCAGGTCGGTGCCCATCGCACCGACCACCGCCTCGCCCGAGTTCAGGCCGATGCGCACCTGCAGCAGTGGCAGCCCTTCGATGCGGTGCATGGCCTCCGCGTGGCGGCGAATCGCCTCGTGCATGTCGAGCGCCGCATGGCAGGCCCGCAGCGCATGGTCTTCGTGCGCCACGGGGGCGCCGAACAGTGCCATCACTCCGTCCCCGAGCACCTGGTTGACGGTGCCCGCGTAGCGCTGCACCGCCGCGATCATGTGCTCGAGCACCGGCTGGATCAGGCGGCGCGCATCCTCGGGATCGCGGTCCGCGAGCAGTTCCAGCGAGCCCTTGAGGTCGGCGAACAGCACGGTCACCTGCTTGCGCTCGCCATCCGGGACGGCACCGGCGATCTGCGGGTGCGACAGCGCGGACAGCATGATCGGGCATGGCCCGTCGCCGCGGCCGAGCTGGGTGCCACACCCGGTGCAGAACCGCTGGTCCTCGCGTACCGCGGCATCGCACTGCGGACAGCGCGGCGCAGCCGCCGCCCCACAGCGCCCGCAGAAGCGGGTACCGGCCGCGTTGGTCGCACCGCAGCTGCCGCATGGCCCGAACGGTCCCCGTGCGGTGCGACGGGAATCGTGCCGGTAGGTGGTGGCGATGGTGTGGTTCATGGTCGCGGTGTTGGACATGGCAGCCTCCCGAGCCGTCCAGCGCAGCGTACCAATGCCGGGCGCCTTCCCGGATGTCCGTGCGGTTTCGCTTTGTATCGGCCGTGTAACCGGCCCGCCGCGGCGGATTACGCGCCGAGCCGGTCCAGCCAGGCCCGCGTCGTGGCGCCCACCTCGTCCAGCACCTGCGCGTCGGTCCGGCCGCTGCGCTTGAGCACGTGGAACGAGTGGTCGGCGCCAGCGAGCCAGTGCATCGTCCAGCGCATGCCCGCCCGTTGCACCGCCGCCTGCATGAGGTCCTGTCGGCACAGCGTGTCCCGCGTGCCGTTGAAGCAGAGCACCGGCACGGGGATCCGCGCGAGATGCGCGTCGCGCAGGCGTTCGACCGCGCCGGCCGGGTGCAGGGGGTACGCGAGGAGGAGCAGACCGTCGCACGCGAAGCCCTGCGCCGCCAGCATGGAGGACGCGCGCCCGCCCATGGAGCGGCCGCCCAGGATCAGGCGCCGCGGGTGCAACCCGGCACGAATGCTGGCAGCCACTGCGGCGACCGCAGCCTCGAGGACGGGCATGGGATCGGGCCGCCCGCTGCCGCGCTCGCGATAGGGAAAGTTGAAGCGCACGAGGTCCAGCCCGCAGCCGCGCAGCGTGACGGCGAGCGCAGCCATGCGCGGATCGTCGCGATGTCCGCCAGCTCCGTGCGCGCAGACGAACACCACGCGCTCGCGCACCGGTACCGCAGCCGGCTCGTGCAGGACCGCGACCTCATCCTGCCCGATCGCGACCCGCCACTCGCGGGCCGCGCCGGTCACGCGAAGGTCGCGCGGACGCTGCCGATGCCGGAGAAGTGCGTCTCGTAGATGTCGCCCGCGGCGATCGGCATCGGCTTGGTGAACGACCCGCTCATGATGCGCTGGCCTGCGAGCAGGCGGCGCCCGTGGCGATGCAGCGCGTTGGCGAGCCAGGCGATCGTGCGCAGCTGGTTGTCGATGCACTCGCGCCCCAGGGCCTCCGCTCTCACCTCGCCGTTCACGCTGACCACCGCGCGGACCTCGCCGAAGTCCAGGCCGGGCGCCAGCGGCACCGGCGTGCCGTGCACGAACGCGCGCTGCGCCACGTTGTCGGTCAGCGCCAGCGGCAGGTCGGCCTTCATGTCCGCGCCGCGCATCTCCACGATCTCGAACGCGGGCGCCACGCTCGCGATCGCGCCGCGCGCGTCCTCGGCGGTCGCCGCAGGCCCGGCCAGGTCCCGCCCCATGGTGATCATCAGCTCGTTCTCCACCATGGGAGTGCGCAGGTCCGACAGGCGAAACGTGTGACCGGACGCCCGGCTGGCCGACTCCAGCAGGTAGCCGAACACCGGTTCCTTGCCGCCGAACATCGCGCGCATCGCGTCGGCCGTCAGGCCGGCCTTCCAGCCGGCCTGCCGTTCACCGCCCGCCAGCTTGCGCTCCAGCACCCCGAGCTGCACCTGGTAGCCCTCGTCCAGGCCCAGCTTTCCGCGCCAGGCCTGCGGAAAGACCTCGCCGCGCTGCTGATGCTCCCAAAGGGCCTGCACGGCCTGCTCGATCGACATGGCGCTCCCCCTCCCAGATCAACGCGTCAGTTCCGGCTAGTGTAGGGCATTCCCCCTGTTCCCTACGACCGCGGCAGCCTTCCCGCCGATTCGGCTCAAGGCCCGCTGGAGAGCTGCCGATGATGGAGCGACGCTTGGCGGGCAAGGGCCCCCGGCAGACGCCCCAGGTCGTTCACCTCCGCTCCACGCCGTCGCCAATCTCCTTGACATTGCCACCCCCTTCCCGCACCGCCCGCGGCGGTAGAATGAGCGTCATACGCGCTGCATACCCGCCTGGCGGGGCCTGCGCCTCAGCCCGTGCCAGCGCGGGCGATGACGACAAGGACATCGTGACAGAATCATGCGCAGCTTCCTGAGCCGGTTCTGGCCGTACTTCCTGTACGCCGGGCTGTTCAGCCTCGTCATCAATCTGCTCCTGCTGGTCCCGGCCCTGTACATGCTGCAGGTCTATGACCGGGTCCTCACCTCGCGCAGCGACGAAACCCTGGTGGTGTTGACGGCCGGCGCCGTCGTCGCCCTGGGCGTCATGATGCTCATGGAGATCCTGCGGGCACGCCTGCTCGCCAGCGTCGGCCTCGCGCTGGACCGGCTGCTGGGCCCGAAGGTGCTGTCCGGCCTGCTCGCCGCTGCGCGCGCACCCGGCGCGAGCGAGTACGTGCACGGCCTGCGCGACGTGGCCGCGCTGCGCGGCTTCCTGACCGGGACCGGCATCTTCGCCCTGTTCGATGCCCCGTGGCTGCCGGTCTTCCTGGTGGTCATCTACCTGTTCCACCCCCTGCTGGGCGCCGTCGCGACCGCGAGCGCCCTCCTGCTGCTGGGGCTGGCCTTCCTCAACGAGAAGCTCACCCGGGTCCCGCTGGAGGCGTTGCAGGTCGACCAGCGCCGCGCCGGCCGCTTCATCGACGCGGGGCTGCGCAACGCCGAGGTGGTCAACGCCCTGGGCATGACCGGGGCAGTGACCGAGCGCTGGCAGAAGATCAACCGCGAGGTGCTGAGCCGGCAGGCCGGGGCGAGCCGCGTGGGCAGTTCGCTTAGCAGCGCCACCAGGTTCATGCGCCAGCTGGTGCAGGTCGTCATGCTAGGAGCGGGCGCCTGGCTGGTGATCGACATGCATGTCACCTCGGGTGTCATGATCGCTGCGACCATCCTGCTGGGCCGGGCGCTGGCACCGGTGGAGAGCGCGATCGGAGGCTGGAAAGGCCTGGTCGAAGCCCGCAGCGCCTATCACCGCCTGTCCGCGCTGCTGGGCGAGCCCGGCCAGGACGTGCAGGCGACCGAGCTGCCGGCCCCCGAAGGCGCCCTGACGGTCGAACGGGTGG
>CAZFYX010000055.1:0-38594 GCA_964523885.1 uncultured Burkholderiales bacterium | reverse complement strand
CACGAACGCCGCCTCTGGCACCGGCGACGCGGTCGGTACCGGCGGGGCGAACTCCGGAGGGGCGCAGGGCGGCACGGCCGCAGCGGCCGGCGCGGCCGGTACCCGCGCAGGTCCGGGTGGAACGACCGGCCGTGCTGGTGGGACGGGTGACGACGGCATGGGTGCGGCGTCACTGAGCAGCGACAGCGGTGCCGCCGGCGGGCAAGCAGGCGGTGCCGGCGGGGCTGCAGGACAAGGTGCTGGCGGCGCTGCGGGCGCTGGCGGTGGCGGTGGCGCTGGCGGGGGCGCTGGCGGGGGCGCGGGTGGCGGTGCCGCGGGCGGCACGGCTGGTGGAAGCAGCGCTGCGGCCGGTGGCGCGGGCGGCGGGGCAGGCGGTGCCGCTGGTGGCGCCGGCGGCGCGGCCGGACCGGGTGGCACGGCAGGCGCCGGCGGTCAGGGCGCAAGTGGCGCCACTGCGGCTGGTGGTGCGGGCGGCTCGATCCCCGGTGCCGGCGCAGATGGTGGCGGCGCGGGCGGTGCCAGTGCCGGCGACGCGGTCGCGGCAGGCAGCGTGGAGGCGCCCGGCAGCAAGGTGCGCATCGAGGAAGAGGTCACGGCGCAGACCCTTGGCGGCATGCTGCCGCTCACCGTGGGCGTGGACGAGGAAGGCCAGTTCGACTTCGACAAGGCAGTGCTGCGGCCCGACGTGAAGTCGGTGCTCGATGCGCTGGCCGACAAGCTCAAGGACGCGGAGTGGGACCGGCTCGACATCACCGGGTACACCGACCGCATCGGCACCGACGCGTACAACCAGCACCTGTCGGAGCAGCGCGCCTGGGCGGTTGCGCGCTACCTCGTGGACAAGGGCGTGCCGCTGGGCAAGCTCAAGGTGGTCGGCCGCGGCGAGCGCGATTCGCTCCTCAAGGCGGGCGAGTGCAAGGACCTGGCGCGCGAAGAACTGATCGTCTGCCTGCAAAAGGACCGGCGAGTCGAGATCGAGGCGTCGATCCGCAAGAGCACGGCGAAGGTGCAGTAGCCCGCCCCCGAGCGGGATGACCAGGGGCCCTGCGGGGCCCCTTTTTCATGTGTGCTAGTCTTCCCGGCACGGCCATGCACTCTCCCGCACCTCCCATCGCGGCACGCCTGGCGGCACTGCGCGTCGTGCCGGTTCTGCGCCTGCCTTCGCGCGAGCGTGCGGCCAGCGCGATCGACTGCCTGGTCGAGGCCGGCTACGGCACGGTG
Organism: uncultured Burkholderiales bacterium; assembly: GCA_964523885.1. Taxonomy (GTDB): domain Bacteria; phylum Pseudomonadota; class Gammaproteobacteria; order Burkholderiales; family SHXO01; genus SHXO01. The sequence continues at coordinate 37,373 of CAZFYX010000055.1, read as the reverse complement.
GAGATCACGCTCACCACGCCGGACGCGGTGGGACTGATCCGCGACCTGCGTCAGCAGGCTCCACGGTCCTTCCTCGTGGGCGCGGGCACGGTCCTCGACCTGGACAGCGCCCGGGCCTGCCTGGACGCTGGCGCCGACTACCTGGTTTCGCCCGCACTGATCCCGGGCCTCGCTGCCCTGGCGCACACGCGCGCACGCGCGGCACTGATCGGCGGCTTCACGCCTGGCGAGGTGCTGGCGGCGTGGCGCGAAGGCGCGGACGTGGTGAAGATCTTCCCCGCATCCAGCGGCGGTCCCGCCCACCTCGCTGCGATCCATGCGGTCTACCCGGACCTGCCGCTGTGTCCAACCGGGGGCGTCTCCACGGCCAACCTGCTCGACTATCTGAAGGCGGGCGCGGCGTTCGTCGGCGTGGGCAACAACGTCATCGACCAGCAGGCGCTCGCAGCCGGAGACCGTGGCGGGGTGATCCGGCACGCGAAGAGCTTCCTCGACCTGGCGGGGCAGTACCGGTGACCGACATCGTCTCGCTCGGCGAGCCGCTCTACGAATTCAGCGCGCAGCCCGGCGGCGGGCGGCGGTGGTTGCAGGGATTCGGCGGCGACACCTCCAATTGCGCCATCGCGGCGGCCCGCCAGGGTGCCCGTGTCGCCTACGTCACCCGGCTGGGCCGCGACGAGTTCGGCGCGCAGTTCCTGGCGCTGTGGAACGAAGAGGGCGTGGACGCATCCGGCGTGGGCATCGATCCCGAGGCCCACACCGCGGTCTACTTCATCACCTACGGGACTTCCGGCCACGTCTTCAGCTACCTGCGCGCGGGCTCTGCCGCGAGCCGCATGCGTCCGGAACACCTGCCCCTGGAACTGCTGCGTAGCGCGCGCTTCTTCCACACCTCGGGCATCACGCAGTCGATCAGTGCGAGTGCGTGCGACACCGCTTTCGCCGCCATGCAGGTCGCCCGCGAGGCCGGCGCGCAGGTGGTCTACGACGCCAACCTCAGGCTGCGGCTGTGGCCCGCGGCGCGGGCCCGCGCGGTGATCACGGCGGCGATGACGATGTCGGACCTGTTCCTGCTGAGCGTGGACGAGGCGCAGGTGCTGTGCGAGCGGGAAGAGTCCGACGCGATCCTCGCCTGGTGTCTCGAGCACGGCGCGCGCCGCGTGGCGCTCAAGCTGGGCAAGGATGGGGTCATCGGTGCCGACGGCGAACGGCGCCTGCGGCTGCAAGGCCACGTGGTGGACTGCGTGGATGCCACGGGCGCGGGCGACTGCTTCGCGGGTGCGCTGATGGCGCGGATGGCAGCGGGCGATGACTTCTGGAGTGCGCTGCGCTACGCAAATGCCGCGGCTGCACTCACGACGACAGGGTACGGAGCGGTCGCGCCGCTGCCGCGGCCGGACGCGGTGCGTGCGCTGCTGGCGGCTGCATGAGGCGCGACGTGGGCCAGGGGCCACCAGCGCCTCAATCCGGCGCCGGGCGTTTTTCCTTGCCCTGACCCCCGTTTCCGCTCAGGCGAACGGGTTCATTCCCTTCGCCACGCCCGGCCGCGCCCCCATGCGCTGGCCCCACGCGTGCAGGTTGGACAGCCCGCCCGCTGCGTCGAGCAGCGCCTTGCGCGCAAAGTAGTTCGGATACAGCATGAAGTCCGCGACCGACAGCTCTCCGGCGAGGTACTCGCGTCCGGCGAGGTGGGCATCGACCACGCCGAAGAAATTCACCAGCCGCTTCTTGAAGTGACCGGTGATCGCCTCGTTCTTCTCGGGGGCGACCATCTCGAGCTGGAAGATCGCGCCGCTGGTCGGCGAGACGTCGGTCGCGCCCTGCATGAACCACTGCAACACGAGCGCGCGCTGGGCGAGGTCCTTCGGCAGGAACTTGCCGCTCTTTTCCGCAGCGTAGAGGATGATTGCGCCGGACTGGGCAATGGTGAGCGCCTTGCCGCCAGGGCCGTCCTGGTCCACCATCACCGGGATCTGTCCGGCCGGGTTCAGCCTGAGGTACTCCGGCGTGCGCTGCTCGCCCTTGGCGAGGTCGACGCGGTGTGCCTTGAACGCGAGGCCGCACTCGGCCAGGGCGACAGCGGCGCGCTGTCCGTTGGCGGTGGGCGCGAGGTAAAGGTCGATCATCTTCTCTCCTGGTGATTCGGGATTCCTATTTCCCGTTGTCGTTCTCGATCCACAGCTTGCCGATCCTGGGCGTGGACGGGCAAGTATACTGGCAGCGCGATACAGAGGAGGGACATGATGCACGTGCGGCGCATCGGCGAGACCATCGACGTACTGGGCGAGGGACCGGTCTGGGACGTGCAGGAGCAGGCGTTCTACTGGGTCGACATCCGCGGCTGCCAGGTGCGTCGCCACGACTGGAACACCGGCGGCGTGCGCAGCTGGACCCTGCCGGAGATGGTCGGTTCGCTGGCCGTGCGCGAGGGCGGCGGACTGCTGCTGGCGCTGCAGTCGGCGCTGGCGTTCTTCGACCCCGCCAGCGGGGCGCTCGAGCGGATCGCCGCACCCGAAGCCGGGCGCGACGGCATCCGGTTCAACGACGGCAAGTGCGACCGCCAGGGCCGGTTCTGGGCGGGAACGATGCACGACTCCTCGCGCGAGCCGGTCGGCACCCTGTATCGCCTGGATCCGGCGCGCGGCTGCGTGGCGACGATCGGCGGAATCCGCACGCCAAACAGCCTGGCCTGGAGCCCCGACGGGCGCACGATGTACTTCGCCGACTCGCGCACCCAGGTGATCAATGCGTATCCCTATGACATCGCCAGCGGTGGGATGGGGGCGCCGCGCCCGTTCTTCACAGTCGAGCCGCCTGCCATCCCCGACGGCGCCACGGTCGATGCCGACGGGTGCCTGTGGTGCGCGCTGTACGGCGGGGGCAGGGTGCTGCGCATCACACCCGAAGGCAGGGTCGATCGCACGATCGAGTTGCCGGTGCAGCAGGTGACCAGCTGCCAGTTCGTCGGACCGGCGCTCGACGTCCTGTTCATCACGACGGCCAGGCAGCGCATGACGCCGGAGCAGCTTGCGCGGGAACCGCTTGCCGGCGCGCTGTTCGCCGCCGACACCGGCGCCAGGGGCGTGCCCGAGCCGCGCTACCGGGGTTGACGCATGCTGCGCGCGGCAGTGCTGATGGTCTCGATGACGGTGCTCGGCGGGCCCGTCCTCGCGGTCGAGGGCGAGCTCGCGCGCGAGCCGGGCAGCGTGCTGCTCGCCAGGTGCGAGGCGGCAGTGCAGGTCCTGCAGGGCGGGATCGACCTCGATCAGGCGCTCGCCGCGCAGGCCGGCACCTGTGTCGCATTCCTCGACGGTTTCATCTTCGGCCACGGCTGGGCAGCGTGGCGGGAGCAGGGCGACATGTACTATTGCCCGCCACCCGACTTCTCGGCGAGCGCCGCCGTCCCTGTGGTGGTCGAATACCTGCGCGCGCATCCCGACCGGGCGGATGCGCACGCTCACGTCCTCGTGTTCGCCGCCCTGAACGCCGCCTATCCCTGCACGCCGGCGGGCGCGCCGAAATAATTCAAGACTTTGCCGCGCGACTCCGATATAATGCTCAACGGTTGTTCGCGCCGGTTCATCCGGTTCCGGCGCCAGCCGCTTCGCGGTCGTTCTCGAACTTCCCGAATTTCCTTTCCAAGCATCGCATCTGCCTGAACCGGTTCCGCGGACGCTGTCGTCCGCCGCAGGCCGATCCAGGAGAATCACATCAATCCGAGCTTCAACGATCTCGGCCTTCTGGCCGAGCTGCTGCGCGCCATCGAGGCGCAAGGCTATACCCAACCCACGCCGATCCAGCAGCACGCAATTCCGCCCGTACTCGCCGGCCGCGACCTGCTCGCCGCCGCCCAGACCGGGACCGGCAAGACCGCCGGCTTCGTCCTGCCGCTGCTGCAGCGCCTGAAGCAGAGCGCCGCCAAGGGCTCGCCCGACGGCCGCCGCCCGCCGCGCGTGCTGATCCTCACCCCCACCCGCGAGCTGGCTGCGCAGGTGGAGGAGAGCGTGCGCAACTACGGCGCGCACCTGCCGTTCAAGTCGGCCGTCGTCTTCGGCGGGGTCGGCATGCAGCCGCAGGTGGATGCGCTGCGCCGCGGCGTGCAGATCCTGGTCGCCACGCCGGGCCGGCTGCTCGACCACGTGGGGCAGAAGACCGTGGATCTGAGCCGCATCGAGATCCTCGTCCTCGACGAGGCCGATCGCATGCTCGACATGGGTTTCATCCGCGACATCCGCCGCATCCTCGACCTGTTGCCGAAGCAGCGGCAGAACCTGCTGTTCTCGGCCACCTTCTCGCCGGAGATCCGGGCGCTCGCGCATTCGTTCCTCACCAATCCTGCCGAGGTCGAGGTCGCCCCGCGAAACTCGGCCTCCGAGCTGGTGCAGCAGGTCGCGCATCCGGTCGACCAGGGCCGCAAGCGCGAGCTGCTGGCGCACCTGATCACTCAGGGCAGCTGGCAGCAGGTGCTGGTGTTCACGCGAACCAAGCACGGTGCCAACCGTCTTGCCCAGCAGCTCGACCGCGACGGCATTCGCGCCGAGGCGATCCATGGCAACAAGAGCCAGTCGCACCGTACCCGCACGCTGGCCGACTTCAAGCGCGGTGAGCTGCGCGTGCTGGTGGCCACCGACATCGCTGCACGCGGCCTCGACATCGAGGAGCTGCCGCATGTCGTCAACTTCGACCTCCCGCACGTGCCCGAGGATTACGTCCACCGCATCGGGCGTACCGGCCGTGCCGGTGCCGAGGGTGAAGCCGTGGCGCTGGTCTGCGCCGAGGACAAACCGCTGATGGCGGCGGTCGAGAAGCTCCTCGGGCGCAACATCGAGCGGCGCGTGATCGGCGGTTTCGAGCCGCAGCACGCCGACGCACCGGCTGCAGCGCCGCCGGCCCGTGGACGCCCGCAGCAACAGCGTCGCGGCGGCGGACAAGCAGCGGAGCGACGCAGCAGCCCCGGCTCCGGCACCGGTCGCGGCGCGGGACAGGGCCGCGGTGCAAGGCAATCCGACCCGCAAGGCGGCAATCGCGAACGCTCGCGCAGCCAGGGCGGCGAGGCGGGGCGCGGCCGCGCGTCGTCGGCAGATGCACGGCGCGCATCGCCCGCCGGGGGCCAGCCGGCCCGTCCGTCGCAGCGGCCGGCCGCCGGCTCCGGCACGCCAGGGCGCGCGGCGACGCAGGCGCCCCAACGCTCGGCCAAGCCGCAAAAGCAAGGCGCATTCGCGAGCCTGCTCGCGGGCGCACGTCGCCTCATTGGCTGACCTTCACCTACCAGAGGAATCGCGCATGAACATCTTCGTCGGCAATCTCGCACCTACCGTCACGGAAGACCAGCTGGTCGATGCATTCAAGCCGTTCGGGCAGGTGAAGTCCGCGCAGGTCATGCGCGAGCTGTTCACCGGTGCGTCGAAGGGATTCGGGTTCGTCGAGATGCCGGGAAAGGCCCATTCCCTCGCCGCCATCACCGGTCTGAACGGCAAGGATTTCCACGGCCAGCCGCTGCGCGTGAACGAAGCGAAGCCGCGCCCCGGGCGGCGCTAGGCGATCGCCCCGCCGGCTGCGAAGCGGGGATAGGTCTCCGCGATCTCCGCCTTCACTTCGCCGCGGATGCGCGCCAGCGTGTCCGCATCGGGCAGCGCAGTGAGGGGCACCGCCCCGGGCAGGTCGAAGTCGAAGCCGGTCTGGTCGAGGATCTCCTCCACGCTGTGACCCGGGTGCACGCTCTCCAGCCGGAAGCGCTGCGCCTGGCGATCGAAAGCGAACAAACCCAGTGAAGTCAGCAGCGCGTGCGGGCCACCCGGACGATGCACGTTGGGCGCGCTGGTTCCAGGCGCGCTGATGAAATCCACCTTCGGCACCATCACCCGCCGCGTGTGCTCCTCGCGGAAGAGGATAACGCGCGGAACCAGGAAGTAGAGATAGGCCGAGCCGAACGAGCCCGGCCAGCGCACCTCGTTGCGCGGGTAGGCGCCGGGTCCGACCAGGTTGATGTTGCCCTGGCCGTCGATCTGCCCGCCGCCCAGGAAGAACGCGTCGATGCGGCCCTGCGCGGCCAGGTCGAACAGCTCGACGCCGCCGCTGGTGAAGAAGTTGTTGCGGCGGGAGCCGAGGACACTCACGCGCATCTCGCCATGCGAGAGTGCGCGTGCGAGCAGCGCACCGGAACCGGGAACGGGTGAGGACGCGCCCACCGCGACGTGCCGGCAGCCTGCCAGCAGGCGCGCGATCGTCGCGATCAGCAGTTCGACCGGCCGGCACGCGGCCTCGATCGCATCCGCCGTCATCGCCACGTCCGGTTCACCTGGTCCGTCGCTGCATTCAAGCGGCCGCGCGCTGTGCGCCCAGCCAGTGTCCGACGAACCGGTCGAATCCTTCACGGGTCCGCGCCTGCCGCGCGTACTCGCCGAGCACCGCCTCGTCCTGCCCGTAGCGGTCGAGGAAGCCAAGCGGCCGCGCACCTTCCCGTGCCACTGCAATACCCGACACGTAGATCGACGGCAGCGTGCCGGCCGCCGTGACATCGTCCTCGAGAAAATCCGCGTCCACCAGCTCTTCCACCGTCACCAGGGTCTGGCGGGCGGCCTGCGCCATGATCAGGACCTCGCGCTCGCGGCCGATGAACACGTTGCCGTTGCGATCGGCTGCGCCGGCATGCAACAGTGCGACGTCCGGCCGGATCGCCGGCAGGAGCACGATCGGGTCGTCCTGCGCGAACGGGTTGTCGATCACCTTCCAGTCGCTGCGGCTGCGCAGGACGTCCGTGCCGATCAGGCCGCGCAGCGGAATGAACGGGATGCCCTTCTGTGCCGCCTGCAGCCCGGCGTACACCGCCGGGCAGGTGGCGTCGAGCATGCGTATCGAGCCGGTCCGGATCGCATCGGCGAAGCGCGGCCCGGTGCCGAACTCGCCCAGCGTGACCGCCGAAGTCTCCAGCGTCGCGACGCAGCCCGCGCCGATCAGCAGGTCCGCCTGCAAGCCGCCGGTCGGCACGCACACCAGGTGCAGTCCGCGCACCCCGCGCCGGATCAGTTCGCGCGTGATCGCCATGGACACTCCGGAGGAGTCCTTGGCGACCGCCAGCATCGCGCCGTCGGGGATGCGGGCGGCGAGGTCGGCGGCAGACGGGGGCGGCTGGAAGGTCATGGTGTCCTCGGACTCAAGCGAGGATTATGCCGCGGGCGGACCGCGCCTGCCGCGGTGGCATGCGGCGCCGCAGACGGGCTTCGGAAATCTTTACGCCGCCCTGATGCGACGCGGGGATGGTCCTGCCGATCTGGGGCGCGGCCCGTGGATGCCACGGGCCGCGCGGGAATCCAGTCGAAGCGTCAGTTCCCGGCCGCTCCCGACTCGGCGTTGCCGTCCGGGCACACCGGGCGCTGCCACCCGGGGGTCACGTCGCTGGCATACGGAACCGCCGGGCGCCGCGTTGTTGCGATGACGACCGCATGGCCGGTCTGGACCCCTGGCGAAAAGAGCCGTCGTTGCAGGTGGACATGGCGTAGCGGCGCGGAGACGTTGACATCCCGGGAGCAGGACGGGCAAGGTGACCTGGCGCGCGCAGACCACCCCTTGCAGCAGCCGGTGCAGCACCGGCGCTGCCCAACCGGAGGATCGGCGTGAAACCTTATGCATCCACCTTCGCTGCGGTGACCTTTGCCACGGCGCTGTCCGCAACGATCATGACCGACCTGGTGCACAGCCAGGAAGTGGCTGGCGAAGCGCGCAGCGCGTTCGACGGCAAGACCCGGCGTGAGCGCTTCCAGCACGACGGGCGCATCGACCCGGAACTGCCCTCCAGTCCCGTCCAGCAACCGCCGGCCCAGGCGTCGACGGGGTTCGACAACCTGACCAACGGCTTCGTCGACCAGGGCACGTTCAATGCGAACCGCGCGACGTTCGAGGAGGTCGAGTTCGTCCGTGACGGGCTCGGGCCGACCTACAACGGGACCAGCTGCGTCGAGTGTCACCAGAACGTCGTCACAGGCGGAGCGAGCCAGGTCGCCGAGCACCGTACCGGCCGCATGGTCAACGGCGAGTTCTTCGAGTCGCTCGGCGGGTCGCTCGTGCATTCACGTGCGACCTACCCCGACATCGTCGAGCGGGTCAATTTCGAGGACGACATCCGGACCTTCCGCATCTCCACCAACACGCTGGGCGACGGCTTCGTCGAGGCGATCTCGAATGCCACGCTGCTCGCGATCCGGGACCGACAGCCCAGCGCGCTGCGCGGCACTGCGGTAGCGGTGCCGGTGCTCGAGTCAAACGGCAGGGCCCGCATCGGCCGCTTCGGCTGGAAGGCACAGCATGCCAGCCTGCAGTCCTTCGCTGCCGACGCCTACCTCAACGAGATGGGCATCACCAGTCCGCTGTTCCCGCAGGAGAACAGCTCCAGCGGCAAGCCCGTGGGTCAGGGGACAGCGTACGACCCCGTGCCAGATCCCGAGGACGATGGCGACGACATCGTCGCCTTCGCGAACTTCATGCGCGCGACCAAGGCGCCGGCGCGCGGGCCGATCACGCCGACCGTGCGGGCTGGCGAGGCGGTGTTCACGCGCATCGGCTGCAACATCTGTCACACCGAGTCGATCACGACGGCGCCGACCGGCACCGTGGTCAACGGGGGACAGCTGACCGTTCCGTCGGCGCTGGGGAACAAGGTCATCCACCCCTACAGCGACTTCCTGGTGCACGATGTGGGGACCGGCGATGGCATCCCGGTGCTGCCCGGCGAGCAGTACGCGGGCACTGCGAACCGGATCCGCACCGCGCCGCTGTGGGGTCTGCGCACGCGCAACCGCCTCATGCACGACGGCCTCTCGTTCACGCTGCAGGAGGCGATCGCCCGCCATGCCGGCCAGGCCAGCACGGTGCGCAGCCGGTACAACGCACTCACCGAGGCCGAGAAGAGCCAGGTGCTGGCGTTCCTCAACTCGCTCTAGGGTTGGAGCGGGGCGCTGCCCTTCCGGCGCAGTTGTGCGTACACTGCGCTCCAACTCAACGCCGGAAGGGGGTGCCTGCATGTCTCAGTGGAGCGAGCGTCGCGCGCGCCTGCGCGCCGTCCTGGCCGCGGACCGCTGTGTGTACCCGGGATCGGTGTTCGACCCCATCTCGGCTCGCATCGCGCAGGAGGTCGGATTCGAGGTCGGCATGCTGGCCGGCTCGATCGCCTCGTTCACCGTGCTCGGTGCGCCGGACCTGATCGTGCTGACGCTCACCGAGTTCGCTGACCAGGCGCGGCGCATCGGCCGCGCCGCCAACCTGCCGCTGCTGTGCGATGCGGACCACGGCTACGGCAACGCGCTCAACGTGATGCGCACGGTCGAGGAGCTGGAGGCGGCCGGGGTGGCCGGCCTCTCGATCGAGGACACCGCGCTGCCGCAGCCGTTTGGCAGCGCGGGCAAGGCACAGCTCATCAGCGTGGAGGAGGGGGTCGGCAAGATGCGTGCTGCGCTCGCGGCGCGCCGGGATCCGCAGTTGGTGATCGCAGGCCGCACCAGCGCCGCCGGCATCGCCGGCGTGGACGACGCCATCCGCCGGGTGCGCGCTTACGAGGCCGCAGGCGTGGACGCGATCTTCCTGGTCGGCCTGCCCACCCGGGCAGATCTCGAGGCGATCGCCGCCGCGGTGCGCCTGCCGCTCATTCTCGGCGGCGCAGGCAACGACCTGCGCGATCCGGTCTGGCTGGCACAGCATCGAGTGCGCATCTGCCTGCAGGGGCATCAACCGTTCATGGCCGCGGTGCGTGCGGTGCACGACACGCTGTCCGCGTTGCGCAACGGCACCGCGCCGGAGCAACTCCACGGGATCGCCGACGAGACGATGATGAAGCGCCTCACCTGCGCCGAGGATTACGCGCGCTGGAGCAAGGACTGGCTGTAGGGTCCGTGCCCGGCTCCCGACGGCGGCAGACCGTCGCCCGGCCGGGCACCTGCTGGAGTCACTGCATGACTGTTTCCGACGTCGACCCCGAAGCGGCCGTGCTCGGCCGCATCCGCATCGTGCTGTCGCACACCACCAAGCCCGGCAACATCGGGGCCGCAGCGCGTGCACTGAAGACCATGGGCTTTGCCCGCCTGGTGCTGGTATGTCCGAGCGAGTTTCCGCATCGCGAGGCGACTTTCATGGCCGCAGGCGCTGCCGACATGCTCGATCGTGTGGAAGTCTGCGACACGCTGGATCAGGCGCTCGCGGGCGTCACGCTGGCGATCGCGCTGAGCGCTCGCCGGCGCGACCTCTCGCCGGTCATCCTCGACGTGCGCGAGGCCGCGGGCGAGGCGGCGGTGGAAGCGCACGCCGGGGGGGAGGTCGCCTTCGTGTTCGGCACGGAGGTCTCCGGCCTTGCGAACGAGGAGGTCCTGCGTTGCCAGCGCGTCGCGCGCATCGGTACGAGCAGCGCGTTCTCGTCGCTCAACCTCGCGGCCGCCGTGCAGGTGGTGGTGCACGAGACCCGCTATGCGGCGCTCGGCCACGCGATACCGGCTGCGGCGCGCACGCCGCCCGCCACGCACCAGGAGCTGGAAGGCTTCTTCGCTCACCTGCAGGCGAGCCTCGAGCGCACCGATTTCCTCGACACGGGGAATCCGCGCCGGATCATGGAGCGGCTGCGGCGCCTGTTCGGACGTGCGCGCCTGGAGTCGCAGGAGGTCAACGTCCTGCGCGGCATGCTCAATGCCTGGGACGAGGCGATCGCGGGGCGTTCGCACCGCCAGCGGTCCCGCACTGGAGAGGAGTCCTGAGAGCCTGCGGCCTGCGCCGGGCTACGGCTCGCGCGCCTGCGCCCCTTCATAGACCAGCGCGTTGAAATTGATGTTCACCCTGGGCGCAGTGGAGCGCGGCGTGTTGCCGGCATGGAGCAGGGTGCCGTCGAAGACCACCAGGCGCCCCTTCTGCGGCGGCACCCTGGCCTTCACCGTCAGCGGACCGGACTGTCCGTAGCGCTGATCGAAGATGATCGTGTCGCCCGTGCTGTCGTTCACGCAGTACACCGCCGAGATCAGCGGCTCCGTGGCACCGGTGTAGTCGACGTGCGGCATGCCGTGCGCGTTGGGATTGTCGGTCGGCGTGAACACGCACAGGTTGATCTTGATCCGGAAGATGTGCTTGATGGTGTAGGGAATCGCCGAGATCACTGGCATCACCACCGGCAGCAGCTGTGAGAGGGGCTTGTCCGGTTCGTAGATGGTGTGGGTGAACTGCTGCACCTCGATGGAGTCGGGGGTCGTGGGAAAGAGCAGCCGGGGCCCGGTGCCATAGGTGGCGCCCTCGCTGCGTGCCCACTGGATCTTGTTGCCCAGCGCGATGCTCTCGAGGGCGTCTTGGATGTCGACCGGCACGGCCTGGTCGATGACCATTACGTCTTTCATGGGAATGAGTGGGCTGCGCGAATGGATCGCCAGCGGCCCCGCCGGGTGCATGGTCCGGAGTCGCGACGCTGGCGCATGGGGGACATTAGCACGCGCGGCCGGCGCCGCTCAAGGCGCCGGACTGGAGGCACGCACCTAGGCCGCCGCGGCCTGTGCCGCCGTCTTGGCGCCTTCGCAGACGTATGCGTTGAAGTTGATATTGATCCGCGGCACGTTGGTCCGCGGGGTGTTGCCTGCGTGCAGGAGGCTGCCGTCGAACACGAGCAGCCGCCCTTTCTTCGGCGGGACCCGCGTGCGGATCGTCAGCGGGCCGGGCTGTCCGTAGCGCTGGTCGAACAGGATGGTGTCGCCGGTGCTGTCGTTCACGTAGTAGATCGCCGAGATGAGCGGTTCCGACACTTCGCTGAAATCGACGTGCGGCATGCCGTGCGCATCGGGGTTGTCGGTGTGCGCGTACACACAGAGATTGAACTTGATGCGGATGAGCTGCTTGATGGTGTACGGGATCGCGGTGAGCACGGGGACCACCGCCGGAAACAGCGACGAGGCGGGCTTGTTGATCTCGTAGAGCGTATGGGTGAACTGGTGCACCTCCAGCGAGTCCGGCGTGACCGGGAAGATCATCCGCGGGCCTTCCTCGTAGGTGGCGCCGGCGCTGCGGAACCAGTTGATCTTGTTGCCCAGCGCGATGCCCTCGAGCATGTTCTGGATGCTCGACGGCACGGCATCGTCTATGACGAGAACATCCTCCATCCGGGGCCCCTGTGAGCTGATAGTTGTTGTGTTGTAGTTGTAAGTGATACGTAAACGGCGCCATACCATAGCACTGGCATGATGCGTCCTCAAGCGCGCGTTCCAGCTCCCTGTTGTGCGGTGCAATGACATTGGCTTCGTCGTGACAGACCCTCATGGAGAGGTGCGCTGGAGTGCGATGCAGCGTGGCGGACCCGCCGCGCAGGCGCTTGCCGGCTACGGCTGGCGGATCGATGCGCCGCGTTTGGTCGTCACGGTCACCGGCGCTGCGTTGCTGCGGCCCGCCGGCACCGCGCAGTGCGCGCGCCAGGGCGAGGTCTTCACGTCCCGGCGCCTCGGGATGGCGGCTTCGCAGCCGCCTCGCGCACCGGCCACACGCGCGCCATCAGCCAGCTCACCAGCAGGCCCATCAGGCAGCCGATGATGACCTCGCCAACCTTGCGCAGGCCGTGCTCGACGCCGGACAGCCGCGAGTGCTCGGTCAGGTCCGCTGCGAGGATGATGGCTGCCGTGATCGGCGCCTGGCGCCACATTGTGTGGATGCGCACGCCGTAGGAGGAGATCAGCACGGCCAGCGCCATCGCGATAGGCAGCTTGACATGGCTGTCGCCGCCGATCACCAGTACCGTGAGCCCCACCACGCAGCCGACCAGGGCGTTGATGATGCGGGCGCGGAACATCTCCACCGCGTTCTTCACCACCGGTTCGCTCGAGGCGATCATCGAGGCGATCGCCCAGACCGGGTGCCCCATCCCCAGCGCGTCCAGCAGCAGCCACAGCGCCATGCCGCCGATGAACACGTTGAGGGCGAAACGCACGCCGAGGAGGTCGTCCTCGAGGAACAGCAGCAGGGGGTTCTTCGGGCGCATCCGCGCAGGACCTATCGCTTCTCCGGCGCGGCCGCGGGATGCTCCCCGGCGAGCTTCTTCTGCCTGACCTCGCGCCGGCGCTGCAGCCGCTGCATCTGCTCGTCCTGGAACTGCTGCGCCAGCATGAACAGGACCCCGGTCGACCAGGCCATGGTCAGCAGCCCGGCCATCGCCAGCAACGGCTCGAGCAGATGCCAGCGCCTCGGAAGGTACCCCGCCTGCAGCGTGGTGTAGTTCAGCAGGGCATTGTAGAAGGCCATGCTGTGGTTCGGCTGCGCATGATGGATCATGAAGAACCAGGTCCAGAGCATGACCTCGAGCAGGTTGGTGAAGATGATCATGACGCTGGCCAGCACGATCACCACCAGGCCGACCGAAGGCGAATCCCGGCGCTGGAGGGAGAGTCTCAACCCGCCTGCAGCTCGAAGCGTCAGCATCATCCCGGTACCGTGGATGATCATCGTCAGCGCGAGCAGCAGGGCGCCGTAGAGCACCTCCTCGATGGAGATGACGTAGTTGATCTCCATCTCGTTCTATGGCATCGGAGGGCCCGCGCGCGCCGCGATCACTCGTGCGCCTGGGGCGGATTGCCGTTGAGCCGGTAGACCATGCCGGTCTTGGTGGTGCCGAGCGACAGCCAGTCCGCTCCGGCATGCTGGAGCGCGACGAAGAAGCTGCGCATCCGGTCGATTGCCTTGCTGTCCAGTTCGTCCCGGCGCTTGAACTTGGCCTGGAAGGCGAACTCACCGCAGAGTGGGCGGTGCATGCCGCGTTCGCGCCACAGGGCGACGTTGCATTTGGCGGTGACGCCCTTGCCGAAGTCGAGCGCGCCCAGCTCCTGCAGGACCTCCTCCACGATGGTCCGGTTGACCAGTTCCACGCGGTCGGCGGTCGACTTCTTCAGCGGCTTCAGGCAGGGGAAGATCTTCGCCAGCGCGGCCATGGCGGTCTGGTCGCCCTCGGGCACCTGGCTCAGACCGAACTCGACGTTGTGCGAGAACAGCAGCCGGTAGCCGCCGACCTTGTCCTTCAGCGGCAGCGCCTCGCACTTGAACTTGACCCGGTACGAGCCGGGAAGGTTGGGCCGCACGTCGACCTCCGCGGCAACCTGCTGGTCCGGGTGGCGGAACTTCAGCACGATCTCCGGATCGCCAACCGGGAACCCCTTGCTGTAGGGGATGCGCCGGCGCAGGATGAAGGCATTGTTGTACAGGCGGAAGTCGGCCGTGTCGAGGAAGAGCACCTCGCGGATGTCCGGTTCCAGCGCGATGTCCTTGCCGTCCAGTGCGATGCCGAACTCCTTCGCCGTCTTCGCCACCAGCTTGCCGTAGTCCAGGAAGCGCTCGGGCGCGGTGAAGCGATCCGGCTTGAGGATCAGCTTGCACTCGAGGTACTGGACATCGTCCAGCGGATGGCCATCGCTGTACTGTCCCGGCTCGAGCGGCGGTACCTCCCTTTCCCTGGCGTCCTTGCCCGATTTGCCTTTCTCGCCAGCTGCCGGCTCGGCCTTGTCGTTCTTCGCCATCGTCCTGTCCTCGCTCACATGAAGGCCAAGTATGCAGCCGGCGAGTGCGCGGTTCAACCGCCTACGGGCGGCCGTGGCTAGTCGGGGAAGTCGACCCGCTTCACGAAGACGACCTTGCCGTTGTCGTTCTTCACCACGTTGTAGCCGTGCAGGCCGTCGCCGCCGCCATCGAAGTTGTAGGTGCCTTCGACGCCCTGGTAGCCTTCGATCTCGAGGATCGCCCTGCGCACCGCCTCGGGCTCGGTGGTTTTCGCCGTGTTGATCGCCCGCGCCAGGATGTGCAGGGAGTCGTAGGTCCAGCTGGAGAAGTTGTCCGGGTCGAGCTTGTAGCGCTCGCGGTAGCGCTGCGCGTAGGTGCGGGCGGCGTCGTTGCTCTCGGCATTGAAGTCCGCCACGGCGTAGCTGCCATGAAGCGCCTCCCCGGCGAGGCTCATCGTGGTGACCGCGACCGTCGTGGGCGACCCGATCCAGGTGAGCTTCACGCCCAGCTGCTTGAGCTGGCGAGCGAACAGGGCCTGGTCCTGCGGGGCGGTCATGTAGGTACCCATGACGTCGGCGCCCGACTTCTTGATCGCCAGCACGATGGCGGAGAAGTCCTGCGCGTTGCTGGTGTAGCCCTGCACGATGGTGGGGGTGATCCCGAGCTTGCCGAGCGCGTCGGTGAGCGCCTTGGCACCGCCTGCCCCGAATGCGTCGGTGGCGTGCACGATGGCCCATTTCTTCAACTTGAGCGTGTTGACTCCGAAATCCGCGATCACGCGTGAGGAGTAGAGATCGTTGGGGCGCGCGCGGAACACCCACTTGTTGTTCACCCGGGTGAGGCTGGGGTCGGTGCCACCGATCATGGTCGGAATCCCGGCCTTTGCGATGGCGGGGGAGGCCGCCTGGATCATCGTGCTGGCGATGGGGCCGACGATCGCCACCACGCCGGGATCGCTGGTGAGCTTGGAGAACGCCAGCACGGTGCCGGGGTTGGTGGTCTGGTTGTCCTCCACCCGCAATTCGACCTGACGGCCGAGCACGCCGCCGGACTTGTTGATCTCGTCCAGCGCCATCTGCAGGCCGTTAACGGTGTAGCGGCCGTACTCGGCCCACGGGCCGGTCATCGTGCTGACGACACCGATCTTGAGCTTGTCCGCTGCCCCGGCGACGCCAGCGGCAAGGACGAGGATCGTGGCACACAGGATCCGGATGACGCGCTCCATGATACCTCCTCCCGCAACGTCGGCGTGACGGCCAGTCTAGCCCATGCCCAGCCGCGCGGCGAGGTAGTCGACAGTTGCCTGCAGGGTGGAG
The DNA here is from genome assembly GCA_964523885.1 of uncultured Burkholderiales bacterium. Lineage (GTDB taxonomy): Bacteria > Pseudomonadota > Gammaproteobacteria > Burkholderiales > SHXO01 > SHXO01. The sequence goes on along the minus strand of CAZFYX010000055.1, from coordinate 21,570 downwards.
AGCTTCTGGTAGTCTGCCTCCGGGATGTCGACCCCGAGGCGGTCATGCAGGTCGACCACCACGTTGAGGAAGTCGTAGGAATCGATGTCGAGCTGGTCGCGCAGCGGGCGGTCCGGTTTCAGCCGGTCATAGTCGCCCTCGGGTGCGACGCGGCCCAGAGCCTCGAGCACGGCCGCGCGGATCTCGTCTCGCGTCATCAGAGGTCCTCCGGTGATTGCAGCAGCCGGTCCAGGGCCGCGAGGAAGAGGGCGCCGCGATGGCCCACGGTGGCACGGTGGTCGGCCGAGAGGGTCGCCTGCACGACCGGCCGCACGTACAAGGCGCCGCTCTCTGCCCACGGCCGCTCCGTGACCCGGCCGAACCCCACCAGAGCGACCTGGGGCGGATAGATCACGCCGTACACCGCTTCCACGCCCTGGTCGCCGAGGTTGGTCACCGTTACGGTGGCGTCGGCGAGCTCCGAGCTGCGCACGCGGCCGCTGCGCGCGCGCTGGATCAGGTCGCCGAGTGCTGCCATGAGTTCGGGGATGCTCTTTTGCTGCGCGTCGCGGATGGCTGGCGCGATCAGACCGCCCCCGCGGAGCGCGATGCCAACGCCCAGGTGCACCGAGGACGCCACGCGCGACTCCCCTTCGATCCAGAATCCGTTCAGCTCCGGCACGTCCTGCAACGCACCGGCCACCGCCTTGAGCAGCACCGCGGCGAACAGGATCCGTTCGCGGACGGAGCGCCGCGCATTCTCCTGCGCGAGCCAGGCCTGCGCACGCGACACATCGATGTGCGTGCCGAGGTAGTAGTGCGGAATCTCGCGCTTGGACTTCGCCATCGCGGCCGCGATGGCCTGGCGCATGGCGGCGGCCTTGTCGGGCGCGGCTGCAGCTCGCGGTGGCGCCTGCTGGAGCGGCCGCGTGCTGAGCTCCACGTCCTCGAGCGAGATCGCGCCCGCGGGACCGGTGCCGCTTACACGACCGAGGTCGATGCCCAGCTCCTCCGCACGCTTGCGCGCAGCCGGTGAAGCGCGCACCCGCGCAGTCGGCGCACCGGGCCGCTCGCCGGTGGGCATCGCTCGTGGTGGAGATGGCGGGGCGGCAGGCGGCGCAGCGCTCCCCCCGGCGCCGACGAGCGTCGCGAGCACTGCACCGACCGGCACCCTGGTGCCCGGCTCCACCAGCAGCCGGTCGATCACGCCCTCATCCCAGATCTCCACCTCCACCGCGCCTTTCTGTGTCTCGATCACCGCCGCGATCTGCCCACGCTTCACCGGCTGGCCCGGCTGCACCAGCCACTCGACCAGGGTGCCCGACTCCATGTCGGCGCCGAGCGCGGGCATGCGGAACTCAGCCACGGTTGAGCACCTGCCGGGCCGCGGCGACGATCCCCGGCACTTGCGGCAAGGCCGCGTCTTCCAGGTGCTTCGCATACGGCACCGGCACCTCCCGGCTGCATACGCGCACGGGCGCGGCATCCAGGTCGTAGAACGCGCCTTCCAGGACCCGCGTGCACAGCTCCGCCGACAAGCCGACGCTCTTCCAGCCCTCGTCCACGACCACCACGCGGTGGGTCTTGCGCACGGATGCGAGGATGGTTGCGTCGTCGAGCGGCCGCAGAGTGCGCAGGTCGACCACTTCGGCATCGATGCCCGCCGCCGCGAGCTGCTCCGCGGCCTGCAGGGCCTTGCCGAGACTGCCCCCGTAGGTGATGAGCGTGACATCGCGACCGGTGCGACGCACCGCGGCCCGGTCGATGTCCACCGGCCCGGCGCTCGCGGCGAGCTCGCCCTCCAGGTTGTAGAGCGTCGCGTGCTCGAAGATGACCACCGGATCTGGGTCCTCCAGCGCCGTCCAGAGCATCCCACGCGCGTCTGCCAGCGTGGCAGGGGCGACCACCCGCAGCCCCGGCACGTGCGCATACCAGCCTTCCAGGCTGTGCGAGTGCTGCGCGGCGAGCTGGCGACCGGCGCCGGTCGCCATCCGGATCACCAGTGGGACGCTGAACTGCCCACCGGACATGTGGCGCAGGGTGGCGGCGGTGTTCACGATCTGGTCCAGCGCGAGCAGGCTGAAGTTGACCGTCATCACCTCGACGATCGGCCGCATGCCGTTCAGTGCAGCGCCGACGCCGGCCCCGACGAAGGCGGACTCGGAGAGCGGCGTGTCGCGCACCCGCGTCTCCCCGAATTCGTCCAGCAGTCCCTTCGAGCACGCATAGCTGCCGCCATAGCGGCCGACGTCCTCTCCCATCAGGAACACGCGCGGATCGCGCTGGAGCGCTTCGCGCAGGGCCATGCGCACGGCTTCGCGGTAGGTGGTGTTGGCCATATCAGTAGAGCCGCTCGTCGTCCACCGCGGAGCCGCTGCGCGCGGGCGTGCAGACGTCGCGCTCGAGCAGCTCCACCGGCTCGAGCGTGCCAGCCTCGGCGAAAGCCACGGCGCGGCCGATCTCCTGCGCGATATCGGCTTCGATCATTGCGAGGTCCTGGTCTCCCAGCATGCCGGCGTCGCGCATGCGCCCGGCCCAGGCGTCGATCGGACAGTGGCGCTTCCATGTCTCCACCTCGGCCTTGCTGCGGTAGAGCTCCGCGTCGAACATCGAGTGCGCGCGGAAGCGGTAAGTCTGCAGCTCGAGGAAGTACGGGATGGACAGCCGGCGGATGGTCGCGACCGCTTCCCGCACGGCTGCATGCACCGCCTGGACATCCATTCCGTCCACCTGACGCGCTGCCATGTTGTAGCTGGCTGCCTTGGTGACGAGGTCGGTATCGGACTCGGAGCGCGACAGCGCGGTGCCCATCGCGTACAGGTTGTTCTCGCACAGGAACAGCACCGGCAGCTTCCACAGCTCCGCCAGGTTCATCGACTCGTGGAACTCGCCTTCCGCCACCGCGCCTTCGCCGAAGAAGCAGGCCGTGACGCGGTCGCGTCCCTGCATCTTGTCGGCCAGCGCGATGCCCACCGCGAGCGGCAATCCGCCGCCGACGATGGCGTTGCCGCCGTAGAAGTTGAGGCGGGCGTCGAATAGGTGCATCGAGCCGCCATGGCCGCGGCAGCAGCCTTCCTGGCGTCCGTACATCTCCGCCATCACGCTCTCCGGCGACATGCCGCGCGCCAGCGCATGGCCGTGCTCGCGATAGGTGGCGACCGCGGCGTCCTCGGGGCGCAGGACGGGCATGGTGCCCGCGGCAATCGCCTCCTCGCCGATGTACAGGTGCAGGAATCCGCGGATCTGTCCCGCACTGTACTGCTGCGCGCACTGCTCCTCGAAGCGCCGGATCCGGATCATCTGGCGCAGCAGCGCCAGGGCGAAGTCGCGCTGCAGCGTCACGCTCATCCGGCTGACTCCAGGGTCGAGGTGTCGCCCTCGGGCAGGCCGAGCTCGCGCGCCTTGAGCAGGCGCCGCATGATCTTGCCGCTGCGCGTCTTCGGCAGACCGGGGATGAATGCCAGCTCCTTGGGCGCGACGGCCGCCCCCAGCTTGCGGCGCACGAAAGCGAGCAGCTCGCGCTCGAGCGCCGGGCTGGCGGCGTGGCCGGGCTTGAGCGCCACGAACGCCTTCACGATCTCGCCTGCGATCGGGTCGGGCTTGCCGATCACGCCGGCCTCGGCCACGGCGGGATGGTCCATGAAGGCGCTTTCGACCTCGAACGGTCCGATGAGGTGCCCGGAGGTCTTGATCACGTCGTCGGCCCGGCCCACGAACCAGAAATAGCCATCCGCGTCGCGCCGGGCAAGGTCGCCGGTGAGGTACCAGTCGCCCGCGAAGCACTTGCGGTAGCGCTCGTCCTCGTGGAGATAGCCGCGGAACATGGAGGGCCAGCCGCGCCGCAGCGCGAGCTCGCCTTCGATCCCAGGCTGGTCGCTCACCGCAACCGATCCGTCCGGTTGCCGCTGCACGATTGCGGCGTCGATGCCCGGCAGCGGCTTGCCCATGGAGCCCGGCTTGATCGGCATCGAGGCGAAGTTGGCCAGCATGATGCCGCCGGTCTCGGTCTGCCACCAGTTGTCGTGGATGGGCAGGCCGAATGCCTCCTGGCCCCATAGTACGGCCTGTGGATTGAGCGGCTCTCCGACGCTCGCGATGAAGCGCAGTGCCGGGTAGCGGTGCTGCTGCGCCGCGCCCGCGCCCCCCTTCATCATCATGCGCACCGCGGTCGGCGCGGTGTACCAGACCGTCACGCGCTGTTGCTCGAGGATGCCGTACCAGCGTTCGGCGTCGAAGTCGGCCTCGTCGACCACGAGGGTGACGCCGTTCGCCAGAGGCGAGAGGATGCCGTAGGACGTGCCGGTGACCCAGCCCGGGTCGGCCGTGCACCAGAACACGTCCCCGGGATGCAGGTCGAGCGCGAGCCGGCCCGTGACGCGGTGCGCGACGATGGCTTCGTGAACGTGCACCGCCCCCTTGGGTTTGCCCGTGGTGCCGCTGGTGAAGTGCAGCAATGCCGGCTCGTCGGGCCGGGTCGCGACGGTCTCGAACCGGCCCACGGCCGCAGCGAGCAGCGCAGCGAGGTCGAGGGTGCCGGCCGGCAACTCGGGCTCGATCCCGTCGCGCACCACCAGCACCTGGCGCAGCGACGGCAGGCGTTCGCGGATGCCCGCCACTTTCCTGGTGTACAGGCTGGAGGTGGTGACCAGGACCGCGCCCTGGCCGATGTCGATCCGGGTCCGGATCGGCTCCGGCCCGAAGGCGGAGAACAACGGTGAGATGACGCAGCCGAGCTTGAGCCCGCCGAGCACGGCGATGTACAGCTCGGGTATGCGGCCGGTCAGCACGAAGACGCTCTCGCCGCGGCGCACGCCCAGTTGCGCGAGGACGTTGGCGAAGCGGCTCGCGTGCTGCTCCAGTTGCCGGTAGGTGAAGTCGCGGGTTGCGCCGGAACGGCTCAGCCAGCGCAACGCCGGGCGGTCCGCCCCGGCCCCCCGGGCGTGCTGACCGACGGCTTCGTGTGCCATGTTGACCGCGCCCCCGGGCAGGCCGTCCAGCTCGGAGCGCGCCGCGTCCCACGAGAAGTGCGCGCGTGCGGTCTCGTACTGGACGAGATTCGGTGCGGGCAGGTCCGCTCGCATCGGCTTCTCGACGAGCGCGGGCAGCATGCTTGTCCTCCTTCGCGGCGCAGGGATGGCGCTCAGTGGCTCCACGGAGGCTAACAGGCGGGCCGGGCCCGCCATTGACCGATATCAAGTCCCGCGTGTGAAGCGTCGCCGCAGCCATGGCCCCGCTGGGTGCGGCGAGGGTTGACGCAGGTCAACTCGACCCGCTGGAGCCGCTGCGTTGTACCGCGCCCGTCGCATAATGAACCGATGATCTCCAGCATGAGAGCCGGGATGACCTGGCTGGTTCGTTGCGCGACCGTGCTGCTGCTGTGCGCGGCAGCAACCCCGGCCTGCGGCCTCGACGTCTCGCGGCTGGTCGTCTGCCCGGGCGCGGTCACGGGCAAGGCCGAGACCCAGGAAGGCATGTTCCGCACCCACCTGGTGTGCGACCGGCTGCTGCTGGAGATCCCGGTTGCGCTGCTCGATCGCGACCTGCTGCTCAACACCGAGTTCGTGGGCCTGTCCACCGGCACCGACTATGCCGCTCCCGGTGCGCTGGTCTACAACCGGGTGGTGCGCTTCCTGCGCCGCCGCGGCAAGGTCGACCTGGTCAGTCTGCGCTTCGAGGTCTCCGCGCGCCAGGTCCCGCGCCTGGAGCCGGCGGTGCGCTCGATGCAGCTACCCAGTGTCGTGATGACCTTCGATGTGCTGGGCGAGGGCGAGCAGGGCGCGCCCATCGTCGACGTCACGCCGCTGTTCGTCTCCGGCGTGCCGGAGGGGATGGCGCTGGGCTTCAAGAAGCGCTTCGAGATGCAGACCGTGGATGCCACCCGCTCCTACATCGAGCGTGTGAAAGCGTTTCCGAACAACGTGCGCGTGTACTACTACCAGACCTGGAAGGCCGATCCCAGGCAGGTGATGGAAACACTGTTGCCCGAGCAGCCGTCCGCTGATACCTCGGCCGGGTTCGCCTTCGCTGCCAACTTCCTGCTGCTGCCGGTGCATCCGATGCGACCGCGATACTGGGATGCGCGCGTCGGTTACTACAGCCGTGACTTCCAGGAGTACGGCACTGGCGAGCCCGGCGGCGTGACGCGCGGCTACATAGAGCGCTTCCGGCTGCAGAAGCGCAACCGTACCGCCGCAGTGTCCGAACCGATGCGTCCGATCGTGTTCTACATCGGTCGCGAGGTCCCGGACCAATGGCGGCCCTACCTGAAGCGCGCGGTCGAGGACTGGCAGCCGGTGTTCGAGGAGGCCGGCTTGCGCAACGCGATCTTCGCACGCGATGCCCCGACCGAGGAGGAGGACCCGGCCTGGGATCCGGACGACGTGCGCTACAACGTCATCCGCTGGGCGCCGAGCATCCGCCAGAACGCGCTGGGCTCGGCCAACGTCGACCCTCGCAGCGGCGAAGTGATCTCCTCGCACACCGTGGTCTGGCACGACGTGCTCAAGATGCTCGAGACCTGGTACTTCGTCCAGGCCAGCCCGCTCGACCCGCGCGCCCGCAAGTTGCCGCTGCCCGAGCCGCTGATGGGCGAGCTGCTGCGCTTCGTGACGGCTCACGAGATCGGTCACACCCTAGGGCTGCGCCACAACTTCAAGGCGCCCTCGATGATCACCACGCGCGAACTGCGCGACCCCGGCTATACCGGCCGCTGGGGGACCTCGACCTCGATCACCAGCTACGCACGCTTCAACTACGTCGCGCAGCCGGGCGACGGTGCGGCACTGCTGCCGCGCATCGGTCCCTACGACTATTTCGCGATCGAGTGGGGCTATCGCGAATTCGGCGACGACACCACGCCGGAGAGCGAGATCCCGCTTCTCGACCGCATGGCTGCGCGGCAGGTGACCGATCCCCGGCTGCGCTTCGGTGGCGAGGACGACGCCGCGCGCTACGACCCCACGGTGAGCCGCAACGCCCTGGCTGGCGATCCCATCGAGGCGGCCGACCTCGGCCTGCGCAACATCGACCGCGTGATGGGATATCTATTGCCGGCAACCACCAACCTGGGCGCCGAATACCAGCGCCTGCGCGAGCTGTACGAGGCGTTGATCCTCCAGCGGCATCGCGAGCTGGTCCACGTCGCCCGCCTCGTCGGTGGAGTCGTGGAGACCCGTTATCACTCCGGTCGTGGCGGCGTGCAGTTCGTGCCGGTGGCGCCGCAGGCGCAACGGGAAGCGGTGCGCTTCCTCCTTGAGCGCGCCTTTTCCGTACCCGACGTGCTGCTCGATCCGCAGGTGCTCAAGCGCATCGTGCCCACAGGGGACGCAAACCCGTTGCAAGGTTCCAACCTCGAGCTGCTGCGCCAGCTGATCGATCCCGGCGTCTTCCAGCGTCTGATCGAAGCCGAGCGGCCCGACGATTCCTACCTTCCGCTGGACCTGCTCTCGGATCTCAACCGCGGGCTGTTCTCCGAACTGGCAGCAGAGGTTCCGGAGGTGGGGGCGTACCGGCGCGAGCTGCAACGCAACTATGTCGAAGCCCTGCTGGCCCCGGAACAGGCGGCAGTCGAGCCCGGGGCGCGCCATGCCGGCGAGCAGGAGGCCTCCGCCGCGCTGCCGACTCCTCCGCGGACCGGGTACTCCTCCGAGCTTGCCGAGCTCGGTCAGCTGCGGCGCGAGCGCAGGCAGCCGCCGAGCGAGTTCCATGCGTCGGCGCGGGCAGCGGCCGTCCAGCTGCGGGACGATATTGCCGCGGCGCTGCCCCGTGTGCGCGACGATGCCACTCGGGCGCACCTGCAAGCGCTGGACGAGCAGCTGCAGGAATGGGTCCGGGCGGGTCCCATCGCACCACGCGGCCTGCGATCCACGTCCCCGGCGCCTCCCCGCCCGTAGGCGCCGTGCTCGAGGGGGGCTGGTGCCAGCGCCCCACACATGGACGCCGGACCTCGTTGGTGCTCGCGCGCAGGATCGCGTCGACCTCGACCCGCGACCCGGGGGCAAGGTTACGGCAAGTTCTGGCGCAGCTTGAGCGCTGCCTTTGACGGAGGCGCGAATCCTTCGGCATACCCCTTGCATGGCCAGACCGGTTAACCGGCCGGCGGCGCCCGAGCGGCGCCGCCTCATCCCACCTGGAGCTTGCCATGGCCTACATCGACAACCAGAACGCCGAGGAAATCCTCATCGGCACGCTTGCCGCCGACACGCTGGACGCCACCCTGGCGATGACGCCCACGGTCCTGGTCGGTCAGGCCGGCAACGACAGCTACATCGTCAAGGATGTCGGCGACATCGTCGTGGAAGAGAGTGGCGGCGGACTCGATACGGTCTACTCCCTGGGGGACTACAGCCTGGGCAGCAACGTCGAGTACCTGTACGCCCTGACCGGATCGGCCGTCTCGCTCACGGGCAACGACCTCGCCAATACGATCGTCGGCGGGGACGCGGCAGACATCCTCGATGGCGGGACCGGCGCCGACATCCTGTACGGCGGCATGGGTGACGACACGTACGTGGTCGACCACGCGCTGGACAAGACGGTCGAGGCCTCCAATGCCGGCGCGGACCTGGTCAGGGCGTCGGTCAGCTATGTGCTCGCGGCCGAGATCGAGGACCTGGAGCTCGTGGGCGGCTCGAATATCAACGGAACCGGCAACGCCGGCGACAACATCCTCACCGGTACCGGCGGCAACAATCGGCTGAGCGGACTCGAGGGCAACGACACGCTTTACGGCAGCGATGGAAACGATGTCCTGCTCGGCGGCGGCGGCATCAACTACCTCTTCGGCGAACTGGGCGACGACACCCTGTACGGCGGAAGCGGGATCGACGTCCTCGATGGCGGCGCAGGTGCCGACTACATGGCCGGCGGTGCCGGCGACGACACCTACTACGCGGATGCCAGCGACAAGCCGGTGGTGGAGGCTGCGGGCGCGGGCACCGACAAGGTGATCGCGCTTTCCTCCTACACCCTGGCGGCGAACATCGAGGATCTCATCCTGGATGCCGCAGCCGGTGTGGCGAACGGGACGGGGAACGCCCTCAACAACGAAGTGCGCGGCAACGACGACGACAACGACCTGTTCGGCCTGGCGGGCAACGACCTCCTCGACGGTCGCGGCGGAACCGACCGGATGTGGGGCGGACTCGGTGACGACGCCTATCACGTGTACGACGCCAGCGACGTGGCAACGGAGTACCTCAAGCAGGGGACCGACAAGGTCTTCGTGATGGGAAACTTCAGCTACGGACTGGGCGACAACGTCGAGAACCTGGAGCTGACGGCCGGAACCGACGGCACGGGAAACGGGCTCGACAACGAGATCATCGGCAACGACAACGACAACGTCCTGAGCGGCTTCGCCGGCAACGACACGCTCTACGGACGGGGCGGGAACGACACGCTCGACGGTGGCGGTGGCAATGACAAGCTCATCGGCGAAGGCGGCAACGACGCCATGGCGGGCGGCGCCGGGGACGACACCTACTACGTGGAGTCAGCCGGGGACACGGTCTCGGAGAGCGCCGGGGAGGGCACCGACACCATCGTGACGGAGCTGAGCTACGTGCTCGCCGCGAACGTCGAGGTGGAGATCCTGCGTCTGGCTGCCGGGTTGAGCAGCGGATTCGATCTGACCGGAAACGCGGGCGACAACACGCTGATCGGCGATGCCAACGCCAACGTCCTGGACGGCGGGGCCGGTGCGGACCGCATGGAGGGCGGCGCGGGCAACGACACCTACGTCGTGGACGACATCAACGATGTGGTCGTCGAAGCCCTCAACGCGGGGCGCGACCTGGTCGAGAGCGACCTCGGCTACATTCTCGGCGCCAACGTCGACGACCTGACCCTGACGGGGGCAGGGGACCTCAGCGGTACCGGCAACGCTCTCGCCAACACCATCACTGGCAATGGCGGGGACAACGTCCTCAACGGGGTTGCAGGGGACGACATCCTCTACGGGATGGGAGGCGACGACACGCTGTTCGGCGGCCTCGGCAACGACACGCTCAACGGCGGTTCCGGCGTGGACATCATGCAGGGCGGTGCGGGCGACGACCGCTACTACGTAGACGATGCCAGCGACAGCGTGACGGAGGCGGCTGCAGCAGGGACCGATACGATCTTCAGCACCATCGACTTCGATCTGCGCGGCATCGGAGTCCTCAACACGGTCGAGAGCCTGACCCTGATCGGCGCGGCGGGCGTCGACGGCTTCGGGAACGACCTGAACAACGTGCTGACCGGCAACAGCGGCGACAACCAGCTGTTCGGCGGCGCCGGCAACGATACGTTGTCGGGGGCCAGCGGGAACGACACCCTCGCTGGCGAGACGGGCAACGACATCTACTACATCATCGACACGTCCGAGACCGTGGTCGAGAACGCCAACGAAGGGACCGACACCGTCAAGACCACCGTCACGCGCGGCGCGCTCGAAGCGAACGTCGAGAACCTGGTTCTTCTCGGGAGTGCGAGCATCGACGGGATCGGCAACGCAGGCAACAATGTCATCACCGGCAACGACGGAGGCAATCTGCTCGACGGTGGTGGCGGGGTCGACCGGCTGATCGGCGGCAAGGGCGACGATACGTACGTGGTCGACACCACCACCGACGTCCTGGTGGAACTCGCGGGACAAGGCAACGACGTCATCCAGTTCGCTGCCACCGTGGCTGGCGCGAAGCTGATCATGGCTGCCTACATCGAGAGCGTCGACACCGTGACGGCCGGCGTGGCGCTTAACGTGACGGGGAATGCTTCCGACAACGTCATCCAGGGCAACGATGCCGTCAACGTGATCGACGGCGGTGCCGGCAACGATATTCTCAATGGCGGGGACGGCGACGACACGCTGCTGGGGAATCTGGGCAACGATGTCCTGAGCGGGCAGTCCGGCAACGACATCCTGCAGGGCGGTGCCGGCAACGACACCTATTCGGACGTCGACGCAGGGGATGCGATCACCGAGCTCGCAGGCGGTGGCATCGACACCGTCGAGACGGCCATCGACGGCTACAGCCTCGCGGTGGCCAGCCTGGTCAACGTCGAGAACCTCGTGCTGCTCGGCGCCGCCATCACCGGTACGGGCAACAGCCTGGCGAACAGCCTTACCGGGAACGGGCAGGACAATACGCTGGACGGCGGGGCGGGCAACGATATCCTCGACGGCGGTGCCGGGGACGACATGATGATCGGGGGGACGGGGAACGATACCTACATCGTCGACAGTCTCAACGACGCGGTCGTCGAGACCGCCGCCGGCGCCGCCGGCGGCATCGACACGGTGAAGACCGACCTGGACTTCGACATCTCCTTGCTCTTGAACGTCGAGAACATCGTCCTGACAGGTCTCGGTGATGTCGATGCGATCGGCAACACGCTGGCCAATGCGCTGACGGGGAACGATGGAAACAACATCCTGACCGGCGACGCAGGCAATGACATCCTGAAGGGTGGCGGGGGGAACGACCGTCTCGAAGGCGGCGTCGGCGTGCACACCATCCTTGGGGGGGCGGGGGACGACCACTATGTGGTGGACAGCGCATCCGATGTGGTGACGGAACTGGCCAACGAGGGAATCGATACCGTGGAGAGCACGGTGTCGCGGACGCTCGGTGCCAACCAGGAGAACCTGTGGCTGATCGGCGGTGCGAACATCAACGGCACCGGCAACCAACTCGACAACGTCCTCAACGGGAACAACGCCGACAATGTGCTCAGCGGTGGCGTCGGAAGCGACATCCTGAACGGAGGGCTGGGGCTCGACCAGCTGTTCGGAGGCCTGGGTGACGACACGTTCTTCTTCGACCCGATCGACACAGTCGTGGCCGGCAACGCGGGGATCGACACCCTGCTCTTTGCCGGTTCGGGAGCGTCGCTGGATCTGACCCTGGTTCCGAACACGCGGTACACCGGCCTCGAGGTGATCGACCTCACGGGCGCGGGTAACAACGCGCTGATTGCAAATGTGACGGACATCCTCGCGCTTTCGGACACGACCAACCGGCTGGTCGTCGACGGCAATGCAGGGGATTCGGTTTCGCTCGTGGCGAGCGGGGCCGCAACCTGGACCCAGGGTGCGGACGATGCCATCGGCGGCGTGCTCTACCACACGTACAGTGCGGGGTTGGCCACCGTGTATGTGGACGCGGACGTCACTGCCCTGATCTGAGCAGAGTAGATCCGCCGCGTCACGCTTCCCACTCGCCGCCGTCCGCTCCCGGGGCAGGCGGCCGAGCGGCAAGCAAAGCCCTCACGCCGTGGATGGCGCTTCATCGACCATCCACGACAACCCCTCATCCGGTCATGCGGTTGCCCATCGCGGGTTAGGCTGCCAATCGCAGCCGGATGGGGGTGACACCGCTCCCTACCAGTCCTCAAATTCCTCTCCAGACAGCCACTCCGGGGCTGTCCAGTCACATTTGGCCCGGTATGACGCCCGTCACACCATGTTTGGCCAAGTTGCGAATCAAATTGACATTTGCGCCCTTGTGAGGTCGTGCACCCGGCGCTAGGCTGACCCAATCGCGGGCGATCTGCGCATGTCCCACGGCGTGTCGCCCTATCGGGTTGATTTGGCTCAACGTGAGTCATACCCGATCGGGATAGGCTTTTATTTCACAGAGCTGCCACCATCTAGAGCAGCCATTGAAGTCGCATCCGTCGCCGCCAAGGACGGATCGCGCAAGGAGACCGCAGCATGACAACGATCACCGGCACCACAGCCGTCGACTGGTCCACAGTTTCCTTCGACACGGCGCAGTTCGCGAATAGTCTGAGTCAATTCGAGAGCCGACTCGACGAGATCCTGTATGGGGGGCAACTATCTATAACAAGCAGTTCGTCGACATTCATAACAGCCATTCTGTACCTGGCTGGCCAACCGCACGGAACGGTCTCGGTTTTCGGATCGGGCCTCGATGGCGACGAACCCATCATCAAGGATATACAGTACAGCTATCCTGCTGGGCAGGAAGCGCTGCGGCTGGTCGGCACTATCGATTTCTGGGCTGACATCTGGTCTATAACGTCGATCCAACTCGCTGGCCCCGGAGTGGCCGTCAGCTTCGGCGGAAACCTCCTAATGGACTCGTATACCGGGGAGATTTTCGGAACGGTCACATCAGCCGCCTTTAAGAGCGGTGGAGTCTCGATGGCCTTAAAGGGAAGCTTCTCGCTCACTGATGGCAGCGATCCGCTTGGAATAGCAGGCACGGTCACCCAGATCACCGTAACGTCGGGCTCGGACACGGTGACAATGGCAGGCCTTTCCATGCCAGTCGATGCCTTCTCTACCGTCGATTCGTTCGACGACCTGTTCGCGCTGGTAAGTGGGGACAACCTGCCGGGCAACGACGTCATCAACTACACCAACAACTCCCCTGCGGGAATGACGTTCCACGCTGGAGCGGGCAATGACTCGATCACCGTCAAGGGCCCGAACGCCGATCAGCTCTACGGCGATGACGGCGACGATCTGCTGAACGGCGGCGCGGGCGCCGACACGATGGTCGGGGGCACCGGCAACGACACCTACGTGGTCGACAACACCGGCGACATCGTGACGGAGAACGCGGACGAAGGGGTCGACACGGTGCAGAGCACGGCGAGCTATGTCCTGCCCGACAACGTCGAGAACCTGGTGTTGCTCGGTACCGCGAACATCAACGGGACGGGCAACGCACTGGCCAATGTCCTGACCGGCAATGTCGGCAACAACATCCTGAGCGGCCTCGGCGGGAACGATACGCTGATCGGGGGGGCGGGAAATGATCGGCTGGATGGCGGGGAAGGTGCAGACAGCATGTCCGGCGGTCTGGGCAACGACACCTACGTCGTCGATGATGCCGGCGACGCCGTGGTGGAAGGCGCCGGCGCCGGCACCGACACCGTGGAGAACTCCATCAGCTACACCCTTGGGGTCAACGTCGAGAACCTCGTCCTCACTGGTACCGCGGACATCGATGGCACCGGCAACGCGCTGGCCAACTCGATTACCGGCAACAGCGGCTCGAATCACCTTCTCGGCGGCGCCGGGAACGACAGGCTGGACGGCGGCGGCGGAGCCGACCACCTCGAAGGCGGCGATGGCAGCGATGTCTATGTCGTCAACGACGCCGGCGATGAGGTGACGGAGACCAAGGCGGGGGCCGTCGGTGGAGTCGACCGGGTCGACTCGAGCGTCAGCTTCCAGCTGGGCGCCAACCTCGAGCAGCTCACGCTTACCGGCTCGGGTGCCGTAGCGGGCACCGGCAACGATCTGGCCAACGTCCTCACCGGCAACGACGCAGACAACGTGCTCGTCGGGAAGGGCGGCAACGACGTGCTCGTGGGCAACGGCGGCAACGACACCCTTGCAGGCGATGCCGGCAGCGACTTGATGGTGGGCGGTGCAGGGGACGATATCTACGAGGTGGACGTCGTCACGGACGTGGTGAAGGAAACGCTGGCCGGGCCTGCTGGCGGCGTCGACACCGTGCGCTCCGGCATCAGCTACCTGCTGGGCGCGAACCTGGAGAAGCTCGAGCTGACCGGAGCGCTGAACCTCAACGGAACCGGCAACGGTCTGGACAACGTGCTGACCGGAAACACGGGGAACAACATTCTTGCAGGTGGTGTCGGCAACGACACCCTGATTGGCGGTGGTGGCAACGACACGCTGGACGGCGGGGTTGGGGTGGACCAGATGAGTGGCGGTCTCGGCAACGACGTCTACGTGCTCGACCGCGTCGAGGAACTGGGCCTGGTCACGGAGGGTGCCGGCGAAGGCAGCGATACGCTGCGCATCGCCTACTCGGTCGCGGCGCCGGCGCTCATCGACCTTGCCGCGGGGAACCTGTCCGAGGTCGAGAACGTGACACTCCTCGGTGCAGGCGCATTCAGCGTGACCGGCAACGCGCTCGACAACGCGCTGGTCGGCAACGCGTCCGCGAACACGCTCGACGGCGGCGCCGGCAACGACACGCTCAGCGGCGCTGGCGGGAATGACACCCTGATCGGCGGGTCTGGCAACGACCTTCTCGACGGCGGCACGGGTGCAGACGTGATGCGCGGCGGTCTGGGCGATGACGTCTACGTGGTGGACAACGCGGGCGACGTCGTGGACGAGTCGGCAGGCGATGGCGTGGACACGGTCCGCAGCAGCCTGTCCTACGGCATCCAGTCGCGTGCGGACCTGGAGAACATCACCCTGACCGGCGGGGGTGCCACCAACGCCACGGGGAACGATGGAGACAACGTCCTCATCGGCAATGGCGCCAGCAATATCCTGGTGGGCAATGCGGGCGATGACCTGCTCGATGGCGGCGGCGCGGCAGACCGGCTGCTCGGCGGTTTGGGCGACGACACCTACGTGGTGGACAATCCAGGCGACGTGGTGACGGAGAAGCCGGGCGAAGGCACCGACACCGTCCAGTCGAAGATCAGCTACGCGCTGGGCGTGAATCTCGAGAACCTCACGCTGCTGGGTTCGGGGCCGATCAACGGGACCGGCAACGAGCTCGCCAATCACATCATCGGCAATGCAGGCAACAACATCCTGTCAGGCGGTGGCGGCATCGACTTTATCGAAGGTGGCGGCGGTGCGGACCAGCTGATCGGTGGAGCTGGCAGCGACACCCTCGAGGGCGGCGCCGGCAACGACACCTACGTGCTGGGGCGCGAGGGCGACACAGTGACGGAGCAGCCGGGCGACGGCATCGACCTGGTCATCAGCCCGCTTCCGTACTACGCGCTGACTGCGAACGTCGAGAACCTGACGCTGGCAGCAGAGGCCAAGGGCAACACCGCTGTCATCGATGCGGGTACCGACGGCGTCTTCCTGCTCTCGCGCGCGACCGATGCGAGCAACCCGATCGTGGGCAGCTGGTACCTGAACCAGGGCGCGGGCCGGGTCGTGGTGACGCTGCTTGCCGACGGAACATACGTCCATGCCGAGGACGGGCCGAACAACGACCCGGGCAGCCAGGATGGCATGGAGCGCGGGACGTACACCTGGGATTCGACGACCGGAGTGTTCTCGGCGAACACGGTCGTGGACACGAACGGAGAGTGGGGGCTGTCGGATGCGAACGCCGCCCGCATCACCGTGAGCGGCGACAAGCTGACGGCCTTCACCAGCGACGGAGCGTTCGTCCTGTCGCGCGTGGACAGCGCCGTCAACCCGCTGGTCGGAGCCTGGGTCCTGGGGAGCGCGGGCGACCTCGATGTCATCACCCTGTTCGCCGATGGCACGTACATGCATGCCACGGACGCAGCCGGCACGGCGGGGATCGAGCGCGGTACCTTCACCTGGAACCCCGGGACCGATGCCTTCACGGCAGTGGTGAAGCTCGACACCAATGGCCAGTCCGGACTGTCCCACATCACGATCGATGCCCTGCACATCGCCGAGAGCGAAGGCGTGGGCAACGAGCTGGACAACACCATCACGGGCAACTCGATCGCCAACCGGTTGTCCGGCCTGGGCGGCAACGACACGCTGCTGGGTCTCGGGGGCAACGACACCCTCGATGGCGGGGACGGGAACGACGTGCTCGATGGCGGGGCGGGCAACGACACGCTGCTGGGCGGAAAGGGCGACGATACCTACATCGTCGCTGCCGGCATGGGCGTGGACACCATTGTCGAGAGCACCGGCGAAGGCCTCGACACCGTCCGCTCGGCGATCACCTACGTCCTGCCGGCGGAGGTCGAGCGGCTGGTGCTGGTCGGGACGGCATCGATCAACGGCACCGGCAACGCACTGGACAACGAACTGGTCGGAAACGCGGGCAACAACATCCTGTCGGGATTGGAAGGCAACGATCTTCTCGTCGGCGGGGCCGGCAACGACAAGCTGATCGGCGGATTGGGCGACGACACCTACGAGATCGGCCTGGGTGTCGATACCGTGGTCGAGGCCTCGGGCGAGGGCACTGACACCGTGCGTTCCACCATCAGCTACGCGCTGACGCCCAACGTCGAGAAGCTGGTGCTGCTCGGCGGTGCGGCGCTCAACGGGACGGGCAACGAGCTGGACAACGACCTGACCGGCAACAGTGCGGCCAACCGGCTGGACGGCAAGGCCGGCGCGGACCACATGGACGGGCTGGGCGGCAACGATGTCTATGTCGTCGACAATGCCGGCGACACGGTCACCGAGAGCATCGCGGGCGCCGCGGGAGGGGTGGACCGGGTGGAGTCGAGCGTGAGCTTCACGCTGGGCGCCAACGTCGAGCAGCTCACGCTGACCGGTACGGCCAGCATCGATGGCACCGGCAACGATCTGGACAACAAGCTCACCGGCAACAGCGGCAGCAACGTGCTCGATGGCGGCGTCGGCAAGGACCTCATGGCCGGCGGAGCCGGCAACGACACCTACGTGGTGGATGACGGCGGCGATATCGTGAGCGAGACCATCGGCGGCGCGGCCGGCGGCGTGGACACGGTACGTGCGAGCATCAGCTACCTGCTCGGTGCCAACGTCGAGAATCTGGAACTGCAGGGCACCGCAGACATCAACGGCACCGGCAACACGCTCGGCAACAGCATCACCGGCAACAGTGGTGCCAACGTCATCGCAGGCGGCTTGGGGAATGACATCCTGACCGGCGGGGATGGCGCGGATCAGTTCGTCTTCAACACCGCACCGAACGCCGCGACCAATGCCGACCACATCGCGGACTTCATCAGCGGCACGGATCGGATCCTCATGGACAACGCGGTGTTTGCCAAGCTGGGGTTTGCGACAGGACCGCTGGACCCGGGCATGTTGGTGGCGGGGGCGGGACTGGCCAACGGACAGGACGCCAACGATTACCTGGTCTACGACACCAGCAGCGGCAAGCTGTACTACGACGTCAACGGCAACGCCAATGGTGGAGCCGTGCTGGTCGCCACGCTGGACACGCTTCCGACGCTCCAGGCGACCGATATCCAGGTGATCTGAGGCCTGGCACGCGCTCCGGTCGGAGCGCGTGCCGGTTTCCCTTCTCGCGGCGCCCCGCCTCCTGGATGAGGGCGGATCGGGCCGAACATTTACGGATTGCAAGATCGGCGCGATCTGTCATTGGCGCCACCGTTCCCCCGCGCTACCCTCAGACTGCTGTCGCGCGAGCATCCAGACCGGGATTTGTCGTGGTATGGAGACGTCGTGCATAACGATAATCTGGAGACCTGCATGAAACCATCCAAGGCACCGTGGGAAACGGAAGGCCGCGAACACCCCGGCCACGGCCACGATCACTGCTCCATCCCTTCGGACTACGATGATGGGCTGCCGGGAGTGATCCCGCCCGGCGCCATCATCCTGACCCGGAAGAGCGACGTCTTCGTCGGTACCGACGCAAACGACACGATCTATGGCTTGAACGGAAACGACCGCATTGCCGGTGGCCTGGGCGATGACACGATTCTGGGCGGGCGTGGCAACGACCGCCTCTGCGGCAACGATGGCGATGACATCCTTCACGGGGGCAGCGGCAATGATCGACTGGATGGTGGTGCCGGCAACGATTGGCTGACCGGCAGCTCGGGCAACGACTGGCTCGACGGCGGGGATGGCGACGACGAGCTCGATGGTGGAGTCGGGAACGATCACCTGCTCGGTGGAGCCGGTGATGACCTGCTCAGCGGCGGTCTGGGCAATGACAAGCTGCAAGGCGGATGCGGCGACGACACCCTGACCGGCGGGCGCGGCAATGATCACCTCTTCGGCGGCGAAGGCGACGACACCGCCGACTATTCGCAGGATGGCGGCACCCGCGGCGTGGTGGTAAACCTCGGCAACGAGCTCCTCAAGGCCTGCGGCATCCGGCTCGCCGGCAACCAGGCGCTGGACTCCTGGGGCAATCGGGACCTGCTCGGCAGCATCGAGAACGTCGTCGGTACCGACAGCGCCGACATGATCGTCGGGAACGCCGGCGCAAACGCGCTGAGTGGCGGCGATGGTGCAGACACCTTGCGCGGTGGCGCAGGCGACGATGCGCTGCTCGGGGACGGCGGAGACGATTCGCTGGTCGGTGGCTCGGGCGCGGATCTGCTCAGCGGCGGAGCCGGCAACGACATCCTCTGCGGCGGGACGGACGCGGACAGCTTCGTGTTCGATCTGCCGCCCGGCACAGATGCCGGCGTGGATGAGATCCGCGATTTCGTCTCCGGCACGGACAAGATCCTGCTCGACAGCGAGGCGTTCGCGGGCCTGCTGGCGGCCACCCCGCTGCCGGCGTCGGCCTTCGTGCAGGGCGCCGGCGCAGTGGCGACTGCGACCGATCAGCACATCATCTACGACAACACCACCGGCACGCTGTACTACGATCAGGACGGCAGCGATGTGGGCTCGGCCGCAGTGGCCTTTGCCGTGCTGACCAACACCCCGGCCTCGCTTTCGGAGAGCGACTTCGTGGTGGTGTGAGGTTGCACCCGGGGCGCGGGCCGGATCACGGCTCGCGCATCGAGCGCTGCAGGTAGGCCGAGACCGGGGTCAGCAGGTACTGCAACGCAGTGCGCGTCTCGGTGCGGATGAACACCTCGGCCGGCATCCCCGCCATCAGCTTGAGGTCTCCCGCAGCATGCAACGCCTGGGGACTGACGCGCACCTGGGCCAGGTAGTAGGGCGGTTCCTCCGGACGGTTCTGTGCCCGGTCCGCGGAGACATACACGACCTCCCCGTCCACGACCGGGGTGATACGCTGCTTGTAGGCCGTTAGACGCACGTCCGCCATGGCGCCCTTGGTGACGCTGGCGATGTCCTCGGGCCGCACGCGCGCCTCGATGATCAGGTCGGGATTCTCAGGGACGAGCTCGAGCAGGGGGTCGCGCGGCCCGACCACGGCGCCCGCCGTCGTCACGCGCAGGTTGACCACCTCGCCCGCCACGGGCGCCTTCACCACCTGCCGCTCTGCTGCGTCCTGTGAGGGCCGCAGGCGCTCCTGCAGATCGAAGACCCGGGCAGTCGATTCCTTGAGCTCGTTCGCCGCCTGCTCCATGTAGCTCGTGCGCAGCGTCACGATGCGCAGCTGCAGCTCCGCCACGCGCTGCTTGGCCTTCGCCATCTCGGCCAGGTTCTCGCCGCGCCGGGACTCGTACTCTGCCACTGCGCGTTGCAGCGTGAGGATACGGGTCTTGGAGACATATCCCTGGCCGAGCATGTTCTCGTTCTGCGCCAGCTCCTCCTTCTGCAGCCGGATCGCATCGTCGCCCGCCTTGAGCTGCTCCGTCCAGGCCTGGATCTCTCCTTCGGTCTCGCGGATCTGCGTGCGCAGCAGCTGGATCTGCCCCTCCAGGCTCTCGCGCCGCGCGGCGAACAGCGAACGCTCGCGCGCCAGCAGCTCGTGCACGCGGGCGTCGCCCCCGCGTGCCGCAAGGTCCTGCGGGAACCGGATCGTGCCGTCGAAGCGGCCTTCTGCGGTGAGCCGTGCACCGCGGGCGATCTCGGCATCGAGCTGCGTGCGCAGCAGCTCGTTGGTGGCGTCGACGCGCACATCTTCCAGCGTGAGGAGGGTCTGGCCCGCCTGCACCCGGTCGCCATCACGGACCAGCACCTGGCCGACGATGCCGCCTTCCTGGTGCTGGACGACCTTGCGGTTGAGATCCACCTTGACCACCCCGGGCGCCACGATCGCACCCGAGAGCGGTGCGAAGGCGAGGAACCCGCCGATGCCGAAGACCAGCACGACGATGACCACGAGCCCCATCCGCACGATGCGCCGGGCATCGTCCCCGTGTTCGACCTCGATCGGGGGAAGCATCAGCTTGCGCAGCACTGCCAGCATCGGTCAGCCCTCCACCCGCCGGACGGCAACCGCCGGGGCAGGGCCGGGCGCACGCGTGACCTTGGAGAAGACTTCGGCGCGCGTGCCAAACTGCTCCACGGCACCGTCGCGCAACACCAGCACGCGGTCGATGCCCGCGAGCAGCGAAGGACGGTGCGTGATCATGACCACGGTCGTCCGCTCCTGCTTGAGCATGGCCAGGACACGCATCAGCGCTTCCTCGCCTTCGCCGTCGAGGTTGGAGTTGGGCTCGTCCAGCACCACCAGGCGCGGGCGGCCGTAGAGTGCGCGCGCGAGCGCGATGCGCTGGCGCTGCCCGCCGGACAGCACCGCGCCGCCGTCGCCGATCTCGGTGTCGTAGCCGTGCGGCAGGCGCAGGATCATGTCATGGGCCTGCGCGCGTTGCGCAGCCTCCACCACCGCCTCGGAGTCGACTTCACCCATGCGCGCGATGTTCTCCGACACCGTGCCCGCGAACAGCTCGATGTCCTGCGGCAGGTAGCCCATGTACGGGCCCAGCCGCTCGCGCGGCCACGCACCGATCTCCGCGCCATCCAGCCGGATGTGGCCGGAGCCTGGTTTCCAGATCCCGATGAGCAGGCGTGCCAGGGTCGACTTGCCGGAACCGCTCGGGCCGATGATCCCCAGGGACTCTCCGGCGCCGAGCTGGAAGCCGACCCCCTTCAGGATCAGGCGTTCCTGGGGGCGTACGCCGAACACCACCCGTTCGACCGTCAAGGCGCCTTCGGGGGCCGGCAGTTCGGTCGCCTGCACGTCCTGTCCGGGCTTGCCCAGCAGCGCGGACAGGCGGTGATAGGCGCTGCGGGCTTCGACCAGG